>NZ_JBFRCM010000032.1:0-55816 GCF_040965735.1 Paraburkholderia sp. BR10936
ATCAAGCGCCCACACTTATCGGCTGTAAATTTTTAAAGATCGATCGCGAAAGCGCCGTTAAAACTGCTCAACTACCGGCTTCTTTCTGCGTTGCTGCGTCAGCAGCAGAGAAACGAGATTATGAAGAATCTTTTCCGCCTCGTCAACCCCTTTTTTTCGCTCACCGCTTGAAAAAGCTTGCTGACTCCTGCGTCCGCCGGTTTCCGCGGCGGCCCTCGCTGCCCTGACGTCGGAGACATCGAACTGCGAAGGGGGCGAATCTTATCGCCCCCGCCGGCACTGTGCAAGGGGGTGGCGAAAATAATTTCGATCGCCGCTCGCGGCGATCGAATCTCCCGGGCATTTACTTGTTCTTGAACACGGGCTTGCGCTTCTCGACGAACGCAGCCATCCCTTCCTTTTGGTCTTCCGAAGCGAAGAGCGAATGGAATAGACGGCGCTCGAAGTGCACGCCTTCAGCAAGCGTCGTCTCGTAGGCGCGGTTCACCGACTCCTTCGCCATCATCACAGCGGGCAACGAGAATTCGCAGATGGTCGTAGCCGCCGCCACCGTTTCGTTCAGCAATTCCGCAGCCGGAATCACGCGCGATACGAGACCGGCGCGCTCCGCCTCCTCCGCACCCATCATCCGGGCAGTCAGGCACAGGTCCATCGCCTTCGCTTTGGACACCGCGCGCGGCAGACGCTGCGTACCGCCCGCCCCCGGAATCACGCCCAGCTTGATCTCCGGCTGGCCGAACTTCGCCGTATCGGCCGCGAAGATCATGTCGCACATCATGGCTAGTTCGCAGCCACCGCCGAGCGCGAAGCCCGCGACCGCCGCGATGATCGGCTTGCGAATCGAGCGGATCGTTTCCCAGTTGCGCGTGATGTAGTCGCCTTTGTACACATCCATGAAGGTGTAGCTCGCCATCATCCCGATGTCAGCGCCCGCGGCGAACGCCTTTTCGCTACCCGTGATGACGATCGCGCCAACGCCCTCATCGGCGTCGAACGCCTTGAGTGCCGCGCCCAGTTCGTCCATGAGCGCATCGTTTAGCGCGTTGAGCGCTTTTGGCCGGTTCAGCGTGATCAATCCGACCTTGCCACGCGTCTCGACCAGGATGTTTTCGTACCCCATAACTCCTCCTTCCATCAAAAGAAAGTCCCCGAAAAAATTTTTTACGCCGAACTTTGACTAATGCTAACATTGGCCAACCAACCGGTCGGTCAATTAATTGGCGCGGGCCCTGTCCAACCTCTCAATCAACGTTGAGCCATGACACATTCGCTGTTTGCCAAGCATGAGGGCGCGCTTCAAAAAGCGCTTGCCGCCATCGAGACCCGCGGCTACTGGAGCCCGTTCGCCGAAATGCCCAGCCCCAAAGTGTACGGGGAAACCGCCAGCGCAGATGGCGAAGGCGCGTTCAAGGCCCACCTGAATCGCGCCTTCGAACTCGACCAGCCGTCGACGGCCGAAACCGTCGGCAGCGAGGCCTCGCCGTTCGGCTTCGCGCTCGGCGCGCGCTATCCGAAGTCGACGGCCGACCAGTTGATCGAAGCCGCGCAGCAAGCCCAGCGCGACTGGCGCGCAGCCGGCCCGCAGGCATGGGCGGGCGTGAGCCTCGAAATCCTCGAGCGCCTGAACCGCGCGAGCTTCGAGATCGCCTTCAGCGTGATGCACACGACCGGCCAGGCATTCATGATGGCCTTCCAGGCCGGCGGCCCGCACGCTCAGGATCGCGCGCTCGAAGCCGTCGCCTACGCCTACGACCAGCTGCGCCGCATTCCCGCCGACGCGCACTGGGAAAAGCCGCAGGGCAAGAACCCGCCCCTCGCGATGCAAAAGCGCTTCACGATCGTGCCGCGCGGCACCGGCCTCGTGCTCGGCTGCTGCACGTTCCCGACCTGGAACGGCTACCCCGGCCTCTTTGCCGATCTGGCGACGGGCAACACGGTCATCGTCAAGCCGCACCCGGGCGCGATCCTGCCGCTCGCGATCACCGTGCGCATTGCGCGTGAGGTGCTGCGCGAAGCCGGCTTCGATCCGAACGTCGTGACGCTGCTCGCCACCGACCCCAACGACGGCGCACTCGTGCAGCAGCTCGCACTGCGCCCCGAGATCAAGCTGATCGACTTCACGGGCAGCACGCAAAACGGCGACTGGCTCGAGCGCAATGCGCATCAGGCGCAGGTCTACACGGAAAAGGCCGGCGTGAACCAGATCGTGATCGACTCCGCGGACGACCTGAAGGCCGTCGCCCGCAACATCGCGTTCTCGCTCTCGCTTTACTCGGGCCAGATGTGCACGGCGCCGCAGAACATCTATGTGCCGCGCGACGGCATCCGCACCGCTGAAGGCCAGCTGAGCTTCGAGGCCGTCGCCCAGGCGATTGCCGGCGCCGTGCAGAAGTTCGTCGCCGATCCGGTGCGCGCCGTCGAAGTGCTAGGCGCGATCCAGAACGAAGGCGTGACGGCTCGCATCGACGAAGCCCGCAAGCTCGGTACCGTGCTCTCCGACAGCCAGACGCTCGAACACCCGCAGTTCGCCGGCGCACGCGTGCGCACGCCGCTCGTGCTCTCGCTCGACGCAGCGCGCGACGCCGCCCAGTTCACGCGCGAATGGTTCGGCCCGATCTCGTTCGTGATCGCCACGGATTCGACTGCGCAGTCGCTCAAGCTGGCCGGCGAGACCGCGCGCGACCACGGCGCGCTCACACTTTCCGTCTACAGCACGGACGACGCCGTGATCGAAGCCGCACATGAAGCCGCCATCACCGGCGGCGTGGCGCTCTCGATCAACCTCACGGGCGGCGTGTTCGTGAACCAGTCGGCTGCATTCTCGGACTTCCACGGCACCGGCGCGAACCCCGCGGCGAACGCCGCGCTCGCCGACGCCGCCTTCGTGGCGAACCGCTTCCGCGTGGTTCAGAGCCGCGTTCACGTCGAACCGAAAGCGGCCCCCGCCGTCGCCAGCTGATCGGCCCACGCCGCTCAGCCGAATGGCGCCCGATTGCCCATCCCTCTAGCACGCAAGGCGTGAGCGCACTTCTGCGCTCGCGCCCCAGGAACCCGAGATGACCGAAGCCTATATCTGCGACGCGATTCGCACCCCGTTCGGCCGCTATGGCGGCGCCCTCAAGGACGTCCGCGCGGACGACCTCGCCGCGGTGCCGATCCGCGCCCTCGTCGAGCGCAATCCCGGCGTGGACTGGAGCGCGCTCGACGACGTGCTCTACGGCTGCGCCAACCAGGCCGGCGAAGACAACCGCAACGTCGCGCGCATGGCCGCGCTGCTCGCGGGCCTGCCGACCGACGCGCCGGGCGGCACGCTCAACCGCCTGTGCGGCTCGGGCCTCGACGCTGTCGGCAGCGCGGCGCGCGCGATCAAGGCGGGCGAAGCGCGCCTCATGATCGCGGGCGGCGTGGAAAGCATGACGCGCGCGCCGTTCGTCATGGGCAAGGCGGCTTCGGCGTTTTCGCGCGAAGCGGCCATCTACGACACGACCATCGGCTGGCGTTTCGTCAACAAGCTGATGAAGCAGCAGTACGGTGTCGATTCGATGCCGGAGACGGCGGAAAACGTCGCGGAAGAATTCGGCATCAATCGCGCCGATCAGGACGCGTTCGCGTTGCGCAGCCAGCAGAAAGCGGCCCGCGCGCAGAAGGACGGCACGCTCGCGCAGGAAATCGTCGCGGTCGAGATCGCGCAAAAGAAGGGCGACCCCGTGCGTGTGACGCTCGACGAGCACCCGCGCGAAACTTCGCTCGAATCGCTCGGCAAGCTCAAGGGCGTCGTGAAGCCGGACGGCACGGTCACGGCGGGCAACGCCTCGGGCGTCAACGACGGCGCCTGCGCCCTGCTGCTCGCCAACGAGGAGGCCGCCAAACAGTTTGGCCTGCGTCGCCGCGCGCGCGTGCTCGGCATGGCGACCGCCGGCGTCGCGCCGCGCATCATGGGGATCGGCCCGGCGCCCGCTACGCAAAAACTGCTCAAGCAGCTCGGCATGACGCTGGACCAGTTCGACGTGATCGAACTCAATGAGGCGTTCGCCTCGCAAGGCCTCGCCGTGCTGCGCGCACTCGGCATTGCCGACGACGATCCGCGCGTGAACCCGAATGGCGGCGCGATTGCACTGGGCCACCCGCTCGGCGCTTCGGGCGCACGTCTCGTGACGACGGCGCTCCATCAGCTGGAGCGCACGAACGGACGCTTCGCACTTTGTACGATGTGCATCGGCGTCGGCCAGGGCATCGCCCTCGCGATCGAACGCATCGAGCCATAACGCGCGCAGTATCGACCGGCCGCCGGGCGATGCATTCGGCGGTCTCAGACAGCTTTGCATGGGACCAGGAGACAACCGATGCCCTACGATGCGATCCGCGTCGAAATCGACGCATCCACCCGCGTGGCCACGATCACGCTGAACCGCCCGGACAAGCTCAACAGCTTTACGCGCGCCATGCACCGCGAGCTCGTCGCAGCGCTCGACGAGGTCGCCGCGGCCGGCGCGCGCGCCCTTGTGCTGACGGGCGCGGGCCGCGGCTTCTGCGCGGGCCAGGATCTCGCCGATCTCGACTTCACGCCGGGTGCGATGACCGATCTCGGCGACCTCATCGATGAGCATTTCAATCCGCTGATCAAGCGCCTGCAGGCGCTGCCGATGCCCGTGATCGCCGCCGTCAACGGCACTGCGGCCGGCGCCGGCGCCAATCTCGCCCTCGCCTGCGACCTCGTGCTTGCAGCGCGTTCCGCAAGCTTCATCCAGGCGTTCGTGAAGATCGGCCTCGTACCCGATTCCGGCGGCACGTGGTTCCTGCCCAAACGCGTGGGCTTGGCGCGCGCGCTCGGACTCGCCATGACCGGCGAAAAACTCAGCGCGGAAAAGGCGGAAAGCTGGGGCGTCGTCTGGCAAGTGACCGACGACGCGGAACTTGCGCAAACGGCCGGCGCGCTCGCCGCTCGCCTCGCGCAGCAACCGACGCGCGCCATCGTCGCCACGCGCGAAGCGCTGCGCGCATCGGCCACGAACACGCTCGACCAGCAACTGGATCTCGAACGCGACCTGCAGCGCGAGCTGGGCGCGTCGCATGACTACTCAGAAGGCGTGCAAGCCTTCATCGAAAAACGCGCACCGCACTTCGAGGGCCGCTGAGATGTCCACGCAAGCCTCGCAACTGCCTGACGACGACGGCCTGTCGCCCGACGAACTCGCTCGCGCCGCCGCGCAGGCGATGTACGAAGCCGACGGCTGCACGCGCGCGCTCGGCATGGAACTCCTCGAAGTGCGCGCCGGTTACGCGCGCCTGTCCATGGCCGTGCGGCCCGAGTTTCTCAACGGCCATCAGACCTGCCACGGCGGGATGATTTTCTCGCTCGCGGATTCGGCGTTCGCCTTCGCGTGCAATTCGTACAACATCAACACCGTCGCGGCCGGCTGCTCGATCGAGTTCCTGCGTCCGGTGCTGCGCGACGAGGTGTTGACCGCCGAAGCCGTCGAACAGGTGCTATCGGGACGCAACGGGGTCTACGACATCCGCGTGACGAATCGGGCAGACGAGACCGTCGCGCTTTTCCGAGGCAAGTCCGCGCAGATTCGCGGCAATGTCATTCCAGTCGCAACGTGAAGCGGGTTTCCCCTTCTCGATTCCCTACGCGTCACGAGTAAAGTTCTTAGATCCAGGAGACACCCATGAGTACCACGCTGCCGCTCGAACCCATCGAAAAGGCGAGCCGCGACGAGCTTGCTGCGCTGCAGCTCGAGCGCCTGAAATGGTCGCTGAACCACGCTTACGAGAATTCGCCGGTCTATCGCCGCAAATTCGACGAAGCCGGCGTACATCCGTCCCAGGTGCAGTCGCTCGCCGATCTCGCGCGCTTCCCGTTCACCACGAAGAAGGATCTGCGCGACAACTATCCCTTCGGCATGTTCGCAGTGCCGCAAGACCAGATTTCGCGCATCCATGCGTCGTCGGGCACGACCGGCAAGCCGACCGTGGTGGCCTACACGGCGCGCGACATCGACACGTGGGCGAACGTCGTCGCGCGTTCGGTGCGCGCAGCGGGCGCCAGGCGCGGCGACAAGGTGCACATCAGCTACGGCTACGGACTCTTTACGGGCGGCCTTGGCGCGCACTACGGCGCGGAACGTGCGGGCCTCACCGTCATTCCGTTCGGCGGGGGCCAGACCGAGAAGCAGGTCCAGTTGATCCAGGACTTCCGTCCCGACATCATCATGGTCACGCCGAGCTACATGCTCGCGATCGCCGACGAAATGGAGCGCCAGGGCATCGATCCGGCCACCTGTTCGCTGCGCATCGGCATCTTCGGCGCGGAGCCGTGGACCAACGACATGCGCCGGGCAATCGAGCAGCGCATGGGCATCACGGCCGTCGACATCTACGGTCTTTCGGAAGTGATGGGCCCGGGCGTCGCCTCGGAATGCGCGGAGACGAAAGACGGCCCGACGATCTGGGAAGATCACTTCTACCCCGAGATCATCGACCCGGAAACCGGCGAAGTGCTGCCCGACGGCGAATTGGGCGAGCTCGTCTTCACCTCGCTCACGAAGGAAGCGCTGCCCATCGTCCGTTACCGCACGCGCGACCTCACGCGTCTGTTGCCCGGTACGGCGCGCACCATGCGCCGCATGGAAAAGATCACGGGCCGTTCGGACGACATGTTGATCATCCGCGGCGTGAACGTGTTCCCCACGCAGATCGAGGAACTGCTGCTCAAGCAGCCGGCGCTCGCACCGCACTATCAGATCGTCCTGACGAAGGAAGGTCCGATGGACGTAATGTCGCTCAACTGCGAACCGTGCCCGGAAACCGCGCCCGACTACGGTGCGCTCGACGCGGCCAGCAAGGCACTCGCTTACGACATCAAGGCGCTGATCGGCGTGACGTGCAAGGTGAACGTGCTGGAAGTGAACGGCATCGAGCGCTCGGTTGGCAAAGCCCGGCGAGTCATCGACAAGCGGCCGAAGTAACCGCGGCCCGCAACGCGCAGTAAAAGAAAAAGCCGGCGCTCGCCGGCTTTTTCGCTTCACGAGTGCGGCGCAAGCGCCACCGCGATCACGAGTTCGGGAACAGCAGCCACATGCGGCCGCCCTGCTTCATCTTGCCGGCCAGGTCGCCGGCGTCGTCGCCCAAGCCCCAGAAGTAGTCTGCGCGCACGCCGCCCTTGATTGCCGTGCCCGTGTCCTGCGCGAACACGAGCCGGTTGAGCGGCGTATTCGTGAGCGGGCGCGTGGTCTGGAGAAACACCGGCGTGCCAAGCGGAATCGACGACGGATCGACGGCGATCGAGCGTTCCGGCGTGAGCGGCACGCCGAGCGCACCGATCGGACCGTCCGCGCCGCCCTGCGCGTCGCCCTCGGAGCCGCCCATCTCGCGGAAGAACACGAAGCGCGGATTGGTGTCGAGAAGCGCGTCCACGCGCGTCGGGTTCGCGCGTGCCCATGCCTTGATGCCCTGCATGGTCGCCTGCGCGGGCGTGAGTTCGCCGTGGTCGAGCAGCCAGCGCCCGATCGACTTGTACGGCTGGTTGTTGGTGCCGCCGAAGCCCACGCGCATCACGCTGCCGTCTTCCATCACGACGCGCCCGGAGCCCTGCACCTGCAGGAAGAACGCTTCGATCGGATCGTCCACCCAGACGAGTTCGTTGCCGCCCAGCGCGCCAGAACGTTCGAGCTGCGCGCGCGGCGGCATCGCGGCGCCCGGACGATAGCCGGACGGCCAGCGATACAGCGCGGTCTGGTAGATGCCGTGACGCGTGCGCGAACCGTGCAGCAGCGGCTCGTAGTAGCCGGTCACGAGGCCGTCGAGCGTGCCGTCGTTGTTGGCGAACTGATAGGGCGTGAAATACGTTTCGAAGAATGCACGTGCGCTCGAGGCGTCCAGGTCATCGAGCTGCGAGGCCGCAGTGCACGCGCGCTGCCAGCGAGGATCGCGCGCAAGACGCGTGCAGTTCGCGCGCAGCGCCGCGGTCACGCCGATCAGCGAGTCGTCCTGCCAGCCCGGCACCTGCTGCCAGGCGACCGGCGTGAGACGTTGCGCGGCGAGCTGCGAGGGCAGCGTGGGCGTGCCTTTGGGCGGCACGTTGTGCACGTAGCTCGGGCCGCCGCATGCGGCAAGCAAAGCCGCGAGCGAAGCCGCGCCCAACCAGCCGCCTAACCGCAGACCCAGGCGGCTCCCGCCACGCCGAAGCGCCGACCCCACGCAATATCGCACCTGTGTGAATCCCGGCATCACCGGGACATCGAGACCGGAATCGACGTCAAAATCACGCCTACAATACTGGCTCTCGATGGATGCCGCCATGTCAGAACTGCTCGACGAATACCCGATGCTCATGTTTGGTCTGGAAGCGCTCCTTGCGCTGTTCCTGCTGATTTTCATCGTTGTGTGGACCGCGTCGGGCAGGAAGAAGCAAGCCTCGCGCGACGATCGGCGTCAGAACTAGCAGACCCCGATTTCTCGCGGCGGTTCAATGCAACGTGCGCGGCATGCGCAGCACGAACTCGGGCACGGGCGCCTCGAAGCGCTCGGCGTCCTCGGCCACACAGAAGTACTCGCCGCGCATGGTGCCCACCGGGGTAGCGATCACGGCCCAGCTTGTGTACTCGAACTGCTCGCCCGGCTTCAGAAGCGGTTGATGGCCGACCACGCCCAGCCCCTTCACTTCCTGCACGTGATTTTCGCTGTCGGTGATCACCCAGTGGCGCGCGATCAGCTGGGCGCTTACCTGACCGGTATTGCGAATGGTCAGCGTGTACGCGAAGGCATATTGCCGGCGCTCCGGGTCCGATTCTTCGGGCAGGTAGCGCACCTGCGACGTCACGCTGAATTCGTACTGGCTCATCGTTGTTCCATTCGCTTTGGCGCGGCTGCTGAGTCCGTTGACTGAGACGCCCGCGCGGCAAGGCGCTCGCGGGCGCGCCGCGAGGCGCGGCACATGGTTTGGCATTCTGCTTGATGCAACGGGCACCCGCAACCCGGCGCCGCCCGCGGCGTCCGCCGGGAAACGCTCTGCCACTGACGGTAAAATACGGTTTTTCCGACAGTTTTCCGATTGCCGCCATGACGCAATTCCGCATCGCTCCCAGCATCCTCTCCGCCGACTTCGCGCGTCTTGGCGAAGAGGTCCGCAACGTCGTCGCTGCCGGCGCCGACTGGATCCACTTCGACGTGATGGATAACCATTACGTGCCGAACCTCACCATCGGTCCGCTGGTGTGCGAGGCGATCCGCCCGCACGTGAGCGTGCCCATCGACGTGCACCTGATGGTGCGCCCGGTCGACCGCATCGTGCCCGACTTCGCCAAGGCCGGCGCGAACCTCATCAGCTTCCACCCGGAAGGCTCGGACCATATCGACCGCACGCTCTCGCTGATCCGCGACCACGGCTGCAAGGCGGGCCTCGTGTTCAACCCGGCCACGCCGCTGAACTACCTCGACCACGTGATGGACAAGCTCGACCTCGTGCTCATCATGTCGGTGAATCCCGGCTTCGGCGGTCAGTCGTTCATTCCGGAGGCGCTCAACAAGCTGCGCGAGGCGCGCGCGAAGATCGACGCCTACACGGCCCGCACGGGCCGCGAAATCCACCTCGAAGTGGACGGCGGCGTGAAGGTCGACAACATCGCCGAAATCGCGGCGGCAGGCGCGGACACCTTCGTGGCGGGCTCGGCGATCTTCGGCAAGCCGGACTACAAGACCGTGATCGACGAGATGCGCGCGCAGCTCGCGAGCGCAGCAAGCGCTGCAAACGCAAAATGAACGCGCCCGTCAAGTTCACCGCGCCGCGCATCGAAGCGGCGCTGATCGACCTGGACGGCACGATGGTCGACACCGCCGACGACTTCGCCGCCGGCCTGAACGGCATGCTCGCGCAGCTCGATGCCGATGAAACCACGCGCGAGGAAGTGATGGGCTACGTGGGCAAGGGCTCGGAGCACCTGATCCGCAGCGTGCTCGCGCCGCGCTTTGCCGCGGACAACGTCGAGGCGCGTTTCGACGAAGCGCTCGCGCTCTACCAGGATGAGTACGCGAAGATCAACGGCCGCCACACGCATCTGTACCCGGACGTCGAAGCGGGCCTCGCGGCACTGCGCGACCAGGGCATCAAGCTCGCGTGCGTGACCAACAAGCCGCACCGCTTCGCCGTCGAGCTGTTGCAGCAATACGGCCTCGCGCAGTATTTCGACGTGGTGCTCGGCGGCGACAGCCTCGCGAAGAAGAAGCCCGACCCGCTGCCGATGCTCACCGCCTGCGAGCGCCTGGGCGTCAAGCCCGCGGCGGCGGTGGCGATCGGCGATTCGGAGAACGATGCGATCGCCGGCCGCGCGGCCGGCATGGCCACGCTCACGGTGCCCTACGGCTACAACCACGGCCAACCTGTACAAAAAATTGAATCGGATGGTATAGTTGCCTCGCTGCTCGACGCCGCCAAGGCGGTCGCAGCGCACAATGACTTGACTTAAGTTCTCAACTGAACGTCAACTATCCTCATGTTTCTGAATAAAAAACGGAGTCTGAGCACGATCGACCGGGGAGCCTGGCCCTGGCGTCGCTGGTCGCGCTAACCTCATCCGAGGTTCGCTGAAGTTGCGTATTCGTCCTTCTTCAGCACCGTTTTTTACTTCGCTGCGCACTCGCGCGTGTCTCGACTCTAAACTGTTGCGGTAACCCGTCGGCTGGTCTGGCCGTTGGCTTTCGTGGTCCTTGCGTGTCGTTTCGCCGTTCGCGGCGAGTTGCGCCGGGCGCGAGCGGCTACGCCCTACCTTCCGTCGATGTACCGCACGCCGGCCCGGCAAGCGCTTCATCATGAGCGCGATCCTGGGCCGCACGAGCGAGCGCCAGCGGCCATCAAGCACTCTAAAACAAACGCCTCGCGCTCACCGCGCGCCCCGTTTTGAGCCGCACTGGGCCCGCACCCGCCGCGACCGGCAGCACGAACAGGATCGGAACATGACCGAACTCGAATTTCAGTCCCTCGCCAACGAGGGCTACAACCGCATCCCGCTGATCGCCGAAGCGCTCGCCGATCTCGAAACGCCGCTCTCGCTGTACCTGAAGCTCGCGCAGCCCGAGCGCGGCGGCGCCAATTCTTTCCTGCTGGAGTCCGTGGTGGGCGGCGAGCGCTTCGGGCGCTACTCGTTCATCGGCCTGCCGGCGCGCTCGCTGATCCGCACGCGCAACGGCATTTCGGAGGTCGTGCGCGACGGCCAGGTGATCGAGACGCATAACGAAGATCCGCTCGAATTCATCGCGAACTACCAGGCGCGCTTCAAGGTCGCGCAGCGTCCGGGTCTGCCGCGCTTCTGCGGCGGTCTCGCGGGCTACTTCGGCTACGACGCGGTGCGCTACATCGAGAAGAAGCTCGCCGATACCTGCCCGACCGACGATCTCGGCCTGCCCGACATCCAGCTGCTGCTGACCGAAGAAGTCGCGGTCATCGACAATCTCGCGGGTAAGCTCTATCTCATCGTCTATGCCGATCCGCAAACGCCCGAGGCCTACACCAAGGCGAAGCACCGCCTGCGCGAACTCAAGCAGCGCCTGCGCACCACGGTGCAGCCGCCGGTGACTTCGGCAAGCGTGCGTACCGAAACGTTCCGCGAATTCAAGAAAGACGATTACCTCGCCGCCGTGCGCAAGGCGAAGGAATACATCGCCGCGGGCGAGCTGATGCAGGTGCAAGTGGGCCAGCGCCTCACGAAGCCGTATCGCGACAATCCGCTGTCGCTGTACCGTGCGCTGCGCTCGCTCAACCCGTCGCCGTACATGTACTACTACAACTTCGGCGAATTCCACGTGGTGGGCGCGTCGCCGGAAATTCTCGTGCGCCAGGAAAAGCGCGGCGAGGACCGCATCGTGACGATTCGCCCGCTCGCGGGCACGCGGCCGCGCGGCAACACGCCCGAGCGCGACGCCGAACTCGCGACCGAACTGCTCAACGACCCGAAGGAAATCGCCGAGCACGTCATGCTGATCGACCTCGCGCGCAACGACGTGGGCCGCATCGCCGAGATCGGTTCGGTGGCCGTCACCGACAAGATGATCATCGAGAAGTACTCGCACGTGCAGCACATCGTGAGTTCGGTGGAAGGCAAGCTCAAACCCGGCATGAACAATTTCGACGTCCTGCGCGCCACGTTCCCGGCCGGCACGCTATCGGGCGCGCCGAAGGTTCGCGCGATGGAACTGATCGACGAACTGGAGCCGGTGAAGCGCGGGCTCTACGGCGGCGCGGTCGGCTATCTCTCGTTCAACGGCGAGATGGATCTGGCCATCGCGATCCGCACCGGCCTCATCCACAACGGCAATCTGTATGTGCAGGCCGCCGCGGGCGTGGTTGCCGATTCGGTGCCCGAGTCCGAATGGCAGGAAACCGAGAACAAGGCGCGCGCCGTGCTGCGCGCCGCCGAGCAGGTGCAGGACGGCCTCGACAGCGACTTCTGAGCGGAGAAAAGACCATGTTGCTCATGATCGACAACTACGATTCGTTTACCTACAACATCGTCCAGTACTTCGGCGAGCTCGGCGAAGACGTTCACACGTACCGCAACGACGAAATCACCATCGACGAAATCGCGAAGCTCAACCCCGCGCGCATTTGCCTCTCGCCCGGGCCGAGCAATCCGCAGCACGCGGGCATCACGCTCGACGTGCTGCGCGAATTCGCAGGCAAGACGCCGATTCTCGGTGTGTGTCTCGGCCATCAGGCGATTGGCGAAGCGTTCGGCGGCCGCGTCGTGCGCGCGAAGACCATCATGCACGGCAAGGTGAGCCAGATCGAAACCGACTGCAAAGGCGTGTTCGCCGATCTGCCGAAGCACTTCAACGTCACGCGTTATCACTCGCTCGCCATCGAGCGCGAGTCGCTGCCCGACTGCCTCGAAGTGTCGGCCTGGACCGACGACGGCGAAATCATGGGCGTGCGTCACCGCGAGCTTGCGGTGGAAGGCGTGCAGTTTCATCCGGAATCGATCCTCTCGGAGCACGGCCATGCCCTCTTCGAGAATTTCCTGAAGCAAACCAAGAGCGCTTGACCCGGAGGCGACTAATCATGATTACCCCGCAGGAAGCGCTCCAGCGCACGATCGAGCATCGCGAGATTTTTCACGACGAGATGCTCCACCTCATGCGCCTCATCATGCGCGGCGAGCTTTCGCCCGTGCAATCGGCGGCCATCCTCACCGGCCTGCGCGTGAAGAAGGAAACCATCGGCGAGATCACGGCCGCCGCGACGGTCATGCGCGAGTTCGCGAATCACGTCGAGGTGAAGGACAACTCGAACTTCATCGACATCGTCGGCACCGGCGGCGATGGCTCGCATACTTTCAATATCTCCACGGCCTCGATGTTCGTGGTCGCGGCAGCGGGCGCAAAGGTCGCGAAGCACGGCAACCGGGGCGTCTCCAGCAAGTCGGGCAGCGCGGACGTGCTCGAAGCGCTCGGCGTGAACATCGACCTGCAGCCGGACCAGGTGGCCGCCTCGATCGCCGAAACGGGCATGGGCTTCATGTTCGCGCCCAACCACCATCCGGCGATGAAGAACATCGCCGCCGTGCGCCGCGAACTGGGCGTGCGCACGATCTTCAACATCCTCGGGCCGCTCACGAATCCGGCCGGCGCGCCCAATCAGTTGATGGGCGTGTTCCATCCGGACCTCGTCGGCATTCAGGTGCGCGTGATGGAGCGTCTTGGCGCTAAACACGTGTGCGTCGTCTACGGCAAGGACGGCATGGACGAAGTCTCGCTCGGTGCGGCCACGCTCGTCGGCGAACTCAAGGACGGCCAGATTCGCGAGTACGAGATCCATCCCGAAGACTTCGGCATGCAGATGGTCTCGAACCGTTCGCTCAAGGTCGAGAACGCCGAAGAATCGAAGGCGATGCTGCTCGGCGCGCTCTCGAACGAGGCTGGCACGGCGCGCGAAATCGTCGCGCTGAACGCGGGCACGGCGCTCTATTCGGCGAACTTGGTGGACTCGATCGCAGAAGGCATCACGCTTGCGCGCGAAACGCTCGCCAGCGGCCGCGCGCGCGCCAAAGTCGACGAACTGGTACGCTTCACGCAACAGTTCAAACGCTGATCCAGCACCGTTTTTTGCCTCCGAATATCATGAGTGACATCCTCGAAAAGATCATCTCGGTCAAGCGCGAGGAAGTGCGCGCCGCCGAGCAGAGCGCCCCGCTCGAAGAATTGCGTCTGCAGGCAAGCACGCGCGACCTGCGCGATTTCGTCGGCGCATTGCGTGCGAAGCATCACAACGGCCAGGCCGCCGTGATCGCCGAAGTGAAGAAGGCAAGTCCGTCGAAGGGCGTGCTGCGCGAAAACTTCCAGCCCGCCGAAATCGCGCGCTCGTACGCCGAGGGCGGCGCGGCCTGCCTCTCCGTGCTGACCGACGTACAGTTCTTCCAGGGCAGCGCCGCATACCTCGAAGCCGCGCGCGCCGCGTGCAACCTGCCGGTGCTGCGCAAGGACTTCATCGTCGATCCGTATCAGGTCGTCGAAGCCCGCGCGATGGGCGCCGACGCGATCCTGCTGATCGCCGCCGCGCTCCAGCCGGGTGAAATGCGCGATCTCGAAGCGCTTGCGCATTCGCTCGGTCTCGCGGTGCTCGTCGAAGTGCACGACCGCGCAGAACTCACGCACGCGCTCACGCTGAAGACACCGCTCATCGGCATCAACAATCGCAATCTGCGCACGTTCGAAACCACGCTGGATACGACCATCGGCATGCTCGACGACGTGCCTGAAGACCGCATCGTCGTGACCGAGTCGGGCATTCTCTCGCGTGCGGACGTCGAGAAAATGCGTGCACTATCCGTGCACACGTTCCTCGTGGGCGAGGCGTTCATGCGCGCCGAACAGCCGGGCGCGGAACTCGCTCGCATGTTCTTCTGATCGCGCAACGCCATGGGTATCGAACGCGAAATCAAGCTCGCGCTGCCGCGCGACCAGGTGGACGCGGCGCGGCGTCTCTTCGAGACGCGCGCCGGCAAGCCGGGTCGCGCCATCCGGCTCGAAAACATCTACTTCGACACGCCGGCGCTTGCGCTCGCGCGCGCAAAGAGCGCGCTGCGCCTGCGCCGCGCGCCCGAGGGCTGGCTGCAGACGTTCAAGACCGTGGGTGTGGCGCAAAACGGGCTGCACGCGCGGCACGAGTGGGAAATGCCGGTGGCGGGCGAAGCGCTCGAAATCGACCGGTTGCTGCACGAGTGCGATGAAGCCGGCGTTTCGACGGCGCTCTCGGATGCCGCCGCGAACCTGATCCCGCTCTTTCGCACCGACTTCACGCGCACGCTGTGGACGCTCGAAGTCGACGGCGCGCAGGTGGAAGCGGCCATCGATCAGGGCGAAGTCACCGCGGAAGTGAACGGCGAAACGCGGCACAAGCCGATTTGCGAAATCGAACTCGAACTGAAATCGGGCGACGAAGCGGCATTGCACACGCTCGCGGCAGAACTTGCGCAAGCGTTGCCAGGCCTCGCGCCGGACGACATCAGCAAAGCCCAGCGCGGATACAAGCTGCGCGAAGGCTGAGAACGGTGCGGCGCGGCTTCGGCGCGCCGCGCAACGCGCTCAATCACCTGTAGATAGCGGATAGCGCCGAAACAGTGCTGTTAGTTGCAACATCATCGCCGATGCCGCAAGAGGGCACCCGGCCGCGCTGGCGCCGGATTGAATCGCCGCGCAATTGCTGCGACACTTGCCGCCCATGACCTCCACGAAACGCCCGCGCGTCGCGATGCCGGTGCAAGCTTCGCTGTTCGACGACTTTCTGGCCGACGCAGCACAAGCCACGCTCGACGAGCCGCCGCTGCCCGAAATCGACCCGCGCCAGATCACGATCTTCTCGCTGTTCGGCGCCGACGAATTCCCGGCGCCCGAACGCACGCACGCCGTTATGCCCGCCCCCGCCATGCCCCACGACCCCACCGCGCCGCAGGCCGCCATCGACACCACGCGCCTCGAAGACCAGTTCGACGCGCTGCCCGCCGCCTGGCGCGAGCTGCTTGCGCCGTTCATCACGAGCGACGCCTACGCGCCGTTGTGCCGCTTCGTCGATGACGAGCGCGCCGCCGGCAAGACCGTCTATCCCGCCGACGTGTTCCGCGCGCTGCGCCTCACCTCGCCCGACGACGTGAAGGTCGTGATCCTCGGCCAGGACCCGTATCACGGCGACGATCGCGGCACGCCGCAGGCGCACGGCCTGGCGTTCTCGGTGCCGCCTTCGGTGCGCCCGCCGCCTTCGCTGCGCAACATCTTCAAGGAAATCGCGGCGAGCCTCGGCATTCAGGCGCCGACGCACGGCTGTCTCGACGCCTGGGCGCGCCAGGGCGTGCTGCTGCTCAACACGGTGCTCACCGTCGAGCGCGCGAGCGCCGCGAGCCATGCGAAGCGCGGCTGGGAGCGCTGCACCGACACGCTGATCCAGCAACTCGCCGCGCGCCACGAAAACCTCGTGTTCATGCTGTGGGGCGCGCACGCGCAGAACAAGCGCGCGTTGCTCTCGGGTGCGCATTGCGTGCTCGAAGCGCCGCATCCGTCGCCGCTTTCCGCGCATCGCGGCTTTCTCGGCTGCGGGCATTTCGCGCAGGCCAACGAGTATCTGCAGGCGCACGGCCGCCAGCCGATCGACTGGCGTTTGCCGGAGGAAGGCCTCGTGCTCGCCTGAGCCGCTTGAGCCGCTTGGGCCTCGCAACGCGACGACGCGCAATGAAAAACGCCACGAGATCGTTCTCGTGGCGTTTTTGCTTTTACAGCCGTCAAACAGGCAACAAGCGCGAACGTTACGCTGCAGCGATCGCCTCACGCGCGCCTGCGAGCGCGGCGCTTGCTGCGTCCGGGCCCATGTTCAGGCCTTCGGCGAAGATGAAGTTCACGTCGGTCATGCCGAGGAAGCCGAGGAACGACTTCAGGTACGGCGTCTGGCTGTCGTGCGCGGTGCCTTGATACTTGCCGCCGCGTGCCGAAACGACATGGACCTTCTTGCCGTTCACGAGGCCTTCGGGACCGTTCGCGGTGTAGCGGAACGTGATGCCGGCACGCGCGATCCAGTCGAAGTACGTCTTGAGCTGCGACGAGACGCCGAAGTTATACATCGGCGCACCGATCACGATGATGTCCGCTGCCTGCAGTTCCGCGATCAGCGCTTCGCTGCGTGCGGCGATGGCCTGCTGCTCCGGCGTACGCTGCTCGGCCGGCGTGAAGAACGCGCCGAGCACGGCGTCGTCGAGGTGCGGCAGCGGATCGGCTTGCAGGTTGCGCGTAACGACTTGCGCGCCCGGATTCGATTGTTGCAGCCTGGCCGTCAATTCGTTGACGAGCAGCGTCGACTGGGCGCCTTGCGAGCGGGCGGCGGAATTGATTTGCAGGATCGTGGTCATGGTGGCTCCTTCGGGTCTCAGTTGCGCAACGTTGCGCGAGTGAAGGCATTGTGTTTTTTTACCGCGCTCCGAAAAAGTAGTCCGCCGATGACGGATTGTTGCAACGATAGAACAATCGCGGGCATGAAAAAACGGCGTGGGATCCGTTACCCACGCCGCTTATGGCGCCGCGTGCCGCCGCGCCCTGTCCCAGCGGCTTACGCCGTCAGCCAGCGCTCGCGCAATGCGCGCGCGGGCGCACGCTTGTCCGAGGCGGCGAGCTTGTAGCGCGCGACCTCGGGCGCATCGAGGGTCAGACGCGCCACGCGAAGCTCGTCGCGGCGGAACGCGTGGATGTCGACCTTCGTGCCCGGCTGGTAGCGCGAGAGCAGCGCGTCGAGATTCGAACCCGTCACACGCAGGCCGTCGAGCGCTACGAGCGCGTCGCCAGCCGAAAGCCCCGCCTTCTGGGCCGCGCCGCCTTCGTAGACGACGGCAAGCGTCGCTTCGGCGCCGCCACGCAGCCGCGCGCCGAGCGACGGTTTCGCGCCGCGTTCGGGCTCCCCTTCGAGCGTCACGCCGAACGGTTCGAACAGCGCCGCGAGCGGCAGGTCGCGCGTGCCGCGCACGGCGTCGCCAAAGAGCGCGCCCAGTTCCACGCCGGTCGCCTCGGCGATCAGCGCCTCGACATCGTCCTCGCCCACGCCCACCGGCTTGCCGCGATAGAAGTCGCGCCCATAGCGCTGCCACAAGAGGCGCATGACGTCGTCGAGCGATTTGCGGCCGTTCGTCTGCGCGCGAATCGCGAGATCGAACGACAGCGCCACGAGCGAACCCTTGGTGTAGTAGCTCACGATCGCGTTCGATGCGTTCTCGTCCTGGCGGTAGTACTTCACCCACGCGTCGAACGAGCTTTCCGCGACGCTCTGCTTCAGTCGCCCCGCCCCGCGCAGCACGCCGGCGATCGTCTTGCCGAGCAGGCCGAAGTATTCGTCTGCGGAAATGAGGCCGCTACGCACGAGCATGAGGTCGTCGTAGTACGACGTGAAGCCCTCGAACAGCCACAGCAGCGACGTGTAGTCCTCGCGCGTGAGGTCGTACGGCACGAACGCCGCAGGCTTGATGCGCTTCACGTTCCACGTGTGGAAATATTCATGGCTGCACAGGCCGAGGTAGGTGCGATAGCCGTCCGACGTCTCGGGCTTGCCCTTCACCGGCAGGTCGGTGCGATTGCAGATGAGCGCCGTCGAGGCGCGATGCTCGAGGCCGCCGTAACCGTCGCTCACGGCCTGCGTCATGAACACGTAGCGCTCCATCGGCGCGCGCTTCGTGCGCGGCTCGAACAGCGCGATCTGCGCCTCGCAGATCTTCTTGAGGTCGGCGGCGAGACGCTCGATGTCGAGCGCGACCACGCGGCCCGCGATCACGATGTCGTGCGGCACGCCGTGCGCCTTGAAGCTCGCGAGCGTGAACTCGCCGAGCGTGACCGGATGATCGATCAGCTCGTCGTAATTCGTGGCCGTGTACTCGCCGAAGCCGTAACGCTTGGTGCCGCGCGCTTCCGTGAGCGCCGTGCCCACGCGCCAGTGGCGGTAGGCGTGCCCGTCCGGACGCTGAATATCGACCGCGTGCTGCGCCTCCTCATGGCCGAGCGCCGCGAGAAACACGCTCGTGCCGTTGAAGAAGCCCACCGTGTCGTCGAGATGCGCCGCGCGCACGGACAGGTCCCAGGCGTAGACCTCGTAGCGCAGCGTGAGCGCGCCCTTCACGGGCGCGGCCTGCCACGAATGCTTGTCGGTCTTCGTCACGCGCACCTTGCGGCCCGCGTCGTTGAAGGCGCGCAGCGTGACGATGTTGCGCGCGAACTCCCGCACCATGTAGCTGCCCGGAATCCACACGGGCAGCATGAAGCATTGGCCGTCCGGCGCGGGGTCTTCCACGGTGAGCGTCACCTCGAACAGATGCGCGGCGGGATTCTTCGGGACGATGGTGTATCGGATCGGCTTCATCGGCGGGATCGGTGAGAGATTCGGTCAGCAGACGCTGCAGTGCAAATTCAGTATGCCCGGCAGACAAAAACGGACAAAAAGCGCCGGGCAAAAAAGTACCGGCCGCGAAAGCGGCCGGCGGGTTCAGGCGAGGCGTCAGTGCGCGCCGTTCAGACCGCGCTCGAGCCGGTCGGCGCTGACGGCGCCCGGCAGGCGCGTGCCGTCCGCGAGGATCACGGTGGGCGTGCCGGTCACGTTCATCTTCTGGCCGAGCGCGAGATTGCTGTCGATGGCGGCCGTGTCGCACGTGCCGGCTGCCGTGGGCGCCTTGCGGTCGACCATCCACGATTCCCACGCCTTGCCACGGTCGGCCGAGCACCAGATCTGCTTGGCCTTCGCCGTCGAATCCGGCGAGAGCACCGGATACAGGAAGGTGTAGACCGTCACGTTGTCGACGGACCTGAGCGTGCTTTCGAGCTGATGGCAGTACGGGCAGTTCGGGTCGGAGAACACGGCCATCTTGCGCTTGCCGTCGCCCTTCACGACCTTGACCGCGTTCTCGAGCGGCAGCTTCGAGAAATCGACCTTGTTGATTTCGTTCAGGCGCGCCTCGGTGAGATTGCGGTGCGCCTTGGTGTCGATGAGTTCACCGGTGAGCACGTAATCGCCGCTGGCGTCGCTATAGACGATCTGCGTGCCGAGGTTGATCTCGTAAAGGCCCGGCATGGGCGCCTTGGTGATGCCCTTGATGTCGCTGGCGTCGATGCCGAGACGCGTCTGCAGCGCCGACTTGATCTTGTCGGTGGTCTGGTCGGCCTGGGCCGAGCAGCCGAGCGCCGAGGTGGCTACCGCGATCACGAGCGCGGCAAATCGAATACGCGTTTGCATGGGATGCATTCCTGATTCAGGCGCGCCGCGCAGGGGCGACGCGCGCAGAGTTCCGTTGAACGGCCGGGGCGGCATGTGCTGCGGGCGCGGCCAATATGTCCATTCTAAGCCGCACTGGCCTCGAGCAACCGAAATGCCTGCTTGCGCAGGCGAGCCCGTCGATACTAGCCGAGCGCCGAGGCCACGAGCCAGCGCTTGAGCAACGGCTGCGCCCCCACGAATGCCATGCCCGTATTGCGCACCGCGCGCGCGAGCGTGCCCGGGAACGAGAAAAGCCGCTGCAGGCCGTCGGTGGCCACGACGAGCTTCTGGATGTCCTCACGGCGGCCGCGTTCGTAGCGGCGCAGCAGCACGATGTCGCCGAGATCGCGGAATGCCTCTTTCTTCGTGACCACGTCGACGAGCGCGGCGACGTCGCGCAAACCGAGGTTCACGCCCTGGCCCGCCAGCGGGTGAATCAGATGCGCGGCGTCGCCGACCAGGGCGACGCGCGGCGCCACGAGCCGGTCGACGGTTTGCAGAGACAGCGGAAAACCGCGCGCGGGCGTGACGCATTCGAGCGCGCCCAGCTGGCTTTGCGAGACGCGCTCGACTTCGGCGGCAAGCTGCGCCGGTTCGAGCTTGAGGAGTTCTTCGGCATGTTCGGTCTGCGCCGACCAGACGAGCGATACGTGCCGATCGGGCAGCGGCAGCAAGGCGACGATCTCGCCCTCGCGGAACCACTGGTACGCCGTTTCGCCGTGTGGCTTTTCCGCGCGGAAGTTGGCGACCACGCCGGTTTGCCGGTAATCGCGCCGCTCGACCGTCGAGCCGATCTGCGCGCGCACCCACGAATGCGCGCCGTCAGCGCCGATCGCGAGGTCGGCTTCGATCGTGCGGCCATTGGCGAGGCCGATCACGGCCGCGTCGGGTTTCACGTCGAGCGTCTGCGCACGCGTGTCGATCCACGCGAGATTGGGCTGGAAGTGCAGCGCGGCGTCGAGCGCACGCTCGACGATCGACGACTCGGCAATCCAGGCCAGCTGCGCAACCGAGGCCTGATATGCCGAGAAGTGCAACTCCGCCGCGGCGTCGCCGAACACGCGCATGTCGTAGACGGGCGTGAGGCGCGCGGCGTCGGCGGCCTGCCAGACCCGCAGCCGCTCGAACAGCGCCTGCGAGCTGCGCGAAAAGGCGTACACGCGCGCGTCGAACACGGCTCCCGCAGGCAGCGGCGCGCACGGCTGCGCGAGCAGCGCCACGCGCAGGCCGCTCTGGGTCAGCGCGAGCGCCGCCGACTTGCCGACGAGGCCGCCGCCGATCACGGCGACATCAAAGGTCTGGTTGCTTGCAGTCATGCGCGCATTATAGCCGCGGGCGCTTGTGTGGCCGGGCGGGACGGGCGCGGTGTTGCGGCGCGGCAAGACGTTGCGGGAAGACGGCCCGCCAGCGCGGCGACACCCGCGGCTAACCCTCACCCGGACGAGGTTACAATTACGGTTTTCGTGACTCCCCGTCACGTCCCCCGACGTGCCACCTGCGCCGCCCCGCCCGCCGCTTCCGCTTTCGCGAGACGCCCGGCCCCGGGCCTTCGCGCGCGGCGAGCCGCACGTCACCACCCTGACATGCAGAGATTTACATGAGCCTCCAATGCGGCATCGTCGGCTTGCCTAACGTCGGCAAGTCCACCCTCTTCAACGCGCTGACCAAGGCGGGCATCGCGGCCGAGAACTACCCGTTCTGCACGATCGAGCCCAACGTCGGCGTGGTAGAAGTGCCGGATCAGCGCCTGAAGGCGCTCGCCGAAATCGTCAAGCCCGAGCGCGTCGTGCCGGCCGTGGTCGAATTCGTCGACATCGCGGGTCTGGTCGCGGGCGCGAGCAAGGGCGAAGGCCTCGGCAACCAGTTCCTCGCGAACATCCGCGAAACCGATGCGATCACGCACGTCGTGCGCTGCTTCGAAGATGAAAACGTGATCCACGTGGCGGGCAAGATCGATCCGCTCGCCGACATCGAAGTCATCAACACCGAACTGGCGCTCGCCGACCTCGCCACCGTCGAGAAGGCGCTCACGCGCTACTCGAAGGCCGCGAAATCGGGCAACGACAAGGAAGCCGCGAAGCTCGTGGCCGTGCTCGAAAAGGTGCGCGCGCAACTCGATCAGGCAAAGCCCGTGCGCGGGCTCGCACTGAGCGACGACGAGCAGGCGCTGATCAAGCCCTTCTGCCTCATCACCGCGAAGAAGACCATGTACGTCGCGAACGTGAAAGAAGACGGGTTCGAGAACAACCCGCATCTGGACGCCGTGCGCAAGTACGCCGAAGGCGAGAATTCGCCGGTCGTGGCCGTGTGCGCCGCGATCGAAGCGGAAATCGCCGACCTCGAAGACGAAGACAAGATCGCGTTCCTCGCCGATATGGGCATGGAAGAGCCGGGCCTCGACCGCGTGATCCGCGCGGGCTTCAGGCTGCTCGGCCTGCAGACCTACTTCACGGCGGGCGTGAAGGAAGTGCGCGCGTGGACGATCCATGTCGGCGATACGGCCCCGCAAGCCGCGGGCGTGATCCACACCGACTTCGAGCGCGGCTTCATCCGCGCGCAGACCATCGCGTTCGACGACTACGTCCAGTACAAGGGCGAAACCGGCGCGAAGGAAGCCGGCAAGATGCGCGCCGAAGGCAAGGAATATGTCGTGCACGACGGCGACGTAATGAACTTCCTGTTCAACGTATAAGCGACACCTTTTTCTACCCGTTTCCAAAAGACACTCTCATGGCCCAATACGTCTTCACCATGAACCGGGTCGGCAAGATCGTGCCGCCCAAGCGCCAGATCCTGAAGGACATCTCGCTGTCGTTCTTCCCCGGCGCCAAGATCGGTCTGCTCGGCCTGAACGGCTCGGGCAAGTCCACGCTCATCAAGATCATGGCCGGCGTCGACAAGGACATCGAAGGCGAAGCCACGCCGATGCCCAACCTGAACATCGGCTACCTGCCGCAGGAACCGCAGCTCGATCCGGAAAAGACCGTGCGCGAAGCGGTCGAGGAAGGTCTGGGCGACGTGTTCAACGCGCAGAAGAAGCTCGACGAGATCTATGCCGCCTACGCCGAACCGGACGCCGACTTCGACGCGCTGGCCGCCGAGCAGGCGAAGTACGAAGCGATCCTCGCGACGACCGACGGCAGCGCGGAACAGCAGATCGAAATCGCCGCCGACGCGCTGCGCCTGCCGGCCTGGGACGCGAAGATCGGCAACCTCTCGGGCGGTGAAAAGCGCCGCGTCGCGCTGTGCAAGCTGCTGCTCGAAAAGCCCGACATGCTGCTGCTCGACGAGCCGACCAACCACCTCGACGCCGAATCGGTCGAGTGGCTCGAACAGTTCCTCACGCGCTTCCCGGGCACCGTGGTCGCCGTGACCCACGACCGCTACTTCCTCGACAACGCCGCCGAGTGGATTCTCGAACTCGACCGCGGCCACGGCATTCCCTGGAAGGGCAACTACTCCAGCTGGCTCGACCAGAAGGAAGAGCGCCTGAAGCAGGAAGAAGCGTCGGAATCGGCGCGCCAGAAGGCGATCAAGAAGGAGCTGGAGTGGGTGCGCCAGAACCCGAAGGGCCGCCAGGCGAAGTCGAAGGCGCGTATCGCGCGTTTCGAGGAACTGTCGAGCTCGGAATACCAGAAGCGCAACGAAACGCAGGAAATCTTCATTCCGGCGGGCGAGCGTCTGGGCAACGAAGTCATCGAGTTCAAGAACGTCAGCAAGTCTTATGGCGACCGTCTGCTCATCGACAACCTGAGCTTCAAGATTCCCGCGGGCGCGATCGTCGGCATCATCGGGCCGAACGGCGCCGGTAAATCGACGCTGTTCCGCATGCTCACGGGCAAGGAGCAGCCGGATTCGGGCGAAATCGTGCAAGGCCCGACCGTCAAGCTCGCCTACGTCGATCAGAGCCGCGACGCGCTGGCCGCCAACAAGACCGTGTTCGAGGAAATCTCGGGCGGCGCGGACGTGCTCACGGTGGGCAAGTACGAAACGCCGTCGCGCGCGTACATCGGCCGCTTCAACTTCAAGGGCGGCGATCAGCAGAAGATCGTCGGCAACCTCTCGGGGGGTGAGCGCGGCCGTCTGCACCTGGCCAAGACGCTGATCTCGGGCGGCAACGTCCTGCTGCTCGACGAACCGTCGAACGATCTGGACGTCGAAACGCTGCGCGCGCTCGAAGACGCCCTGCTCGAATTCGCGGGCTCGGTGATGGTGATTTCGCACGATCGCTGGTTCCTCGACCGTATCGCCACGCACATCCTCGCGTTCGAAGGCGACTCGCAGGTCACGTTCTTCGACGGCAACTACCAGGAGTACGAGGCCGACAAGATCAAGCGCCTCGGTGAAGAAGCCGCACGTCCGAAGCGTCTGCGCTACAAGCCGATCAGCCGCTAGGCAGGCGCGATCGATAGCAAACAACGGCGGCCCGCGGGCCGCCGTTGTCGTTCTGGCAGGTTCAAGCACACACGGCATGGCGGTTGCTCGAAAGCCGCTACGCTTAGGCTCACTTGGGGCTTGATCAAGCCCAGCTCCCGCGAGGAATTCCGTATGGCGACGCCGCTGCGCAACCGTGTTGTCCTTATCGTGGCGATCGTCGTCGCGCTGCTCGTGCTCGCGGCGCTGGGCACGCTCTACGCGCTGCAGCGCGAGGCAAAGGCGTACGTGGAGCGCGCGCTCGCGCCCGTCGGCACGGCCGCGAGCGTGAACGTGGCGTTCAATCTCTCATCCGTCGAGCTCACCGACGTGCGCCTGAAGCCGCCCCCGAACTGGCCGACTGCCGACACGCTGCGCGCCGCCCGCATCACCATCACGCCCGACTTGCGCGCGCTGATCTCGCACCGCGTGCATATTCGCGACGTCACGGTGAGCGATTTCACGATGACGGTGCTGCGCCGGGAAAGCGGTTCGATCCTGATCCTGCCGAATCTGCGCGAAGCGATGGCGCAAAGCGCCGCGCCCTCGAACGGCGCGCAGGGCGAAAGCAGCCTGCCGCAGCAAAAGGTCATCGACCATATCGGCTTCGAGAACGGCACATTCGACTTCTACGACCGTTCGGTGAGCAATCCGCCGTGGCGCGTCACCGTGAACCGCGCGCAGGCGAGCGTCGACAATGTCCAGTTGCCGGCGCTTACGGAGCCCACCCGCGTTTCGGTCGTGGGCAATGTCGTCGGCCCGGCGCACACAGGACGCGTCACTTTCGACGGCTGGATGCAAATCGCGAACAAGGACTCGCAACTCCGCACGACGCTGCGTGGCGTGGATGTGCGCACGATCGATCCCTACCTGCTCAAAAAGGCCGGCGCGAAGGCCAATGTGACGGGCGGTACACTCGACCTCGATCTCAACTCGACCGTGCGCGGCTATCACCTGCACGCGCCGGGCATCGTCACGCTGCACAACCTGCAACTCTCGGATAGCGGCGACGCGGTGGACACCTTCCTGTCGATCCCGACGCGCGCCGCCGTGGCCGCATTGAAGGCGCACAAGGGTGAAATCACGCTGCATTTCGTGCTCGACGGCAACCTGCGCGACCCTAAATTCAAGCTGAACGAAAACCTGATGACGGAGTTGCGCGCAGGGTTTGCGCAAGCGCTCGGGGTGAGCGCGGAAGGGGTGGCGAAGGGCGCCGGGCAAACCGCAAAGGGTATCGCTGACGCGCTGCGCAGTCTGCTGCAGCCGGTGCCGGCGCCCGCTTCGAAATAGCGCGGGACGCCGGCTTTAGCCTGCCTGGATGAGCTGCTTAGACCGGCAAGCCGAGTTCGCGCAGCTTCGCGTCGGTGGTGGCGTTGCTCGTATGGTGCACGCCGTGCCAGCCGAGCGCCGTGGCTGCCTGGGCGTTGTGCGCGTTGTCGTCGATGAAAACGAGTTCCTCGGGCTTCACGCCCGGCAACTGTGCCTCGATGCGGCGGAACATCTCGTGGAAGATCGCCGGATCGGGCTTCACGAGCTTCACGTGGCCCGATACGACGATATCGCGGCAGCGCCGCAGGATGCCAAAGCGCTCCCACGCCCACGGAAACGTCTCGGCCGACCAGTTCGTGAGACCGAAGATCGGCATGCCCGCGGCCTCGAGGCGCTCGAACGTCGCGACGCCGCCGGCGAGCAAGCCGCCGATCATCTCGTGCCAGCGCTCGTAGAACGCGCGAATGAGCGCTTCATGCTCGGGAAACGCCGCGACCAGTTCCTCCGTGCCCACGGCAATGGGCTCGCCGCCGTCCTGGCGGACCACCCAGTCCATCTTGCAGACGTGCGTGAGAAACCACCGGCGCTCGTCGTCGTTGGGAATCAGCTTGCGATAGAGATACTCGGGACTCCAGTCCACGAGCACCCCGCCGAAATCGAACACCACGGCCTTGATCGTCATGCGCTTCTCGCTCCACTTGATCGTTATCCGATCGCTATCTGATCGTTGTCGGGATGCCAGGGAAATCAGATCGGCTGCGTGCGCTTTTCGAGCCACGCGAGCGCATCGCCGCTCACGTGCGGCGCCACGCGCACGCGCACCGTCTGGTGGTACGCATTGAGCCACTCGCGCTCGTCCGCACGCAGGAGCGCGAGATCGATGCATCGCGTGTCGATCGGGCAGAGCGTAAGCGTCTCGAAGCTCAGGAACTCGCCGAACCCGGTAGTTTCGGCGCGCTGGTTGAGCACGAGATTCTCGATACGCACGCCCCATTTGCCCGGCCGGTAGATGCCCGGCTCGACCGAGGTGATCATGCCTTCTTCCATGGCGGTCCAGGGCTCGGCCGGCGCGTAGTGCGAAATGACCTGCGGACCTTCGTGCACGTTCAGGAAGTAGCCCACGCCGTGACCCGTGCCGTGGCCGTAGTCCGCGCCCGCTTCCCAGATCGGCGCGCGCGCAATCGCGTCGAGCATCGGCGAGCGAATGCCGCGCGGGAATTTCGCGCGCGAGAGCGCCATCATGCCCTTGAGCACGAGCGTGAAATCGCGCTTTTGCTCCGCACTCGGCGAGCCCACGGGCACGACGCGCGTGATGTCGGTGGTGCCGTCGAGGTACTGGCCCCCCGAGTCGATGAGCAGCAGGCCATCGCCTTCGATCACGCTGTGCGACTCGGGCGTGGCGCGATAGTGCGGCATCGCGCCGTTCGCGTTGAAGCCCGCGATGGTCGCGAACGACAGCGACTTGAAGCCCGCACGGCGCGCACGCGCGGCGGAAAGCTTTTCGTCGATGGTCAGCTCGGTGATTCGCTCGTGGCCAAGCGCCGCCTCGAACCACGCGAAGAACTCGGCAAGCGCCGCACCGTCGTGCTCCATGGTCGTGCGCACGTGGTCGGCTTCGGCGGCGGTCTTGCGCGACTTGAAGAACGTGCTCGGATTGACCGATTCCACGAGCTTCACCGCCGACGACACCGCCTGCAGCAAGCCATACGTCACGCGGCGCGGATCGACGAGCAGCGCAGCCTTCGCGGGCAGCGCCGCGAGCGCGGCGGCGGCCTCGGCATACGGCGCGACGCGCACCTTGTCTTTCGCGAGCGACTGCACGAGCGCCTCGCTCACCTTGCCGTCGGCGACGAAGAGCGTCGCGTCGTCCGGCCCGATCAGCGCGTGCGCGACGAACACCGGGTTGTAATTCACGTCCGCGCCGCGCAGGTTGAAGAGCCAGGCGAGGTCGTCGAGCGTCGAGATGAAGTGCCAATGCGCGCCCTTCTCCTGCATCGCGCGGCGCACCTGATCGAGCTTGCCGGCGCGGCTCGTGTCGGCGTGCGGCGCGACGTGCTCGTACACGGGCTCGAGCGGCAGCGACGGGCGGCCTTGCCAGACATCGTCGAGCAGATCGAGGTCCGTGCGCAGCGCGACGTCACGCGCGTTGAGTGCCTCGGCCAGCGCGCGCGCCGAGGCGACCCCGAGCACCGCGCCATCGACGGCGACCGCGCCGCCCGCACTCACGTTCTGCGCGAGCCAGTCGATGTGGGGCGCGCTCTGCTGGCCGCCCATCATCTTCATGAGCTCGATGCCGGTGCCGGCCAGTTGCTGCTCGGCCTGCACCCAGTAGCGGCTGTCCACCCAGACGCCCGCGAAGTCCTTCGTCACCACGAGCGTGCCCACCGAGCCGGTGAAGCCCGACAGCCACTCGCGCCCCTGCCAGCGGCGCGGCAGGTATTCGGACAGATGGGGATCGGCGGAGGGCACGAGGGCGGCATCGACGCCCGCGCGCGTCATCGCGGCGCGCAGGGCGGCAATGCGTTCGGGAATCGAGGAGGTTTCGGGGAGTCGGGCGTTCATGTTTTCACCTGCGAAGAATTCGAAGCGGAAGATGGGGATCCAGCCAAAGGCGGCGCGTTTGAGGACCGGCTGCGCGCGACTAGCTGCGCCGGGCGCGCAATGCTACGCACACGCCCACGAAAACGAGCGCGAGCGCCGTGCAAAGCGGCCACTGGAGCAATTCGCCATCGTAGAAAAGGCCGGTCGCACTGCCCGCCGCGTTCGCGAGCGCCGCGCCGAGCGCGCCGGCCACAGCCGCCAGCGCGAGTCCGTGACGTGCGGCGCGGCGCAAGGGATGGAGCCACCACCCCGCACAGCCCACCGCCAGACCAAGAATAACGATACCGGGCCAGCCCATTAAGGACTTGTCCTATAGGTTTTCGGATAAGTCCGATAGGACCGCCGAAGCACGAGAGCTAGCATTTATAGCCTGATTAGACTCTATTGAAACTGGAAAACGGTCGGCTCGGCGCGTCCCGCGTAGCGGTTGAGTGTAGGGGGCGGGATTGCGCAAGGCAAGCGCGTCCGGGCCGCCCTAGCCGCACTCTCTCGTATGCGAATCGCCCTCGTCGAACCGGACACCCGTCAGGCCGAAACCCTCATCCGCCTGCTCATTGCGGGCGGGCACGCGTGCCACCACTTCCCGCTTGGCGCACAACTCTTCGAAACTCTCGAACAGGAAACCTTCGATCTGCTGATCACAGCATGGTGGTGCGGCGACGCCGGCGCAGACGACCTCATCCCCCAGGCGCGCAAGCTGCTGCCGGGTTTGCCCGCGATCGCGCTGATGCTCGCGCCGCATGAAAGCGAAATCGTCGCGAGTTTGCAGGCCGGCGCGGATGACTGCATCGCCAAGCCGGTGCGCGGCCCTGAAATGCTCGCGCGCATCGACGCGCTCCTGCGCCGTGCCGGCGTGCGCCGGCCGCGCAACCGCGTCCGCCACGGCTTTGGCGACTATCTTTTCGATTCCGGGCGCTACGAGGTGTCGTTTCGGGGTCACACCGTCACGCTCACGCCCAAGGAATACCGTTTCGCGCTGCTGCTCTTCACCAATGCATCGCGCCCCGTTTCGCGGGCGCGCATTCTCGAAACCGTCTGGAATCTGAACCGCGACGTTCGGTCGCGCACGCTCGACACGCACGCCTCCCGACTGCGCAGCAAATTGCAGCTCGGGCCCGAGCACGGCTGGCGTTTGACCACTTTGTACGGCTATGGCTACCAGCTCGAAAGGCTCCCCCTATCACCTACCGGAGTGTAGGACTCTGTCGGCGCGAATGTCGGAAGCGAGGAAAAGTTATAATATCCGCCTAAATCTCGCCCCCATGGTATGCAGCTTCTAACGATCGGAATCAATCACCACACCGCGCCCGTCGCCTTGCGCGAACGCGTGGCGTTTCCGCTCGAACAGATCAAGCCCGCACTCGCCCTGTTCAAGGAAGCGTGGTCCGGGAAGCGTTCGCTGAGCGCGCCGGAAGCCGCCATTCTCTCCACCTGCAACCGCACCGAGCTCTACTGCGCGACCGACGCGCACGGCTCGCGCGACCAGGCCGTGAGCTGGCTCTCCCGGTACCATGGCATCCGCGAAGAGGAACTTGCGCCGCACGTCTATACGCTGCCGCAGTCCGAAGCGGTACGTCATGCATTCCGGGTGGCTTCGGGGCTCGATTCGATGGTGCTGGGCGAGACGCAGATCGTCGGCCAGATGAAGACCGCGGTACGCACCGCGACCGAGGCCGGCGCGCTCGGCACCTATTTGAACCAGTTGTTCCAGCGCACCTTCGCCGTGGCGAAGGAAGTGCGCAGCACGACCGAAATCGGCGCGCAGTCGGTGTCGATGGCCGCCGCCGCCGTACGCCTCGCGCAGCGCATCTTCGACAAGATCGCCAACCAGCGCGTGCTCTTCATCGGCGCGGGCGAGATGATCGAGCTGTGCGCCGCGCACTTCGCCGCGCAGCAGCCGCGCGAACTCGTGATCGCAAACCGTACCGCCGAGCGCGGGCGCTATGTTGCGGAGCGCTTCGGCGGCCGTTCCATTCCGCTCTCCGATCTGCCAGCACGCATGCACGAGTTCGACATCATCGTCTCGTGCACGGCGTCCACGCTGCCCATCATCGGACTCGGCGCAGTGGAGCGCGCGGTGAAGGCGCGCCGTCACCGCCCCATTTTCATGGTCGACCTCGCGGTGCCCCGCGACATCGAGCCCGAAGTCGCCCAGCTCGAAGACGTCTTCCTCTATACCGTCGACGATCTTGGCACGATCGTGCGCGAAGGCAATGCCTCGCGCCAGGCCGCCGTCGCGCAGGCCGAGACCATCATCGAGTCGCGCGTGGCGAACTTCATGCAGTGGCTCGACTCGCGCAGCATCGTGCCGGTCATCCGCCACATGCACACCCAGGCCGACGCGCTGCGTCGCGCCGAGCTCGAACGCGCCCGCAAGATGCTTGCGCGCGGCGACGATCCGTCGGCCGTGCTCGAAGCGCTGTCGCAGGCGCTCACCAACAAGCTGATCCACGGTCCGACGCACGCGCTCAACACGTCGAGCGGCGATCAGCGCGATTCGCTCATCGAGCTGATGGGCGGCTTTTACCGCCACGGCCAGCCGGCCCGGACAGACGACGTCCCGCAGCCCGCGGCGGAGGTCGGCGCCTCGCCGCGCTCCGCCGGCTCTTCTGATTCGTCCAATTCGTCCGATTCCTCCGGTAGTTCGGACCGTTAGCGACGTTCGCGGTCGGGCGCGCGCCATGCGTGCCCTGCACGACCGGGCCGCGCGCCCGCCTCTTCTCTCTCGCAGTCCTATCCGGAGCCCGCTCCGCACCGCCCGATGAAAACGAGCATGCAATCGAAGCTCGACCAGCTGACTACGCGCCTGGCCGAGCTGAACGACCTGTTGAGCCGTCCCGACGTGACCTCGAACCGCGATCAGTACCGCAAGCTCACACGCGAGCACTCGGAACTGGGGCCCGTGGTCGAACACTACGGACAGTGGCGTCAGGCCAAAGACGACGAGGCCGCGGCGAAGGATCTGCTCTCCGACGCCTCGATGCGCGACTTCGCCGAAGAAGAGGTGAAAGCGTCGCGCGAGCGCATGGCGCAACTCCAGCACGAATTGCAGATGATGCTGCTGCCGAAGGACCCCAACGACGACCGCAACGTGTTCCTCGAAATCCGCGCGGGCACGGGCGGCGACGAGTCGGCCCTGTTCGCGGGCGACCTGCTGCGCATGTACCTGCGCTACGCGGAGCGCAACCGCTGGCAGATCGAGATGATGTCGGCGAGCGAGTCGGATCTGGGCGGCTACAAGGAAGTGATCGTGCGCATTGCGGGCGAGGCGGCGTACTCGAAGCTCAAGTTCGAGTCGGGCGGCCACCGCGTGCAACGCGTGCCCGCCACCGAAACGCAGGGCCGCATCCACACGTCGGCCTGTACGGTCGCGGTGATGCCGGAAGCCGACGAAATCGGCGAAGTCGAGATCAATCCCGCCGACCTGCGCATCGACACCTTCCGTGCCTCGGGCGCGGGCGGCCAGCACATCAACAAGACCGATTCGGCCGTGCGCGTGACGCACCTTCCGACTGGCATCGTCGTGGAGTGCCAGGACGACCGCTCGCAGCACAAGAACAAGGACCGCGCGCTCAAGGTCCTCGCGGCGCGCATCAAGGACAAGCAGTACCAGGAGCAGCACGCCAAGGAAGCGGCGACGCGCAAGAGCCTCGTAGGCTCGGGCGACCGCTCGGAGCGCATCCGCACCTACAACTTCCCGCAGGGGCGGCTCACCGATCACCGCATCAATCTCACGCTCTATCGCCTCGAAGCGATCATGGACGGCGACCTCGACGAACTGATCGGCGCGCTCGTCTCCGAGCATCAGGCAGAGCAGCTCGCGTCGCTCGGCGACGCGGATTGAGCGCGCAAGAGACATGAGCGAAGCCGTTACCGCCGAGGCGTTGCTGCGCGCCACGCCGCTGCCCGCGCTAGAAGCGCGCATTCTGCTGATGCACGTACTCGGCTGGCGCCGCACGGAACTCATCACGCGCGGCGATCAGGCGCTCGACGCGGCCCGCGTGGACGCGTACAGCGCGCTAGAAGCGCGCCGCGTACAAGGCGAGCCGATCGCGCAGCTCGTGGGGGCGCGCGAGTTCTACGGCCTCGACTTCGACGTGACGCCCGACGTGCTGATTCCGCGCCCCGATACCGAGCTGCTCGTGGAAACGGCGCTCGCGGCGCTCGAAGGCATTGCTCTGCCGCGCGTGCTCGACCTCGGCACCGGCAGCGGCGCGATTGCCGTGGCGCTCGCCTCGTCACGCCCCGATGCGCGTGTCTGGGCCGTCGATCGTTCGGCGGCCGCGCTCGAGGTGGCGGCGCGCAACGCCGCGAAGCTACTCGACGCCCAGCGTCCCGGCGGCCCGCTCGCGTTCGTGCCGGGCAGCTGGTACGACACGCTCGATGCGGCACTGCGATTCGACGCGATCGTGAGCAATCCACCGTATATCGCGAGCGGCGATCCCCATCTGGAACGAGGCGACCTGCGCTTCGAGCCGCGCGGCGCGCTCACCGACGAAGCCGACGGCCTCACCGCCCTGCGCGCGATCGTCGCGGGCGCACCTGCCCGGCTCGCGCCGGGCGGCGTGCTCTGGATGGAGCACGGCTACGACCAGGCGGCCGCCGTTCGGGCGTTGCTGGAAGACGCCGGTTTCAAGGACGTGCGCTCCGAGCGCGATCTGGCCGGCATCGAGCGCATCAGCGGGGGCCGTCTACCGTAGCCGCCCGACCAGGCACGCTCCCGGCAACGCCGGGCTTGCACGGGCGAAATCCGCTATCATTTCATCCTGCATTCCAACGTATTCAGCATCAATTCAATCGCAAGGTCAGTCATGGACACCCAACAACGCATCAAGCAGATCGTCGACGAAAACGCCGTCGTCCTCTTCATGAAGGGCAACGCGCAGTTCCCGATGTGCGGCTTCTCCGGTCGCGCGGTGCAGATCCTGAAAGCCTGCGGCGTCGATCAGTTCAAGACCGTCAACGTGCTTGAGGACGACGAAGTCCGCCAGGGCATCAAGGAATTCTCGAACTGGCCGACCATCCCGCAACTCTACGTGAAGGGTGAGTTCATCGGCGGCTCGGACATCATGATGGAGATGTACCAGAACGGCGAGCTGCAGCAGCTTTTCGCCGCGGCGTAAGCGCCAGCCACGGGGCGGCATCGGGCGCACGACGTTGCGCCTGTTCCGTCCCGAGCGCTCGGTGTGCAACGCCGGCGCTTTTTCACGAGGCGCCTTCGCCTCGACCCCGCCTCGCCTTCGCTCCGACTCCCGCCTGACGTGAATACCGCCGCCCCTGCCTCGTCCGCTATCGCACAACTGCCGCAACGCCGGCTGATCGTCGCGATCACGGGGGCCACGGGCGCGATCTACGGCGTGCGCACGCTCGACATGCTGCGACGGCTCGGCGGCGTCGAAACGCATCTGCTCGTTTCGGCGGCAGGCTGGCTCAACATCCAGCACGAACTGCAACTCAGCAAGGACGATCTGCACGCACGCGCCGATGTCGTGCATTCCGTGCGCGACGTCGGCGCGACCATCGCCTCGGGCTCGTTCGCGACCGACGGCATGATCGTCGCGCCCTGCTCGATGAAGACGCTCGCGAGCGTCGCCCACGGTCTCTCAGACAACCTGATCGCGCGCGCCGCCGACGTCACGCTGAAGGAACGCCGCCGTCTCGTGCTGCTCGTGCGCGAAACGCCGTTCAACCTCGCGCATCTGCGCAACATGACGGCCGTGACCGAAATGGGCGGCGTGATCTTCCCGCCGTTGCCGGCCTTCTACAACCAGCCGGCTTCGATCGACGAGATGATCGATCACACGGTCGCGCGCGTGCTCGATCTGTTCGCACTCGGGCCCGCGCTCTCGCCCGCCTGGCCGGGGCTGCGCGGCACCGACGAATAAGTGCCGGGCGTACATTTGCGCAGTGCGCCGATTATCAATACCGGCGACACAATCAATTCCCTTTCCCCCGGTTTAATTCGCGACGGTACGGTCTTATATTGATCGCAATACGATACTTTCGGACCGCCTTGGCGCGGTCAACCCGCGATCATGACCACCCGCACGCCTACCCTTTTCCTCTCGCACGGCGCGCCTACGCTGCCGATCGACCCGTCGCTGCCCTCTGGCGGCTTCACCGTGCTCTCGGAGCATTTGCCGCGTCCGCAGTCGGTGCTCATGCTCTCGGCCCATTGGGGCACGATGCGCCCCGTGGTCAGCACCGCCACGCAGCCTGAGACGATCCACGACTTCTACGGCTTTCCGCGCGCGCTCTACGAGATCCAGTACCCGGCGCCCGGAGCGCCCGAGATGGCGCAGCGCGCAGCGGCGCTGCTGCGCGATCAAGGCGTGCCTGTCGACGAGGAAGCGCACGGCCTCGACCATGGCGCGTGGGTGCCCATGCTGCTGATGTTCCCCGACGCGAACGTGCCCGTCGCCCAGCTTTCGATCCAGCCGCGCGCCGACGCCGCCCATCACTTCTCGCTTGGGCGTGCGCTGCGCTCGCTGCGCGACGAAGGCGTGATGGTGATCGGCTCGGGCCAGATCACCCACAACCTGCGCGAGGCGGACTTCTCGGCGCGGCCGGAAGACGCCGATCCGCGCGTGGCCGAGTTCACGCAATGGTTCGAAAATCACCTCGCCGCGCGCGACATCGACGCGTTGCTCGATTACCGCCAGCGCGCCCCGCACGCGGTGCTCATGCACCCGACCGACGAGCATCTGCTGCCCGTCTTCGCGGCACTTGGCGCCGCCGACGACGACTACACGCTCGGCGTGCAGTCGCTTGGCACCTACCAGCGCGCGCTCGCGATGACGAACTACGTATTCGGCAGCGCCGCCGTGCAATAAGGCCGCCGCGAGCCGCCACGCCGGCTCCGCTTGCGCTCCAAAAGCAAAAAAGCCCGCCTGAATCGCTTCAGGCGGGCTTTTTGTATTGCGCGACGTTTAGATGATGCTTAGTGCGCGCCGATGCCCTCGAGGACTTCGTCGTGCTCCTGGCGTTCCGCGAGGTACGGCGAGCGGTAGCCCGAATTCACGCCCCAGTAATAGAACACGAGCGAGACCAGCGCGACGACCAGCATGTCCCAGCCGTACGGAAGCAGACCGGCGCCGCCGAACTGCTTGCTGCCGACGAGCGAGAGCAGCGCCATGATCGGCAGGTATGCACACAGCCACCATGCGGCCTTCAGATCCTGGCCCCAGCCGTCAAAACCCTGCTTGCTCTGGAAGTAGAAGTACACCGGCAGCGCGACGACCATCAGCAGAATGATTTCGCCGGTCAGCGGCCACTTCGCCCAGTACAGGATCATCGATGCGCACACGAATGCGAACGGCGCGATCACTTTCATGAACGGCACGGAGAGCGGGCGCTCGATGTCCGTGGCGGCGCGCTTGAGCGCCATCAGGCTGATCGGACCCGTGAGGTACGAAATCACCGTCGCCACCGAGATCACCGCCGCGAGCGAACTCCAGCCGCGGAAGAAGAACATGAAGATGAACGACACGAGCAGGTTGAACCACATCGCGTTGCGCGGCACGCCGTAGAACGGGTGCACGTTGCCGAACATCTTCGGCATCGTGTTGTTGCGCTCCATCGCGTAGATCATGCGCGAGGTCGTCGCCATGTAGGTCGTACCGGTGCCGCTCGGGCTCACGAACGCGTCGACGTAGAGCAGGATCGCGAGCCAGTTCAGGTTCAGCGCGATCGCGAGTTCCGCGAACGGCGACTTGAAGTTGAACGTGTTCCAGCCCTTCGCGACGTCGGCCGGATTGACCGCGCCGATATAGGCGACCTGCAGCAGCACGTAGATCACGAGTGCGCAGAGAATCGAGCCGATCACTGCGAACGGCACGCTCTTCGCCGGATTGCGCGCTTCACCCGCGAGGTTGATCGGGCTCTGGAAGCCGTTGAACGCGAACACGATGCCGCTCGTGGCGACTGCCGTGAACACCGCCGACCAGCCGTACGGGGCGAACGAGGTCGTCTGGCCGAAGTTTTCCTGGTGGAAGCTACCCGCCATCAGGCCGATGATCGTCAGACCCGGGATGATGAACTTGAAGATCGTGATCGCGCTGTTGGCACGCGCGAACAGTTTCACGCCCCAATAGTTGAGCATGAAGTAGATGATCACGAGAATCGCGGAGAGCCCGAGCCCTGAATGCGTCAACGACCCGTCGACGAAGAGCGCGTGCGCCCAGGCATAGGGCCAGGTGCTCATGTACTGGATCGAGGCTTCGGCTTCGATCGGGATCACCGAGACAATGGCGATCCAGTTCGCCCACGCGCTGATGAAGCCCACCAGTGCGCCGTGCGAGTAGCGGGCGTAGCGGACCATACCGCCCGACTCCGGGAACATCGCACCGAGTTCGGCGTAGGTGAGCGCGATGGCCAGAATGACCACGGCGCCGATGATCCAGGCGCAAACCGCCGCCGGACCTGCAATTTTCGCCGCCTTCCACGCGCCGAACAGCCAGCCCGAACCGATGATCGACCCGAGGCCGGTGAACATCAGCGCGAACGGGCCGATGTTCCGTTGAATAGAACTTTTCACGTCTTCTCCTGTTTCGAGAGCAGCTCGACACCGCGTTTATCCCGTCTGTTGTGCGGGCGGGTTTGCTGCGGTTGTCGTACCTCCGCACAAAAGATTGCGCCTGTAGGCGCAACTTCTGCGCGGCGCGTAGTTTAACCGGTTGCACCATGGAAGGGCGTCGAAAACGACGGCCTAATACAAAAAAGTCATTTGCTTATCAAGCTTTGTAAGGGTTCGTTTCGACCCTGTGGCAAAAAAATACGAACTTTCCCGGGGACCTAGTTGACCTTCCTGCCATTTAGCCGTATAAAGTTCGGGCAGGATTTCAAGCGGCGAGTGTGAATTGGTCTTTCGTAGTTCGCCCATCAACGGTACTCCGGCTGGTCCCATACCCCTTCCTTGATTTTCGTGCACCTCTCGGGCTTCGGCCTTCATTCATTTTTAGGAAAGTAATATGGAAACCGGTACCGTCAAGTGGTTCAATGACGCTAAGGGCTTTGGCTTTATCACTCCGGACGGCGGCGGCGAAGACCTGTTCGCGCACTTCTCGGAAATCAAGGTTGACGGCTTCAAGACGCTGCAAGAGAACCAAAAGGTTCAATTCGAAGTGCGCACGGGCCCGAAGGGCAAGCAAGCTGCCAACATCAAGCCGGTCTAAGTACTGCGCTCATCGGTCTGCTACGGCTTTAGGATCTGAACGCAACTTCTGCGCAGTTCCTCGCTAGCAAGCTTACCGAAAAACCCCATGCTTCTTCCGGAAGGTGGGGTTTTTTCTTGCCTGGCGCTCTAGCGCGAGGTTTAGGCGCCTGGTGCGTTTAGCCGAAAAGGCGCTGCGCGTGAATGCCGAGACCCGTCGCCACGCTGGCGAGACGATCGCCGAACACGGCCTGTGACTGCGGAAACGCCTCGGCCAGCGCCTGCGTCAGGAACGCGAGGCCGGTCGAGCCGCCCGTGAAGTAAAGCGCACTCACCTGAGCCGGCGCGACCCCCGCTGCCTGCACCGTTTCGCGCGCGGCCTGCACGATACGCCGCGTCTCCTCGCGCCCCGCCTCGACGAGTTGCGTGTCGCCGAACGCAAGACGCAAGTCTGCCTCTACAGCCTCGAGGTCGATCATCGTCTCCCCGCCCGCCGAAACGCCGATCTTCGCCTCCTCCGCGCGCGCCGTGAGCGCGTGACCCAGACGCTCGTCGACCACCCGCATCAGCCGGTCGTGATGGCGCGTATCGGTGTACAGGTGGCGCATGAGCTTCAGCTCGGTCGCGCGCCTCGGTGTGTAGATCGTGTTGATGAGATGCCACGTCGCCAGATCGAAATAGATGCGGTTCGGCACCTCGCGGCCTTCGGGGTCGAGCGACTGGTAGCCCAGTTCGCGCAGGATGGTCGCGAGTTCGACGCGGCGGTCGAAGTCGGTGCCCGCCACGTGCACGCCGTGGTGCGCGAGTACGTCGTCCTTGCGTTCGAGCCGCGTCATGCGATCGGGCCCCACGCGCACGAGCGAGAAGTCCGACGTGCCGCCGCCAATGTCGGCGACGAGCACGAGCCCTTCCTCCGCGAGACGCGACTCGTAGTCGAACGCCGCCGCGATCGGCTCGTACTGGAACTCGATCTCGCGAAAGCCCACCCGGCGCGCCGCGGCTTCGAGCTGGTCCTGGGCGAGCTGATCGGCGCGCGGGTCTTCATCGACGAAGAACACCGGACGGCCCAGCACCGCGCGCGAGATCGGCGTGCCCGAGCAACGTTCGGCGCTGCGTTTCAGGTGCTCCAGAAAGATCGTGATGATCTCGGTATAGGGCATCGCGCTGCCGTCGCCGAGGTCGGTCGTGCTCTCGGCGAGCGGCGAGCCGAGGATGCTTTTCATCGAGCGCATCAGCCGGCCGTCGAAGCCGTCGATATAGGACGCGAGCGCCGCACGGCCGAATTCGCGCGTGTGTTCGTCGACGTTGAAAAACACCGCCGTGGGCAACGTGGTGTGTGCGCCTTCCACCGGCGCGAGGCGCATTGCGCCGTCGGCCGCTGCCGGGAGCGCCACCGCCGAATTGGAGGTTCCGAAGTCAATCGCGCAGAAGCTGGTCATGGCAAGAGCGCGCCGCAGCGAATGCGCGCGCAAGAGAGGAAAGGTCGGGGGGATCGGCTTTGTAGCACGAAAGCGCCGCGCGGGGCAACCGCGGGCCCACGATGCGACCCCGCAAGAAAAAACGCGCGGGCCATGCCGCGCGTTTTCGCTAAAGCTCGCAACCCCTCATAAGCGCGGGGTTTCTCCCGGCTCAGCCCTTGAACGGCTGCTTCCAGGCGTTCGCGTAGGCGATGTCGCCCATCGCCGAGCGCGTACGTTCCGCCTTTTCACGGTCGCGCAGGACAGGCTCCAGCTTCTCGGCTTCGCCGTAGTGGCCGATCGAGATGATCGAGAGCGGCTCCACGTCGTTGGGCAGCGCGAATTCCGTGCGGAACGCCTGGACGTCGAAACCGCTCATCTGGTGCGCCGCGAGACCCAGCGCATGCGCCTGGAGCACGAGCGACATGGCTGCGGCGCCCGCATCGTATTGCGCCGTGCGATTGACTTCGCCCTTCGCGTTGAGCGTGTGTGCCGTCACCGCGATCAGCACCGACGCCGGCGCGTTCCACTGCTGGTTGAACGGCACGAGCGTCGCGAATGCGCGCTTGAACGCGACTTCGTCGGCGCTGCGGTCGAACACGATAAAGCGCCACGGCTGCAGGTTGTAGCCCGAGGGCGCCCAGCGCGCCGCCTCGATCACCGCGTGCAGCGCCTCGCGGCTCACCGGCTCGCTCGAATAGGCGCGCGGGCTCCAGCGGCCGGCGATGAGTTCGTGAATGGGCACGGCTGTCGGTGCGGGTTTGTGCTTCGTCATGCCTTGTGTGTCCTTGGGGTGACGGGCGGCTTGCCCGGGGGTCATTAGAATAACCGCAGCGCGTGAAATCCGCTCAAACGCAACAGGCGACGCTGATGCGTCGCCTGTCGGCGTGCGCCGAAGTGCGAACCGGCGCTGTAAAGTCGCTATGGCCGCGTCAGGCCGTTTGCACGCCCACGGCGCGCGGCCCGCGGTTGATGCGCAGCACGAGGAACGACGCCACGAGGCACAGGCCGCCCGAAATCATCGACGCCACCGTATAGGTGCCGAGGCTCGAGCGCAGCAGGCCTGCGCCGAACGCCGCGAATGCCGCGCCGAGCTGATGGCCCGCCACGACCCAGCCGAACACGATCGGCGCGCGCTCCTTGCCGAACACATCGGTGGCGAGCCGCACGGTCGGCGGCACCGTCGCGATCCAGTCGAGGCCGTAGAACACCGCGAAAATCGGCAGCCCGAAGAAGTCGATGCCGAACGCGTGCGGCAAATAGATCAGCGAAAGTCCGCGCAGCCCGTAGTACCAGAACAGCAGCAAGCGGCTATTGAAACGGTCCGAGAGCCAGCCCGAGAGCGTCGTGCCGAACAGGTCGAAAATACCCATCGTCGCGAGCAGCGATGCACCCTGCACTTCGGTCATGCCGTAGTCGCCGCACATGGCGATGAGGTGCGTGCCCACGTAGCCATTCGTGCTGGCGCCGCAGATGAAGAAGCTGAAGAACAGCAGCCAGAAGTCGCGCGTGCGGCTTGCCGAGAAGAGCGCGTCGAACGCGATCTTCAGCGGATTCTGATGCGGCGCGGGCGGCGCGACGGGGGTGCTCTCGTCCTCGCCGAACGGGCGCAGATTCACGCTCGCGGGCCGCTCGGGCAGCAGGAACAGCACGAGCGGCAGCACCGCGGCGGCGGCCACCGCGACCACGAGCACCACCGACTGCCAGCCGTGCTTCTCCACGATCGCCGCGAGGAGCGGCAGGAACACGAGCTGGCCCGTGGCCGAACTCGCGGTGAGGATGCCCATGGCCAGCCCGCGGTGCGAGTGGAACCAGCGCGTCACGACGGTCGCCGAGAGCGAGAGCGCCGCGACGCCGGTGGCGCCGCCCACCATCACGCCCCAGATCAGGATCATCTGCCACGGATGCGTCATTAGCGCGGAAAGCGCCACGCCCGCTGCCATGGTGCCGAGCGCCGCGAGCAGTGTGGGACGCACGCCGAAGCGCTGCATGGCCGCCGCCGCGAACGGGCCCATGAGGCCGTAGAGCGCGATGTTCACCGAGATGGCGAGCGAGATCGTCGCCCGGCTCCAGCCGAACTGATGCTCGAGCGGCACCATCATCACGCTGGGCGTCGCACGCGTGCCGGCCGCCGCCAGCAACACCAGAAACACCACCGCCACGACGAGCCATCCGTAGTGGAAACGTCCGCCTATTCGCCTCGCTGCCCAGTCCATTGGTGCTCCTGTCGCGGCGCGCCGGGTTCGACATGCCGATGTTTTCGTTGGCATGACCGCTCGCCGCGACGATTCGCCATCGCTTTGATTGTTACCGATCGGTCACAAGTGTGTTGCGATAGTAGTTACCGCTCGGTAACATGTCAAGCAATCACCCTGATCGCGAGAAGCCCTCATGAAACACGAAGGCCACGAGGAAACCGCTAGCACCGCTTCCCGCACGCCCCGCCCCCGCGCGCAGACGGCTGGTGCACGCGCGCATGAGCACCTGTTGCGCGCCGCCGATGAGCTGTTCTATCGCGAAGGCGTGCGCGCGGTCGGCATCGAGGCCGTAGTCGAGCGCGCCGGCGTCAACAAGATGAGCCTGTACCGGCAGTTTTCGTCGAAGGACGATCTTGTCGTCGCCTACCTGCAGCGCTGCGACGTGCGCTTTTTCGAGCGCTTCGACGAAAGTCTCGCGAAGCATCCGGGTGAACCGGCAAAGCAGTTGGTGCAGTATTTCGAGGACCTCGCGCGCCGCGCCTCGGTGCCGGATTATCGCGGCTGTCCGTTCGTCAATGTCGCGACCGAATTTCCCGACGCCACCCACCCCGCGCGGCGCAGCGTCGACAACAACAAGACGCGCCTCATGGCGCGGCTCACCGCGCTCGCACAGGAAGCCGGAGCCAAAGACCCGGTCGCGCTCGCCGAGGAACTCGCGCTGCTCGTCGAAGGCATCTATGCCGCAAGCCAGACTTACGGCCCCGGGTGCGGCGCGATTCTCGCGGCGCCGCGCATGGCAAAGCTGTTGATCGAGGCGGCATGTCCCGGGCGCTAGCCGCCCGTAAAATGTCACGATGAACGAAACCGCTGCTCTGTCCCCCGACCACGCCGCCATTCTCGAAGCGACCCGCCACTGGCTCACGCGCGCCGTGATCGGGCTGAACCTCTGCCCATTTGCGAAAAGCGTGCACGTGAAGAACCAGATTCGCTACGTGATCAGCGAGGCGACCGATCTGGAAGGTGTCCTCACCGATCTCGAACGCGAGTTGCAAACGCTGGCACAGGCCGATGCCACCGAGATCGACACGACGCTCCTGATCCTGCCCCACACGCTTGCCGACTTCGCCGATTTCAATGACGCGACCTGGTTTGCCGAGCGCCTCGTGCAGCAGCTGCGGCTGGAAGGTACGCTTCAGGTCGCGAGCTTTCACCCGCGATTCCAGTTCGAGGGCGCCGAGTCCGACGACATCGAGAACTACACGAACCGCGCGCCTTACCCGATCCTGCATCTGCTGCGAGAAGCGAGCATCGAGCGCGCAGTCGAGGCGTTCCCCGACGCCGCCGACATCTACGAACGCAACCAGGAAACGCTGCGCAAGCTCGGCTTCGACGGTTGGCAAGACTGGATGAGCAAGCGCGACTGACGCCGCGCTGCCCGCAGGTTCAGCCTTCGATTGCCGCTTCGGCGGCCGCCTCGCCCTCGTCGGCGAAAAAGCGCTCGCGCAGGTCCGCCAGCCCGAACGTCTCGAGAATCTCGTTGAGCCGCTCCGCCGGACGGCGCCGCGGCAAATCCTTGTACTGGGCGATGATGAGTTCGTTCTTCATCGAGTGCTCCCAGCCCACCAGTTCCGTCACGCTCACCTGATAGCCGTGCGCCTCGAGTTGCAGACAGCGCAGCACGTTGGTGATCTGGCTGCCGAATTCGCGCGTATGCAGCGGATGGCGCCAGATCTCCGTGAGTGCCTGGCCGAGCGACTTGCCCTTGTTGCGGCGCAGTACTCCCGCCACCTCGGCCTGGCAGCACGGCACGACCACGATGTAGCGCGCGTGCTTCTTGAGTGCAAAGCGCAGGGCGTCGTCGGTGGCGGTGTCGCAGGCATGCAGCGCCGTCACGATATCGACCGTTGGCGGCAGCTGCGGCGAGGTGATCGAATCGGCGACCGACAGGTTCAGGAACGACATCCCGCCAAAGCCCAGCCGTTTGGCCAGTTCCTGCGAGTGCTGCACGAGCTCGTCGCGCGTCTCGATGCCATAAATGTGTGACCTGTCGCGCTGATCCTTGAAGAACAGGTCGTAGAGAATAAAGCCCAGATAGGACTTGCCCGCCCCGTGATCGACGAGGGTCACGTCGCGGCCATCCTGCTTGAGGTCCTTGAGCAGCGGCTCGATGAACTGGAACAGGTGATAGACCTGCTTCAGCTTGCGGCGGCTGTCCTGGTTCATCTTGCCGTCGCGCGTCAGGATGTGGAGCTCCTTGAGGAGTTCGACAGACTGGTTCGGACGGACTTCGTAAGTCTTGCTGGACATCGGCGTGATCGGATGAAAGGCGTGGTATGTCGCGAAACGTGCGACAGGCGACAGAAGGGTTGCAGTAATTCTGTCATTTTACGAAAAAAGCGAGTCCAGGCTGCCGAACCCATGAGAGCGGCCAGTGTCGTAATAGCGTCCCGGCACGCTGACCCACGTGCGGACAGCAGGGAGGGGTTGAATAGAAGAGACACGAGGATTTTGTCGTCCCCGATGCCCAAAAAAAGGACCAAAACGCAGCGCGACCGGCCGGCAACGAATCGACAGGCGCGCATTGGGAGGTCGCACCGGGAGTGCCGGTTGCGATGAATCAGGCTGGCGCAGTCCTCGCTGCGCAAAGAGCGCGCGACGCTGTGCGGCCTTGCATGGGGCATGCAATGAATACGATACCTGACGGAAACGCAGAGCAAAAATTCCAGGAACTGCTTACGAAACTCGTCACGGTTCCCGACTGGACGGAAAAGCAGCAACTGGAGCTGGAAATGGCGCGCGACATCTCGGTGGAGATGTTGCGGGTCGCGGAAAGCATGCGCGACGGCCCTTCGGATCTCGAGACCTGCCTGATTCTGCTGAAGTACGCGAAGGTGCTCGATTTCGTGATGTCGGCACTGGCGTCGCGCCGCGATATCAAGCCACAAACGCTGCGCGTGATTTTCAAGCTGGCAGGCCTCAAGGTCGACGAGGCCTATCCGGGCTGAAGCCGATGTAAATCTGACGCACACCCGGCGTGGCAGCCAGGCCGCCGACGCCGATACTCGATACCCGCACGGGCCGTTAGCGGCCCGGCCTCTTCTTTTTTGCCAACGCTTTTTCCGTCCGGCTCACTCTACGCGCACCTTGAGGCGCCACAGCGACGTCAGTTCGGCCGCGCGCGCACGATAGAGCGGATCGGTCGGATCCGACGCTTTCGGGTGCCGCGGGCGAATGTCCTCCCGGCCCACCACTTCGAGCCCCGCCTCCACGATCATCTCGATGAGCGATTCGCGCGTGCGCGACCCGAGATGCTCCGCGAAGTCGGACAAAATCAACCACCCCTCGCCACCCGTCTCGAGATGATCCTTGAGGCCGCCGAGAAAGCCGCGCAGCATGCGGCTCTCGGGATCGAACACGGCGTACTCGATGGGCGACGCGGGCCGCGCCGGCACCCATGGCGGATTGCAGACGATGAGCGGCGCGCGCCCCGGCGGGAACAGATCCGCCTCGACGACCTCGACCTGCGCGGCGTAGCCGAGGCGGTCAAGGTTCTCGTTCGCGCAAGCCAGCGCGCGGGCATCCTGATCAGTCGCGACCACGTTCTTCACGCCGCGCGAGGCGAGCACGGCGGCGAGCACGCCCGTGCCCGTGCCGATGTCGAAGGCCTTTTCGAGCGACGGCAGCGCCGTGCGCGCGACGAGATCGACGTATTCGCCGCGCACCGGCGAGAACACACCGTAGTACGGATGAATGCGCGCGCCGTGCAGCGCCGCGATCTCGACACCCTTCTTGCGCCATTCGTGGGCGCCGACCAGACCCAGAATTTCGCGCAGCGACGCCGCGGAAGCTTCGCCATCGGCCGCGCCCCACGCCTCTTCGCACGCGAGCCGGACGTCGGGTGCGCGGCGCAGGTTGATGCTGTAGTCGCCTTCGAGCGGAATCAGCACCATGCCGAGCGTGCGGGCACGCTGCGCCTGCGCCTGGCGATGCAGATGAAACGCTTCGAGCGGTGAAGCCGGCGCCTTGGGCGGCGCAGCCTTGCGGGGTTTGCGCTCCCCGCGGCGCGCCATGGCCTGCAGCAGCTGACGCGCGTTCTGATAGTCGCCGCGCCACAGGAGGGCGGTGCCTTCGCAGGCAAGGCGGTACGCAGCGTCCGCAGTCGTGCGATCGTCGGCGATGACCACGCGTTTGGGCGCCGGCACGCCAGCCTCGGAGCGCCAGCGCACCGTGCGCGGGCCTTCGGTGTCGGGCCAGGTAAGAGTGGGATGTTCGGTCATAGTCGGATATTCGGTGCGGCGGGCCAGTTCGTCGATTCGTACCTGGCCCGCGGGTTGGCGCCGCGGGGCGCCATCATATAGCAGAGCGACGCGGCGCGTTCCGCCACGTCGCCTTCGCAACGATGATCGCTCAGACGGGCGGGCGCGTCGACCAGGCCAGACGACGTAGGACGAAACGCGCCCGCCCGGCAGTAAAATGGGCGCCGACCGCGCCCCGTCAGGCCAGGCCCACCCGCACGAGACCATGCCAGCAACCACCCAGCAGACACGCCGCGCGCGCAAACCGCGCACGCGCCGCGCCAGCGCCGGTGCTGGGCTCGACGAAGGCTTTTACGCCGAACTGCTGCATATCGTCGGGTTGCAGGAGAGCGTTTCCGGCATGAGGCGCACCGTCGCGCGACCCGCGCCGCACGAGCGTTTGCCCGGCGCGCTGATCGAACTCGCGCTGTCACGCCTCGCCGCCTGCGACGGAGAGAGCCCAGGCGAGGGGCCGAAGGCCGACCATATGGAACTCGCGCTCCGGCTTTGCATCGCCTGGATCAGCCGCCTCGTATTTCTCAAGGTGCTCGAAACGCGTCTGCTGACGCTCCACGGCGACGATGCGGCCTACGCGTTCCTGAACGCCCAACGCATCCGCTCGTTCAGCGATCTCGACGCGCTGTGCGACACCGTCCTCGGCGCCGGTGACGACACGCCGCCAGCCCGCTTCGCTCACCTTCCCCGCTTCGACGGTTCGCGGTTCGCGCCGCAAGACCTGGACCGTAGCCTGCTCGGCATGAGCATGCTCGACGATCGCGCCACGCTGCCGCCGTACGAGGCGACCGTGCTCCCCGATGCGAGCGGCGAGCGGCACACGCTTGCCTATCTGCTCGATTTTCTCGCCACCTTCGACTTCTCCGCCGGTCTGGTGGCGCGAGAGCCAACCGTGGCGAACAGGCGTTGCCTCGATGCCTCCTCGCTCGGGCTCGTCTTCGAAAAGCTCAACGGATACCGCGACGGCGCCTGGTACACGCCCGGCAGCGTCGCGATGCAACTCGCCCGTCCCGCCATCACGCATGCGGCGCTCAATCGGCTGAATCGCGCCAAAGGCTGGCACTGCACGAACATCGATCAGCTATCCGAACTGATCGGTGAATCAAGCGGCGCATCGATCGGAAGCCGCGACGAAGCGCGCGCGATTCTGGACTCGCTGCGCATCTGCGATCCCGCCGTAGGCTCGGGGCATCTGCTCGTTTCAGCGCTCAACGAGTTGCTGGCGCTGAAAGTGCGCCTCGGCTTGCTGAACGCGCAGGACCGCGAAGCACTCAGCGCTTGCCGCATCGACGTCACCGCGGACCGGCTTTGCGTGACGCATGCGAACGGCGAACCGCTCACCCGCGAGCGCGATGGCATGAGCATCCGCAAGATCGAAGCCGCGCTCTTCAGTGTCAAGCGGGACATCGTCGAGCACTCGCTTTTCGGTGTGGATATCAACCCGGATTCGGTCGGCATGGCGCGCCTGCGGCTGTGGATCGAACTGCTCGAACACGCCGATTTCACCACTTCTCTGCCGAACCTCGAGACCAACCTCAAAGCAGGCAATGCGACGCTCAGCCGTTTCGACTTCGATACGCCGCTGCGCGGCTACGCTGAGCCAGTGGCGAACTATCGTGCCAGCGCGGCTAGACTGCGGGCGACGGCTACAGCCGCGGCGAGGCGCGCCGAAATCGCCCGATGCGCGCAACTGCGCGAAGCGTTGCGCCACGCCCTCGCGAACCACCAGGCCGACACGCCGCCCGAAAACGCCGCGGCGTTCGAATGGCGCATCGAATTCGCCGACCTCCTCACCGACGAAGGCGACTTCGAGCGCTTCGACGCCGTCATAGCGAACCCGCCCTATATCGACTCCGAGCGCATGATCAATCAGGGCCAGCGCGCGTTGCGCGAGCGGCTGGCGCAGCGCTGGCCGAGCGCGCGGGGCAACTGGGACCTCTACATCGTGTTCATCGAGCTCGGCCTCGCGCTCCTGAGGCCCGGCGGCGCGATGGCGTATCTCACGCCCGACAAGTGGCTCTCGAAGCCCTTCGGCAATGCGTTGCGCGCACGGCATCTGGACAAGATCGAACGCATCGTCAGGCTCGGCCGCGACGTATTCGAGCAGGCGCGTGTGGATTCGATCATCACGCTCTTTCGCGAGTCGGGCACGCCTGCCATCGCGACCGCGCGCATCGACCGCGAGACGCTCACCGAGCTTGCGCAAACCGACAAACGCTCGCTCGAGGCGCCATGGCCGCTCGACGCATTGCTCTCGCCGCACGCCGCGTTCGTGCAGCGGTTCGCCGGTGCGCACCCCACACTCGGTTCGCTGCTGCCCTGCGAGAACGCCTGTGCGACGTCGGACGCCTACCGGCTCGCGCCCCTCGTCGAAGCGGCCGACGGCCGATTCCAGCCGGACCAACACTACCGCGTGGTGAACACCGGCACGCTCGGGCGCTACGTCTCGCGCTGGGGCAGCAAGCCGATGACCTATCTCGGGCGACGCTACGAGGCACCCGTGGTCGAGCGCGAGCGCTTCGCGTCGACGTTCGGGAACGGCTACGGCGCGAAAGCCAACGCGAAAAAGGTGATCGTGAAAGGCCTCACACGGCTCGATGCGACGCTCGATCTCGCAGGCGACACGATCCCCGGCAAGACCACACTGATCCTGCGCTCGGACGACGAGAACCTGCTGAAGTTCGCGGCGGCGTTGCTCAACTGCCCGCTCTCGGTGTTCCTGATCCGCGCGAAGTACGGCGCGTCGAGCTACAACGGCGGCGTGGCGTTCACGACATCGATGATCGACGCCTTGCCCGTGCCGGGCGGCGCTTCGGTGCGCAGCGAAGTCGCCGACTGCGTGACCCGCTTGCTGCGCGCCGGGCAGTCCGCATGCGACGCCGCTGAAGCGGACGGCATCGCGCGCGAGATCGATCGACGCCTCTATGCGGCATTCGGCCTGTCGCAACAGGAGATCGACCTCGTGGAAGGCCGCGCCGACTCGATGGCGCGCGAAGCAAGCTGACCGCGCAACGCCGAGACGGCGTCCCGGCGAGTCGGCTAGTCTTGCTCATCCTCGCGCAGGGCAGACATCATGGAACGGCTTCGCTTCTTCAGTGCTTCCGACGAGAGCAGCGTGCTGACGCTATCGATCGCCACGACGTTGGTGATCGCCCTCATCGGCATTCTGTTCGGCCTGATCTCCGGCTCGTTTTCGATTGTGTTCGACGGAGTCTATTCGCTCGTCGACGCGAGCATGAGCGCGCTCGCACTCGCCGTCGTGCGACTGATCACCTCGTACGCGGTCAACGTCGACCTGCCGCGCAAATGGCGCGAGCGCTTCACCATGGGCTTCTGGCATCTCGAACCCATGGTGCTCGGGCTCAACAGCACGCTGCTCGTGGGCGTGGCCGTCTACGCGCTAATCAACGGCATCACCAACCTGCTCTCCGGCGGCCACGAACTGCACTTCGGTCCCGCACTCGTCTACGCCGTCCTCACCGTGAGTGCCTGCGCGGCGATGGCGGTATTCGAATCGCGCGCGAACCGCCGGATCCACTCGGATTTCGTGCGCCTCGATATCAAGTCATGGATCATGTCCGCGGGCATTACGGCGGCGCTGCTGGTCGCTTTCAGTGTCGGCTATGCAATTCAGGGAACGACATGGGAGCGCTTGACCCCCTATGTCGACCCGGCGGCGCTCGTGGTGGTGTGCGTGGTGATCATCCCGATTCCGCTCGCGGAGATCCGCCAGGCCCTGCTGGACGTGCTGCTCGTGGCGCCCCCGGATCTCAAGCAGCATGTCGATGCGGTCGCGAAACGCTTCGTCGAGCGCTACGCCTTCGAGTATTACCGGGCTTATGTCGCGAAAGTGGGCCGCTCCCGCGAGATCGAGCTGTATTTCGTCGTGCCGCCCGACATGCCGGCCAAGCGCATCGCCGAATGGGACGCGATCCGAGACGAAATTGGCCGGGCCATCGGCGGCGACGAGTCGCACCGCTGGCTCACGATCATGTTCACGAGCGATCCGCAATGGGCGGAGTGAGGAATCTGGTGCGGGCGGGTGCAGAAAGCACAAAGGGTCACGTGAATTTCACGTAACCCTTTGTCTTGACGCATTGCTTCGAATATGGTGCCGGCTGCAGGACTCGAACCCGCCACCTGATGATTACAAATCTCGCGAAAATATTAAAAACTACAAATACTTAGCGAGTTTCCACGTTTCCAAAACCAACTATAGCGCGGGCTTCTCCGCCTTAGCCGGCGGGGGGCGAAAGCGAATTGGAAACGCGGTGGACGCGTATTACTGTTCGCGGAACGCGGCGGCAACTGCCTTTCGAGTTTTACAGGCCACCACACCTGTCCGCCCAACCAAAACGACGGCGGTGGCCAAGGTCTCACAATACGTCCCCTCAGCAGATCCGCAGCCATCGCCCAGGGTATCGCCGCGAAGTGCAAAATCCCCGCTCCTTACGGGATGAGGGTTAAACTCCGCTTATCCCATATATTCGTTAGCCGCGACCGAGTCGTGCCGTCGCCCGTCCTCACAATGGAAAGAACATACAAGTACAAAGGCTTCGCGGTCACGGTCATCCTTGAACCCGTATGGGAAGCCTCTGGAAACGTCACGCTGCTACCGGCGCACGGCTACGTGCCAATCGTTCATATCAAAGCCGCAGGCGCTATTCGCCCCTTCGTGCCGCCGATACGCCTAGCTGGAGATGGTAAGCAACCCTTCCCGACGCAGGCTGAAGCGCTCATGGCAGGATTCAGTGCGGGACAGCGCCTGATCGATGATACCCTCGCGGAGTAAGCAGGTCGGAAAGACGGATTACGTGATGGCTGGTGCGACGACTGGCGCCTCCGCGTGGTAACGGCGACGCTCGCGCTGATTAGAAACGCATCACCGTGCATCAAAATGCACGATTTTTGAGGTCCCACAAGCGGCCAGATGTCCGCATCACTTGGCCCGGGGCGACGGACGGCAAGCGCATGAAAACCGCCCTATCAAGCGAAGCCCGCAGGCGGGGGGAGGACTGCGTTTTCACGCGAGGTCCGAAGCGGCCGCTCCCGGCCCTTATCAAACCTCGAGCCGCTGTGGGCGCGCGCTTAAGGCAACGCGCGAAACGATCGAAGCGCATAAAAATGGCTCAACGCCGATATCCCCTGCCGGCCATGACCGGTCCTTCGCACTCGCGTTTCGGACGTCTGCTAATGAGCGCGGAGTTGCCACTTTGCACAGCGGTGAAAATCGTGGTGTCGTTGACCACCGATGCCTAGGAGAAGCGCCCGGCGCTCGGATCGCTTTCGGAGGATAATCGGCGTCGGTAATTTAAACTTCTGCCTCGCAATGCTTTGAACCTTGGCGCCGTGCACCGCACTCGAAAAATTCCGGGGAAATAAAATGACTGACGAAAAATCATTCGATCCAAACTTGCTCGCTCTTTGCACTGCGCTCGATACGATGGTGGCGTCAATAAAAAGCGCGCCTGAACTGCGACAACTCAACGAGGCATTTGGCTGGAACGTAGCCGGAGTAAGCCGTGACGATATCGTCGCCCTGATTGCTTCCCTTTCGAACCGAATTCGAAAACAGATAAACATCGAACTCCCCGATGACGTCGCAGCGCGCATCCAGGGAATGACAAAGGGCATCAATTTCGCAATCGGAAACACCGTCCCTCAAGTGTTCAGCGGCAACGCTGTCCACGCGGTGCCCGCGTTGTTGCTCATGCTGTCGACACTGAATTCCTTGCTTACCGACGCGCTGCAGTGGCCAACGCAACCCGAGTTGTATGCAATTCCTCCTCAACTGAAACGCCGGATCAACGCTGCTGAAACGCGGGTCAGCTCAGTCGAAGACAAAACAGGCGACCTCGAAACGAAAGCAGAACAGATTCTGGCAGCGCATGCAGCGGCGGAGTCCCTTGATGTCGATCTTGCAGCGCTTCTCGAGGCGAGAGAGAAAACCAAACAATTCGAAGCTGACGCTAGGGTGGCACAGCAAGAAGCCAGCAAGGCTCTAGCCGAAATCTTGGAAGCGGCTCGAGCTATGCGACAGCATCAGGATGACGCTGCTGCAGTCGTCGAAAAATGCGAAGACGCATACCGAATTGCGACGTCCAAGGGGCTGGCCGGAGCCTTCGACGATCGAGCGAACAAGCTTAACGTATCCATTCGATGGTGGACTGGCAGCCTGATGGTCGCTCTGGTAATGGGCGCGGTCATTGGATACGAACGTGTTCGCGCTTTAAACGGGCTTCTCTCAAGCGCTACGCCCACGTGGGGAGCTATTGCTCTGCATCTCGGTGTATCGCTGGTGAGCGTCGGTGCGCCTTTTTGGTTCGCATGGCTGGCAACAAAGCAAATCGGTCAACGATTCCGATTGGCCGAGGACTACGCATTTAAGGCATCGGTGTCCAAAGCGTACGAAGGGTATCGAAAGGAAGCGGTAAGAATAGATGCAGCATTTGAAAGCCGCCTGTTTGCGTCAGCTTTATCTCGGATGGAGGAAGCGCCATTGCGTCTGCTAGCGGATGAAAAGAACCACGGTAGCCCATGGCGCGAGCTGGTTCATTCCAAGGCGTTCGAGAGAGCGGTCGAACTGGTGCCCGAACTACGGGCGAAAGTGATCGACATCGCAGGGAAGGCGAAAGCAAAAACGGAATCCACCGATGTTGAAGAGTCGATGCCCGCCGCAAAAGGATAGCTTTGCGTAAAGCCCGCTCACTATCCAAGTCATATAGCCGCTATCGGTGAGCGGGGCACGCATGGAATGCAAGCCAAATGGCCGCTCTGGAGCAACTTGCTGACGTTAGGAACATCAAGCTAAAGGGCGGCTTCGGGTCCGAATGCTGCCCCTAACATCGGGCGGCAATCGGCCAAGAAGAGACAGTCGACGACGTCACCTACATCATCGACAATCTGGGAGTGGCTCGACGTTGGCGGAATCTGCCGCGTTCGATTTGTTACTGGTCATGTATCCGCGTCCCCTGCGCCCACGTCGGCCGAGTACAGACCGCCGAGAGGCGGGCTTCCACCCGTGCCTGCGTTGGGCCCCGTATGTGTTGACTCGGCCCTTGGGGTCGCCCTCATGCTGGCTACACCTAGTCAACATAAGGACGGTGGACTTATGAGTTCTTCTAATTCGTGGCTGAATGCTTCGGAAGCAGCCAGACGGCTCGGTGTATCGATCAAGGCTCTGCGGCTATACGAGCAGCAGGGCCTGGTAAATCCTGGCCGCACACCGGCAGGATATCGTGCATATAGACCTGACGATATGGTCCGGGCTGCCGAGATTGTTGCGCTGCGTACGCTCGGACTCAGCTTGGCTCAAGTTGCGCGTGTATTGGACGGCGACCCGGCAGGTTTAAAAGCAGCGTTATCGGCCCACGAAGCGGCACTCGACAACGAAATTCATGCGCTCGTTCATAAATTGGACAAGCTTCGAAGTATCCTAGCCGATCTTGCCCACGGCCAGATGCCATCCGATGGAGAATTGACTGGATTGCTCAATCGATCGACGGAAATCAGTACGGCGTTCGAGCTCCCTTGGCCTTGGGGTGGCGAGTGGTTCGAAGTTCGCGATGTTCGTCCTTTAAACTACATCATTGGCTCGCTCGGCAGCGGAAAGACCAGGCTGGCCCACCGTCTCGCTGAGACGCTGCCAAACGCAGTCTTCGTTGGCCTGGATCGGCTCGACAACGGATGCGCCGCCGCGAAGACTCTGCTGGAAACCGATCCTGCTCTCAATTTGCGCGTCACTCAGATCCTGGCGTGGCTCGTTGACGAGGGGGCAACAAGATCTGATGCCCTGACCGCATTGCTCGTTGCTCTGGAAACCGAAGGCCCCGCGGTCCTGGTGGTCGATATGGTCGAACATGATCTCGACCAGTCATCACAGGAAGCCTTGATGGCCCACCTTCGTCAACGTGCGAAGGTCGGGGAACGGCCGCTGTTCTTGATGACGCGCTCGTCAGCAATCCTGGATCTCGCGGCAGTTGGACCGGATGAGGCCATCCTGCTTTGCCCTGCAAATCACAGTCCCCCGAGCCGCGTAGCGCCTTACCCCGGCGCGCCTGGTTACGAAGCTGTCGCAACATGCCTGGCATCCCCTGAGGTACGTGAGCGGATAGCGCGACGCCCCGAACCGGCCTGATTGCGCACCACAGCTAAAGCGGCGTTATGACGGTATCTCTCCTCGAAGTTCGCTCATCAACGCGCAGACGGAACGACCGTTTTGGCTACTGGCGAATCGCTCAAAGGAGGGCGACTTCGGTCGAGGGCGTCGGGGGCAGTCGGCCACATTCAGCCGTTCGACACTGCCACCTTGATCGTTGACAACTAGTTGGCAAGGAAGACGATGGAAGCTTGACTATGCGACTGGCAGCCAGATTTCTGTGCGCAGCGCATCGCGCGGAGTGGTCTCTGGCCTATTCAAATTGAGTTCCATCGGCGGGGCGTCCCTGAGCCGCTGGTCAGACGCAGGTAGCCAGTCACGGTATATCGACTTCCAAGTGAGATGCAGTGTGGAATAGGAGCCGATGTGAGTGAAAACGGCGTAACGACCGCTGGCGATGTGCTGCCACGACATCGAATCCGAAAGCGAGATACCGGAAGGCTGCAGGGGCCGTCCGCTCGATGCCGCCAGAGAATAGCCGAACACAAGTCCGGCAATAAAGCGACAGTGCGGATCGTCTGGGCCTTTGGGGTCGTCGGGAACCACGCTCAGATAGCTTGTTACCTGGTCGCGAAGTCCAACTCGGTTTACTGCTTTGAATAGTTCACCATAAGCCTGCTGCGCAGCACGCATCATGGTGTTGCCTACCATGCCACGCGCCGTGGCCGTAAGTGCGATGATGCCGTCAGGCAATGCTGTCATGCGAGTGACTTGCATGTCGATAGCTCCTTCAGGATTCGGTCGGAAACGATGCTCTGTTGGCGGCTGTAGAAAGTTTTCATACGCCGGTGCGCCACCGCGGCGCACTGCGCTTGGTGTGGTATCAAAATCTCGGCGCATCGCTTTTGCCAAAGCTTGTGCGGACTCGTATCCAACAGCCAACGCGATCTCTGATACGGACTCCGTGCCACTGACCAATAGCGCGAAAGCGCGCCTCAGGCGTAGCCATGTGACGTAGTTCGCGACACTGCAACCAATGTACGCGCGAAATACGCGGTGAAAGTGGTGGCGCGACAAAGCAGCGTGATCAGCAAGGATTTCAGCCGTAAGGGGTTCATCGAGATGAGCTTCGGCATAAGCCAGAGATCGAGCGATCAACCCGGAGTGGCGGTCAGTAGTCGGATGTTGATTGGTCGGACGCATGCAGCAATTGTAGAAGGACACTCCTGTCCAGCGCGTGTCCAAGAGTGCTTATTACGAATTTTCGCGTCGCGCGAACGGCCGCTTTGCGGTAAATCGGTTGGCCGTTCCGGGTCGGGTATGCCTGCTGCATGCGCTGCGGGCTGGGGGCGAGTGACGTGCTAGGTCGCGGGGCACAGTGCGGCCACAATCAGTCGTTCGACATACAGGCGCGAATCGTCGACAATCGCGCATCTCGTCGGAGGTTTGCTCGGCGCGACGCATCGGTCTCACTCAAAGCGGGAGTTCAGTGGTGGTTCTGCTAAATCTTGCGCGACTTCCATTCACGTTGCTAGATCGTGGACTGCCGGCAGCCGCGTGCATGTTCTTTTTCCTCTATTCAATCATCCTTGTGTGTGCGGCCAAAGCAATGTTCGATTTCGCGAACTTTGCCGGTGTGAGGACCCAGACGGGTACAGCTAGCGTTGTAGCAAAGCGAACTGTGCCCGAGCATTGGGAGTGGATCGGGCGCACACCTGTTCGCGTAAAAGAATATGAGACCCTTGATCTTCAGATCGGCGGCAGGCTCACGACCTACAGACCGGTGCCGTGGATTTTGGAGCGAACAACTGCGAACACGACTGAACCGGTCCAGTTCAAGGCCGGCCGACTCAATGGGAAAGTTCAGGTCGAGAAGTTCAAGTACCTTTGACATCCGGAGCCGAGCGTCGTGCTCGGCCGTGAGGCGAAACGCGGCCACATGCGGCCGCTCGACAGAAGCTGCTAGATTGCTGACAATCCTGAGACGGCAGGTAGGTGATTCACTCCGAGTAGGCCCAAAAACCTAATGGAAGGCCGAAGGACATTTCAACTCAAACTT
>NZ_JBFRCM010000033.1:0-49120 GCF_040965735.1 Paraburkholderia sp. BR10936
GTCTGGGCCGCGTGCTGCTCAACGATCCGGCCACGGGCGTGATGCGCCACGCGGATGCCGGCTACGAACTCGCGCAGCAGACCGCGCGCGAGGCAGGCCTCAAGCTGCCGATGCTCGGCCGATGAGCGGCGCGAAAGCGATAGGGGGCGCGGTGCAGGCTGCCAGGCTCACGCTGCTGCGTGGCGCGGCGCTCGTGGCGTCGCCGTGGAAGAACGGCGGCGGCGTCACGCGCGAAATCGCGGTGGCGCACGTGGCATCGCGTGCCGACGCGTCACTGGACGCGTTCGCGTGGCGCGTGAGCGTGGCCGATGTCGCGCAGGCGGGGCCGTTCTCGCGCTTCGAGGGCGTCGATCGGACGCTGGTGCTGCTCGACGGCGCGGGCATGCTGCTCGACGAAGCGGGGCGCACGCATGTGCTCACGCAGCCCCTCGACGTCGCGCATTTCGCGGGAGAAGCCGCGATCGACGCGCGCCTCGTGAACGGCGCCACGCGCGACTTCAACCTGATGGTGCGCCGCGATGCGGCGCGCGGCACGCTCGAAGTGTGGCGCGCAAACGAGCGGCGCAGCATGCATGCGCAAACGGTATTGCTCTACTGCGCGCAAGGCGGGCAGGATGTGCGCGTGGATAACGAACGTCACGTGCGCCTCGAAGCGGGTGACACGCTGCGCATCGATACGCTCGATGCGCAACGCTCCTTGAACATCGACACGCGCGGCGCGGGCGCCTTGCTCGCCGTTGCGCTAGATGTGCTGCAAGAGCCGCCGCAAGACACTACGGAAACGGCATCGCGCGATGCTGTGCATACCTGATGAAACGCACACTCTGGCAAAACCTCAACCTGTGCCCGCATGGCGATCCGGGCCACGTCGTCGAGAACGCGGCGATTGCTGTGGAAGACGGCAAGATCGCGTGGCTCGGCGCCGCTGCCGAATTGCCCGCGCCATTCACCGATTGGCCGTGCGAAGACCTGGGCGGCGCCTGGGTCACGCCAGGCCTCGTGGATTGCCACACACACCTCGTCTATGGCGGACAGCGCGCCGATGAATTCGCGCACCGCCTTGCGGGCATGAGCTACGAAGAAATCGCGCGGCAGGGCGGCGGCATCGTCTCGACGGTGCGCGCCACGCGCGCGGCCGACGAAGCCGCGCTGTTCGCGCAGTCGGCAACGCGTCTCGAAGCGTTGCTCGCCGAAGGCGTAACGGCAGTCGAGATCAAATCGGGCTATGGCCTCGATCTGGCGAGCGAGCGCAAGATGCTGCGCGTCGCGCGTCAGCTTGGCGAGCGTTATCCGGTCACGGTGCGGACGACGTTTCTCGGCGCACATGCGTTGCCGCCCGAGTTCGCCGGCCGCGCCGACGACTATATCGACGAAGTGTGCGAACGTATGCTTCCTGCGCTGGCCGACGAGGGGCTCGTGGACGCTGTCGATGTGTTCTGCGAACGAATCGGCTTTTCGCTCGCGCAGAGCGAGCGCGTGTTCGAGGCGGCCGCGCGGCGCAAGCTCGCGGTCAAGATGCACGCCGAGCAGCTTTCCAATAGCGGCGGCGCAGCGCTCGCGGCGCGTTACGACGCGTTGTCCGCCGACCATCTCGAGTTTCTCGACGAAGCGGGCGTCGCCGCCATGAAGCAGGCGGGCACGGTGGCGGTGCTGCTGCCGGGCGCGTACTACTTCATCCGCGAAACGCAGTTGCCGCCGCTCGACTTGCTGCGGCGCTACGAGGTGCCGATCGCCATTTCGACCGACAGCAATCCGGGCACGTCGCCCGCCACTTCGCTGCTGCTCATGATGAACATGGCGACCACGCTGTTTCGCATGACCGTGCCCGAGGTGTTGCAGGGCGTGACGCGGCATGCCGCGCAGGCTTTCGGCGACGCAGAGCGTCATGGCACGCTCACGGCTGGCCGTCCCGCAGACTTTGCCGTTTGGTCGGTGCAGTCACTCGCGGAGCTGGCTTACTGGATTGGCCGTCCGCTCTGCGCGCGCGTGGTGCGCGGCGGCGAGACCGTCTTTGAGCGTCGCGCATTTGAGCGTCGCGTTTGAGCGCAATTTTCAGCATGAATCACACCATCGAAACGAATCCGACTTCGCGCGCGCTCTTCGCCGAGTACGCTTACTTGACTGACGGCTGGCGCCGCAACGTGCTGCTCGAATGGGACGCCGCGGGAACGCTGCGCAACGTGACGCCCGATCTGGCGCAAGCGCCTGAAGGCGTCGCGCGTGCGTCGGGCCCGATCACGCCTGGCATGCCTAACCTTCATTCGCATGCGTTTCAGCGCGCCATGGCGGGCCTCACCGAATATCGCGCGAACCCCACCGACAGCTTCTGGAGCTGGCGCGACCTCATGTACCGCTTCGCGGCGCGCATCACACCCGACGATCTCGGGGCGATTGCGCGCTGGCTGTATGTCGAGATGTTGAAGGCGGGCTACACCTCTGTTTGCGAATTCCACTACGTGCATCACGGCAAGGATGGCCAGCGGTATGCGAGCCCCGCCGAACTGGCGCAACGCGTGGTGGACGCAGCGAACGTGACCGGCATCGGCATGACGATGCTGCCCGTGCTCTATCAATACAGCGGCTTCGGCGCGCAAGCGCCGCGCGACGATCAGCGGCGCTTCATCAACACGCCGGAACAGTTGCTCGGCATCGTCGAAGCGCTGCGTGCGTGGCAGCCCGAGCACGGCGCGTTGCGCTACGGCGTCGCGCCCCATTCGCTGCGCGCCGTCTCGCACGACTCCTTGCGCGCGCTGCTGGAAGGCCTGGATCGAGCGCTTCCCGGTGCACCGGTGCATATTCACATCGCCGAACAAACGGCCGAAGTCGAGGCATGCATGGCGATCGAAGGCGCGCGGCCGGTGCAATGGTTGCTCGACCGCTTCAACGTTAACTCGCGCTGGTGCCTCGTCCATGCCACGCATATCGATGCGAGGGAGACCGCCGCGCTTGCGCAGAGCGGTGCGATTGCGGGTCTGTGCCTCACGACCGAGGCGAATCTTGGCGACGGCATTTTCCCCACGCGCGAGTATCTCGATGCGGCCGGCGCGTTCGGCGTGGGCTCGGACAGTCACATCGGCGTGGACTGGCGCGCGGAGCTTCGCTTGCTCGAATACGGTCAGCGGCTCGCGCGGCGCGAGCGCAACGTGTTGGCCTCGACGCATCAGGCACAGGTTGCGGACCGCCTGTTCGACGCAGCGCTCGCCGGAGGCGCCAGTGCTACGGGGCGCAAGGTTGGCGCATTGAAGGAAGGCGCGCGCGCCGACTGGATCGTGCTCGACGCTCAACATCCGAACCTCGCCGAGCAAAAGCCGCTCACGTGGCTCTCGTCGGTCGTCTTTTGCGAACATGGCGAAACGCCCGTGCTCGACGTCTATACCGGTGGCGTCAAGGTCGTGGAAGCGCGCCGCCATCGCGACGAAGCCCGCCTTTACGCCGACTACCGCGCGGCGCTCGCCAGACTGCTGGCTGATGATTGAACGCAGGCGCCAATTCACGAGGCAACTTTCGATGACCGATATCTTTTCGCTGGAACGCGGCACCGCGCCGCTCATCATTTCGATCCCGCACCTGGGCACGCACATTCCGGCCGCGATGCACGGCGAGTACACGGACGTGGCGCTAACCGTCGCCGATACGGACTGGCATCTCGATCGCCTTTACGCGTTTGCGAAGGAGCTGGGCGCGACCGTGCTCGGCGCGCGCGTTTCGCGCTATGTGATCGACCTGAACCGCCCGCCGAACGACGAGAGCCTCTATCCCGGCCAGACCACCACGTCGCTGTGTCCGACCGAAACGTTTCGCGGCGAGCCGGTCTACCGCGACGGCTGCGTGCCCGACGCGCCTGAACGCCAGCGCCGCGTGAAGACATTCTGGCAGCCGTATCACGACACGCTCGCCGCCGAACTCGAGCGCCTGCGCGCGGCGCATGCGAATGTGCTGCTGTGGGAAGCGCATTCGATCGCGAGCGTTCTGCCGCGTCTGTTCGACGACAAGCTGCCCGACCTGAACATCGGCACCCAGGACGGCCGCACGGTGAACCCGGCGGTGCAGGCGCGCGCGGAACGCGCGGCGGCGGCAAGCGGCTATTCGTGGATCGCGAACGGACGTTTCAAGGGCGGCTACATCACGCGCCATTTCGGCGCGCCGCAGGACGGCGTGCATGCGATCCAGCTGGAGATGTGCCAGTCGGTTTACATGAACGAAACGGCGCCGTTCGACTACGTTCCCGCTCTCGCTGGGAAAGTCCAGCCGGTGCTGCGCGAAATGGTGGGCGGCGCGCTTGCGGAAATCGAGGCGATGAACGCCGCTGCGGCCTGAGCATTCCCGACGGCCGTCCAGGCTGGGCGTGGGCACAACGGCTCTCGATCGACGATCGAGAGCCGTTGTTGCGTTTAGAAGCGGTGAACGATGCCGATCTGCACGCCGCGCGCGTCCGCGCCGGGGTAGGCGAGCGGCAGGCCCGGATTCGCCGCGCCGGCGAGCGTGTAACTTGCCTGGTTACGGTTGCGCAAGAACGAAAGTGCGCCGTAGAAGTTCGTGGTTTTCGACAGGTCGTATTCGTACATCAAACCGATCTGATCGGCATTGTCCCCTTGCGACGTCCGATCGTGCAGGGTGGCGTAGCCGAGCGACACGGCATTGTTCACGTTGAACTGATACTTCGCGGAAAGGCCCACGGTATAGGCGTTCAGCGCCAGGTCGGGCCATTTCATGTCCGAATAGCCGCCGAAGATCGTGACGCGCCCGATCGCGTACGAGGCGCCCGCCATGATCGTGCGGTCTGTTGCGCTACCCTCGCTGTTTTTGAGCCACTGTCCCGCCACGAACGTGGCGAATGGGCCGTGCGCATAGGTCACGTCGAACTGTTGACTCGAGCCTGCGGAGCGCAGGCCGCCTGCGTCGCCGAAGCCCACGTAGATGCCGGCCTGAAGGCCCGCGAACTCCGGCGTGACATAGGAGACGGTGTTGCTCGTGCGGAACGTGAACACCGTGAGGTTGTCCATGGCCGAAGCCTGTGTCACGCCGCCAAAAGCGTCCTGGCCGCCTTGATCGTTGAAGAGCGGCGAATTTTGCCGGCCCACGCGCAACTGGCCCCAGCCGCCCGAGAGGCCGACCCATGCCTGGCGATCGAACAGCGAGCCCTTGGTGGCCAGCGTGCCGTCCGTGGGGTTGAAGCCGTTTTCGAGGGCGAACGACAGCGTCTGCCCGCCGCCCAGGTCTTCCTTGCCTTTGAGGCCGAAGCGGCTGCCCCATTGACCGCTCGAACCGAGCGCGGCCGTGTAGCCATTGCCGGTGTTGACGTATTGGGCGAATTCGTCGATGAGCCCATAGAGCGTCACGCCGTCCTGGGCAAGCGCGTTGTGCGCGAAGAGGCCGAGTGCGGTGGCGCAAAGTGAGTTTCTCGTGGCGCGAGCGGAAGGGCGAACAGCTGTAGCGGGGTGCTTTTTCATTATCAGTACAACTATTTTTCGGAGGAATGAAACGAACGCGCGGGTGGTGAGGCCCGCGCGAATGGGAACTATGTGGATCAGCGAAGCGGCGCGCTGCGCCGCACGGGTCAATCCTGCTCGACCGGCAGGATCAGGCGTTCCGGAATGACCGGCGGCGTGAGGCGCATGGCGGCGTAGTAGAGCACGCCCGGCACGATCAGGCCGAGAATCCACGAGATGTCCGTGCCGCCGAGTGCGTCGACGAAGGGGCCCGTATAGAAGCTCGTCGAGATGAACGGCATTTGCACCAGCACGCCGAGCACGTAGATGCCAATGGCCTTGGCGTTCCAGCGGCCGTAGCGGCCATCGGGATTCGAGAGCGCCGGCACGTCGTAGCGCGAGCGCGTGAAGCAGTAGAAGTCCACCAGGTTGATCGCGCTCCACGGTGTGAAGAACGCCAGCAGAAACAGGATGAACGCCGTGAATTCCTTGAGGAACGAGTGGCGCCCCGCAAGCGCGACGAGCGTCGAGATGCCCACCATGCCGATGATGTAGAGGAAGCGGTGGCGCGTGGAAATCGCGCGCTTCGCGCGAAACGCGCTCACGATCGTCGCCATCGACATGAAGCTGCCGTAGGCGTTGAGCGTGGTGACGGTGAGCTTGCCGAACGCAATGCTGAAGTAGAGCATCGCGGCGACCGCGCCGCTCGCGCCGAGGCTCACGATATACGCCACCTCATGGTGCGCGAACGCGTGGCCCGCGAGCGCGGCAGCAAACACGCCGAACACCATCGCTGCCTGCGCGCCGACCACCGAGCCGAGCCCGACGGCGAGGAACGTGCGCACGGGCGAAGTCGAGCGCGGCAAGTAGCGCGAATAGTCGGCAACGTAGGGGCCGAATGCGATCTGCCACGAAGCCGAAAGCGACATGGAAAGCAGGAAGCTCGCGATCGAAAAATGGCGATTGGCCAACAGCGCGCCGATATCGTGGTGCGCAAAGAGCTGCGCGAACATGAACACGAACGCGAGCACGCCGATCACGCTGGCAATGCGGCCGACGAAGTGAATCGAGCGATAGCCGAGCAGCGTCAGCACGACGATGAGTGCCGCGAAGAGGCAGATGCCCGCGGTATCGGAAACGTCGAGTAGTTGCGCCGTGGCCTGGCCGGCAAGCACCGTGCCGCTCGCGGAAAAGCCGACGTACATGATGCAGACGAGCACGATTGGAATGGCCGCGCCGTAGACGCCGAACTGCACGCGGCTGGAGATCATCTGCGGCAGGCCGAGCTGCGGGCCTTGCGCGCCGTGCAGCGCCATGACCGTGCCGCCTATGAGTTGGCCAGCCAATAGCGCGATGAGCGACCAGAAGACGTCCCCGCCAAGTACGACGGCGAGCGCGCCGGTAATGATCGCGGTGACCTGCAGGTTCGCGGAAAGCCAGAGCGTGAACTGGCTGAACAGGCTGCCGTGGCGCTCAGAATCGGGGATGTAGTCGATCGAGCGCGTTTCCAGGATCTTGCGGCCATCGGTTTCGAGGTTGGCGACGGATTCAGGCATGGCCACGGACGGCTCCGAACATTGGGGTGAGTGCAGGGCGTCCGCGAGCCGCGGACGATGGGAATGTCCGCATGATGTTGTATAGACAACTTAGGAGAAATTGGGGATTACCCTGTCGATGCGTGGCTTACAAAAGCCACTCGATAGGCAGGGTGGAGAAGAACCAGACGCTCAGGCGCTGGTTCCATGTGGTGTTCGGCTCGGTGTCGTAGCGGATGACCGTGTCATCGGAAAGGCGCGTCCAGTAGAGCTTGCCGTTCTCGTCGAGGTGCGCCTGATACGCGAGCTGCGGCACGCGCGTCCAGAACGCTTTTTCGATCTGGGTGGCGAGCACGGGGCTGTCGATCACGAGCCCGAGTTCGGTGTTGAGGTTGGCTGAGCGCGGGTCGAAATTCACCGAGCCGACGAAGACGCGCTCTGCATCCACGGCGAAGGTCTTGGCGTGCAGGCTCGAGCCCGTGCTGCCGAACGGGCCACTGCCTGCGCCTTTGCCCGCGGCTTTGTCTGAACCCTTGCTCGTGCCCGCCGCGCGCCGCAGTTCGAACAGCTCCACGCCGCCTTTGAGCAGCGCCACGCGGCGCCGCGCGTAGCCGGAATGGACGGCGGACACATCGGTGGCTTCGAGCGAGTTCGTCAGTACTCGCACGGTCACGCCCTGGGCGGCGAGCTGGGTGAAGTATTGCGTGCCCACCTCGCCCGGCACGAAGTACGGCGAAACCAGATCGAGTTCGCGGTGCGGATCGCCGACGATCTCGTGGAGCTGGCTGAGGATGAGCGTCTCCTTGGGCGCCGTGCCCAGCGCTTTGGCCGGATCGTCGCTGACCAGCTGCGTCTTCGCCCATTCGAGCGGCAGCGTGCCGTCCAGCAGACGGCGCACGTCGGTGGTCTTGCGCAATGATTCGATGTATTCCGCCGCGGCCGGATCGGTGCGCGCGGCAAGCGCTTCGCGATCGAGTGTAGCGAGTGCATCGGGCGCCACGTAGGGCAGGATTTGGGACGCGGGGAATGACGAAGCGCTGGCCCAGTAGCGGTCGAAGTCGTTCGCGACATCGGTGGCGGCGGGGCCGATGGCGAGCACGTCGAGGTCGGCGAATACGACGCCGTCGGTCGCGCCAAAATATTCGTCGCCGATATTGCGGCCGCCAAGGATGGTCGCCACGCCGTCAGCCGTGAGCGACTTGTTGTGCATGCGCCGGTTCAGCCGCGAGAAGTCGGTGATAAAGCCGATGGCTTTGGGCTTGCGGGTGACGAACGGGTTGAACAGCCGAACCTCGATGTTGGGATGCCCATTGAGCGCCGCGAGCGTGGGGTCGAGGGAGGACGGAATGCCGTTGTCGTCGAGCAGCAGGCGCACGCGCACGCCGCGGTCGGCGGCTTCGCGCAGTTCTTCGAGCAGCAGCGTACCCGTGAGATCGTTGCGCCAGATGTAGTACTGGACGTCCAGCGTACGCTGGGCGTTGCGCACGAGCGCCACGCGCGAGGCGAACGCGTCGAGCGGGTTCGCGAGCGGGTCGATGCCGGTGGAGTCGGGATGGGTGGCGAGTTCGGCCGCTACGGCTTTGCCAAGTTGAGTCGATCGCGCTTCGGCTGACGTGAGCGCCGTCGTTTGCGTGCGCTCGCCGATAGGAGGTAACTGCTGACACGCGGCAAGACCTGTGGCGAGCGCGATTGCGCACAGCGGCAACGCCATGGCGCGCAGTTTTCGCAACCCGTTTGCAGCCAGCGCGATGAGCGATCTTTGCATGGAGCGTCCGCTTTTCCGTGTCGATCCCGCTTCTAGGCGCGAAGCGCGGGGCTTCGCGAGTGAGCGTGCAACGACGTTAGCTTACGCGATTGGCGTGGCGGGCACCACGACGGGCGTACAGCCAAGGAGCGAACGCGTGGGTGTTGCGAGCTTAGTGCGCGTCGAGCGCCGCTTGCGCGCGGGCGCGGGAGTCTTGCGCCGACTGGTTGCGCTCGGCCCGGGCGTCACGTGCTTCCTGCTTGAAGGTCTGGCGCGCTTCCGCCGTGCGGGCGCGCTGTTGCCGGTTGGCCTCGCGAACTTCCATGCGCTTCTGAACGATCGGGTCGTTATGCGTCACCGTGGTGGCGGGCTGGCCTTCCTGGCTTGCCGGTGCGGGGGTCTGTGCAAACACCTGGCCCGCAAACAGGGCGCTGGCCACGATGGCGACGACGGCAACGGTGCGAGTTCTGATTTTCATGAGTTTCTCTCCGGAAAATAAGTTTGGGTTGCTAATTAATTCTCGTGCTCGGGTAAAGCCGAGAGCGGGGCCTGTCGAGCGATCAGAGGCGGGTGGCCTCGTCCGCTCTTGTCTTCTGAGCTTTCATTTTACTTTCCAGTTGAGGCAGGTCAACCCGAGAGAGGCTCTAGCGACATGGCCGTGCGGCCGCGATGCGCCTATTCATAGGCCATTGAGGAATTCGCATGACAGATGGTCGCAGTTGCGCGTTCTGTCACCGACGCAGCATGTCTGCAATCGTTTGTGTGAGCAACGTCTGCTTGTGTGCTTTCCGGTGAATCATCCCCACCGTGCGGATGAGTGGCCGCCCAGGCAGCGGCACGAGTCGCAGATTCGGATCGCTCTGCCATTTGCCGCCTTGCAGGACGGGTAACACACTCACGCCCACGTCGTTGCGCACCAGCGAGACAATCGTTTCGATCGAGTTCAGCTCCAGGTATTCGAGCGGTTCGATGCCTAGCTCGCGCAGGGCGCGGTCGATCACGACGCCCGTCGGCACGCGCCGGTCGAAGCGCAGAAAGCTGCGCTCGCGCAGGATGCGTCGCGCATCGTCGCCGGGCGTCGCGCAGCTCGTCACGAGCATGAGGGGCTCTTCGTAGAGCGGCGTCCAGGCGAGCGACTCGTGAAGCGAACCATCTGCACTGCCAACCACGACGGCGAGGTCCACGTCGCCGTCTTCCACCATGCGCGCCAGTTCGTTCGAGCGCGCCGAGGTGAGGCGCACTTCGAGTTCCGGGTGGCCCGTTTTCAGATGCGCGACGGCCAGCGAAAGCGCGCCGATCACCGACACCACCGCGCCGATGATGATCGAGCCGCGCATCGTGTCGCCCGCGCTGGCGGGCAACTCGTCGATCAGCGCGAGAATGTGATCGACCTTCGCGCAGATCTCGCGGCCTTCGCGCGTGAGCGCGACCTGGCGCGCACGGCGGTCGAAGATCTGCCGGCCGAGCGCCTCTTCGAGCCCGCGCATTTGCAGGCTCACGGCCGCCTGGGTGAGCGCCGATTTTTCCGCCGCCGTGGCGAACGACCCGCTGCGTGCGACGGCCTGCAAGGTGCGGAGCATGCGTAGGGTTAGCATGTAAATAAAACTTAAGTGTCGACAATAAAATATTAATATTTTTTCGCTTGATCCTTCAAGATAATCGACAGATCGGCGTGAGCCGTGCGCGCCGCAATTGAGTGCGGCCGTGCGCGTGCCGCTGCTTTCGTTCATTACCGGAATCCGGACTTCCATGACGCGCTTCAACTGGCAAAACCCCTATCCGACGCCGCGCCTGCCGGTGTTCGCCCGCAATATCGTTTCGACATCGCATCCGCTTGCCGCGCAGGCCGGGCTGCGCATGCTCTGGAAAGGCGGAAATGCCGTCGACGCCGCCATCGCCGCCGCGGCCGCCATCACGGTGGTCGAGCCGGTATCGAACGGCCTGGGCAGCGATTGCTTTGCGCTCGTGTGGGATGGCGCGAAGCTGCACGGCCTGAACGCGTCGGGCAACGCGCCGGCGGCGTGGAGCGTCGACTATTTCCGCCGCAAATACGGCGAGGAAAACGGTCTCGCGAAGCAGCCCAAACGCGGCTGGGACACGGTGACCGTGCCTGGCGTGATCGCGGGCTGGGAAGCGCTGCATGCGAAGTTCGGCAAGCTGCCATTCGCGGACCTGATGGAACCGGCCATCGAGATCGCGGAGCGCGGCCATGCGGTAGCGACTATCGTCACGCGCAAGTGGCAGGCGGCGATTCCCGAGCTGCACAATCAGCCGGGCTTTGCCGAAACGTTCATGCCGCGCGGCCGCGCGCCCGAAGTGAGCGAGCGCGTGTGCTTCCCCGGCCACGCCGCCACGCTGCGGCGTCTTGCGGAACGCGGTCCGCGCGACTACTACGAGGGCGAGCTCGCCGAGCGCATCGCCGCGTTTGCGCGCGAAGGCGGCGCGGCGCTCACGCTGGACGACCTGCGCAACTATCGCCCGGAATGGGTCGAGCCGATCGGCAAGAACTATCGCGGCTACACGGTCCACGAGATTCCGCCGAACGGACAGGGCATCGCCGCGCTGATCGCGCTCGGCATTCTCGAGCAGTTCGACATGGGCTCGCTCGCGCTCGACAGCCTCGAATCGCAGCATCTGCAGATCGAGGCCATGAAGCTCGCGTTCGCCGACGTCTATCGCTACGTTGCCGATCCGCGTTCGATGGAAGTCACGCCCGAGCAGATGCTCGACGACGCCTATCTGAAAGCGCGCGCGAAGCTGATCGACCCGAAGCGCGCCACGCACTTCGATTTCGGCATGCCGCGTTCGGGCGGCACGATCTATCTGTCCGCCGTGGACGAGCGCGGCATGATGGTCAGCTTCATCCAGTCGAACTACATGGGCTTCGGTTCGGGCGTGGTCGTGCCGGGCACGGGCATCGCGCTGCAGAACCGCGGCTGCGGCTTTTCGATGGACCCGGCATCGCCCAACGTCGTGGCAGGCGGCAAGCGCCCGTTTCACACCATCATTCCGGCGTTCCTCACGCAGCAGGTGGACGGCCGCCAGGAAGCGGTGATGAGCTTCGGCGTAATGGGCGGCGACATGCAGCCGCAAGGGCATTTGCAGTCGGTCGTGCGCATGCTCGACTACGGCCAGCAGCCGCAGGCCGCGTGCGATGCGCCGCGCTGGAAGGTCAACCGCGACTTCACGCTCGACATCGAATCGACCTTCAACCCGCAGACGGCGCGCGCGCTGCAAGGGCTCGGCCACGAGATCAAGGGCATCGACGATCCGTACATGGACTTCGGCTCGGGCCAGTTCATCTGGAAGCTCGATCGCAACGATCCCGAGCGCGGCTATGTGGCCGCGAGCGACACGCGCCGCGACGGGCTCGCAGCGGGTTTCTAGGCGGCAAACCGGCAAGCAGTATTTGATGCGAACGGGAATACCTCGCTCGCGGTTCACGACGATCAATGAGTAGACCAAATAAAAACGGAGGAGACTGACATGGAGACCGGTTCATCGGTAACGGGTGCGCCGCTCAACCGCGGCATGGTGCGCCGCATCGTGTTCTCCTCGTCGATCGGCAATGCGCTGGAGTGGTTCGACTTTCTCGTGTACGGCTACTTCGCGCCGATCATCGCGAAGCAGTTCTTTCCCGTGCACGACGAATGGCTGTCCACGCTGCTGGCGGTCGGCACCTTCGGAATCTCTTTCCTCATGCGGCCGCTCGGCGCGATCGTGCTGGGCGTCTACGGCGACCGTAAGGGACGCAAGGCAGCGCTCACGCTCGCCATTGCGCTCATGATGGCGGGCACGCTCGCCATGGCCGTCATGCCGCCGTATGCGTCGATCGGCATCGCCGCGCCGCTCCTGATCCTGCTCGCGCGCCTCGTGCAGGGCTTTGCCGTAGGCGGTGAATTCGGCAGCGCGACGGCGTTCATGGTCGAACACGGCCCCTCGAAGCGCGGCTACTACGCGAGCTGGCAGTTCGCGAGCCAGGGCGCGGCCGCGATTCTCGCAGCGTCGTTCGGCGGCGTGCTCGCATGGTGGCTGCCGCCCGAGCAGTTGCAGGCGTGGGGCTGGCGCGTGCCGTTCTTCTTCGGGCTCGTGCTCGGGCCCGTGGGCTGGTACATTCGCTCGCATCTGGACGAGACGCCCGAATTCGTCGCGAACCAGCAAGCGCACAGCGAACAGGATGCGCGCGCAACGAGTGAGCCGGGGCTCGGGCGCCAGTGGGTGAACCTGGTGCTCGCGGTGGGTATCGTTGCGCAGTCCACCGTCGGCGTGTACATCCTCCAGCTCTACATGCCGATGTACGCGGTGAAGCAGCTCCACATGGCGGCGGCAACCTCGTTCGGCGTGGTCGTGCTCAACGGCGGCCTGCAGTTCGCGCTTTCGCCGGTGATGGGCGCGCTCTCGGACCGCATCGGCCGCATCCGCATCATGCTGACCACGTCGATCCTGCTCGCGGCGCTCACGTATCCCATGTTCGCGCTGCTGCAGCGACACCCCACGCTCGGCTGGCTGCTCGTGCTCCAGGGCGCGGCGGGCATCTTCAAGGCCGCCTATTCGGGCCCGATGCCAGCGCTGATGTCGGAGATCTTTCCCGTGCGCGTGCGCTCTGCGGGGCTTTCCATCGCGTATAGCCTTGGCGTGACGCTCTTCGGCGGCTTCGCGCCGACGATTGCCGAAGTGCTGATTCACGTGACGGGCGATACGCTCGCTCCCGCGTATTACGTCTCGCTTGCCGCCGTGATCTCGGGCGTTTCGCTCGCGATCGTCGGCTGGCGGACGATGCGGAAGGCTTCGATGCGCACCACGCTCGCGAGCTGAAATTCGGAAGTCCGAACTGACCCGATTGTTCTTGCGCCCGCAGAATCGCTCCTTAAACAGGGCGTGAATGCGGGCGCGGTGTTTTTGCACGACTTCTTCGCGACTTCGTGTGGGCCTCGCTGAAGCGTCACGAAAGTGGTGATATAGTCGCCCCCTCACCGCCGTCCGGCGGGGCGAGCATTACGTTTTGTCAGGTTTCGGGAGAGTATATGGCAGTCGAATATCGTGGCTTTCGAGTCACTGTCGATGCGAAAGCAGACGCGACGGACACGCAATGGCTGTGCCGCGCGGTTATGGAAGGTGTCGACGCACAGGTGGAAACGGCGAAGCTGCCTTCCGTGGAGCTTGCCATTCCCAAGCTGAAGATCGATGTGCTGATGGCGCTGAGCGTGGTCGAGCAAACGGCGAAGCAGGCCGTCGACGAATGGTGGCACGCCAGGCAGCCGGAAATGGCCTGATGTTTCAGGCGCAGGCAACCCCGCTGCGGTTGCCGCGCCTCGCGCTCAACGCGCACTGACCCGATTGCGCGGCGTGCCTTCGCAAAACGCCGCGATGTTTTCCACGAGTTGATCCGCAAGCGCCTGCATGGCTTCATCGCTCGCCCACGCAACGTGGGGTGTGAGGATGAACGCCGGATGCGAGACGATGGCCTGAAACGGGTGATCGGCAGGCAACGGTTCCTGCGTCACGACATCGAATCCCGCGCCTGAAATCGCTGCGCTTTGCAGGGCGTCCACCAACGCCGCTTCGTTCACGAGTCCCCCACGCGCCGTATTGATCAGCAAGGGCCGCCGCTTCATGCGCGCGAATGCCGTGGCGTCGATCAGATCCCGCGTTTCCACGGTGAGCGGACAATGCAGCGTAATGATGTCGCTTTCTTCTAGCAGCGCTTCGAGCGGCACGTAGCCCGCTTGCGCGTCGTTGCGCGTCTTGCGCGCGGCGAACAGCACGCGCAGGCCGAGCGCGCGTCCCATTTGCGCGACGGCCTGTCCCAGTGCGCCGTCCCCGATCACGCCGAGCGTCGAACCCGCGAGATTGCGGATTGGATGATCAAAGAAGCAGAACTGTCCCGATTCGAGCCAGCGCCCTGCGCGCACGGCGTCGCGATACGCGGCCAGGCTGCGGCGCAGCGCAAATATCAATGCGAACGTATGTTCCGGCACGCTGTTGCCGGCGTAGTCGCGCACGTTGCTCACGACGATGCCGCGCGTCGCGCAGGCGGCCAGATCGACGTTGTCCGTGCCCGTGGCGGCGACGGCGACCATGCGCAGGCGGGTCGCGCCAGCCAGCGCTTCGGCGCTGATGCGCGCCTTGTTCGTGATGACGATATCGGCGTGGCGAATGCGGGCGACGACCTCTTCGGGCGCGGTGCGCTCGAAGGTTTCCAGGGTGTGGTCGAACGGCAGCGGACGCAGCCGCGTCTGGGGCGCGAGCGTCGCGCGATCGAGAAAAACGACGTGCATGATGTCTGGCCTGAGCGAAAGAGGGGGCAGTCCGCGATTGTCGCGCACCGGGTGCGCGGCTGGCTTGCTCGATCCGCCAACTGGGTTTCCGGTGAGGAAATGCGCAGCGACGCCGCGCCACAGGCCTTCGCTGCCTTTCCATTTGCTCAAGCCAGATTGAGCAAGCATCGATTATCAAAGGGTGCGGGCCGGTTCATCATGTCTCCCATAGTCAGTCGCAGACAGTCCGAAATAACCCCTTTCATGGGACCAGAGTCAGGAGCTTTGCATGGGATCAGAGTAAGGAGCTTTGCATGGGATCAGAGTAAGCGTTAAAGCGCTAACTCTGATCGACAGCTAAAGCGCTAACTCTGATCGACAGCTTTGCCCCAACTCTGGTCGACAGGAGACACAGCCATGCCACGACCACTCGAAGGCATCCGCGTTCTGGAGCTCGGACAGCTCATCGCGGGTCCGTTTGCTGGCCGCATGCTCGCCGAGTTCGGCGCGAGCGTCATCAAGGTGGAGCCGCCCGGCGTGGGCGATCCGTTGCGCAAGTGGCGCCTGCTGCACGACGGCACGTCGGTCTGGTGGGCCGCCCAGTCGCGCAACAAGGAATCCATCACGCTCGATCTGCGCACGCCCGAAGGGCAGGACGTGATTCGCCGTCTCGTAGCGGAAACCGACGTCCTGATCGAAAACTTCCGCCCCGGCACGCTCGAAGGCTGGGGCCTCGGCTGGGACGAACTCAGCGCGATCAATCCCGGCCTCATCATGCTGCGCGTGTCGGGCTACGGGCAGACCGGCCCGTATCGCGACCGGCCCGGTTTCGGCGTGGTCGCCGAAGCGATGGGCGGCCTGCGTCACCTGAGCGGCGAGCCTGAGCGCACACCGGTGCGCGTCGGCATCTCGATCGGCGATTCGCTCTCTGCGCTGCATGGCGTCATCGGCGTCCTGCTGGCGCTGCGGCATCGCGAGCAGCAGGGCGGACGGGGCCAGGTCGTCGACGTCGCGCTCTACGAGTCGGTCTTCAACATGATGGAAAGCCTGCTGCCCGAGTATTCGGTGTTCGGCGCCGTGCGCCAGCCGGCAGGCAGCAGCCTGCCCGGCATCGCGCCGAGCAACGCCTACCGCTGCAGCGACGGCAAGTACGCGCTGATCGCAGGTAATGGCGACAGCATCTATCGCCGCCTGATGGAACTCATCGGCCGCCCGGACCTGGGCAACGATCCGGCGCTCGCGCAGAACGACGGACGCGTCGCGCAGGTCGAGCGCATCGACGCCGCCATCGGCGAATGGACCGCGCGGCGCACGCTCGACCAGGTGCTCGCGGCGCTCAACGAGGCGCGTATTCCAGCGGGCCGCATCTACGACATCGCAGACATCGCGGCCGATCCGCATTACCACGCCCGCGAGATGATCGTGGACGATACCTTGCCCGACGGCACGGCGGTGCAAGTGCCGGGCGTGGTGCCCAAACTGTGCGGCACACCCGGCACGATCGAGCGTAGCGCGCCGATGCTCGGCGAGCATACCGAAACGGTGCTGGAATCGATAGGCGTAGACGCCGCTACGCGCGAAACATGGCGCGCGCGCGGTGTAATCTGAACGGAGAGCGGCAAGATGACGACCGGAAATAAGGACAACTTCAAGGGCAAGGTGCTGTATCTGAACGAAGTCGCGACGCGCGACGGTTTCCAGAACGAAGCCGCCTTCATCGACACTGACGACAAGATCGCGCTGATCGACCGCCTGAGCGCCTGCGGCTACGCGAAGATCGAAGTGACCTCGTTCACGTCGCCCAAGGCGATTCCCGCACTGCGCGACGCCGAGGCGGTGATGCACGGCATCGAGCGCGTGCCGGGCGTCGTCTATACGGTGCTCGTGCCGAACGTGCGCGGCGCGGAGCGCGCGCTGTCGTGCAACGTCAATGAAGTGAATCTCGTGATGTCGGTGAGCGAGACTCACAATCGCACCAACCTGCGCATGACGCGCGAGCAGTCGTTCGCGCAGTTGCGCGACGTGATCGACGCCGTGCGCGGCACAGGCGTCGCGATCAATGTTTCGCTCTCCACAGCAATGGGCTGCCCGATGGAAGGCGACGTGCCCGTGCAGGACGTGCTCGGCTGGATGCAGCGTTTTGCCGAACTGGGCGTGCAGGGCGTGACGCTTTGCGATACCACCGGCATGGCGCATCCCGCGCAGATACGGACGTTGTGCGAAAGCGCTGCGCAGGCGTTCGGCACACTCGAACTGACGCTGCACTTCCACAACACGCGCGGCATGGCGCTCGCCAACACGCTTGCGGCGCTCGATGCGGGCATCGTGCGCTTCGACGCTTCGCTTGGCGGTCTTGGCGGCTGTCCGTACGCGCCGGGTGCGAGCGGCAATGTGTGCACCGAAGAACTCGTGCACATGCTCGAACTCGACGGCTACGACACCGGCGTCGATCTCGCCGCCGTGCTCGACGCCGCCGCGCTGTTGCCCGGCCTGATCGGTCATGACGTGCCCAGCCAGATTCTGAAGGCCGGCCGCCGCCTCGACCTGCATCCGGTGCCTGAGCAGGCGCAAGGCATGCCCCCACAACGCGCGTACTCATGACAAGGAGCGAAGCATGGCGTTGATCGACCACCTCGACCATCTGGTGCTGACCTGCGTGGACCCTGAGGCCACGAAGCACTTCTATACGGAAGTGTTGCAGATGCAACTGGAGACCTTCGGTGCGGGGCGGCTCGCGTTTCGCTTCGGCAACCAGAAGATCAATCTGCATGTGCGTGGCGCGGAGTTCGAGCCCAAGGCGCATGTGCCGGTGCCGGGCGCGCTCGATCTGTGCTTCATCGCTGCGGTGCCGCTCGATGTGGTGATCGCGCATCTCGCCGGGAAGAACTGGCCGATCGTCGAAGGTCCGGTCGAGCGCACGGGTGCGACGCAGAAGATTCGCTCCGTTTATGTGCGTGACCCCGATCTGAACCTCATCGAAATTTCCGAGCCGATCCAGGCCGGTTGATCCCTCTCGCCAGTTTTTGCCGTCGAGCCGGGGGGCGCCGGTTGGGCGGCGAGCACGCCGGCCCGCATGGCCGGCACGCGGACGTGCATCGCAGCACGTCCACCTCTCCATTCCCACATCTGCACTTCCTCCCGAGCCCGCGATGCAGGACAATCGTCTCTCGCGCCGGCTTTGCCCCATTCATCATGGTCAATCCACTTCACTTCGATCTGCAGTCGCTGCGGGTCTTTCTGCTCGTCGCGGAACATGGCAGCCTCACCAAGGCCGCCGAGCACGGGCAGCTCACGCTTTCGGCCGTCAGCAAGCGCATTGCCGAACTCGAAAGCGTGACCGACTGCGCCTTGTTCATCCGTCGCGCGCGCGGCGTGGATCTGACGCCCGCGGGGCATGCGCTGCTGGAGCACGCCACGCGCGTGGTCGATCAGGTCAATCGCATGGCCACCGAAATGAGCGATTACGCCGCCGGCGTGCGCGGGCACGTGCGCATGTGGGCGAATACGTCGGCGATCGTGCAGTTTCTGCCCGTCGATCTCGCCTGCTTCCTGAATGAGCATCCAGGCATCAAGGTCAGTCTCGAAGAGCGGCTGAGCCACGAAATCGTCGAAGCGCTCGACGCAGGCAAGGCCGACCTCGGCGTGTTCGCCGACAACGTGCCCGCACCCGGCATCGAGCGGCGCCTCTATCGCCGCGACGAACTCGTGTTGCTCGTGCCGCGCAGTCATCACTTTGCGCAACTCGAGGTGATTCGCTTCGCCGATACGCTCGACGAAGACTACGTGGGCCTGAGCGATGGCAGCTCGCTGCTCGCGCGCATGACGGACGCGGCATTCGCCGTCGAGCGATCGCTGAAGCTGCGCATCCAGGCCTCGAACTTCGACGGCGTGTTTCGCATGATCGAAGCAGGACTGGGCATCGGCGTGCTGCCGCGCGACGCGGTGAGCGACGAGCGCGGCAAAGCCGGCGTCGTCAAGGTGAAGCTGGCGGACACGTGGGCGACGCGCACGCTCTGGATCGGCATGAAGGCGGATAGCGCGCCAAGCTCGGACATCGTGAGCCTGTTCGACTACATGTCGGCGCGCGCAGAGCAATGAAAAGCGGGGCGGCCCCGCAAGACGCGGCAGCCGCCCCGATGACGCTGGGACGCTTGAGGTATCGGACGCTCAGACGGGATTGATCTCATCCTGGCTGCGCCGCGTGGTGAGGGGCCCGAACGCACGCAAGGTCACGGCAACGATGGCGAGCGCGGCGGAGATCACCCCGAACATCGCAATCGGGCCGTGCTGCGTGAGCACCGGCAACAGGATGAAGGGCAGGGCGCTGCTCATGATGCGCGAGAGCGAATAGGTGCTGCCGATCGCTGTCGAGCGCACGCTGGCGGGGAAAATCTCGGCCTGGTACACGTGGTAAGCGTTGCTGAACACATTCGATGCGCATGTCGTCAGTACGCCGAAGCAAACGATCAGCGCGGCCTGCCCCGAGTACGCGAAACCAAGGCCAAAAATACCGATGGAGATCAGCGAGGCGATCACGAGCGTGCGGCGCTCGATCCAGTTGAGCAGCGGCACGGAGAGCAGCGAGCCGATCGGGTAGCCGAGGAACGAGAGGGCCACGAACAGCGTGCTGCCCGTCACGTCGATGCCGCGGCTCTTCACGACGACGCCTGCAAGCGTACCGAAGCCGTAGTAGCCGAAGGCCTGGAACAGGTGAAACACGACGAGCATGACATAGCGCTTGTCATAGGGCGCGCGCCGCAGCAGGGCAATGCGTTCGGCGAGGCTCAGCGGATGCTGGCGCGTTTTCGGCTCGGCAAAGCGCTTCGGCATCGGCGCGCCGGCGCTTTGCGCGAAGCGGCCCAGCATCGCATAGGCCTCGTCGGCGCGGCCTTGCGCCAGCAGCCAGCGTGGGCTTTCCGGCAGGCGATGCTGCACGGCCAGCACGAACAGGGCGCCAAGGCTGCCGATGGCGAGGATGATGCGCCATCCCGCAATGCCGGCAGGATGGATCGGATTGAGCCAAACCGCGAGGAAACCGACCAGCGGCACCGCGACGTACGAGGTGGTATAGGCCCACGCGGCCATCCGGCCGCGTTTCTCCTTCGGCAGGATCTCCGAAAGGAAGCTATCGGCCACGGGATAGATCGCGCCGACGCCCACGCCGGTCAGAAAGCGGCAGACCACGAGCATGGTGGCGTCCACGGAGAACGCTGCGAGCAGCGAGAACGCGCTGTACCACACGAGCGTGAACAGGAAGGCGCGCCGGCGGCCGATGCGGTCGGCGAGACTGCCGAGGAAGAGCGAGCCGAAGAACATGCCGACGAAGGCCGAGGCCAGCAAGAGCTTGAACGCGAGGCTGTGCGCATCGAGTCCGTATTCGTTCTGCAGCGCGGCGCCGATCGAACTGACGAGGAAGATCTCGTACATGTCGAAGAAGAGGCCAATGCCGATCACCCACACCACGAAGCGGTGCAGCGCGCCCACGGGCATGTCGTCCATGAAGCTGCTGAGCGTGACGCCCTGGTGGCCTGGCAATGGGGCTTCCGCGGCGAGCGGGCGGTGTGGCGCTTCGCCCGGCGCGCTGCCGCCCAGGTCGAGGGGATGGCTGTTCATGCTGTCTCCGGTATTTTCGATGCCGCGTCACGAGCCGCGGTCGGGGCGCAAATCCGTACGAACGGTACGGAGAAGGCGTGATGGCAAGTGTGGGAGATTTTCGCGAGCGCGAAAATTGAGGAAGGGTGAAGCGTGCTTTCCCGCGGGGAAAGGCTGGGGCGGGGCGGCGCGTTATAGCCGCGCCGTTGCGCCCGAAATGCGTCTGGCTTTGCTTGCTTATGCGATCGCGAGGCAGATGCCAGGTTCAGATCTGCAGCCGCTCGAGAACTTCAAGGAAGAGCAGCACGGCAATGAGGATGCCGATCCACCTTACCGTCAGTCTGAGGTTGAGGAGCGTCGGTCCCAGCGAGCTCACGGCTTCCGCGACGACCTTCGCCGCCCCCGCCGGGTCGCTGCTCGCCGCCGAGCCACGCAATGAAGCCGTCGCAAAGTCGATGCGCAGATGGGTGACATAGCCAGTCGCTATGTTCGGCCATTCGACCGTGTCGTCCCCTTCATCGGGCCGCAGAAAGAGCCGGGGCTGGCGTGACGGCTCGGCCGCGGGATCTTCGGACGTATAGAGGTGCCGCATGGCCAGACCCAGCTCTACCGCGCCAAGCTGGCCGTCCGAGATCGCCTTCGCCAGCACCTGCAGGCAGGCAGGGGGAATGTGGCACGCGAGCCACCACCGATCGGGCTCTCCGGTCTCGTCATCGGCGGCATTGAAGCCCAGCCGGGCGGTGCCGAGCGCCACATCGGACATCGAGTTGCCCAGTTCGTCTTCCAGTGCGCGCAGGCCAAGCCGGTCGGCCGTGCTGACGTCGCGGGCTTCGAAGCTTACCTGAAGCACGCGCGTCGCCAGCTGCGGAAAGCCAATGATCGCAAGCTCCTGGCCGTCGAGATGCGCCGCGCCGTGGAGCGACGTGGACAGAACCGGCTGCCGGTCCTGATCCAGCGGCTCGACGAGTTGCTGCGCCACCTGAAGCTGTTCCAGCTTCAACCACATCGACGTGGTGGGGTAGTACGTCCGCTTCGCGCTTGCCAGCTCGACGAGTTCAAGAGCGTGATCGTTGCGTTCAACGAGATTCACCGCCGCTCTCTTTTCCAGAAAATCCATGTTCCCCCCCACGCCGCCAGGTCCCTCGCCGGCATGAGACCGGGAGGTGAGTGCCGTCCGTCTGACCGCGTGATCGAGAATCGTCCGCGGTATTCCGGTTTGCGCGTGATGTGAATAGGGGGGATTGTACCCATCGGAAAGTTCGCCGCTATATGCCACAGGGCACATAAGAACGACATTTCAATCCTCAGATTGATTCGAAGAATCACGTCGATTCGAAATGAAAATGAAAGCCATGACGGTACACGAGCGTTCCCCTTGCAGACCGGAATCGAGGCATGAGGCGCCGCTTGTGTTGGCCAGGACACACTCCATCGCCCGTCAGGACCACGGCCGCGCAACGCGATGGGTTTGCCCTACTGCAAGTGTAGGGAGGTAACCCATCGCAGGCTCCGCTGCCGATATCCAGAATCCACATACGGGTCAGTGTGACGAATGCATCAGCCCGCAACTGCAGTCGAGCGTGACGTTCAGCGCCTGACGCGCTGCTTGACCCCAAGGACGGAGGTCATATGTTCAGCATCCGCATGTGTCGCAATAGCGTGGCAGCCCTGCTATGCATGATGTTTGCGATCCCCTCATTTTCCCAATCGTTCATGGTTCAATGCCCGCCGACCACGCCGTCTCATCCGTCGGCGCTGCCCGCGGGCGCCGGCGAACCGCCGTACACGGGACCGTCCTTCACGGGCCAGACCTCGGCATCGACCGGTGTCGTCAACGGCGCCATCAAGTGCCAGCAGATCTCGGGTGGCGACGGCTATGCGACGATGGCCAACGGCGTGCAGACCTATCTGTTCGCGTTCGGGCCGTTGTCCGGTCTTGCCGACATCAAGGCCGGATTGCCCGGCACGCAGTTCGCCTCGGTGTTCAACACCGTCGGCGATCCGAGAACGGATCCGACCTACAACGGCGCGGTCGGTCTCACGCCCGATCCGGAATCGACGCCGCCTGGCCAGCTCACGGGCCATGTCGACCCGCGGCCGATCATGGACATCGGCGTGATGAACGGCAACGAGCCCGCGCCGATGATGGCGATCGACGAGGATGACGAGTTCTTCCTCACGCTCACGAACGTCGGCATGATCATGCGCCCCGACCTGTTCGAGAAGCACACGGTGCACTTTCACGGCTATCCGAATGCCTCCTCGTTCTACGACGGCGTGCCGGACGCCTCGGTCGCGATCAACATCGGCGCGAGCTTCACGTACTACTACCTCGCGCCGGATGCGGGCACCTACTTCTGGCACTGCCACATCACGCCCCCGGAGCACCTGCAGATGGGCATGGTCGGCCAGATCTTCGTGCGTCCGCGTCAGAACCGCGTGCCCGCCGGCAAGTCGCTGTATCAGTCGCTGGTGTTGCAGCAGCAGGATCTGCGCACACGGTGCGGCACCGACATTCTCTGCACGACGCCGCTGCCGCCACAGAACGGCGTGCTGCACGTGAACAATTTGAGCGGGACGCCCACGCTCTACGCATACAACGACGGCGATGGCTCGACCGCCTATGACGTCGAGTATCCGGTGCAGATCCATGGCTTCGATCCGAACTTCCACTTCGTCGGCATGACGTTCAATCCGGAGCCCTTCACCGACATGAAAGACAAGTTCTTCATGCTGAATGGCCGCAGCTATCCGGACACCGTCAATCCGAATGCGCTTTCGACGCCCGCGTCGGACGGCGTGCCGCGCTTCTCGCAACCGCTGCCGTCGCTGATCAATATCCCCGTCGGCGGCAAGGTGCTGCTGCGCATCTCGGACCTCGACGTCACGGAATATCAGACGCTCGCCTCGCTCGGCATTCCGATGCACGTGGTCGCGCTCAATGCGCGGCTGCTGCGCGACATGGCCGGCAACGACATGACCTACTACACGAACTCGATCACGCTCGGCGGCGGGGAGTCGCTCGACCTGATCCTCGACGCCACCGACACGACGAAGTATCAGTCAGGGCAGGTCTTCTACCTGTACACGCCGAATCTGGACCATCTGGCGAACGACCAGGAAAACTTCGGAGGACTGATGACCGAGGTGCACATCTGCAGGTCGGTGGATCCGAAGACGAAGGTCTGCACGCTATGAGACGCATCATGCACGCGATAAAGACGGTTCATGGCTGCCCTGCCATGGACCCGGCCAGGAAGTCCTGCACTTAGGAGAAGAGCCGTGGGACACATCACTTACCGCATAGCGATCACGACCCTCGCGCGCCTCGGACGGCTTGCACGGTTCGGCGTGGCGGCGCTCGCGGCGCTCTTGTGCATGCAGGTGCATGCGGCCGCGCCTGGCATCACGGGCACGCATTTCGACCTGCGCGCCGAGGCGAGCCGCATCACCCAGCCGGACGGCAATAGCGTCTATTCATGGGGCTACGGCTGCAATACGGCGCCGGCCGGATTTTCGCCGCCCAACATTGCCGGTGCGAATTGCCCGACCATGCAGATTCCTGGTCCGACGCTGATCGTCAACCAGGGCGACATCGTCACGGTGACGCTCACCAACAATCTGCCGGCGGCGGCGGGCAACACGTCGATTCTCTTTCCCGGGTTTGACGTATGCATGGGGACGATCGACCCGACGACGAGGCTCTGCTCCGGCACGCCGACGGGCGTGCAGGGCCTGCTCACGCGCGAGGCGTCCCACACCGTCACGGTCACCTACAGCTTCATCGCCGCTACGCCGGGCACGCACGCGTACTACAGCGGCACGCAGGGCGATCTGCAGATCGAAATGGGCATGTATGGCGCGGTCATCGTGTTGCCGACGTCGTCGCCCGGTACGCTCGCCGTGCCGACCGGCTGCAACCCGATCCAGGGGACGCGCAAGCTGCTGGACGGCCAGCCCGACTTCCGCAATGCCGCGGCGGCCTACAACCACAGCGCAGCGTGCTACGACCGCGAGTATCTGTTTCAGTTTTCCGAAATGGATCCGCGCATTCATGCACAGGCGGAGCAACAGGCCAGCAACGCTTGCACGAGTCCGACCGGCTGCATGACGGTCGAGACGGAGCCGTATCATCCTGCGTACTTCATGGTCAACGGACGCTCGATGCCCGACGACATGGACCCGAACTACGCGGCGCAATATCCGAATCAGCCATACAACGGCAACCCGCACATGCACCCCGGCGAAATGGTGCTGCTGCGGATCATCGGCACGGGGCGCTGGCAGCATCCGTTCCATGAGCACGGCAATCACGTGCGCGTGCTCGCGCGCGACGGCAACATGCTGCTCGCCAGGTCCGACGCGACCAAGGTCGCCGGCCCACTGCTGTTCACGACCACGACGACACCGGGCCTTGCGATGGACGGGATCTTCTACTGGACGGGCAAGGGGCTGAACTGGGACGTCTATGGGCACTATCCCGGCGACGGCAGCGTCTGTATCCCGGATGCAAACGGCTACTACACGCAGGATCCGACGGCACCGAACTATTACGAGTGGTGTGCGGACCACAACAAGGCGCTCGAAACCCATCCGTTCGGCAAGGTGGGAAGCGGCGGCCCGGTGACGCTGCCCGACTCGCACGTGCTGACCAACGGCTTCTGGTACGGCGGCAGCCCCTATCTCGGCCCCGATGCGACCATGCGCGCGACCTCGCCCACGGGCACGACGCCGCCAAGCGGCACGTCGGTGAATCCACCGCAAACGGAAGCCGGCTTTGCATTCATGTGGCACTCGCACAATGAACGTGAGATCACCACGAACAACATCTTCCCTGGCGGAATGATGATGATGATGCTCGTTGATCCGCAAGCATTCCTGATCGACGAATCGAACTAGAGGCGGGGAGAACGGCGATGAGATCCACCACACTCAAGGCAAATCTGTTAGGTATGCTTAAGGCGTCGATTGCCGCTTCCGTTTTGCTGGGCGCGAGCGGGATGGCATTCGCCCAGGCATCCGTCAATCTCACTGCGAAGGCCACTACGGCCGTGATGCCCGACGGGCAGGCCGTGCCGATGTGGGGTTACAGCTGCACGGCGGCCGCTGCGCCTGCCACGTGTACGGCGGCGAACCCCGGGGCAGGGGCGAACTGGTCGCCCGTCGTCATCACGGTGCCGCCTGGGCCGCTCACGATCAATCTCAACAACAGCCTGCCCGGCTCCGTGCCGACCTCGCTCGTGATCGTCGGGCAACTGGGCGGCGGTCTGGGCACGACGGCGACGAGCATGCCGAGCCCGACGCACCCCACCCAGACCGCGACCACGTGGCCGACCGCCGCCGCCGCGCCCGGCGGGGCGACGTTCACGCCGCCGACGCAAGCGGCCCGCGTGCAGTCGTTCGCGACCGAAGTCGCGCACGGCAGCACCACTGCACTCACGTGGAGCAACCTGAACCCCGGCACCTATCTGATCGAGTCGGGCACGCACCCATCGATCCAGGGGCCGATGGGGCTCTATGGCGTGCTGGTGGTGAGAACGGCGGCCAACGGCACGACGCCTGCACAGGCGTATCCGGGCATCAGCTACGACACCGACGTGCCGCTCGTGCTGAGCGAAATCGATCCGGTGCAGAACACCGCGGTCGCCTCCGCGGTCGCGACCCCGGGCTTCAGCGAAACCCTGTCCTGGTCCGGGCAGCCGGGCGGCTGCGGCGATTCGAAGTCGACCTCGTTCGGCACCTGCTATCCGCCCACGGTGAACTACGATCCGCGCTACTACCTGATCAACGGCGTCTCGTTCGACCGCACCAATCCGGGCGCTTCGACGTTCGCCGCGACGAGCGCAGCGACCACCGGGCCGGTGATGCTTCGCTTCGTCAACGCGGGTCTGCGCATGCACGTGCCGGCCGTGGTCGGCGCGCAAACCGGCACGACCCCGGTCTCCGGCTTCGCGTTGATCGCCGAGGACGGCAACGTGCTGCCCGGCAATCCGCGGATCCAGTCGGAAGTGTTCATGGCGGCCGGCAAGACCTATGACGCGCTGGTCAACATGCCGGCCGCAGCCGCTTCCGCGCTGCCGGTGTTCGATCGCGAACTGAGCCTGTCGACGAACAACGCGCGTGACGGCGGCATGCAGGGTTACATCAGCGTGAACAACTCCACCGCGGCGTCCGCGGCCGCCGTGGCGAACGCTTCGGTCACCGGTTCCACGTACTTCTTCGTACCCGGCAAGACGCTGACCGTGTCCGACCCGGCTAGAGGCGTGGCGGCGAAGGACGCCAACGTCTACGGCGTGCAAGTGAAGACGCCACCGACTGGCGGCTCGCTCACGCTGAACCCGGACGGCACGTTCGTCTACACGCCGAGTCAAGGCACGACGGCCGACAGCTTCGTGTACCAGGCGAACGGCAACCCGAACGCGGCGGCGACGGTGACGCTCACTGCGTGCACGACGGGCAACGGGTGTCAGTCCGGACCGCCCACGGCCGGTAATGCCGCATATACGAGCAACGTCGCCTCGCGGCTGCAGATCTCCGAGCCCGGTGTGCTCACGTACGCCAGCGATCCGAATGGCCTGCAGCTCACCGCGACGCTGGTCGGCACCCCTTCGGGCGGCTCTGTCACGCTGAATCCGGACGGCTCCTTTACGGCGAGCCCGGCAACGGCGCCAATGGGCAGCGCGGCGTCCGCGAGCGTGACGTTCCAGTACAAGGCGGTGAATGCGCAAAATACGGCGAGCAACACGGCGAGCGTGACGGTGACGTTCAAGGGCGGCAGCGGACTCGTCGTCAACGTACTCGATGCGCCCAGCACGCAGCCGGGCAAGACGCCGGTGAAGATCAGCGACTACCGCTGGATCATCGAGGAAGACCGCACGTTCCAGATCGATCCGGCGTGCCAGGTGAATTCGCCCACGCGTCCGGCGACGTGTCCGCCGCTGCCTGTGCCGAGTCTCGGTGCAAACTTCCATACGAGTTACATGCCGGTGGTGGCGGCAGGCTGTGTCGGCGTCGCCGCGTGCGAAGCGGGGCAGACGGTCTACGACCCGGTCAGCCAGACCCACCTGCCGGCGGTGTGCGACGTCGGCAACGGCGTGTGCCGGACCACGGCGGCGCAGCAGGTGCCGGTGGATCCGTCGCAGGTGGTGCTCGATCCGAAGAAGCGCTATTACATTTCGATCCTGCCGGGCAACGCGTACAACTCGTTCACGAACGGCGGCGGCGTTCCGCAGCCGGTCGACCCGACCAACCCCTCGGGCGCGCAGCGGCAGTTCGACATTTCCAAAGACTGTCCGGGCGTCGCGAACTTCGCGCCGGGCACGGGCAAATGCGGCAACGGCATGGGCGGCGCGCCGATCGCGGCCGGGCAGACTTCGGTCAATGTGTTGCTGGAGGAATCGCCATTCCCGACTGCGAAGGTTTCCGTGTTCGTGTTCGAGGACGACGCACCGCTGAACGGCGAAGTGGACGTGAGCGGCGGCACCGACACCTTCGGCTCGGCGCGCGAACCGGGCCTCGGCGGCTTTGAGATCAAGCTGTGGGACGACGCGGGCGGCAGCGGCCAGCCGACCGGCCAGATGACCTACGACATGTTCAACATGCCGCTGTCCAACTCGCTGCAAGGCACGATCGATCCGGTCAGCGGGCTCAACGCGTGCCCGATTTCGACATCGACCGATGGCCTCGTCGGCATGATCCCGACCTGCCCGAAATACGAGTCGGATGGCAAGACGCTGTCGCCGCTCGTTGGTCAGGCCATCATCGCGAACCTGATGCCGGGCCGGTACGGCATCATCGCGACGCCCGCTGCTGACCGCATCGCGCGAGGCGAGGAATGGCTGCAGACGAACACGCTGGACGGCGAGAAGGCCCACGACTCGTTCATCAAGATCGGCGGCCCGGCGTACTTCCAGGAATTCGGTCCGGCGGGCTTCCACGTGTCGATCGGCTTTGCGAATCCGAAGATCATCAACGCGCGGCTGCCTTTGCTGTGCGCCACCTCGAGCTGCAACAACGGGCTCAAGGGCCGGGTGACGAACCTGCACTACAGCCGTCCGCCCGACGAGCACCTCTATGGCAGCCAGTCGCGCAAGCCGTTGAGCTTCACGCAATGCTACGTGAGCGTGGGCGATCCGGACGGTGAAGACTACGCGTTCACCAAGTGCAACGCGGACGGCACGTTCAGCTTCACGGGCCTGCCTGCCGGCATAACCCGAATCACGGTGTTCGACCAGTGGAACGACCAGATCGTCGACGGGCTCGCATCGGCCGTGACGCTCGGCGGCGGTACGGTGACGGACGCGGGAGATATCGCGGTGCTTCAATGGCAAACGAATCTCTATACGCGGACCTTCCTCGACACGAACGGCAACGGCGTGGGGGACCCGAGCAAGCCAGGTCTCGCGCTATTGTCGACCAACATTCGCTTCCGCGACGGCAGCTATTCGGATTTCAACGTCACGGACGGGAGCGGCTATGCGTCGTTCAACGAAGAGTTCCCGTTGTTCAACTGGTACGTCGTCGATACCGACCTGACGCGCTTCAAGCAGAGCGGCGTGCACGTCGTCTATGACGCGGGCGGTCCGCCGGACGGCACGCCGGGCGGCGGCAAGTCGACCATTGCCGCGAACTTCGCGAACACGCTGGAATCGGTCCATCTGCCCACGAACCTTCGGGTGCCGGGCGCGGTGTACTGCAACGACGCGGACTGCAACGACCGCTCGGGCTCGAATCCCTCGACCGGCCGGGTCGATCCGCCGTGGGTGACCACGATGGGCTGGCAGGGCTTCTCGGGCCAGAGCTCGTTCGTCGAGTTCGGCAAGACGCCCTACGCGGCGAATGAGAACGGCGGCATCCACGGCGAAGTCGTCTATGCCTCCACGCGCCCGTTCGACGATCCCACGTTGCTGATTCACACGAAGTGGACGCCCAACGTGCCGAACGTCACGGTGAACCTGTATCAGGAAGGCGTTGCGGCGGACGGCTCCACGAGCCTGAAGCTCGTCGATACGACGAAGACCGCGAGTTGGGACGACTGGGCCCAGGGGTTCCGTTCGGACGGCGTGCCGAACATGAACTGTCCGGGCCAGAGCACCAGCGATCCGTACTTCTACACGCTGCGGAACACGCCGAACTGGCTCGACCCGCAGCAGCGTGCGCTGCCGAACAACTCGCAGTTCAAGTGCTATGACGGCATGCACGTGTTCAACCAGGTGCAGCCGGCGCCGTTCGACGGCATGTACCAGTTCCCGAGCGTGACGGGCCGCGATCCGCATAGCGGCCTGCCCACCGGCACCAACTGCACGATCTGCAGCGCCAATCCCACGAAGGACGGCACGCAGATGCTGCCGCCCGGCAAGTATGTGGTCGAGATCATCGTGCCGCCGGGCTACGAACTGGTGAAGGAGGAGGACAAGAACATCCTGATCGGCGACAACTACATCGCACCGGTTACGCAGCAGTTCGGCGGCATCGGCGACATCTTCATCCTGCCCGACCAGGCGGCGATGAACTCCACTTACAACCGGAACAACCCGCAGAATCCGACCTCGAATCTCGGCTCCACCCCGCATGCCGAAGGCGACACCGGCTCCGTCGAACGCTTCTGGCCGTGTGTCGGCGAACTGCGGATCGTGCCGGACTACATCAGTCTGTTCCCGGGTTCGCAGGAAGTCTCGCCGTTCGCGGGGGCTTCGCGGAATCTGTGCGACCGCAAGGAGGTGGAGCTCACCGACCAAAGCGCGGTGCTGGCGAAGTTCTGGATCTTCAGCTCGACGCACGTCGCCGCACACTACACCGGCTTCATGCTGGACGATTTCTCGTCGGAGTTCGATCCGTATTCGCCGCAGTTCGGCGAGAAGTTCGCAGTGCCAAACGTGCCGGTGTCGTTCAAGGACTTCGCGGGCAACGAAATCTCGCGCACCTATTCCGACCAGTGGGGCATCTTCAACGGGCTGACCTACTCGACCTGGCAAGTCAACCCGCCGAACCCGACGGGCTACGCGCCGACGATGATGGTCGCCTGCATGAACGATCCGTACAAGCCCGACCCGGCGCATTCCGGCCAGACCATCAAGGACCCGCTCTATAACCCGGCATATAGCCAGTTCTGCTACGAGATTCCGTTCATGCCCGGACAGACCCAGTACATGGATACGCCGGTGGTGCCCGTCCAGGCCTTCGCGGACGGGTATAACCAGGTGGACTGCGCCTATCCGGACGGCACGCCGGGCATTGCCTCCGTGACGGGCGACGCGATTGCCGGCAATACGTCCGCGGGCAGCAACGGCGGCGCGGGCCCGTGGGTCAGTGGACCCTTGAAGACACTGACGATCACGTCGGTCGGCAGGCAGCAGGTGCCGAACCATGCGTACACAGGTCCAGCTGCCACTGCCGCGCCGTTCAACCAGAAGTTCATCACGCGCAACTACGGTTTCGGCCAGCAACGGGGCGTCGTGACGATCGCGGGCATCCCGGCGCCGGTGACGTCGTGGAGCGACGCGAAGATCACCGTGGTCGTGCCGCCTCTGCTCGGTCCCGATGCGGCCTGCACGATGCAGCAGCGCGGTGTGACGACGCCGACCCAGTGCGGCCAGCTCGTCGTCACCGCAGCGAGCGGCAAGCGCTCGATCGATGCGGTCACCGTGACGATCGGCGGCAAGGCGCCCACCTACGTGGGGGGCGAGAACACGGCGGGCAATGCAATCCAGACCGCAATCGACCATGCCGCCGCCGGCGACATGATCGTCGTCGGTCCCGGGACTTACAAGGAGATGCTGCTCATGTGGAAGCCGGTGCGGCTGCAAGGCGTGGGGGCGACGTCCGTGACGGTCGACGCCAATCCGCATCCGTCGGGCAAGCTCGACCCGTGGCGCAGGCAGATAGGGTGCCTGTTCGGCGATGCGCTGAACGGCGGCCTGATCTCCGCGAGCAATCCGTACGATCCGACCGGCGCGTACAGTTGCCTCGCCTCGATGCAGCGCAAGATCGACGGGATTCCGTTCGAGCCGACTTCCGGCTGGGATTTCAACCTCAACGGCAACCTCGCGGAGACGCTGATCGAGCCGACGCTGATGGGCGCGTACGAAGGCGCGGCCATTACCGTGCTCGGCAAGGGCGTGAAGGACGTGCTGGTCGGCGGGGTGCTGACCCAGGACCAGAACTGCGTCGCGAACGGCATCTGCACGCCGCTCACCAACAGCGCCGCGGACTGCAATACCTATCAGAGCAACTTCCTGTGCAACCCGTCGCGCATCGACGGCATGTCGTTCACGAACAGCTCGCAAGGCGGCGGCGGTATCTACCTGCATGGCTGGAACCACTACACGGAGGTATCGAACAACCGCGTCTTCTCCAACGCGGGAACGCTCACGGGCGGCATCATCGTCGGCCAGGTCGAGGTGCCCGACGGCAACATCGCGGCGAATAACGTGACCCAGTTGCCGTTCCAGTACAACGTCCACGTGAACGTGCACAACAACCAGGTCACGTCGAACGCTTCGTACGGCGACGAAATCAACTCGACCACACCGTCTTCGGCAGGAGGAGTGACGTTCTGTTCGGGCGCCGACTACTACAAGTTCAACTACAACTGGGTATGCGGCAACATCAGCAGCGGTGACGGCGGCGGCGTCGCGCACTTCGGCTTCAGCTACAACGGCGACCTGTCGCACAACTGGATCCTGTTCAATCAGAGCAACAACCCGACGCTGCCGACGTACGGCGGCGGGCTGATCGTTCAGGGTGTGCCGCCCGACGGCACCTTCTGCGAGAACGCGGCCACCGACGTCGACTGCGCGCCGCAGCTCTCGGACGGCGCGGGCCCGGACATCACGATCGACGGCAACCTGATCGTCGGCAACACGGCGGAAAGCGGCAAGGGCGGCGGCCTGCGGCTGCAGAACGTCAACGGCACCGACGTGCAACGCAGTCCGAACGACAGCTCCAGGTGGTATCGCGTGAAGGTGACGAACAACATCATCGCGAACAACGTGGCGGGCTGGGCGGGCGGCGGCGTATCGCTGCAGGATGCCGTGGCGGTGAGCTTCATCAACAACACGGTCGTCTCCAACGACTCGACGGCGACGGCCGGCGTGCTGTTCAACACGTCCGCTGCGTCACAAGCCAACGTCGGGCCGCCGAACTGCACGACCTCGGGTTCGGAAACGACGTGCCAGCCGACCACGACGTCGCAGTACGAGCCGGCCGGCCTCGAGACCGCGCGCCACACGCAGAACCTGGTGGCGGCATTCACGAGGCCGAACGTGAAGTGCCCGGCGGGCCACCCGGACTGCACGACGTTCTCGAACCCGGTGCTCACGAACGACCTGTTCTGGCAGAACCGCACGTTCTACATCACGGTGGGAGGACTGGATCCGGGCATTGCGGGGCTGCAGAACGTGGTCACGCTCAATCCGTCGCTGAATCAGGCCGGGCACGCCACGGGCTACTGCGATCCGAAGGCGGTCTACTGGGACATCGGCGCGTTCGGCGACACCGGCGCCGCCAACCATGGGTCCGGTCTGACGATGAACCCGCAGTACTCGATCCTGACCGACGCCGGCGACTATCCGAACGCAAACAACAGCGGATCGAATCCGGACGTCGTGCATCAGTACTGCAATGGTGCGCGCGTGCCGCCGGAGGCGGGTGGCATCGGCATCACGGTGCCCCCGGGCATTGCGGACACGGTGCTGCCGAATCCGTTGTTCAGCCTGCTGCCTTCGGCGACGCCGGACGAGGGCAACAACTGGATCAACATGTCGTACGGTCCGCTGTCGCTGTTCAACGAGGCGCGCACGGGCGCGCAACGCAACACGCTGCTTGGCAACTACACGATCCCCGGGACCTCGCCGGCGGTCAACCATGCCACGGCAGCGGGTGCGCCGAATCGTGACATCTTCGGCACGCCGCGGCCGCAGCTGGGTGGCTACGACATCGGCGCAGTCGAGTTCGTGAGGCCCGGCGTGTTCGCCTCGCAGCCGTATCCGCTCGCGCTTGGCGTCAACGATCCGGTGACGCTGCTCGGATTGTTGCAGGGGATCCTGCCAAACGCCGCGAACAGCGGAGGGCTGCCCGGCATCGGAGGCGCACAGGGCAATCAGGGCCAGCCTGCGCTGCCGGTAGGCACGCCGCCCGCAGTCACGACGCCGGCGGGTCTGAAGACACTGGGAGCGTTGCCATGAGCCAGCGTCTGCGCCGGACGCCGCGGGTCGTGCTGCTGGCCGGCAGCATCTGTCTCGTCGCCGCCTCGCTTCAGCCGGCGGTCGGCGAGGCCGGTGCGAGCGCGGCGGCGAAGCAGTCGCCGTACTCGCCGGCGAGCCTGCCGCAGCGCGCGCGGGGCTATTACGAACTGATGCAGGGCATCGACCACCTGAGCGTGCGCCGCACGGCGTCGGGCAACCTGATCCGCTTCAGCTATCGTGTGACGGACCCGGTGGCCGCGCGGCCGCTCGGCGAAAAGACCGCGACAGCCGTGATGTTCGGACGCACGAGCCATGCATTGCTCGAAATCCCGGTGATGGACAAGGTCGGGGCGCTGCGCCAGAGCGGTCCGCTGGAAACCGGTCAGGAGTACTGGATGGTGTTCTCGAACAAGGGCGGTCTGATCAAGGCCGGGGAGCGCGTCGACGTATTCGTGGGGTCGTTCCACATCGACGGGCTGATAGTCGAATGAATGCACAAGCGCCTTTCACGCGCAGACGAAGAGGAGATGACTCATGAACCGCTTTCTTTCGCTGGCGATCCGGACCGCGTCGGTGGTGACGCTCGCGGCAAGTGCTCCCCTCGCGCTCGCGGGGTCTTCTGCGGCGAGCGCCCAGACTGCGGGCGCGGCGCACATGAGTGCCGCGCAGATCGTCGAGCGCAACGTCGCCGCGCGCGGCGGCCTGCAGGCGTGGCACGCGGTCAACACGATGACGATGTCGGGGCAGCTCGAGGCGGGCGGCACGAAGAACACCAAACTTCCTTTCACGATGACGCTCAAGCGCCCGCGCAAGAGCCGTATCGAGGTCCGCTTCAACGACCAGACGGCATTCCAGGTCTACGACGGCGCGCAAGGGTGGAAGGTCAGGCCGTTCCTCGGCCGCAATGAAGTGGAGCCCTACACGCCCGCGGAGGCCAAGGCGGCCGCGTCATGGGCCGAACTGGATGGGCCGCTCATGGACTATGCGGCGAAAGGCACGCGCATCGACGTGCTCGGCATGGAAATGGTCGAGGGCCACCGCGCGTATGTGCTCAAGTTGACGATGAAAGACGGCACGTCGCGCCGCGTATGGATCGATGCGGCCAGCTTTCTCGAACTGAAGGTCGACGGCGATGCGCGCAAGCTCGACGGCAAGATGCACAACGTTGCGATCTTCTATCGCGACTATCGCAAGGAGGGCGGCCTCGTCATGCCGCATACGCTCGAAACGGTTGTCGTCGGCGCAAGAGGCACGCACAAGCTGATCATCGATAAGGTTGCGCTGAACCCGCAGGTGGACGACACCGCGTTTGCCAAGCCGCAGGTCACGGTGGCGAAAGTCACGCACCCCGCACCGGTCGTCAGCGCGAACCCGGCGCCGAGCCCGCGTCCGGCGGCGAGTGCGAACCCAGGCGCAAATGCAGGGGCGCACCCGGGCCCGCGCCAGAGCGCAAGCCATTAGCCGCTGGGTGCCCCCATGAGGTTGACGGCCATGAAACCAGTCGCAGTATGGGTGCTCGCCGGCAGTGTCGCCGTGGTCGTGTTCGCGGGAGAGCAGATCCCCGCGCACGATCTGAGTGCCGATGAGATCGTCCAGAAGAACGTCGACGCGAGAGGCGGCCTCGACGCATGGCGCAAAGTCCAGACCATGATCTGGTCCGGCCACGTGGATAGCGCCAATGCGCCCGCGCCGGACCTGCCGTTTGTCCTTGCAATGAAACGCCCGAACAAGACACGCTTCGAGGTCACTGTGTACAACCAGAAGTCCGTGCGCGTATTCGACGGTAGACAAGGCTGGAAACTGGGTCCGAACGGCATGGGCAGCGCGACGCCGCGGCCGTACTCGATGGACGAGGCGACGTCCGCGCGCGACGAGCAGGTGATCGACGGGCTCCTGATCGACCATGAAGCGAAGGGCGTCACCGTTACGCTCGAGGGCAAGGATCAGGTGGGCGGGCGCGATGCGTATCGCCTTGCCGCAAAGCTGCCTTCCGGTGTGATCCGCCATGTGTGGATCGACGCTCAAACGTTTCTCGACGTGCAGGTCGACCGCCAGGTGCGCACGCCGCGTGGGCAGACGGTCGTCGTGGACGTGAACTACAGCGACTTCAGGAGCGTCGAGGGGCTGCAGATACCGCTCGAGATCGAGAGTGGGGCACCGGCGTCCGACAAAAAGGACAAGCTCACGATCGACAAGGTGTCGCTCAATCCGGCGCTGGACGATGGCATCTTCACGAGACCCGCACCGCCGCAGATGCACCGCAAATCGGTTTCGATCGACGTCGATGCCTCGCCGGCGCTGCCCGGCGCGGGACATCCGTCGCCCTGATCATGAAGCGCACGGCAAGCGGGCCGAGAGGCCGCACACGGGCACCGTCGCGGGCGACGCGATGGTTGGCTCCATGCGCGTTGGTCGCCGCGCTGATCGTGCCTGTGCACGAGGCGCGTTGCGCGCCTGCCGCCCCACCGGTCGCGACGGCGAGCGCCGGGCAGGCGCTCTATCAGCAGGGCGTACTGGGTTCGGGCGAAGCGCTCGAAGCGATGCACGACGGGGGCGTGCACCTGCAAGGCGCAGCCGCGGCCTGTGTGAACTGTCATCGACGCAGTGGCCTCGGCTCGCGGGAGGGCAACAGCAGCATTCCGCCAATCAGCTGGCGCTACCTCGTCGAGCCGCGCACGCAAACTCCGGAGGATCGCGACTTGCCGTACGTTCCCGGGATGCGCGCCGAACGTGAACCGTACACCGAGGCGACGGTCGCCCGCGCGATTCGCGAAGGCATCGACTCCGAAGGCAAGCCGCTCAGCAGCCTGATGCCGCAGTACGCGCTGAACGACGCCGATATGCAGGCGCTGATCGGCTATCTGAAGCAGCTCGATCGGCGCAGGCCGACGGGTGTCACCGATACCGTGCTGCACTTCGCGACCATCATCACCCCCGATGCCGACCCGGTGAAACGCGCGGGCATGCTCGATGTGCTCACGCATTACTTCGCCGACAAGAACGTCTTCCCTCTCGGTGCGGTGCCGCCGTTGCGTTCGTCGCGCAAGATGATGTTCATGGTCAATCGCCGCTGGGAACTGCACGTGTGGGAGCTAAAAGGTCCGCCGGACACCTGGCGCGGGCAACTCACGCAGTTTCTGGCCCGGCAGCCGGTGTTCGCGGTGTTGTCGGGTCTCGGCGGCAAAAACTGGGCGCCGATTCACGACTTCTGCGAGCAGGAGGCCGTGCCGTGTCTCTTTCCCAACGTCGAGGTGCCGATCGAAAACGATCGCGACTTCTATTCCGTGTACTTCTCGAAGGGCGTGCTGCTCGAGTCGGAGCTGATTGCGGCGCGCATCGTCGATGAAACCGACGCGCCGCAGGCGCAGGGCACGAAAGAGGCGAAGGCGCCGACACACGTCTGGCAGGTCTATCGTACCGGCGACAACGGCGAACGCGGAGCGCAGTCGCTCGCCACAGCGCTGGCGGCTCACGGCATTGCGGTATCGAATCACGCACTCGCCCCGGGCGAGGGCATTGCAGGTGCGCTGCACGGCATACCGCGCTCGGATGTGCTTGTGTTGTGGCTGCGTCCGCCCGATATTGCGGCGCTCGCGCGGATCCCTCCAGCGACGCATACGGTGTTCATGTCGGGCCTCATGGGTGGGCTGGATAGTATCCCCTTGCCGACGAGTTGGCGCGGCGTCACGCGTCTTGCGTACCCGTTCGATTTGCCGGAAGGGCGGCGCGTGCGCGTCGACTACGCGTTCGGCTGGTTCTCGATCAGACAGATACCGATGGTGGCTCCCCAGGTGCAGGCGGACACCTACCTTGCCTGCGGTCTGCTCGCCGAGACCCTGAGCCATATGGTCGATGCGTTCGTGAGGGACTATCTGGTGGAGCGGGTTCAGGACATGCTCGAACGCCGCATCCTGACGGGCTACTATCCGCGCCTGACGCTGGCGCCGGGGCAGACATTCGCGTCCAAGGGCGGCTATATCGTTCGCTTTGCCGGGCCGGACCACATCAAGCTCGTCGCCGATGGGGACTGGATCGTGCCGTGAGATCGATGGCGCTTTGCGGGGCGTGTCGTGCATCTGCACACTTTCGACGGAAAGCGGGAAGCTCAAATGCGACGCGTCTATCTTTTGCTGCCTACCGCACAGCGCGCGCGCGCGGTCGCCGGCGAACTGCTTTTGCACCGGGTCGAGTGGCGGCATATCCATGTCATCGCCAACGAGAATGTGTCGCTCGACGGCTTGCCGCAGGCATCGCTCGCGCAACGCAGCGATCTGCTTGCTTCGCTGGCTCGAGGCGCGGCAGTGGGCTGTGCGATCGGGCTGCTGGTGGCGCTGATTGCGCTTGTGTGCCCGCCCGAAGACGTACGGATTGCCGGCGGCACAGTGGTGATCCTCGCACTTTCGGGCGCAGGATTCGGCGCCGGGGTAGCGGCCGTGGTCGGCGTCGAGGTGCGCAATACGCGCTTGAAGCGCTTCGAAGAAGCGATCCTCCGCGGCGAGCTTTTGATGATGATCGACGTCCCGAAGGAGCGCGTGGAGGAGATCGAGGACATGATCGAGCTTCACCATGTACAGGCGCACGGCGAGGGCTCGGACAAGACCATTGCCTTGTTTCGGTGACGTGTGCCCGCACGCGGTAGACAACGGAGGGAGAGCGTAGGACGCAGCACCGCTGCAAGTGTTCGCGTTCTACGTCGCAGAGGGCGTCCGGCCGGCTGAACTGGTCCCCAGTCGGCCGGTTCGCTATGCTCCGGGGCGTGCAATCAGGCTCAACTGGACGCGAGGAGCTGCTTGTAGCGCGCCAGCACGCGCGGAACGTACAGACGCGTTTCCGGCAGCGACGGCACGCGATAGCCGGCGCGAATCACCGCGTTTTCACCGGCGTTGTAGGCGGCCAGCGCGAGTTCCACATCGTCCTTGAACAGGTCGAGAAGAAAGCGAAGGTAGCGGGCGCCGGCCAGCACGTTGTCTCGTGGATTGAACATGTCGCCGTGCGAGAATCGCGCAGCGGTATCGGGCATCAACTGCATCAGTCCCAGCGCGCCTTTGTCCGAAACCGCCTTCGGGTTGTATCCCGACTCGATGTCGATCACCGCGCGAAGCAGTTCGGGTTGAACGCGAAAGGAGCGGCTCGCTTCGTCGATCACGTCCGCGTACAGGGGGGAGTCGGCGCCGCCCGATGACTTGCGCGACCGGCGCCTGGCGCCGGGTTCGCCTGGCGGTTCGCCCACAACGATCACCTTCAATCCCGGCTTGCCGCGCACGTTCGTCAGAACGATGGCGCCGTTGCTGTCGACGGTGCCGAAAATTTGTGCGCACGCCGGTCCCGGCAACACCGCACCGAGCATCGCGAATGCGGCAATGATCGCGTTTCCGAAGCTGGATGACGGGTGGCAATGCATCGTTGTTTTCTCCTGCACCTGAATTGTGGTGGAAGAAAAAACGGCTCGGCAATGGGGCACCTCCCTACACTTTGTGACGCGAAAGCGCGCTCAAAAAGCGCATTGCAGAAACTTAACATTCGAAATAAATGGTAATGGACGGTAATCAACGGCAGCCGCTCCGCAGTCATGCCTGGCGCCTTGATTCTTCTCGCCGGATGCAAATATCATCGATCAATTTTCACGCAATGATAAAAATGAACCGGCTTCCTGCCATCCATTGCGGCAGCTAATCTTCTGGGGATTTAAAAAGGATTCGAAAATGAAACATTTTTCGGCACTCGACGCGCGGCCGGAATGTCCCAACAAGTGGAGATGCGCGCCGTTGCTTGCTCTGCGCGAAGTGGCGTGAACCTTGCGAAGGGCAGGTACACACACAGTAACCCGAAAATAACACAAAGCTAACAGTTAGGAATTCGAATGTAAAGAGTGAAAGCTGTGTGGAAGGGAAGATTTTCGTCGAAGCGTTAATGCGGTGAAGACGGCCGAGGGCACGGGTACCGGGAGACAAGACGTGAACATGAAATGTCGCGTTGTAATCGCAGAGGATCACGATCTGCTGCGAAATGGTCTACGTTCGATGCTGTGTGCGCAAGCCGACTACGACGTCGTCGGCGAAGCGCGTGACGGCAAAGAGGCCTGCCAGCAGGCGATGACACTCGCCCCCCAACTGATCCTGATGGATCTGTCGATGCGGGGGATGAACGGCATCGACGCCAGCGCGACAATCAAACGGCGATCGCCGGGCATCCGGATCATCGCGCTCACGGTGCATCAAAACGAGGAGTACGTGCGGGAAGCGTTGCGTGCCGGCGTCGACGGTTACGTGCTGAAGGACGTCTCGTTCGAGGAACTGCTGGTCGCGATGCGCTCTGTCATGCAGGGCAAGAAGCATCTGAGTGCGGACGTCTACGGGTTTATGGTCGACTCGTTCGTCAGCGGCCGCGAAGCGCCCGCACCGAAGCATGCGTGGGATGTGCTGACGGCGCGCGAGCGCAGCGTGCTGAAGCTGATCGCGGAAGGACGCACCAACCGTCAGGTGGGACAATATCTGAACCTGAGTCCCAAGACCATCGAGAAGTATCGCGCGAGCATGATGCACAAGCTCCATATCGCCAACCTGACCGAACTGGTTCTCGTTGCGATGAGCATGGGTTTGCTGACGTCGCTCGCCGCCAAATGCGCTGAGCCGGATGTGGACGACGAGCATTTGCCGGAACGCGCCGATCCGGCGCCGGGCCCGGGGCCAGGCGGCGAAGAGCCCGAATGCAGGCTGGGCGAGACGGGAACCTGAATGCGGCGAGGGCGGCGCTAGCGCGTCCAGGTCGCGCAGACGAGGGTCCCGGTTGCGGCGGACGACTCGATCGAAAACGCGCCGCCGTGCATCTCTACACGGTGCTGCATGCCGATGAGTCCCAACCCTGTTGTATACGCTTCGTCCGTGGCGAATGGATGGTTCTCGTAGCCAATGCCGTTGTCCCGAATCGTCAACATCAGGCGGGCCGCATCGCTGCGCAGGCTGAGCGAGATTTCGGTCGCCGCGGCATGCTTGACGGCGTTATTCAGCGCCTCCTGAGCCACCCTGAACATGTCGGCTTTCAGATGCTCGGGCACGTCCTTATCCGCGACATCGCAGTCGAACACGACCGACATCGCCCCCGTGCCGCGTTCGATGCGCCGGCACAGCGAACCCAATGCCGCGGGCAGCCCCAGTTTGTCGAGCATGAGCGGCCTTAGTTCACCGCATATCTGCCGCACGTCGCCAATCGTTTCGCGGATCCTGAATACGGTCGAATCCAGTAGCTGCACCGCATCGTCGACCTGACCGCGGCGTATGCGCATCAGCGCGTCCTCTGTCATCAGCTTGACGAGGGTGAGCGCCTGGCCGAGGCCGTCGTGCAACTCCGAAGCGAGCCGCTGGCGTTCTTTCTGCTGACCTATCATCAGATACGTCTGGCACAACCGCTCGCTTGCGTCGAGCAACTCCGAGTCGGCAGACCCGGGCTCGATGATCAGCGGTTCTTCGAAAAGCGTCAGCAAGACGCCCGAATTCATCGTCTTCGCGGGCACCCATTGCTGATGCAGTGCAAGCCGCGTTGGGTGACCGGTTCGGCCAGTGAGCAGGGCCTTGAACGAATGAAACTCGCGAGCCGCGCTGGCGGACAAGTCGTCTGTCAACGCCGCATGAGCATCGTCGGGCGCAAGGTCGACGAGACGCTTGCCGACGAGTTCGGCGCTCGAATAGCCGAGCAGTGCGGCCGCGCTGCGGTTAGCCGACACGAAGATTCCAGCGGGCGTGAGAATCGCAAGCGCTGCGCCGCGCGCATCGGTCACGACGCCGGCTTCGGGCTGACTGGCGCAGGCTGCACGACGAAGCTTGCGCATTGCTTCGATCAGATCGAGCAATCTTACCTGCGGTCCTCCAGGCTGAATCGCATCCATTGGAGCTCCCCCCGATGCGTCGATATAAGCAGATCGTAAGAATATCGGGATTTTAGGCCGTGATCGGTGCGGGCCGCAACGGGTAATGTGCGGGCTCGTAGTATGGGGCCCCCCCCATTGCACGGTGCGGGTTTTCCATCAAGCGGGCATACCCTACCGTCGTTTGGGGTCCCTCCACCCATGACGCTCGTTGGCAAATTCATGACACTGGGCTCGCAAGGGAGTGAAAGCGCCGCGACCTGCGCATCGCGAGAAGCGACCTTTCTCCTCATTTCTGGAGACCGGTATGAACAGGACTGCAAAATTAAGGCTTGGGGTGCTGGCTGGCATGGCACTCGCGGCAACCGCGGCATGGAGCGCACCGGCCGATGACGCCGCCGCCGATCCTCACATGCACCATCACATGATGGCGGGTATGACGACGCGCACGACCGGGCAATACACGCTGCCTTCGGTGGACCTCGTGCGCGACGACGGCAAGACCGTTTCGCTCGTCGACGAGTTGAACGACGGCCGTCCGGTGATCGTCACGTTCATCTATACCACCTGCACGACGATCTGCCCGATGACCAGCCAGACGCTCGAGCAATTTCAGAACGATCTGGGCGACGATCGCGACAAGGTCCATATCGTCTCGATCTCGATCGACCCGGAAGAGGACACGCCCGCACGCCTGAAGGCCTATGCGGCCAGGTTCGAAGCCGGCCCCGAGTGGCAGCACTATACCGGCACGGTCGAGGCGAGCATTGCGGCGCAGCGCGCGTTCAACGTCTATCGGGGCGACAAGATGAATCACACGCCGGTTGCCTTCCTGCGCGCCGCGCCGGGCAAGCCCTGGCTGCGCATCGACGGCTTTGCCACGCCTTCTGAACTGCTCGCCGCCTATCACGATGTCGTCGCTTCCAACTAGGCCTGCAGTGTCCCGCAAGGAGCGACGAAATTGGAAAAAAGACATCGTGTGCTGATTGCCGAGGACCAGCATTTATTGCGCAGCGGACTTTGCCGCATGGTTTCCGAACTGGACGACTATTGCATCGTCGGCGAGGCGAGCGGCGGGCTCGAAGCCCATCGCCTCGCGAGAGAGACGCTGCCCGATCTGGTCCTGATGGATCTGACGATGCCCGGCGGCAGTGGCTTCGATGCGATCACCGCGATCAAGCGCGAGTTCCCGCGCGTCCGGATCATCGTCCTCACCGTTCACTGGAGCGAAGACCACGTGCGCGAGGCGTTCGCCGCGGGCGCCGACGGCTACGTGGTCAAGGACGCGTCGTTCGATCAACTGGTGCGGGAAATGCGCTTCGTGTTGCAGGGCAAGCGTGTGGCCGGCGCCAACCGGATCAGCGGAGGGGCGCACGGATCGCAGGAGGACTTCGCCCACAAGGCGCAGCTCTGGAACGCGTTGACGGGCCGCGAACGCACGGTGCTGCGGCTCGTGGTAGAAGGGCACACCAACCGCCAGGTGGGCGAGTGCCTGAGCCTCAGCCCCAAGACCATCGAAAAGCATCGCGCGAACCTGATGCGCAAGCTCGGCATCCGGAACCTGAACGGTCTCGTGCGCATTGCGATCGACATGGGCGTGCTGTCGTTGCCCGACGACGAGCATGTGTGAAATCCCTCCAGACGCGATCGTGCAACTGGAGGGTCTTTACCCATGTCTTTGGACGGCACTCCCTACTACTTGCCCGTATCGACCTGAACAAGAATGCATTGAACGGCTTCAGCGGCGCTGAAGCGGTGAGTCGATACAGGGGGGGAGCCGTGCACAGCGAATCGACCTCTATCCAACACGGTGTGCCGATGCCCGAGTCAGAGGCGCCGCGGCGTTGCGCCGGTCGTGCGGCACCGGCGCGCACGTATGCGCGCCGCGGCTTCACGCTGCTCGAACTGCTCGTCGTGATGGTCATCATCGGCTTGCTCGCCGGTCTCGTTGCGCCCCGATATTTCGAACAGGTCGGCAAGTCGAACGTCAAGATCGCACGTGCGCAGATCGTGTCGCTCGGCCAGGCGCTGGATCAATACCGGCTCGACGTCGGCGCTTATCCGACGACCGAAGAAGGCCTGGAGGCGCTCGTGGAGAAGCCGCAGAATGCCACGCGCTGGAGCGGGCCGTATCTGCAGAAGGCGGTGCCCGTGGATCCGTGGGATCGCCCGTATCAGTATCGTTCGCCTGGCGACCATGGCGACTACGACCTGTTTTCGCTCGGCAAGAACGGACGCGGTGACGGCACGGGCGAGAACGTCACGATCTCGTCGTGGTAGGGGCGCGCGGCGCGGTCGTCGCGCCGCCGGTGGGTTGTCTGCAAGGAGAGTCGACGTGAAGTACGTGCTGCGTGTCTTCGATACGAATGGCTCGGTCCAGACGCTTCGCATCGACAGCGAAACGCCCGCGGCAGCCACGGCACTCGCGCGTTCCCGCGGTCTGCGCGTCGTCTCGGTGCGCGCCGAGGGCGGCCGGCGGCAACGTGCGAACCGGCTGGGGCTTCCCGGAGGCCGGTTCAACGTCGAACTCTTTGCGCGCGAGCTAGCCGCGCTGCTCGATGCGGGCGTGGGCGTCGTCGACGCGTTGCGCACGCTCGGCGGCAACGAGCGCCGCGAGACGTCGGCGCAAGTGTATCGCGACCTCTTGCGTCAGCTCGAAGAGGGGCACTCGCTGTCCGCGGCGCTCGAGCACGCAAGCCATATCTTCCCGCTGGTTCTGGTTGCGTGCGTGAAGGCGAGCGAGCAGACCGGCGGCCTTGCCGACAGCCTTACGCGTTACTCGCGCAACAGCGCGACGCTCCACGAGTTGCGTGCACGTGTGGTGTCCGCGGCGATCTATCCGACGGTCCTGCTGTTCGTCGGCGCGGCGGTCGTCCTCTTCCTGCTCGGTTTCGTGGTGCCGCGCTTCGCGAGCCTGCTCGAACACAGCGGGCGCGAGCTGCCGCTGCTGTCGCGCATGCTGATGGCCTGGGGCGGGTTGGTGCACGCGCACGGGTCCGGGCTGTCCGTGAGCGTCGCGGTGCTGGCCGTGGCGACCGGCTTCGCCTTGCGCCGCCCGTTCGTGCGCAACTGGATCGCCGATCGCATGCTGGCGCTGCCCGGTATCGGGCAACACTTTCGCGTGTTTCGTCAGTCGCAGTTCTATCGCACGACGGCCATGCTCGTGGATGGCGGCATTCCCGCCGTGAAGGCCTTCGACCTCGCACAGGGCCTGGTTGGACGAGCGGACCAGACGGCGCTCGCGGGCGCGCTGCACCAGGTGCGCAACGGCGCGAAAGTTTCGGATGCGTTTCAGGAGGCGGGGCTCGCCAACGCGATCGCGTACCGCCTGTTGACGGTCGCCGAGAAGACCGGCGGTCTCGGGCCCGTGCTCGACCGCATCGCGGCGTTCCAGGAGGCGCAGGTATCGCGCACGATCGATCTGATTTCGCGCTTGATCGAGCCCGCGATGATGATCTTCATCGGCGTGGTGATAGGCGGGATCGTGGTGCTGATGTACATGCCGATCTTCGAAATTGCGTCGAGCATTCAGTAAACCGAATTGGGGAAGCACGTGGATACCGTCATCGCCCAGCCGGATGGCCCACAAGCCGAAGCGCGCGCCGATCTGCGCGGCGCACTGAGAGCGCTCGGCGAGCGGCATGGTTCCGGCATTCGCGCGCTCGAGGAGCTGATGGCGCAAACCGCGCTCAGCGCGGACGAACTGCGCGTGCAACTGGCCGCGCTGTTCCGCATGAAGTCGATCGGCATGCGTGAGCTGAATCAGCTCGAGCCGGATTTCGAAGTGATTTCGTTCGTCGAAGCGACGACTCGCCTCTGCGTGTGCTTCCGCGATCGCGACACCACTCACGGGCTGCTGTTCGCGATTGCCGATCCGCTCGATGCGCGCACGCGCGGCTGGGTCGAGCATCGGATGCGCTCGCAGCCGGGCGTCCCGTATAGCTGGGCGCTCGCGAGCGCGGGAGACATCAATGCGTATCTGACCGTGCGCGAAAAGGACGTGCGCGCGATGGATTCTCTCGCGTTCGACGATCCGATCCAGAAGACGGTCGATCCGGCCTCACTGGCGTTGACGCTGCAGGGCATCAGCAGCGACGACAGTCCTGTGGTCAGGCTGCTCAACTCGACGATCTACGACGCGCTCAAGATGATGGCGAGCGACATTCACCTCGAATGCCGCGCCAATGGGCTGATGATCAAGTGCCGCGTGGATGGCGTGCTCGCCGTGGTCGGCCGTGCCGAGGGACGCGACGTCGCGGACCAGGTGCTCTCGCGCGTGAAGGTGATCTCCGAGCTCGATATCGCCGAGCGCCGTGTGCCGCAGGACGGCCGTTTCAAGGCGCAGTACGCGGGGCGTGAAATCGACTTCCGCGTCTCGATCATGCCGAATCAGTTCGGCGAGGATGCGGTGCTGCGGATTCTCGACCGCTATCAGCTTTCGCAATCGGCGGGCGGTCTGACGCTCGAGGCACTCGGTTTTCAGGAGGCCGATACGCGCTTCATGCGCAAGCTCGCGTCGATGCCGTACGGCATGCTGCTCGTCACGGGTCCGACCGGCAGCGGCAAGACGACGACGCTCTACGCGATCCTCACGGAAATCAACAACGGCCTCGAGAAGATCGTGACGATCGAGGATCCGGTCGAATACCAGCTGGGCGAAATCCTGCAAATTCCGGTCAACGAGGCGAAAGGGCTCACGTTCGCCCGCGGGCTGCGCTCGATTCTTCGCCATGACCCGGACAAGATCATGGTCGGGGAAATCCGCGATCCGGAAACAGCGCAGATCGCCGTGCAGGCGGCACTGACCGGGCACCAGGTATTCACGACCGTCCACGCGAACAACGTGTTCGACGTGATCGGCCGTTTCACCAACATGGAGGTCGATCCCTACAGCTTCGTCTCCGCGCTCAATGGCGTGGTGGCGCAGCGCCTGTTGCGGCAATGCTGCCCGGACTGCGTGACCGAAGACAGGGTGGACACTGAAACGCTCATCCGCTCGGGCATCGACCCGGACGCTGCGGGCAGCTACCTCTTTCGCCGCGGCGCCGGCTGTGGCACATGCCGAGGCAGCGGCTATCGGGGACGGCGTGCGATCGCCGAGGCACTGCGCATGAACGACGAGTTGCGGCAACTGCTGTCGGAGCGGGCACCGCTCGGTCAAATCAAGGCTGCGGCGATGCGCTACGGCATGCAGACACTGCGCGTCGCCGCGATCGATCTGGTGAAGCGCGGCGAAACGACTCTCGAGGAGATCAATCGTGTCACGATGGTCGAATAGTCCGGTTGCGATCGGAGTCGGCACACGCGAGATCGTCGTCGGGGTACGCGCGCCCGGACTTCTGCGGCCGCGCAAGCACCTGCCGCCTGCGGAACCGGCCAGCTTCACGATTCCCGATGACCAGTACGGCACAGAGGCGGGTTTGCTCGACGCGCTGCGCGCTGCGCTCGCCGCCACGCCCGGCGCGGATGCCGCCGATGCGGATGGTCAGGCGCCTCGCGCAACGAAGGCACCGGCGCGCAATGCACACGTGGTGCTGGACGACTTCTGGGGCATCCACGCGATATTGCGCGGCGACTTTCGCACGCTGCGGGCGCGCGAGCTCGAAGAGGTCGCGCTGGCCCATTTCACCGACACCTATGGGGTCGACGGCGCCACGCTGCTGGTGCGCTTCTGCGTGCAGCAGGGCGGACGTGCGCTGTTTGCGAGCGCCATGTCGCGCGCGCTTCATGACGGCATTCATGAGGTCGGCGCGTCCGGACATCTGCGAATTGCGCGCCTGAAACTGTGCCTGCCTGAAATGCTCAATTGCATCGACGTTGCAGCGGGCGGCGACGCACTGCTGATGTTCGTTGCAGACGAACTGATGCAGGCCGTGATGATCGAGCGGCGCGGCTGGGCCGCCTACGATGCGCAGCGCCTGTTTCCCGGCGATGCGGACAATGCGTCACGACTTGCCGAACTGGCCGAGCAACTGTTCGAACGCTCGGCGACGCGAGCGGGCCTCAAGCGAGAGGACTGCACGATCTATCTGTTCGGCAACGACACCGACCCGGCGCCGTTCGAAGCGCGTTTTGCGGCCGCGGTTCGGCCGGCACAGCCGGCGACGGACAACTCGCCCGCGCGCCGGCTCATGGAGTATGCGCAATGATCCAGGTCCTCGATATCGACTTCGGCAGACGGCGTGCGCGCACCGGGACGAGCGGCCTGATCCTGCTATGTGTCGCCGTTCTGCTGCTGCTCGGATGCGGCGCGCGGCTTTGGCGTGCCTATGCCGAGAGCGATCGCGTGCAGGCGCAGCTCGACGCCGTGCGCCATCGAACGTTCGCGCAAAGGCACGCGGTGAAGCCGCCGCCTACGCTGGCTGCGAGGCTCGCGGAAAAGCAGAGCCTGTCGATACTGCGAGAACTGACCGTACCGTGGCAGGACCTCTTTTCGATCGTGGAAGATTATCCGGATCATGACGTCGCGCTGATCGGCATCGACCAGAACCCGGCGCAGAGCCAGATTCGTATCACCGCCGAAGCGAAGAATGTCGATGCGATGATTGCGTATCTGAAGTATCTGCAGACGAGCGTGTTGCTGCGCGAAGCGGTACTCAACGACCATCTGGTGGAGAACAACGTGCCGGGCAAGCCGGTTCGTTTCCAGATCACCGCCGTCTGGAGGAAGTCATGAATGCGGCTCCGTTGCGCGACCGGCTACTGACACTGCGATTCGAGCTGCGGCGTCTGTTCGGCCTGCCTGGATTGATCGGCGTCCTGATGATTGGCGCGGCGGTACTCATGTGCGCCGAGATTGCCAGCGTGGAAGCCGATACGAATGAGATGCAGGCCCCGGCCCATGTCGTCGAGGCGGCCCAGACGCGTCATGCAATCGGCAAGCACGATGCGCAGGTCGATGCGGTCGCGCTCGAGGCGTTGCCCGAACTGTTTCCGCGCTTTTCGCAGAGTGCGGATGATATCGCGTCCATCTTCGAACAGGCGCGCGGCAGCAAACTGACACTCGGGTCTGCCGAGTATCAGGTGAGCACGGGTGCGGGCGCGCGCTTCACACGCTATCAGGTGATGCTGCCCGTCAAGGATCAGTACAGCGCAATCCGGCATTTTCTCGCGTTGGTGCTCAACAACGTGCCGAATGCAGCGCTGCGGGAAATCCATGTCGAACGTCCCGCGGTGGACGGCAATATTCTCGATGCGCGGGTGCGCTTCGAACTGATTTACCGGAGCGCCCAGCCATGAAACCCGCTCTGCCCATGCGTGTGCTGTTGGTGTTTTGCGCAATCGCGGCCGCCGGGGCAGGCTATCGCGTGCTGGTCGCGGCGCGCCAGATGCCGGCGCAGGTCGTTGCGCTCGACAGCCAGCGTCGCATCGATATGCATGCGAGGCTGGATGCCAGGCGTCATACGCATGCCACCGAGGCGGCCGCGAAGGCAGCGGCGACTGCGACTGCGTCTGCGGCGTCGGCGTCGGCGTCGTCGGCGGCCCATGCGAAGCTCGTCTCGTTGCGCGCGCCGCTTT
>NZ_JBFRCM010000034.1:0-47791 GCF_040965735.1 Paraburkholderia sp. BR10936
GGATCGTCACAAATAGCTGCGGGTCAAAGTCGTAGTCGGTATTGATGAGGATTTCGACGCCCGAGGCACGCGGCAGCAGATCCATGTAATTGAGCACGAATTCGACAAAGGGCGTGACGCGCGAGCGGATAATGAAAAGCGTGACCGTCATGTCGAGGTTATCGACGGCGTTCGCATACGCGCCGCCCGTGAGGATCATTGCGCCGGTAATGAGGTTCGGAAGCGACGCGTCCTGATAGTTTTTGACGACCTTCATGCGGATGAGCGTGCGCATTTCCTCATCGTTGGCCGTCGCGCTGTCCGCGATCGCACCGCCGTAGCGGTACCACTTGCCGCCCAGACGCTGGCCGCGCGTGAACGGCCCCGCATAGGGATTAGGAAAACTGGTCTGGTCGGGCTCGCCGTTGAAGCCGAAGAAGGTACGCGGCGCGGCTCCCTGCAGGATGCGCGAGACGCCGACGATGCGCCCGATCACGTCAAGCGAGATGCCCGTTACGTGGTCGATATCGTAGGTGTCCATCAAGGCCATGAAGCCCGCCCAGGTCGGCTTGACGAGCGTATCGAACAGCTCGGCGGTCGCCTTCGCGCGTGGCTTGCCCTTGTACTGCCAGACGAGCAGATCGCTATAGGCCATGATGTTTAAACCACCACGATAGAGACGTTGTCCGCATCGATCACGGCCTTCTCGCGCGGGCCGATCGCGATATCCTGCTCGGCGGGCGCGAGCGTATCGGTACCGATCCACAGGCGTGTCACGATGAAGCCAGGAATGCTGTACATCGGCGCATAAAGCTCGGTGCGGATAACCGGAATGCCGATCTTGAAGTTAAGGCGCGCGAGCGCTTCCGCGATCGCCTCATCGTCAATATCGGTAAAGTTCGCGCGGCGCGTAACCTGCGCTTCGACGTGCACCGCTACCTTGGTGGGGCGGTCGAACACGATTTCGCGCACGCGCGAAAACTGGTCAACCACATAGACCGTGCTTTCGCCCTGCATGCCTGTCCCGGCTGGCTTGCGCTGCAAAATGACCTGGCCGATGGAGCTTTCATCGCCGCCGTTGACCACCGCATTGATGGAGTTCGGCTCGGTGCCGTTGTGGTCGACATACTTCTTATAGTTCTCATAGACCTGCGCATCATCGACGCCGTTGAGCGCGAGCAGGTTGCCGAGCATGGAGCTGGCATCGTCCTGCGCGGTGCGCTCGCGCGAGAGGTAGAAGCGGGCGCGCAATGGCGGGTCCGTCTCCTGGTCGGTGCCGGTCGTGGCCGCGCGCGAGGTAATCGCGCTGACCCAGCCCGTCACGCCCGCGAGGATATCGAGCACCGTATTCGCGCCGACATTGAACGCACCGGCATCGACGCTCTGGAAATCGACGCGCGCGCTGCCGTTCGCATCGAGCCGCACGCGCTGCATCGAGCGCCACTGGATACCGGACTGGTCACGCGCGAGCGAGTCGGCAGGCACGTAAATGAGCGGCGTGCCCGAGAGAATCACCGAGCGCAGGTAGGAGGGGCTATCCACTGTGCGGCGGATGCCCGCGAAGTTCACCACGCGATCGAGGTTCGGCCCCGTCGCATAGTCGGGGTCCATCTGCCGCCACATTTCGCCCGCGAGTTCTTCAAGGTCGGCTAGCGCCTGCGACCACAGGCCAATCATCTGGCCATCGGGCGAGTCCGGGTCGGTGCTGATATCGGCGCCGTAGATGGTTTTCATCCCGGCGTCCATAGTCGAAATGATTTCGTCCAGCCGACGAATCACAAAGCCGCTATCGGTTAGCTGACCCATAGCTCACCACCACGGTTGAGGCGTTGCCGTCAGTCGTCTGCACTTCGGCGGTCACTTGCAGCTCGCGATCGGGCGAGAGCGTGAGGTCGAGCGAATCGAGTTGCGCGACGCCCGTTGTCTGGAGGATCGTGAGGCGCGCGGAGCGCTCGATATCGGCCAGGTTGGCGGGGCGCTCGAAATCGGTCAGCCACGGCATGCCGACTGCAAGGTTGAGAAACCAGTCACCGAGGAACATCAGCAGGCGCGTGCGCACGCGCTGCGCGGTCGATTCGCCATCGTCGGCATAGTTCGCCGTGCCCTGGCCGAACGTCCAGTCGCCGTAGGCATCGAGCCGTCTTACCTTCATCGCCTCGCATCCATACAAAAAGGCCCGCGCGAGCAGCGAAGCTCGAACGGGCCTGACGGGAAAACGCGCACGCTATGCGCACGCTCTGCGAATAAAAAGGGCGCGCGGCGGTCACCATCAGGGAACCGCGCGCGCCGTTGCGACCTGGTTCATTCCCCATGCCCCAATGCTGCGGCGCAAGGCGGCATGAGACAGAACAACGGGGGGAGGTCGCAGAAGCCTTTAGAAGGGGTAGCCCACGTTTCCGCCCTGTGGATCGTTGTGTGAGTGCCGGTCGTGACTCGCCACGTTCGGCGTCGTGATATCCAGCGCCGTCAGCCGGTTGGCGAGCGCGGCCTGTCCGCTCCCGCCGTTGCCTGGCGTGCTGGACAGGTCGCCTACGAGCAACGTATTGCCGTTGAGCGTAATTCCGGCCGGCGCGTTGATGACGAACCCGCCAGCAGGCGTCAGTACGGTCGAGCCCGCGCTGTTGCGGTTCGTCACGGTGCCGTCCGGGTCGAGCGTGACCGCCTGCGCGCCATCGACGGAGCGCAGCTCGGCGGAATCCGGCTTGTAACCTGGTATCGCCTTCGGTCGCGGCGAGACACCGACGAGCGCATAGGCGTCCGAGAGGTCATGCAACCGGTAGTCGGCGGGCGGCAATGCCTCGCCCTTCGAAAACCACGCGTCGATGCACCGGTCTGCAAAAACCAGCAGGCAGTCGTCGCCCGGCTTGACGGGCATCGTCACGCAGTACGGCCCGCCGCGCATGCAGTAGACCGGCACATCGGGCAGCGCCGGATACGCTTCGCTCGTGCCGTCCGCGAGCAGCTGCGCGAGCATCGGCTGTACGGTCGCGGTCTGCGAGTCCGGGTCGAAGAAGTCAATGCGCCCCGGCATCGCCACGCGCAGCGCGAGCGAGAGCGCATTGCTGGCCGTGTCCTGCGCGCGCTCGAACCCGCCCTGCTCGAACGGATAGTTGCCGTGGTTCATGGCGCGAGTTCCGCGACGCTCCAGACGCGTTTCTGGCCGGTTGCGAGCGCGGCGAGGTTCTGTGAGCCCACCTCGTAGCCGCCATCGTCTCCAGAGCCGTCTGAGCCAGCCGCAGGCCCCTTTGGGGGTGTCTCTTTTGCGACCTTCTGGAACTGGCCACCGATGACGACCAGTTGCGAGAGCCAGTCACCCTCGGCAAAGTCGCCCGAGTGGTGCACGCTCACGACCTTGTAATCGCCCGAGTAGTGGGGCAGGATCGATTGCACACGCACGACGCCGCCTACGAGGATTGCGGGATTGCAGAGGCAATTGACTTCAAGCCCGTTGTCGGTCTGCCGGGGCATGCCGACCATGCCGGTGTCCTGGCTGATAAGCGGGCCTGCGCCCGCGATCGCGGCATTGGCTGGGAGCATCACGATTGCGCCGTCCTGGATCGACCAGTCGGCCTCGTTGGCGCGCGCGAGGTTCGAGAGGCAGTCGCGCGTGTTGCCGCAATACACCCTCGCCCTCGCACTGCCCTCGGTACGGGTCACGCCCATGGCCCCGCGCGTGGTATCAGGCATGGTGCCGACGAGCGCACGCGCAGCCTGTGCATCGGTCGTACCGGCTGGCAGGGTCATGTTCGCCCGCGCGCTGGTATAGGCCGTATTGCCGTCGCCGCACTCCAGCTCGAGAACGAAATCCATGCCGTCGCGCTCCACGTTGGATTTCACGATATCGCCTGCGTAGATTACCCGTAGCGCCTCATAGCCGACCGAGAGCGCAACGGTCGTGTACAGCTTCGAAAGTACCGCACCCATGTGCTGGCGCGTGAGGTTCCAGATACGGATTTTTGCCGGGTTCGGGGTCTTTTCAAGCGTCTTGGTCACCTCAAAGGCGACGCGCAGATTGTTGAATGCAAACCCCTCGCTGCGCGAGCCTATGATGAGCTGGTAGCGCCGACCGAACTGCTGCATTTACTGCCTCATTGCAACGGCACTGGCGCGGCTTCGCGCACTTCATCCATGCTGCCGATCATGAGCACGCAGCGCCGCCCGAGGTCATCGATACTCACCGGGTCGAGCAGCGCCGCGGAGAGGTCCGCCAGCATGAAAATCCACTCGCGCCCGTAGCGCTGCCCGATCGGGATGCCGACTTCAAGTGGCACGTACTGCGCGATGTACTCCGAGGTATTCACGTCGAAGATATCCATGCGCCAGTGCTGGCCTACCGAATTCCAGATGATGGTCAGTTCGAGCGCATCCGTGCCGTAGTGCACCGTCATCTGTTGCGCGGGCGTCGCGTCGGCCGGCACAATATTCACAGCGACCACCCGCCCGTCAGGGCATTGAGCGATGAGCGCTTGAGCGTGCCTGCGTCGGGCGTCTGCACATTGCCCTTGTTACGCGTGGCCGACGACTGCGCATCCGAGCGCCCGCTTTTCGCGCCCGCTGCCGGGCCGGTCGGCCCGCCGCCTGCGACCGTGATCCCGCTCACGGTCTGCGTCTCCACGATGAACAGTTCCTGCGCCGTGACCGAGAGCGCTGCGCTGCCGTCGCGCGTCTGCGTCATGCTCGCGGCCACCACGAGCATGTTTTCGTAGTGCTGCGAGCCGGTAATGATTTCAACCATCTCGCCGCTTTTCTGGATCGCGCGCAGCGCATCGAAAACCTGCTCAACGCGCCGCGATCCGCTGGACATGTCGAGCGTATCGACCGGCTGGAAGTCGGGGAGCCAGGGCGCGAGCGCGCGCTGCAGATCGAGCGCGATAACCGGCGTCACATACGAGAGCGCGGGGCCGAGCTTGCGGCGGGCCTGCTGCAGCGTCTGCGGCGTGAACGTCATGAGCGGCACCGGGAGCGCGATGAGGTTGAGAAAATCGGCACTCTCGCGCGGGATGATGCTATCGGCCAGCGAATAATTCACGCCCGCAGGAGCCCAGTCCACCATCAAGCCCTGCACCGTCAGGCGGCGCGGCTCCAGTACCGCATGATCGGCCACCACCGCCCCGGATTCGACCGGGTTGTCGGTGATGCGCATCGTGGAGTCGTGCTGTTCCTGCTGCGTGAGGTCAATCCGTACCGTGCCGATGAGGCGCGATATCAGATAGACGTCCATCGCGCGAGCCTAGTCGGGTTCGGCGCCGAGCGGCAGGCCGATGGAGGCGCACACCACATTGCCCGCCTCGACCTGTTTCGGCGTCAGGAGCACATGGAAAATCTCGGCCTTGTGCAGACGGCAGAACGCCGAGAGCGCGGCGCGCGCGTTTTCCTCATGCCCTGGCATGCTCTCGCACGCGACGAGCGCCAGCGGCAAAACCAGATAGCGAAGTTTCATTGCACGACTCCAGAGCCCATGTTTCCCACCGCAGTCCGTGCGGTGCCCTGCAATTCCGTCTTGACGGCGCGTGCTGCCGCGCCGGGGTCGGTGCTCTGCACATTGACGGTCACGTTTTGTGTGAGCAGATTGTTGTTCGCCGTGCGCGTGGCACCCGCGCCGCCCTGGCTTCTCGGCAGGTTGCGCAGTGCGTTCGCGGTCGAACTGCCGGTCCCGGCTGGCATCGGCCCGCCCGTATTGAGCGCTTGCCCGCGTGCCTCCAGTTCGGCCTGGCTCGCGATACCCGCATTGCCGGGTAGCACGGCATTGCGTGCTGCGGCCACCGCGTCGCGCGCACTGCCGCCCTGTATCAACGTGCCCGCGAACGCCGCGACGCGCCCGAGCGTGTTGTCGATCAACTTGCCGATCGTGCCGAACACCCTGTTCGCCAGCGCCTCGATGATGTTGAATGCGTTGCGGAAGGCGTCGGTAAAGCCCTGCAGATCGCCACGCGCGAGCGCGACCCAGCCCGCGAGGCCGGTTGTGAGCAGATCGACCAGCGTCGTAAAAGCGAGCGTGACTGTCTCGATGGCCGCAATAAACACATCGCCAAAAATCATGTTGACGAGCTGCGCGAGCGGTTCGAGCGCCGCGACCAGATCCTTGATGCCCTGCCATACCGGCGCGAACGCGACCGCCGCCTGATTGACGTACTCCAGGAACGGCCCCCAGAACGCGCCGAGGCTTGATTGCCCGCCGTCGAGATACGTCATGAGATCATCGATGAGCAGCAGCAGCCCTGCGATGCCGGCGACGATCCACGTTATCGGGTTGAGCAGCATCGCGCGATTCCAGATCGCGAATGCGCCCGCGATGAGCAGCACGGCATTGCGCCAGCCGATGGTTTTGCCAATCACCCGGTCGAGGAAACTGATGAAATTAATCACCATCTGGCCTACATACTGCACCGCCGTAAAGAGGCGGTTAAGGCCGTCCTGTATGAGCACCCTGTTCTCGCGAAACCACGCCTTGAATGAGGCGATCATGCGATCGAGCGTCGGGATGAGCGAGAGCCCCACCAGCGTACGGAACTGCCCGAGCCCGAAGCGCAAATCCTTGAAACGGTTGTGCAGGTTCGATGCGGCTGCGGCCTGCTCGTCGGTATTGACGCCCCACTCGTTGGCCTGGTCGATGAGTTTGCCGAATTCCTCGCTCGTGAGACTTAGCAGCTCGCGCATCGATGCGTTAATTCCCATGCGCTGCAGAAACGCGGTCTGCTGCATCGCATTCATGCCGCGCATGCGCTCCTGTATGTCGCCAAGCACCTGATTCATGCCTTTCGTGGTGCCGTCCGCATTACGCGCCGAGAGGTTGTAGGCTTCAAAGGCTTTCGCGCCGCGCCCGATGCCGTTCTGCGCCTCGCCCATCACCTTAGCCAGCCGCGTGATCGACTCGCGCGCATCATCGACCGATGAGTTAGTCTGCGTGGCGGCATAGCCGAGTTGCTGGATGAATGCGACGCTCGTCTCGGTGTTGCGCGCCATTGCGCCCAGGCGGTCGAGGTCGCCCACGCTCGCGGCGAAGTAGCCCGCGATCGCCGTAGCGCCAGCGACGACGAGCCCCGCCACCTTTGTCGCGGCGGCGCCGATATTGAGCAGTTCACCCCGGAACGCCGCCGCCTTGTTTACGTCAGCGATGACGCCGAGCTTGACCAGATATTCATCGATCAGCATGGGCGCGGTCCCATTCGTCCAGCGCTTCGTGGAAGTCCATCAAATCCTCCAGCGAGTAGACCGTGCGCAGCTCGTGCCGCGTGCACAGGCCGCGCATTATTGGCCGGAAAAGAAACCACTTAACTTTGCCCGCAACGTGTCGACCATCTGGCGGGGCAGAATCTGTGCGAGTACCCCACCGTCGAAAAAACTGTCGAACTGGAACTGGAAGGCTTTCAGGATGAGCGGAATCATGTGGCCGCGATAGTGGTTGAAGTGCACGGCGCGCTGGCCGTCATCTTCGAGCCGGAACGGTTGCCCGCCACTCCGCGCAACGGCGATGTACTTATAGAGGAATTCACGTATCACGCGCGCATCGGGCGAACTCAAACCCGCTGCGAAACGCCCTACCGGCCATTCCGAGATATGCCCCGCCTTGTCGAGCGGAACGGTAAAGCCCTGCAGTAGCGGCGTGACGTGCTCCAGCAGCATGTCGAAAGCCGGTTCGGCCGGCGCGAGCATGAAAACATAGGTCACGTCGCCTAGCGTAATCTTGCGTTCCGCCTTCTCCGCGCGCTCCGTCTCGCGTACCGGTGCATCCATGATTAGCCCTCCTATTCAAACAAGCCGCGTTCGAGCCGCATCGTGAAGCTCGTAAAGACCATGGTCCACGTCATGGCGTTGTGCCCGTTGCCGCGCTGGTACTCGGGCGGCGTGGTGAAATAGCCGTTCTCGGCGGTGCACACGTCCTCGTTGAGCAGGTCGCGGATCGACAGGTAGAGCGGCGCAAAGCTCTTGATGCTCTGCCGCTGCGCGCGTCGCCACACGTCGAGCACGGCGTTATCGCGCGTGTGCTGTTTCATGCGAATCACGAGCGAGCCCGACTCATCGGGATTCTGCACGAATACGCCAGTGCCGCCCGCGCCGATGGTCAGTTCGCCATGATCGACCTGGAAGCGCGCAACGATCACGTCGTTGCCATCGGCCCAATCCTGGAGCCGCCAGTCGTTGATGAGTACGCTAACCTGTTTGGGATCAAAGACAGCCATGATGCCTCCCGCAAGCCGCTAAAATCAGCGGTCAAAATTCACAATGACGTCCGCGTGGTGGATCGCGCCCGCGAGTTTGAGCGCCACCTGAATAGGCGGTGCGCGCCGGTCCTGCCGGTCGCTCGTACTCAGGTTGTCTACCGTGTCGGCCCAGATGTACCAGCCCGTGTCGAGGTAATCGCCAGTCTCCAGCGTGCCGAACGGATCGCCGTTCCACACGCCAGGTGCGAACGCGCCATTGCGCACGCCATCCTTGCAGGCACGCTCAATCGCGGCGATGAGCCGGTGCGTACCGGCATCGGTCAACGGCACCTTCGTCACGCTCTGGTAAAGCACGGCGAACACGTTTTTCTGCGCCGCGTCGCAGAACCAGTCCAGAATGTGGATCTCATCGAAGAAGCGCCCGCCGATGACCATGCCCTCCGCGACCATCGGCACGGTGTCGAAGTAGGCGTAGTAATTCATGCCGAGCGCCTTGGCCTTCGCGGCCTCGGTTTCGGTGATGGGCTCGGGCGTAACCAGCGGTTGCTGTTTAAACTTCATCGTGAGCGTGGTATTGCTGCCCGCGAAGTTGACCGCGAGTGCACGCGCGAGGAACGAGACGATTGCATAGCGGTCGTCGTGGTCATACTGCGCAACGACGCGATATGCCTGCTGGTCGTAGAGCCGTCGAAAAACGTTGGTCTGCACCATTTCAAGCTGTGCGGCATTCATCGACGTGACGCCGAACACCTTGCGGTCAGCAGCCATGATGTATTCCGTGGTCGTGCTGATTTCGTCGTCGCTCAGAGGCGACTTGCACACGACCGCTGCATACCAGTCGCTGTAGGTTTGCGAGAGCGTGTGAAGCGCCTCGGGGATGGTCTGCGCGCCGAGCTGCTGCTGGTCCACACCCGGCACGATGTAGGTGGGCGCGACGTTATCCAGGCCGAGCCATGCGCCGATATAGTCAGGGTCGGTCGAGTCGCCAGTGACGAAGCCAATCTGCGTGGTCGCGCCAAGCGTCAGGCTTTCCACGATGAAGCGGGTACCGGCGCTATCCCACCGGAAGCCGAGCCCTTCGGGGCGGGTCACGCCATCGATCGCGGTTGCGATCTGCGCGAAGCTGGTACGCCCCGAGAGGTCGATACCCTCGAACGCGCGCACCACGTCATTGACGGGCACGCTAAAGGTAGCCGACGAGAGCGCGGCGAAGTCACCGACCGGGCGCGTGACGGGCCGACCGAAGATGGCGGCGGCCGTCGCGGGGATACTCGCATCGGCGGCGTCCCAGCGCCCGATAAGGATCTGGCGCGGGCGCGGCGACTGCGCAAAAAACTTCGTCGCCGCCGCGTAGGTTTCGGAGTTAATGCCGAAGGCGGCGCCGATCGCGTCGATGGAGCCGTAGAGCAGCCACGTCGCGCCCTGTGACGTGAACGGCTCCACTTCGGGCGTAACCAGCACGATCATGCCGAAGTTGCGGCGGCTCGGTGCAAGCGGCTGGATATTGAGCTGGACATTTACGACCAGCGAGAGCGGAAGCGAGGTAGTCATTTGCGCGCGTCCATAAAAAAAGCCCCGCGCGTGGCGGGGCTTCGGTTTGCGAAATTGCGCATTCGCGCAAGCTCACGGTTCGTCGGGCGGTCTGACCGGAACGTGTTCAATCACGAGTTCGTCTGCGCCCATCGTTGTGTGTACGTACAGGTCCGCGAGCCGGATCGCCTCCAGCTCCGTTTCAAAAATGCGCACCGTTGAAAGCGTGGCGAGAAAGCGCGAGCGGTGCTCCTGCTGGCCAGCCAGGCCGGTGAGGTCCAGGCTCGGGCGCGTGTCGATGAGCGCACAGCGCTCGCGGCGAAACATCGCCTGCCCACTCTCGCCCTGCATCGCGGCGCGCGCGAACTCTGCGAACTCATCCGCGCCGTTGCCGTAGGCTTCAAAAACCCACGTTTCGAGCACCGAAACCGTGATGCGCTCGCGCTCGGACTGGCCGTAGAAGTCAGTACGCGCAGGCCCGAGCGGAATCACCGACTCCAGGCAGAACGTGCAGAAGGCACGACCGCCGACCGGCCCGCCCGACCACGTTTCGCGCACGTCGCCGCTAGGGAGTTGCAAAAGCGCCGCCACCCGGGACCGTAGTGCCCCCGAGTCGAGTCGCTGTAGCGTCGTAAAAGCCATAATCGCTGTAGTCCTGCAGGCGCGCGACGCGCCAGCGGTCGCCATGCCATTCGATCTGGTCGCCCTGCCTGACCGGTTCGAGCGCATAGACCTTGATGCCCTCAAGGTAGCGTTCGCCCTCGGGCAGCATCGCCATGGCGTCATCGCTCGCGGGGTGGATCGCAGCGGTAATCGTGCCAGGCGTGAGCGTTTCGACCCAATGCCCGCCCGCGTCGTAGTGGCCGCTGCGGCGGTGAATCGGCCACTCGCCTACCCACTCCGGGTCGAGCACCACGTCTGCGAGATTCATCATTTCGTTTCCCCTGCGCGGCGCACAATACCCTGCACGGACTGCCGTAGCTGGCCGGAATCAATGAGCGGGGTCGATGAGCCCTTGCGCGCTACCGTCGCGGGCTTTAGCTCCACGAAGGCGGGAACCGGGTTCGTGATTTCCTCCTGCACTCCCGCCGCGGCGTCCAGCGCCAGCCGCCCGTAGGCATAGTCGAGCGTGGCCTGTCCCGCATAGACGCGCCGCAGGTCCGCAGCCAGGCCGCGCATGTAGCGCTCGCGCCGGTTGAATACGGACTGGCGCAGGAACGGACGCGCGGGGATACCCGCTGCCGGTGCGCCCAGGTCGTGAATGGCCGCAAGCTCGGCAAGCGTGATGCCGCCGCCCTCGTGCTCGCCGCTATCTGCGGGGTAGCCGACGACGACTTCATACTTAGGCGTGGACATAACCCGATCGAGGATGCGATCGAGGTTCGAGAAGTCAAAGGGCGGGCCAGTCTGGGCCATACATGACTCCCGATCCATACTCGTCGCGCTCATCGGGCGGCTCGGCCGGGATCGGCGTGCCAGGCAACGGAAGGCTGGCGTTGAGCACGACTGCGCCCATGCCGACGATGCGCGCCATGGACCACCACTCGATGCCGTAGGTCGTCAGCGACAGAAAGTACGGCACCTGTCCAGGTCCGCCAGTCGTTGACGAACTGCCCGTCGTGCCATACGTGATCGAGAGCGCGCCTGCGCGCCGTGAGAGTGCGAAGCGGAATATGCCCGTAGCCACGCCTCCACCAGCCGCGCTAGCGCTCTGCGCGCGCTGGTTCGCGAGCGCGAGAAGGTGAGCCGCCAGCGTACACACGCCCTGCACATACTTGCTTTCCCAGCGCGAGTAGCCATTCCACGGCAACGCATCTTCAAGCGCCGCCGTAACCTGCTCATCGGAGTTGGATTCGAACTCGGGAAAGCGCGCGCGAAACTCCGCAACCGTGACTTCCGGCGCGGCGCGACGCGTGCTCATGACGATGACGGCGGCGGGGATTTTTTCGGGCGCCGGCGCGAGGCGACATTTTCCGTCTCGGCCTCGGCGTCCTCGCGCTCGGCGGTCTGTGCAGGCGTCTCGGGCTGCTCGGTATATTCCTCGGCGCTCGCCTCGGTTAGCGTCTCATCATCGACGTAGTGTTTGCCGAACTTCGATGCCTTGAATTTCGCCCACACGGTCGCATCCACTGGCGTGATGCGGCGCGCGGCCAGCTCGATATTGCGCGGGATACCAGGAATAATGACGGGTGCCTTGCTGCTGTTCTGCACGTAGACCACCGACGCTTCGCGCGTCTTGCTATCAGCCATGAAAATTCCCCTTAGAGCCCGTCCACATACAGGCCGGACTTCGGATACTTCCAGTTCACCCCGGCATACTTGTACTCGGCCGGAATCTGCGTCTCGAGCCCGAAAATTTGCGGCGCGTGGAAAATGATCGGCATCGGGATATACATGACCAGGTTGCGCTGGTTTTTCTCGTAGACGATCATGCGCGCCGTGCCGTTGGTGCCCGCCTCATCGAGGTCCGGGCCACCGACGAAATCCACATTGGTGTTGTGCTCAACGCGCGAGAGGTTGTTTTCCTGCAGGAACGTCAGAATCGTCGTGTCGCTGTTGGGCGAGCGCGGCGTGCTGGCAATGTGGCCGAACTGCGGGCCGGGGAGCACGATCGTATCGACCACGCTGTTACGCTTGGTCTGTGTCCAGACCTGCGTGATGGCGCGATTCACGTCCATGAGGATCGCATCGGGCGAGGTTGCCGGGTTGAGCCAGTCGCCGGTAATGGCGGGCATGACCGGCACATACGGGTTATTGAAAACGCCCGTCAGTTCGTACTCGCCATAGAGGCCGACAACGTTCATGTGCCGCTCGTAGGCGTCCATGCATGCCTCGGCGCGGTCGGTGTCGAGCGGCAGGTTGAGGTGGCCGCTCGTGCGCAATTCCTCGAACGTGAACGCATAGGAGAGCGCGCCCGTTTCGATCGGAATCGTCTCCATGGCGTAGTAGACGTCAACGCGCGGCAGATCGCGGCCTTTCAGCGCATGGCGGCGGCCACGGCCCGCATAGTCCTTCATCTTGTATGCGACGCTCGTAGCCCAATCGCCAGGCTCGTTGCTGATAGGCACGAGGCGTTCATAGTCCAGCGGCTCGCGCAGCCGTTCGAACACCTCGGTTTCGATATAGGCGAGCTGCGAGACGAGGAACGCAAGCGCCTCGGGCGAGTCCACCAGTTGCAGTTGAGGGTTCGAGAGAAAATCCCGGAACACCTGGAGTCGGTTCGGCTTCATTGCGCTCCCCTAAAAAAGAAAAGCCGCCCTCTCGGGCGGCTCGCATGCCTTACTGTTGATGCCTTATGTTTGGTGTTCAGTCGCCACCAGCGGCGGCGGCTGGCTTCATACGGTTCACGCGTGCGATAGCGATGCCGCCCGCTGCGGCCTTGCTATCCCAGAACGCGCCGGCCACCGGCAGTGCGCCGCCGACCGTGAGCGTGCCGTCGAGGTCCGCGCCTACCGCATCGCCTACCTCGCATCCGGCCTTGCAGATCGCCCACACGCGCCCGAATTCCATCACCGGGACCGGCGCGCTCGGCGGATAGAACCACTCCCCTTCCTCATTGGCAGGCCACACCGCGTGCCGCACCGTAATCCCGGCGACTTCGCTGCCCGCCGCGAGCGCCGCAATGCGGCCATCCCCATCGACGCCCACGGCATAGCCGGGACCGATCGGCGCGTTGGTGTTGTTCGTGTACGAGACGATGGACGAAATATTCACGTCCACGTCCATACCCGGAATGCCAGGATCGAACAGCAGATCGCCGTATGTACCAAGGTCGATTCTTCCCATGACGTTCTCCCATTACCCGTTACCTTTCACTTGGCCGCCACGCGCACGAGGCGCGTCGTCTGCCGCTTGACCCAGCTCGCGCGCGCAGCGTCCGGGTCGGGCAGTCCGTCAGCGGTCACGGCGTGTTCGCGCGCGCCATCCCTGCCGCCTCCACCGCCACCCTTCGCGGCGGCATCCTCGGCGCGCATCGAGGCGGTGAGCGCATCAGCTACGGGGTCGCTGCGGCGCGGCGCGGGCTCGGCTGCGCTCGATGCGAGGACCGCGAACGCAGTGCGAATCGACGCTTCGTCGGCGTCATCGAGCGACTTGCCTGACAACACCGCGTCAATGAGCGGCTTGCGCGCGTCATACATGGAGGCGACTACCTCGCGGCGGATCGCTGCGCACGTCTTGCCGTCCGTAACGATCTTCGGCATGAGGCGCTTGGCGTGATCGAGCGTCTTGACCCAATCGGCCACCATCGCGTCGCGCTGCTCGGGCGTCATCGCGTCCTTGCCAAGCTGGGCGATCCGTGTGGCCTGGTCGTCAATGACAGCCTGAATGGCGCTGGGATTGCTGACCGTTAGTTGTGCTTCTCCGTATCTGACGGTGGAGGCGAGTGCGGTTTTCTGCGTTTCGATCGTGGCCTGCGCTTGAGATAGTTGCGACTGCAACTTCTCGACGGTCGCTGCCGCAACATCGTCAAGCTCAAGCGGGATGCCATCGACAACAATGCGTCGAGTACTCATGGCGTTAGCTCCTGGCATTTCCGCATCAGCGATCGAGCAGGCCGCGCCGCAGCGCGCCGCCCTTACCAGTGCGACGGAATTGATGCGGATATCCCGTTGCACTGCGTCGTAAGCCATCCCCTCGTGCGTGCCTGCGGTCCAGTCAAGCGTCGCGTCATACGTGGCACTGAGCTGTTTTTTGCCCGCGTCGATGGCATCGAGCGCATCCTGTGACTGGAAAATCAGGTCGGCGCCGACATAGATTCCGTCGCGGTGCGGCGCGACCACGGTCCCGACCGCCTTCTCTTTCCAGTTCTTCGGCGTGACCCTGCCAACGTGCTCGTTCGTGATGGGCGTGCCGCTGTAGGTCGCCATCGAGGCGGGTGCAAACACTTCTTCGGGCGGGCGGTAGACGCCGATTACGCGCATCGGGTCGCCATCCGTCATATCCAGCTCGAAGGCGCGGTAGAACTGCACGCCGGTACGCGCCACACGCGCAGGCACGGTTACAAAGCCGTCCGGGTGCTGCACGCGGCGGCTCATCTCCACATCGATAAACTCGCGCATGGCTATTTCTTCCGGTCGTTTTTGGTGACTTCGATCCCCGGATAGCGGCGTGCTACCTTGTTCTGCACCTTGCGTTGCTCGGCAGGCGTGCCGTGCTGCGCGATGCGCGCGAGCGCGTTGCGTGCGCGCGCGGGGGTGTTGACCGGGTAGCGCTTGCCTGGCAAGGCAAAGTTTTCGGGGGCAATGCGAGCGCGCCCCTTGGCGGTAATGGCCATGACAAAATCCCTCCTACACTTCCTCGCCGTTCTCGCTATAGCCGAGCAGCGGTATGGCAACGCAACGGCAGTTCACGTCATCGCCGGGGTGCCCCGTCTCGGCGGGCGGATCGTCCCAGGCGAACACCTTCCCTTCGTTCGCGGCATGCGTTTCGCGCACGCGCTCATCGCCCGCGGTGGACCACCGGTAGTGCGTGATGCCGAGATCGGTTTGCCGTGCCTGCGTGATGGCGGCATTCGTTTTTGCGGTCTGGTCGCGCGCGATCAACTTGGCGCGGTTCTCGGTCACGCCGTACAGTTCCTGAATGTCACTGGCGAGCGTTTCGTATCGCGCGCCCTGCTGCACGCCCAGGAACACACGCTGATTGAGCCCGCGCAGGTACTCGCTCGGGATCGAGCGGATCAGCTCGACGTTCATGCGGCGCGCAAGGTTGAGCGTCGGGGCAATGTCCTGCCCTTCCAGCAGCGCCGTAATGTCGAGGCCGTAGGCGCTCTGGATCGAGGTGCGCAGTGCTTCCTTGGTCGCCTCGTTCTGCGCGCCGATCATCGCTTCCGCGAGCGCTTCGGGACGCCATGCCATGCGCGAAACCGTGTCGGCCGAAATCGACGCGATCGCGCGTTCGATGGCCATCAGCACAGCGCCGCTCGTGACGTCGCGCACGTCGCGCATGAGAGAATCGCCAACGTGATAGGCCCACTCGTACGAGCGCAGCACCGGCAGCAGATGCGTGGCCGTGGCACTGGCAAGCTCGCGCGCAATCACCAGCAGCGCATTGCGGTAACGCAGCTCGACCCTATGCGACGGGCGCGCTGGCCGTAGCTGGCGCGGTCGCAGCGGCACCAGCCGCCCCTCCCGCGTTCGCCGCTGGCTGACCAGTTGGTGGAGACTGAACACCCGGCAATCCCTGCTGTGGCGGCGGCATGTAGTTAGCCATTTCCTCGGCCGCCCTGATATCGTCGTCGGTGATCGGATAGGTGTTGTCGGCGCGTAGCTGCTGCAGCACCTTCGCCTCGGTCACCACCGCCCGGTTGATATAGATTTCGTCACGCTGTGCTTTCCACAAACCGGCCTGCGCGGCGTCCTTTTCGTTCATCTGCCAGAGCGGCTTGAACGAGATTTCGAGATCGTCAATGAGCCGCCCGAAGGCGTTCATCGAAAGGATCGCGTAGAGCAGTTCGAGCACCGGGCGCAGCGTCTTTTCCTGCTTGCTCTTGATGGCGTCGTAGTAGTTGCGCATGTCGCTTTCGCCGGTCGCGTTCATGCCGCGAGGCGCGACGCCGAATAGACGCGTGGCCGGTATGTCGGTCGCCCCTGCAATGCGCTCCATGAACGTGCGCAGCACTTCGGGGATACCCGCGAAGCTGTTGATTTTCTTGTCGTAGTCGTCCTGCGCATCGAGCACCAGCGCATGGTTGACGCTTTTCATGAGCGCCGCCAGCTCGAAGCGCTTTTTCAGCGTCTCCGTTCCTTCGTCGCTCGCAAGCTGGATACGCAGCTGGTCGATCTTGAGCACATCGACGCAGGCTTCGAAAAACATGCTCGCCGTGCACTCCGCAACCGTGTCATTGCGCTGTAGCTCGTCGTACAGTGACTGCAGTACGCTGTCGCTCCACCACTGGTTCAGGCGCAGCAACGTGACCGGCAGTTGCGAGCCGTCCATGATGAGCAGCCGCGAGTTGTGAATGAGTTGCTGGTTCGGGCCGCGAATGCGATAAAACTCCGGTCGCCAGTTCGGATTCTTGAGGTCGATCATCGGCACGTTCGAGGCCGGGAAAATGTGCCAGCGATCGAGCACGATGAGGCCGTTAAGCGTGCCGGGGCGGATCGACTCCACATCGAGCGGCATCGCCGGGTCGTCGCCCTCGATGGAGGGGTAGAGCGCACAGCCGCCGTAGAGCCGCCCCCACTTGATGACCGAGGTCACGATATCGACCACGCTGAATTCGCGCTCCGCATCCTCAAGCGTCTCGCGCGCGTCGCCGTTGTTCGTCTCCAGGTTGATCCACTCGCGCGTCATGTCCTCGGCGGGCGCATCGACCACCTTGCGACAGAGCCAGTTGCTGGCGTACATCGCCTCCAGCTCGCGCTGGCTGATACGGTTGCGAAAGACATACGCGCCATAGCTCATCTTGTCGGAGCGCGTCATCAGGCCCGCAACGAAGTTGCGCAGCGTATCGAGCCAGTGGACCCCGGCGTGATGACGCGGCGCACGCGGCGCGGGCAGAGCGCTCATGTCCGATACCAGTACCAGCCCTCACCGCCGCAGCGCGTGCACGGCAGCAGGCCATCGTTGTACGGGTCGCCGCCCGAGCCGCCGCAGGCAGGACAGATATCGCGCAGCGAGCCGCCAAGGGCATCGCCCAGGTAGGTGCCTTCGTCCTCGTCAATGTAGGGCGGGTCGTCAGGCGGCGGGTCGGGTACCGTGACCGCCACCGGCACGTAGTCATGAAAGGTCGTCATGCTTGCCTCCATTCAGGCGAGTGCCATCAGCACGCGCTCGGTGGCCGCGACGCGATGCGCGTGGCCATGCGGCGTGGCGTTCGAAAACGGGTTGCCGAGGTTGACGGCGCGCGAGACGGCGAGCCAGTCGCGCTGGTCGGCGTAGAGGTTCACGCGGTTCTCGTACCACCACCATGCGGAAGTGAGCGCCGCCGCCTCGGGCTGCTCGACCAGCTCGGGCCGTTCAACGATGGGCAGGCCGAGCGCGCGGGCGGCGCGTGTGTAGTTGTCGCGCCCCGTCAGGTGAATGAGGCCGCGACCGATGAAGCGCCAGCCGTCGCCGCTCTCGGGCGGGCCGTTGCCCAGGCGGTTCGCGTAGACCGTATTGGCGATCGCCTCGGGTCGGCCTCCGAGCGATTTGGCCAGGGCGTTCGCCTTGTGGTGGCCGGCCACGCGCTGGCCGGTGGAGAAACGCGACGGCCACACATCGGCCATGCGCGAGGGCGAATAGTTCATGTTCTCCACGAGCCGCTTGAAGTTCGCAGACTCGTGCGCGCACTGCCCGACAAAGGCCGCTGCGCGCTCCGGGGTCGTGATTTCGAAGCGCTCGCAGGCGGCATTGACAGGCGCGAGCCAGCGAGCCGTATTCACGCCAGGGACGGCGTGCGCCAGGCTCGCGGCGGTGAACATGACTTACGTGGCGCGCGTCTTGCCCGCGACGAACAGGCCGATGATGGCCACGAGTGCCGCGATCGCTTCATCGACATGCACCCATAGCGCGTCAGGCAGCACGACGCCGATTGCGGCCAGCAAGGCCGCGACCAGCGCATAGACGGCGGGATTCTTCATGGACCCTCCCGTTACTACAAAAAACGTTCTTTTCGCTACACCCTTAAGAGCGTGAAAGCGAACCGAAAGGAACGCACATAGATTTGTGTGCACAAAACGCGTGGACCCCTGCAGCCGTCGTGCAGGGGCGTGAAACACGCGCAGACGAAACCGCGCTGCGCCTTAGGCGGCAAGGGTTTGACGGCCCGCGAGAATTCCTGTCCTAATGTTTCACGACGCCTCGTGCGCGCCCGCAGGTAGCGGCGTGCTGACGGCTGCGGTCGCGCTCGGGACCATCAGGCGCGGGAAGTTCGGCACGGCCATCACTGCCGCATTGAGCGCAGCCGTGAGCGTGCGGACCTTGCGAATATTGGCTTCGGCCGCCTCGTCGGCGGCGCTGCCCGCCGTGTAGGCGGCAACCTCGGTGATGAGTTGCAGCACGATCGCCTCAAAATTCGCCATGACGTCAGCGCGTGGTGTAGACATAGCCCCTCCGATCAAACCCAGTTCATGAGCGCGCCTTCGGCCAGTAGCTGTTCTACGGCGTCACACAGGACGTCTACCTGGTCGTCGTGCGCGTGCGTGTCGTCCTCGGTGAATGCCTCGCACTCGGTCACGAAGTCGCTCACCCAATCGCATTCCTCGGGCAGCATCACCAGCCCCGCCTCGATGCTCGGCGCGGCTCCCTTGACGCGTATCACCTTGTCGCGGTTGCGCGGAATGCCGAGGATCGGGATGCGCCCGCCGCGCCGGATTTCCTGAATGAGCCCGGTGCCGCTACTCTTGTCCTCGACCATGAGCGCCGCGAGCGGCACGTTCACGCGGTGGTCGTACGCGCGGCACTTGTCCCAGAAGTCGATGGCGTTACGTTTGAGGTCGGGCGCTTCCCAGCGATCGCGGATGAGGTTGATGGCGTAGATGCGGCCATCGACACCGAGGCCCCATTCCATGAACACCGTGAAGTCATTGCGCTCGCTGGTCTTTTGCGCGGTGTCGGCAATGATGAGCCGCCGCACGATGTGGGGCAGCACGCGCCAGCGCCCGAACCAGTGCCCCTTGATGAGGTTGCCGCCTTCTTCGGTGGGCTTTTGCTGGTACTGCGCCGAGAACACGCGGCGGCTGATTCGCTGCCCGTCGCGGTTCGTGCCGCCCTGCTCCAGCGCCAGCAGTTCTTCCAGCGGTTCCTTATAAGGCCAGTAGGAGAAACGCCCCTTGCGGTCGGTCAGGGCCGCGTCGATGCAGTGCCGGTACGGGTGCGCGTAGTGCTCGACGTAGCGCTGGTCGATGAGCGCCGGGATTTCGACGTAATGCCAGTGCCCCGGCAGACCGCCCGCCCTGATAAAGCCGGTGCAGTCATCGACCGCGAGGCGTTGCATGATGACAATGATGGGCGTGGCCGGGTTCGCCTTGCGGCTCTTGACCGTGCTCACGAGCCGCCGGTTTGCCTTCTCGCGCCCCGCCTTCGAATAGGCATCCTCGATTTTCAGCGGGTCGTCAAGGATGATGGCCCCCTGAAAGCCGGGGACCATGCGGCCGGCGCGAAAGCCGGTAATCTGCCCGCCGAACGCAACGGCATAGACGCCACCCGCCGTGCGGCCGTCAACCTCGACATTCCAGCGCTTGAGCGAGCGGCTATCGTCACGCAGCTCGCGCGTCCACATCGCCTGATACTCGTCGCTCTGGATCAGCTCTCGCGCCTTCTGGCTGTTGAGCAACGCCAGCTCGTCGCCGTAGCTGATATGCAGGAACCGCGCATAGGCATTGAGCGCCAGGCCCCGCGCGATGAAATTGATGACGACCAGTTCGGTTTTCGATGCGCCCGGTGCGACATTGATAACGACATTCGTCCAGGTGCCGTCAATGATTTTCTGCACCGCGTCGGCAATCACCAGGTGATGCCAGTTAAGCCGGAACGGCACGCCCTCACGAAGCTGGAAAAAATAGCTCGTGAAGGCTATGTGATCGTCCTCGCACGCCTTCCTTATCGCCTGCTGGCGCCACGCGTCCTGCGTGGTGCTGCGCATCCACGCGGGCGGCGGCTTGCGGTTCGTGCGGAACGGCAGGACTACGCTTTCCATATCATACGATATGAGTGCATAGCATATGCTATGACGTTAGCCAGTCAGGCGGCGGCGTCCGTATTTGTTCAGCACATCCTCCATGATCGCGCGGGCCGTTTCCTCGTTCTCGACCATGGGCGGGGCGTCGGCGGCGGGCGGCGGCGCGGCCTCGGCGGCTTCGCTAAGTTTCCAGCCGCCGCGCGTGCGCATCCAGAAAATGGCGCTCTGCACGACCTGCGGCGTGTCGGCCTTCTTCGTCGCGATGCGGTAAAGATTCGCGGCCACCGCCGCATTGCCCCGGTCTACCGCCGTGGCGATTTCCCGGTTGAAGGCGCGCACGAACACCGTGTAGCTCACCGCCTTGCCGGTCTGCGAATTGAGCACGTGCGTGCAGATATTCGCAAGCGGCACGCCGTAGATGAGCAGCGCCTTGACCAGCTCGCGCTGGTGCGCGCTCGGCTCAAACCTGGGACGCCCGCCCATTGCGATATCTCCGTTTCGGTTTGTCGACCAGGTAGCGCAGCGCCATGCCGTAGTTGTCGGTGCCCTGGGGCAGTTCTACGCCCTCGCGCAGTACGAGCCGGTTCGAGGCGAACGGCTTGTAATCGACGTAGTGATGCCAGCGCCCGAAGCGCCAGAGCATGCGCGCAACGTCCGGGTGCAGGCGCACGAGCATGCGTGACTTCGGCACGGTGCCCTCGCGCTCGTAGAACTCGGCATTGTTGCCGCCCTTCATGGTCTGCGTCGGTACCTTGTCCTGCAGGAACGCATTGAACTGCACCGTGCACCAGCCGGCCTTGAGAACGCGCAGCGACAGGTCGGTGTCCTCGTTGTAGCGCCCGCGCCAGCGAAACGGTATGTCGTTGCGGATGAAGTTGCAGGAGAAAATCCGTGTGTTCATGACGAACGGCGGTACCTTGTATTTACGCGGGGCGAACATTTCGTAGTTCGGCCCGACCATCGCGAGGTTGCGATAGCGCAGCGCGAAATCCTCCATGCAGCGGAATATCGTGCCGTCGCTCACCGGCACTTTCAGATTGCGGTTCATGCGGTAGAAGCCGCGAATGTTGTCATCCATGACCCAATGCCAGTCGAAGCCGCGCGCGATCGCGTGATCCCACGCGAAATTGCGCGCCGGGCCGGGTCCGCGGCCTTTCGTGTCGCCCAGGTCATCGCACGTCTCGTATCGCGCCTGGTAGGCCGGATCGAGCACGAGCAGCCGGTCGGCCGGGTAGCGGCACGCGTAGGCGTCATACTCCTGCGCCTCCACGATGACGGTGTAGGCGAGGCCCATTTCGTCCAGATAGCCCATCGTGAGCGCGTTGTCGGCGCGGCCCTTCGATGGTATGTAGATCGGAAAGCGCATCACGCCGCCTCGGCGTCGCCGCCCTCGGGTGGCTCATCCGGTGAGCTACCCTCGGTGGTGTAGCGCTTGTCGGCGTACGAGTCGATTTCCGCCTTCGGGTGCCACACGAATTTGGTCTTTTCGCCTATCTCCTGGCCGATGAGCGCCGCGAAGTCGTCAACGGCCTGCTGGTCCCGAAAGTGCACGTGCAGCGTGCGGAAGGTCATTTCCTCCTGCTCGAACTCGGGCATGCCCTGCCAGTGCGCGAGCGGGTCGATATCGAGCGCGAGCAGCTTGTCGATCTCGACCGGCGTGAAACCGATGAGGTCGAGATTGAATTCAGCCGCGCGCAGTTCCTCCAGCTCCCCCACGAGCAGCGTGTTATCCCACGTCGCGTTTTCGGCCAGCTTGTTATCCGCGAGCACGTAGGCGCGGATTTTCTGCGGGCTCCACCCTACTGCAGTCATGCAGGGCACTTCGGTAAAGCCGAGTTGACGGGCGGCGAGTATGCGGCCATGCCCCGCGATGAGGGTGCCGTCCTCGGCACGGAGCACGGGGATAGTCCAGCCCCATTCCCGCATGCTCGCCGCGATCTGTGCGACCTGGAGGTCGGAATGCTGGCGCGCGTTGCGCGCGTAGAAAATCAGCGAGTCGATCGGCACGCGCTCCACGCGGTCTGCCGGCCACTCGGGCAGCGCGGGCGGGGCTGGCTCATCTGCGCCCTGCGCCGCCGCGCGCCGCTTGCTTGCTGCCATGACACCCTCCGGGGATGGTAGGTGTTACATACCATCTCATACGAGATGATATGAAATGACTTTTCGGTAAAAAAGAAACCCCGGCCAGAACCTGAAGGAACGGAGCCGGGGTTTCCCGAGACTGGCGCGAAGGGCCGCGTGCGTGGGCGCAATCGGTCAGCCTCGCCTAATACTAGTAAATTTCAGCCGGTTTTGTGTGCATCTTCGTTTTTGGCGGGTCGCCCGCAGTGGGTGCGCGTGGCGTTGCAGTGCGCAATGGACTGGCGGCGCCGCAGCGCGAGCGAGATGACGTTTTCATCGACGTAGCGGCGCGCGAGCAGCGCGTGCTGGCCGAGGATGACGCGCTCACGAAAGCGCCGGATACGCGAATTCAGGCCGTCGCGCCCGAGGTGGTAGTACGTCATGAGGTCCGCCACCGGAATGCGCCAGAGGTAGTAGCAGAGAAAGGTCATTTTCTGCTCGGTGCGCGGTTGCGCCGCGATCGCGCGGTTGAGCTGGTTTAGCTCGGGGTCGTTCGGTGCGTCAGGCGGGTTCGGTATGGTCGCGTCGGGCACCCGCATTTTCGCGAGCAGGTTCTTCGGTGGCGGCGGCGCGTAGAGTCGTCGTGAGTGGTGCCAGTCGGCCCAGCGCATGCACAGGAGGTGGTCGTCGGAATCGCGTGTGTTCTCGGTCGGGTTATCCATCATCGCTAGCCAGGATGCGCTCGATGCCGCGCTCGGCAATGCCCGGTCGGGCCGCAGGCCACAGGAACACGAGGGCGGCGGGGGTGCGCAGGAACGTGATACAGCGCTGATGGTGTAGCTGGAAAGCCGCGTCATCGAGCGATTCGTAGCTGATGGAGCGCGGGGCGGCAACAGTCACGCCGTCTGGTCCCGGCACGAGGTCGCAATGCCCCGCACCTACGGTTACCCAGGCGCGCAGCGCCTCGGGCGTTTCGAATCTGCGTTGTGACTGAAAGAGGCGCTTGAGCAGGCCGAAGTGCACGGCGTGCCAGTAGTGCGAGCGCGGCTCGGTCCACGAAAACGCGATCGTCTCCCCGACCGGCATCGCCTGTACATACGCATTGAAGCGGTCGAAACAGCGCTCGTCGGCATCCGTCATGCCCTCGATGCCCTGCGGCGTTTTTGTGAGTACGATGCGCGACATGGCTGGCTAATCCTCCACCAGTGCGACGGGCGAGAGCGAGCGGTTCGCTACCTCGCGCGGGCGCTCGGCGCGCCTGATGAACGCCCACAGCTCGCGCCGCGCGCAGGCCGCTGCATAGTTGCCGTGCCGCTCGCGTACGCGCTCCACGAGCGCATGCGCGGGGTCGTAGTCATCACGCCTCGCGGCTTCGACGGCAGCGGTAAAGCGCGCCCAGCACGCCTCGGGCGAATCCGCCCTGCTCCTGGTCATAACCCCTCCGATCCTGCCCGCAGGGTTTTCGTCGCACGCTCGTACCAAAGCATAGTAGTGCAACAGCCAAAACGCACCCCCGGTATTGGGCAGACTGTTAAGTGCGAATATCATATCATATCGTATGATGTCAATCGCCCCGCATCGTTCTCTCTGGACTTCCCCTTCTAATGATTAATGGATCGTTTATCGTTAGAATCAAGATTCCTGGATTGGAGGTAATGCAAATGGGTCTTATTTATATCGGTGTCGCGGAAACCGCAAAACTGCTGCGCAAGGCGCTTAAAGAGGCGTTTCCGGGTGTCAAGTTCGGTGTGCGCTCGCACAAGTACGCAGGCGGCGCGTCGATCGGCGTGGCCTGGCGCGACGGCCCCTCGGAAGCGCTGGTCGAAGCCATTACGGATCGCTTTCGCGGTTCTTACTTTGATGGGATGATCGACTATCAGGGCTCGCGTTATGCGATGATCGACGGGCAGATGGTGAGGTTCGGCGCGGATTATATTCAGACTCGCCGTTCATTCTCCCGCGCGATGGTCGAGCGTTTCGTGGAGCGCCTGGCACCGGGCTGCGTGGTCTGCGGCGACGATGACTACGGCTGGGGTATAACCTGGGCCGACAACGAGAGCGCGCGGCGCGTGAGCAAGGCACTGCACCGGCATTCAGACCGGCTGCGGATCATGCCGAGCCCGACAGCGGCGCGGATTATCTACTGTGGAAATGACGGCTATAGCGACGTGGGCGCGCTGGCCGTTGACGACGACGAGCATGATGAGGGGAAAACCAAGCAATGAAAAAACAGCCTGAGAAACCGGTGGTGGTCGAGCGGCGCGGGCGAGAGACGGGCACGCTGGTGGCGGGCTCCGTGCCCTGGCAGATTGCACAGCTCGAACCCGGCGCGAGCATGCTGGTGCTCGATGCCCCCAACCGGGCGCAGCAGCTTTCCGTGGCGATCAACCGCTACACGAGCAGCCACGGCGGGCGCTACACCGTGCAGACCTGCGCGGGCATGCCCCTGACTTTCGATGGCTCCGCATTCAAGTTTTTCCGCATCACGCGCACAGAGTAAGCCTGCGAACGCTGGCCCGCTTTGTTTCTATTGATTAACGAATCGTTAATCGTTAATCTAATAGTGAAGGCGGGGTGGGCCCGCCGCGCAGGAGGTAAATGAGCATGAAACTGGTTGACCATCCGAACGTTGTCGCATGCCTGGGCTATGCCTGCGGTGCGCTCAAGAATCCCGAGCAGACCTATCGCAACCCGATGACCGGCAACCTGTATGCACGCATTGATGGCCGCGTGTTTGATGTGCATCCGCTGGACCCCGAGACGGGCGGTTACCCGATCCGCTGGGAGCTGGATGCCTACGCGCGCAGTGAACTGGCAATCGAGATAGCCGAGTGGGCCGACCAGGCAATGGCCAAGGGCTGGCGCTAACCGCCTTTTCTCCGCTTTCGCTTCATATCATATCATTTCATATCATAGGAGTGCATATCATGTCATACGACCGTGGGCAGCTTGCGAAGGTGCTGCTCGCCTACGTGGAACGCCTGCCGCTCAAGGATCTGTACGCGATCGTGGAGTGCCAGGAGAACGCGTGGCATGCCGGGATGAACCTCGGCATGCGCGCGCAGCTGGAGGCGCATGAAAAAGCCGTGCGCTCGTGTGAACAGGCGGTCGAGCACATCGGCTCGCACGACCTGGGTCTTATCAGTGCCGCGATCGAGCAGGCGGCAGGAGGTCAAGTATGAAAGACGTTGTTTATATCGGCGCATCACCCGCCAGCGAGCACTGCGCGCAGGTCGGCACCGCCGATTATTCCTCACACGCGCGGCTACAGTGCCGCGCCTTTATCAACCTGATTCGGCGCGAGCTGGGCGACGAGCCCGAGGGTGCGCGCCTGGGCATCAAGGGCGAATCGCACGAGTTCGGCACCTACTACGAGGTCGTGTGCTGGTACGACGACGAGGACGCCGCCGCAACGAACTATGCCTACGACGCCGAGCGCAGCGCGCCGGATATGTGGGATGCGGCCGCCCTGGAGGAACTGGCCGGCGCGGGCGTCGAGGTGCATCGATGACGCGCACGAAAGTCACCCGCCTGCTTTCGGGCGCAGCCCTTGAGCGCTTCGCCATTCAGGTCGCCTCGCTGCGTAACGCCATCGGGGTCGCCCGCGCCTTCTACCGCGAAAGCGGCAACATGCTCGCGCGCGATCGCGACGAGTTCTGGGCCGAGTCGCGCGAGCGCCAGCGCCGCTCCCTCGCGCTGCGTGAGCGCGAACTGGAACTGCTGCTCTCGACTCCCGAGGGCCAGGAATTCCTGCATCACGAACAGGCGTTGCTGGATGCGCGCCAGGAGGCCAAACGATGACAACTCCCCTCGGCGTCACGCTGGCGCCGCAATCGCTGTTTGCCCTGCTCGATGCACTCGATGCGAAGGGCGAGGCGTATAGCCTGGTACGGGTTCCCGCAAAGGGAACGTGCGTGCTGTATGTCGAAATCGACGGCATGCCGAGCGAGCATCACATCGAGCTAAAGCCTGACGGCTCGTGGGTCGCGCGCAGCACCATCGTGGTTTGAGTCTGCTTTTTCAACGCGTCGTATCATACGATATGATACGGCATCATACGGAGTCATATGATATGCAATCCAATCTCGTGACCGCACGCCCCGTCAGCGATGACCGGCGCATGGGGTTCCTCCCTCACCTGTTCGGGCCGATGTACAACGCGGGCGAGTCGGGCCTGTTCTCCTATGCACGCATGCTCGCACCCGAGCAGTACCAGGGCGGGCATTGGGACTTCTACGAGCTGTCCAACGGCGGCGGCTTTGCCGTGCCGACCGGCCCCGAAGTGTGGGAGCTAACCTCGGAGAATCAGGACCGGCAGCGCATGACGCGCGAGGCCGCGGGCATCGTCTTTACGCTCTTTTCCCTGGGTCGGCAGATGGAGCGCTGCGCGCTGCATACTTCCGAAGCCACGCTTGCGGCATTGAGCGACATGCATACGCGCCTGTACCAGTTCGCGCGCGAGCATGATGACTGGCGCGCCATCCGCGCCGTGCTGGACTAAGGGGGAGCCGCCATGTTTGCCTACCTGATTGACCCCTTCGCCCGCACCGTGACGCGCGTGGAGCGCAGCGCGCAAAGCGCCGTTGCCGTCCTGCAGGAAATTTACGCGCTGCTCGACTGCGAGACCATCGACGCCGTGCGCCCGGTCAATGCCAGCGATGACGTGATCTACATTGACGACGAGGGGAAAATGCACGACGAGCGCGAGCAGGCGTATTTTCTCTGCCGCCTGTGGCCTCTTGACGTGCTGGCGGGCCGCGCCCTGTGGGTCGGCTCCGAGCCTGACGGCAGCGAGTGCGACCCGCGCTCTGCACTGGAGTACGTGCGCGACCACATCGTGTGGGCCGAGCCGCGCGCGGCTGCTATGCTCATGTCTATTGATTAATCGCCGGGATGACGAATGGAAAACGAAAAACTCGATCTGATCCTGAACCTGGTGCAAGGCATGAATACTGAGCAGAAAGCCATGCGCGAGGATATGACCGTCATACGCTCGGACCTGACGCGCCTGGCTGATGCCGTCGAAGTGCTCGCACGCGAGCAGGCGGCCATGCGCGAAGACCTGGACTATATGGGGCGTCGGGTATCGCGTCTGGAGCAGAATGCGCTAGACCAGACCGGTCGCATTGAAACGCTCGCGCAGCGTATAGGGCATTAATGCCATGAGCGATGACCTGAGCTACGACTTCGACGCGCCGCGTGAGGAACCGGCATGCTGGCGCGTGTGGCTGCGGAGCACTCCCGGCATGTGGGCCACGTATGACGGCTACGTTGACCTGTACGCCCCGCGTGGCGCCGACGAGGACTCGCTTTTCCGGGAGGCGGTGCGCCGGCTTTCGCGCTCGAGCTTTCCAGACCGGCCCTCGCTCGCCTCATGGCAGTTCGATAGCGCCGAGCTGCTGCCCTGAGCATTTCACGCGCGCCAGCGCCTGAGTTTTCCAGTCTGCAGGTGGCTGGCTGCGCACGATAGCTACTGGCTCATCTAATCCGCCCCAGCGCTGAAAACTCGCATGCGAGTCGTTGCGAGTCTCGCCGCGTAGCCGACTATCCTTGCCTGCGTCGGTATCGACCGCCTGCGTGACGACGCTGGCGACCGTCTCCACGATCTTTTTCGCCACCTTGCGCGTCCTGTCAATCCACGCCGACGCCCGCGCGCGTGGCTCCATGCCTTCCAGCAACGGCAGGAGGTCCGCCAGCTTGCGGATGCCCCGCTCTTTCGCTTGGTTGAGCACGGCGGCGCAGTACTGGCGGAAGCGCCGGATATCGCGCCCGCATACCTCCGCGATGCGGTTGAGTCGGCGGTTGAATGCAACGTTGCCGTCGAGGTCCAGCGTGCAGTTGAGCGACACGCCTAGCGGTTTGCGCAGCGCGTAAAACAGATCGCGCATGAGTCGCGTACTGGCTTTTCCCTTCGGTATCTTTCCCTCAACCGGCAAAGCCTGGTCTTTTAAAAATAAACTGCCTCTGTCTTTTAAAAGACCTTCGCGCGCGTATACAGGCGGGGAGTTTTCGGGCACGTCATCTGCGGCTGTGCCTTGCTGCTCGGGCGTTGGCTGGCTGTCATCGGGGAGTGGAAAATTCGTACACGTCCCGCGCTGCCGTCTAAAAATTCGTACAGCCAGGGCGAGCGCGCGCGCTAGTTCGGCAGGGTGCTTTTGCTGCATGTGGATCGACGCTCCTAGTACGCGTTCGATGCCGCGCAGGGAAGTCGGAATGGCGACGTTCGCCGCGATTAGGGGAATGGCACGAAAGACTACGTGCGCGAAATGCTCAAGGGAAGCGAGCGCGCTGCATTCGCTGGAGGTCAGTTGCAGCGAACTCATATCATATGGCATCATATCGTTGCTCGTATGGCATGCGAGTAAAAACCCTCCCGCCCGCCCCGCAAGGGGAAGGTGTCAACCGAAGCTGCTAACTTCGGGGAGAGGGGTGAAGCTCAGCGTCTAAGACGGTTGAGCGACGGGACTGCGAAATCCTGTTTTGTTTTGCAAGAAAGCCGACTGCGCTAACAGTCGGCTTTTTTGTGTCTCCTGTTCATCTAACTGACGCTTGACCGCACCGCGCCCCTATGGCACGATCGCGGGTAACTTTTGGCCCGGCCAAAAGCAAAGGGGTGCAAAAAGCCCTCGGCTCTCGCCGATGATTTTTTGAAGCTCTAGTACTCTTTAGGCCGACCAGCCTGCACTACCCGAAGCCTCGAACGCGTCAACGTTCGGGGCTTCTTCATTTGTGGCTCGCGGTTCTCTGCAACCCGCGTCGCCAGGCAAATTCGGACGATTATCAACGATCCGCCCGCAGGCGTCGAGTAAACCGACCCCGTAAATTTTACTATATGACTGCAAACCTACCGCTACTTTCGGCGGTAGGCGTGATGCATCCTGCATGAAATCCGCACCCTGCTGCTTTTCACGCGCGTCTGGACGTCGATCATAGTCCGATGAATCAGAGTTGCCAATAGAAAGGGTGCGCTCGCGGCATTTGTGTTTTTCCGCTCGCGGCCTATTCTCGGTGGATGGCATCGTGACGGTGCCCATGAGCCCGCAAGCCATCAAGTCACTACGCCCCGCGATCGCCCCGCGCGCGCGCAGTTTCTTCCCCCTCCTGCCGAGGCAACTGTCATGGATATCGATGGTTGTATAACCGGACGCGACGGCCGCCTGCTCGCGTTCTTTTCCATCAAACGGTTTGACGTGCGCGCACCGCGCGCCTCATTCGCAAGCGACCCTGAACTGCTGGAAGCGGCCCGCGCGCTGGCCGGCCACCCGCTACACCGCGCGTATGTCGCGCGCCGCTTCGTTGAGTTGTCCGCGAGTCTGCGCGACGTGCCGGAACGGCCTTCATAGCGCAGCGCCCCGACCATTTGCTAATAGTCGAGGTTCGTATGATATTCTATGTGGTCCTATCATATCATACGATATCAGATGATAGGGACAGGTAAGCTGCCCGCGCCCCTTGCGGGTGGCGCGATTTGGGAGAAACCCGGTTATGACAGCCAGCAGCAAATCCACCCTTCGGGAGCGCTTCGCGGAGCGCTACGGCATCGCCAACGACGAAGTTTTTGACATCCTGAAGGCCACCGCTTTCCGCCAGCGACAGGCGAAAGGCGGCGACGACGAGACACCCGCGAAACCCGTCCTCGTGAGCGACGCCGAGCTACAGGCGCTGCTCATCATCTGTGAGCAGTACGGGCTCAATCCTTTCACCAAAGAGATTTACGCCTACCCCGACAAGCAGGGCGGCGGCATCGTGCCGGTCGTCTCGGTCGATGGCTGGGCGCGCATCATCAATGAGCAGCCGCAGTATGACGGCGTGCAGTTCGCCTACTCCGACGAGCTGATTACGCTGCCCTACGCGAAAGACCAGATGCATGCGTGGATCGAGGCGACCATCTGGCGCAAGGACCGCAACCACCCGATGGTCGTGCGCGAGTACGCGATCGAGTGCTACCGCGAGCCCTTCGTAAAGGAAAGCAAATATCAGGGCGGCAAACCGTGGGTGGTCAATACGCCCTGGCAGACGCACCCGCGCCGCATGCTGCGCCACAAGGGGCTCATCCAGTGCGCGCGCCTCGCCTTCGGCTTTGCTTCCCTGAAAGACCAGGACGAGGCCGAGCGCATCATCGAAATGGGCCAGGCCGTCGAGGTCGGCGCCGAGGGCGACCAGGGCGATGGCTCGCTCATGCCGCGCGCGCTGGAAAACAATCCCACGCAGACCGCAGCAGAGTTTTTCGGTGGTGCAGGCAACGTCGAAACGATCCGCGAGCTGGTGCCGCGCGAGAAGGCCGCGCCGGCCGACGCCGAGCCGGTGGAGCGCAAGCGCCGCACGGCCAAAGCCGTCAAGGCCGAACAGGCCGCGACGGCTAGCACATCCGCACCGGAAAGCGCCCCTGTGCAAAACGCATCTAACGGTCAGCCTGGCATGTTTGACGAGGACGGCTCCGCTGATGCTGGCGCATCCGCTACGCCGCCGAGCGTGCCAGTGCCGCCTAACATGCTGGCCATTTTGCAACGCAAGATGAGCACGGCAGGGCGTAACGAGGTCGATATGAAGGCGCATTTCGGCTTCGGGCTCTCGGGCGTCACGAAAGCGAACTTCGCAGACGTGCAGGCCTGGGCCACGGCCATATGAGCGCACGCGAACTCGCGTTTGATGCCGCCGCGCACCGCTATAGCGTCGGCGGCCATCCCCTCCCGGCAGTCTCGCGCGTCCTGCACCCCGTCTCGCCCTATGCCGACCGGTCGATTCCGCGTGACGTGCTCGCGCGCAAGGCCGAGATCGGCGCTGCCGCGCACCGCGCGATCGAGCTTGATATCCGGGGCGTGCTCGATACGGCGTCGCTGCACCCGCTCATCGAGCCGTATTTCGCCGCGTGGCGTCGCTTCTGTGCCGAGGCGCATTACACCGCCGCCGCGAGCGAAATCCGCGTATGGCATCCGGCGTTGCGCTATGCGGGCACGCTTGATTCGCTCGGCTGGCTGGGAGATAGCGCGGCGCTCGTGGACTTCAAGTGCACCGCGGCGATCATGCCGACCGTTGGCCCGCAGACTGCCGCCTATCAGGAGGCGGCGAGCACCACGCCGGATATCGACCCGGCGCTTTGCCAGCTCGCGCGTCAGGCGCGGCGCTGGTGTCTCCAGCTTTGCCCCGATGGCACCTACCGGATGGTGCCGCTCGATGACCCCAACGATTTGCGCGTCTTTCTCGCGCTCTTGACTATTCACACTTTCAGGCAACACCATGCAGACCACTACCCCGAGCAGTGAAAAAACGACCGACGAAAAGGTTGAATCTACAACGATAGCAGTCGCCATGCCGCGCGGCGATGACCGGCAGTTCACGCGTGCGCTGGCCGAAGCCGCCGTTGCGAATGATTATGTGATCGATTCACAGGACATGCACGAATTCGCGGCGCACCAGCTACGCGAATACAAGCAGCAGTACGAGGCGCTGGAAGCGCGGCGCGTGGCCATCACGGGGCCCATGAATATCGCGCTGCGTAACGTCAATGCGTTATTCAAGCCCGTCATGGACCGGCTGGATGAGGCGAGCCGCACGCTGCGCTCGCGCATGCTCGACTGGACCCGCAAGGAACAGCAGCGCATTGCCGAAGAAAATGCCGCACGCGAGCGCGCCGCACGCGCGACGCGCGAGGCCCTGGAAGCGCGAGCCCGCGAGGCCGCGCAGCAGGGCAAGCATGAGGAAGCGCATGCACTCACGCAGGGCGCAGCCGTGATGAGCGCGCCGGTCGTGCCGCTCAAGGTCGCGGCGGTCGCGGGCGTCTCCACGCGCACCAACTGGACGGCCGAGTGCACCGACCTCGCGGCGCTGGTCGCCTATGTGGCCGAGCACCCGGAGTATCTGAACCTGCTGCAGGCGAACCAGCAGGCGCTCACGGCGCTCGCGAAGGCGCAGAAAACCGCGCTGGCTATCCCCGGCGTGCGCGCCTTCGATCGCGGCAGCGTGGCAATCCGCAAGTAAGGGGGGTGTTGAAATGACAACACACGCCTATACCGCAGAAATCGATTACGTCAAGGATGACGCGCCGTGCCACTGCGGCGACTGCGCCTGGCATGGCACGGCCGCACAGACCTGCGATATCGAGGATTGCATGCTCACTCCCGGCGATCCGTCGCCGGTCGGGCGGTGCCCCGATTGCGACGCCCTGGCCTATCTGGATATCCGTACATGAGCGGGCGCGGCAAATGCTCCTGCCGCGTGGGGATAGGTGTACCGGAGGATAAAAGTCCGACTACAGGCGGCATGCTTATGCCTGGCATGCCCACGGAAAGGGCAGTTTCATATGATATGGAGGCACTTCCTATCATATCGAATGATATAAACCTGACTTATTTGGAATCGACCCTCGCAGGGTCGCATTCTTCTATAATCCGGCTGCGTCGCCTAGGCTTTTAATGATTGTCCGAAAGTGTAGCAGTAGAACCGTTGCGCAACCGATACTTCATATAATTGCAAACAACCCAGCGGACGATGCATAGAGCATATTCTAATAAGTGAGGGGCACACGAACAAAGCAAGGCCAGACCAGGAAACGCACGTTATGGACAAGAAACCACGCAGGCGCAAGAAAGATGGCCATCTGCCGTATCGCATGGTCATCAACAAAAACAAGTATTACTTCCTCAAACCGCTCGACAACAACCGGCATGAGGCGGTCCCTCTCGGCCATGTGAACGAGCCCGACCGCAGCCCGCAGGAGTCATTGCAGGCGGCGCTTGAGCGCTACCGGAAGCTGGTGGATGAGGTCACAGGACGCGAGTCGCTGGAGCTGCTGCTATCGCAATGGATGGAAAAGTTTGCCCCGCTCAATCCGCCACCGGGCACGGTGCCGCGCTACGAGCCTGCGACAGTCAAGAAGTACCGGACGATGATGCGCTTTATCAACGCGCGCATAGGCCGTCTTAGAGTCAACGAAATCAAGCACTCTGACATAGCGCGCTTTCTGGATGACAACTTTGGCGAGCAGCCGTATAGCTCCAATGCCTATAAATCGCTACTCTCTAATGTATTCAAGTGGGCTGTGCGCCGGGGCATGCGCGAAACCAATCCCACAAGAGAGCTGGAGGAAGCGAAAGAGCCGCCACGCACGCGCTATATCAATGACGAGGAACTAAAGTGGATTCTGCAGGAGGCATCGCCCATGACGGCATGCCTGGTACAGCTGGCAGCTATCACAGGACAGCGCATAGGCGACCTGCTCACTCTTGAATGGAGTGCCGTGAGTGATCAAAGCGTGCTGTTGCCCGAGTTTGAGGATGTTGGAGAGATGGGCTCGGTTGGACTCGTTTTCTATCCGTCCAAGACACGCAAGACAACAGGGCGCAAGGTGCCGGTGCGACTGACCGAGCAGCTACGCGACGTGCTGCTTAAAGCGAAGGCGATTCCAACTCATCCAAGTAAATATGTCATCCGCAAGGATGACGGCGAGCGCTATTCCTACGAGGGCGCACGCAGTGCCTTCAAACGTGCGCTTGTACGCGCTGAAAGGGCATATCTAAAGGATTGCATCGCACGCAAGAAAGCGCCACGAGAGGGAATTTTTGAAGGCATTCACTTTCACGACCTCAAAAGACGTTCACTAACCGACGCCGATATCCAGAATCTGAACGCCCAGGCACTAGGCAATCACGCCAGCGACAAAACCACGAAAAAACATTACCTTGCAGAAGTCGAGGGTGCACCTCTAAAATTGGTCGATCCACCCCACATGCCTTTCTGACGGTGAGCTTTTTCGGGAAACGATGAACGAAAAACTGCGTGCACTGCTCGACCTGTTTGACCTTCTAGAACCTTCCTATACGGGCATCCCGAGCGATGAGCGGCTGCTCTCGCTCGGCTACGCCCGCCCGATCAAGCGCCTGCCGGATGGCCGAATCTGCGCGATTATGCCGATGGCATCAATTGACGTGCTGGCCATCGATATCAATCCGTGGGGGCATAACGACTGTTACTACTATCTCCATGCCTGCGACGCCGCCGCGAAGGCGCTCGACGCGTGGGACGGCCAGCACGAGCCCGAGGGATGGTTTCGACACCCTCCTAGCGGACGCCGCCGCCGCAACGGCGACCCCGCCCAGGAGTATTACCAGCCGTAAGACACCCGGAGACAGAGAGATGCCAGCGCCGAACCCCGAGACACCTATCCGTTACATCAGTGGCGGCCGTGAGCTGCGCCAGTATCAGGATTACTGGTACATACGGCTCACGCATAAAGAGCTGGCCGACTGGCCCGGCGTGCACTGGCATGGCTACGTGCTCGTGCACAAGTGGAAAATCTGGGCGCTCTACGGCGAGTGGTACGGGCAGGACGAAGCCCGCTACTGTTATCTCGATGGCGACCGCGACAATATCCGCGTGACGAATATCGGCCTGCGGCGTGTTGGAGGTGACTGGTTCTAGAGATATGGAGGTGCATTCATGGCACTGCTCTACCCCACAAGCATGATTCGGATTCCCGATGTTTCCATTGCCGATGAGGTAAAGGAATTCAGGGATTGCGAGCGCGATGCTTCGCCGTTCCCGTTCGAGCCGCTGCGCGCGGTGCCGGAAAAGCTGCTACTCGGTGCGCCCGAGCCGATCCGCGCACCCGATCCGCAGCCGGTCGATCTGCATTTTCATATCGAGCTGAACGCTGCGGACATTACGAACATGATGTGCGAGGCCATCGGCGCCGCCTTCAATATCCCGCCTTCGCTGCTGCGGGGGATGGTCGACGAAAAATGCGCCGAGGCCAATTCTCGAGTGCGTAATCTCGCGACCGTCGCGGCGCTCTACGACCCGCAGGCGTCAAGCTGCGCGTGGTGCAGTCCGCTATGAACGGCTTGACCAGCTCGCCACTGATTGTCTGGACGGTCTACGACTCACCGCGAGAATATCCGGGCTTTTTTGTCGCGCGCGCCCATGTCGTGAATGACGGCGTGTGCTATGCGACGATGAAAATGTATCTCGGCCTGACGCTTGAGGAAGTACGCCGCCAGTTGCCTGCGGGGCTCGTGAGGTTTCCGCGCGAGCATGGCGATGAACCGCAAATCGTGGAGAGCTGGTTATGACCGAGGATCTATGGGAACGTTGCGCGCGCATCGTGTGCGTGTCTGACCTCGCGCAGGCGGCCGGCATTGCAGAACCGCTATTCGCGATCGAGCTGCGCCGCCGCTACCCGACTGAGGCCGCGCTACGCGCGATGTGGGCGCGCGTCACGCAGACAATGCCGCTGATGCGCGACGCGCTGGACGATTGAGCCGTTGCCATAGAGCGTACCAAGCGCACTGAGCGAGCCATAAGTTGGAAGCGTACCGTTGACGGGTGAGCGAGCCATTCCGCCTAGAGTGTTCCAGAGAAAAGGAGCGAGCCGAAAAATGGAAGCGTTCCGCACAGTGTGAGCGAGCCATTGCATGTAAGCGTGCCCGGAGAGTTGGAGCGAGCCAGACTTCCAAAGCGTACCACTCTCGCGGAGCGAGCCATTGAGAACGAGCGTACCAATGAGCACTAGCTAGCCAGGAGTATCAGAGCGTACCGAAGTTCGGGAGCGAGCCATCGTACGAGAGTGTGCCATTTGGAAAGAGCGAGCCCGAGTGCCCGAGCGTACCGATTCAGCCGAGCGAGCCGTGAGAAACCGAGAGTACCGTACGTAATGAGCGAGCCACACTCCCAGAGCGTACCGTCGTAGTTGAGCGAGCCGTATAGGATAAGTGTGCCATGCGGTAAGAGCGAGCCGGTTATTTGAGTGTTCCATAATCGATGAGCGAGCCAAGCGGTTTGAGTGTGCCATCAGATAGAAGCGAGCCAGCGGTTAGAGCGTACCAGTAGCAGTGAGCGAGCCATCGCTGCCGAGCGTACCCAAATAATGGAGCGAGGACATGAGCGAATCGAGTTTTGAGCCGGTGCAGCGCCTGACGCGCGATCTGGCGACCGCAGCGCGCACGTTGTCAGATGACGAGGCGCGCTATCTGGTCGATGCGTACTACCAGATGCAGGACGATCGCAAACGCGCACACAATCAGGTGCGTGCCATGGACGCCGAGCCGCACGCGACGCTTGCATGGTTTGCCGCGCAGTCCGAGACGCTGGAAAACCAGATCAAACGCGCGCTCGATATCTACACCGACGCGCACCCGATCGGCACGTGGCTAAAGGGCGTTTATGGCATCGGGCCGGTCATCGCTGCAGGGCTGCTCGCGCACATCGATATCACGCGCGCGCCAACGGCAGGCCATATCTGGCGCTATGCCGGGCTGGACCCGACCTCGAAATGGGAGAAAGGCACCAAGCGCCCATGGAATGCGGCGCTCAAGACGCTCTGCTGGAAGGCGGGCCAGTCGTTCATGAAATTTTCGAACCACGACGACTGCTTTTACGGCCACCTCTACCGCGAGCGCAAGGCATACGAGCAGGAGCGCAACGATGCAGGCGGCAACGCCGCGGCCGCCGCGCGCATCCTGGAGACAAAGAAGTTTCGCGCCGACACCGACGCCATCAAGCATCTGCAGGCGGGGCATCTGCCGCCGGCGCAGATCGACGCGCGCGCACGCCGCTATGCAGTCAAGATTTTTCTATCGCACCTGCACGGCTACTGGTACGAACAGCACTTCGGCAAGCCCGCGCCGGTACCCTTCCCCATCTCGCACCTGGGCCACGCGCACATGATCGCGCCGCCCATGGCCGAACCACGCCATGTCCATGACTGACACAATCAATATCCTGCCGCACTCGATGCGCGTGCCGGAACCCGCGCCCTGGCTCGATGAGCCCAATCTGGCCACCTTCCGCATTGACGAGTACCTGTGCGTCGCGCTGCGGCATCCATGGGGGCACTGGTGCGGCTATGTCGGCGTCGGCGCGCAGCACCCGCTATTTGGCGTGAGCTTCCACGAGCTGGAGGATGCGGGCGAGGCGCTGTACTGCCATGGCAGTCTGAATTTTGCTGACCGGCTCGATGAGTTTACGGGCTGGTATTTCGGCTTCGACTGCGGGCATGCCTTCGACTACTCGCCATACATGGCCGAGTACTACCGTCGCATCGGCATGCCAGATGACGTGATACGCGAGCATGACCGGCTGTTCGTGCGCAACGAGCACGGCGAGGGTGGCGTGTTTCCCCGCCAGTACCGCGACCTCGATTTCGTGCGCGCGAACTGCGTGGCGATCGCGGCCCAGCTCATGGATATCGTCAAGGATGAGGCGAAGGTGCGCGAAATCCGCGAGGCGCACGCGCGCCAAACCACCGGAGAGGATCGATGAAAAACCAGGACGACCAGAACGAGGAACGCGAAGGCCCGCGCGTGAAAATCAGTATTTCGGTCGCGCCGGAAACGCTCGCGCGCATTGACGAATGGCGCAGCAGTCCAGGCGGCGGCGGTTTGAACCGGTCTGCGCTGTTCGCGCTGGCTGCTGACCGGTACATGCTCGCGCACCCCATCAAGGGGTGGCGCTCAGAATAGCGGTAGCTGACGGGGATCGACGCGGTGGGCGGCGCGCGTAAGCGCGGCGTGCGCGGCGTGGAGTGCCGAGTCGTAAGCCAGATGACAGCGCTGGCACCACGCGCGCAGGTTGGCGGGCTCGCAGTGCTCGGGAGTGTGGTCCAGATGTGCCACGGTGAGCACCACACGCGAGCCTGTGACGGGATGCGGCGCGCCGTTGAGGGCACGGCACCACGGATAGCGCGGCGAGCCCTCACAGCGGTTGTGGGCGCGCTCGATGATGGCGGCGCGAATCTCGGGCCAGTCGGCCGGGTAGCGGTCGGCGTTCTCGGGTTTGATCGGCATGGGGCTAGTTGATACGGATCGCGGGCAGCTCGCCCGCCTCTATCGCGGCCATCATCCTCTGCATGCGGCGCGCAAACTCATTGCGGATATGCCGGTAGCACGGGCTGCTCGCAATGCTCTGCTCGTTCGCCTCGAACCACTCCGGGTCAATGTTCATCGAGAGCATCACGTAAATGCCAAGCGGCGCCAGCCCGTCATTCGCCTCGATGCGCGCCATCCACGCGAACATGTCGGGCGGCGGCGGCGTGATTTCCTCCACGTAGGCATCCATTACCGGCCCCGCTTGCTGCTGCGCGTACTGCCGCGTGGCTTCGGGCCGCGCCCTGGCACGCCCGCCTTTTTCGCGCTCTCGCGCGCGGTATTGAGCGCGATCGCAACGGCCTGCTTGCGCGGCACGCCCGCCTTGAGCTCGGTCGAGATGTTCGAGCCGATCGTCTTGCTGCTGTAGCCGAATTTCAGTGGCATGATTTGCCTCCCTGAAGTTTCAGTGATTAACGAGCGCCTTATGATAAGAAAAGTTATCTAACTAGCTGCGTTTTCTAGACGTACAGTTCGACGCCGAATCCGACCAGCGCGCGATCGGCCGTGGCGCGCTGGCGCGCGTGCTGCGCCCACGAAAACATCATCCAGTACGAATCACGCCAGCGCGGGTCGTAGCGGTGTATCGCGCACTCCGCGAGAAACACGCGCGCGGCAAAGACGTGAAACTCGAATGCTCGTATGTGCGCCTGCGCGTCGAGGCGCTTAGCGTCGCGCGTGACTCTCGGCGGGTACATGGTGCGGGCGCGGTTTGCGCAGCAGGTCCGCGATGCGGTTGAACGCCTCAACGTCCGTGTCCGCGCCGGTAAGGATGAAATCGTAAAAGCGGCCGTTGACGATGCGCATGGCATCGTAGATGCCGCGCGAGTCGCGGTAGATGATGGCCGGTGGCTGCGTGCCGTTGCACAGCAGGAGCACTGTGCGCACCACGTCCTCGGCGGCATTGGTCACCGACATGCGCCCGTTGAGGTCGTGAATGACCGGAATTCCGGCGATCTGGCCGACCATCGCGAACTTGGCTCCGCTCGCGTCGTGGTGGATCGGAAACATCGGGTTGCCTCCGCAAAGCCTGGGGAAAAATCCCTGCGCGCGTGTGCACGATTACTGAGCCAGTAACCGTGCGTTTTCGCGCAAAGCCTTACGGAATATAGTTGACGCGGGGATTTAGTGCCAGTTTTACCAATTGTTTAATTGGCGGCAACGATTCTTTCGGTTCTGAAAGAATGCGGGGGATTCTATTTTTCCAGCTCGCCAATCTCGCGCACGCCCGCCTCGCGCAGCAGGCGGTTGATCTCGGCCTTCACCACACGCTTGCAGATCGTGTGCATGGAGTCGGGTGAGCGCTCCGAGAGCCATTGCAATGCGCCCTTCTCGCGATCGGTCAGACGCACGTTCACGAGACTGATTTCGCGATCGTGCGGGCGGGCCATCCAGTCGAGTTCGCCCGGTTTGACCGGCGCGGGCTTCGCGGCGCGCGCCTTCGGCGCATGGTGCGTATCAGCGCCCGCGGCGAACCGCTCCGCGCCCGAAATATGTTCTTCCTGAATGCCGTTGGGGCGGCTCGGCGTTGCGTAGTTGAGCGACTTGCTCATAGGTAAATCTCCTGATGCAGCTTGCTGACCTCTTCCATCGCGTCAGTCGTGAGTTTGGCCGATGCAAGCTCGGTCACGCCCTGACCGGCAAGCCAGGCGCGCAGGTACGCGGCGCGATCGCTGATGACGGTGCGGCAAACCTCGAGTGCGGGATACTGCTTGAGCGCCTGCAGGGTCGAACGGATCTCCATCGCGCGGCGGCCGGCGTGAGTCGGCGCGCAGGAGACGATGACACGGCAGCGTAGCTGCGGATTGAATTCGCGCGCACCGAGCAGCAACGATTCCACCGTGCCGAGCGTCCAGTTGTCGGCGGGCTGCGGCTTGATGGGCGAGAGGAACCAGTGCGAGCGCGTGAGCGCCTTGCGCAGCTCGTATGAGTCCGAGCCGTTGGTGTCGATGAAAATGTGGTCGTAGGCGTCCGCGTCGAGCCATTCGTCCAGCTGCGCCTCCATGTCCGGGCCGGTGCGCACCGTGCAATCGATCGGCGCCGCCGCAGGCTGGTTGCTACGTGAGATATGCCACTTGTCGGTAGTGTTCTGGCTGAAATCCGTATCGATGACGCCGACGCGTGCGCCCAGGCGAGCCGCGCAGGCCGCGAGGTTGCCCGTAATCATCGACTTGCCGGTGCCACCCTTCTGCCCGCCCACGGTCGTAATGATTGCTGTCATATCATCGTGTATGAGTTCATATACGTTCGTATCATATCATCCGATAGTACGGCGGCACCAGCGAGCGGGGGCCGTTGCCCCGCCTGCGTCAGAACCGCACGAGCGAGCGTGCCTCCATTTCTTCGCGCGAGTGACCGAGGCAACCGGTCGCCGGGTCGAAGTTCGTGCAGTGGCCGATGGTGATCCACTTGTGGCCGCGCGCATTGCGGGTCACGAGGTCGGCACGGATTTCCGCAGCGGGCTCTATGTCGCCATCGGGCGAGAGAAAGTAGCAGAGTGTGTCATCGTCCACGAGCATTGCCTCGCGGACCGGGATGATGTGATGGAAAATTTTTTCGCCCATGATCGACCACCTTGACATGGTTTGCGCCCTTATTTCTATTAGATTCAGGCGCTTATCATGGCACGCGCGGCCCAGGATGCACAACGGGGGGCGGGGCAAGAACCTCGACGGTGACACGCAGCAGGAACGCGCCTTCATTGACGACATGGAACGTGGCGTTCGCTTCGCGCACGAGAAAGACGCCACCGGGGCGCACTCCGAAACAGTACGGCTGCGGGGTGGTGTCCATGTTGCGCGTTATGCCGGTTATGCCGCCATCGGGAGCCAGCCGAAGGCACGGGTCACCTGCCATTCGAGTGCGGCAAGCGCGCGCGGCCCCTGCTGCGCCGCGACGCGCCGCAGGATTTCCACGCCGCTATCGAATGACTCGCGTACTTCGGCATAGGTCGCCGTGCGGCCTTCGGACCACCACTCCACCGACTCGGCATCTGCGACTTCAAACAGCACGCCATCTGGTGCACGCATTAGCTTGTGCGGGTAGGGGGTCGTCCAGAGCGCGACGACGCCGGGATTGCGTGTGATAGCAATGCCGGGTGGCGCGTGGGCTTTAGACGGCATGTTCGCCTCGCGGCGGTGTGCATGCGGAAGGGTGAGGAACGGACAGGCCTGCGCGGCAAAGCGCGCGCAGTCGAAATGTGATGGGGGCTCGCTCGATACGCGGTTGACAATGCACATCGGGCCGATCACGTAGGTGCGATATATCCCGAGCTTGTGACCGCACAGCCAGCAGCGCGACTCGCGCATGCAGCGCCGCAATTTCTGCGGGTCGATGCAGCGAAAGTCGGGCTCGCCGTTGATATAGCCGACGAAGAAGGGAACGGGATAGCCTTTTGACGAGATGCGCAGGCCGCGCATCTGCTCGGGGACGAGCGGCAATCCCTCACGTAGCGCGGGGCTCATTTGCGCCCGCCTCGCGCCCCCCTGTCGGCGCCGCCGCGCTGTGTCGTGACACCCTTCGCGGGTGCGCGGCCCTTCGCCGCCGGCGCGGGTGCGCGGCGGGGTGCCGTTGGGGGCTTGCGCGCGCCGCCGCGCATGCGTGCATCTTCTTCTTCTTCGTCGGGTCGGTTGCTCATCATTACCTCACTTGGGTTGCGAGCTGCGTTTCGAGTGCGCTTACGCGCGCGGATAGTTGCTGGATCGCATGCATGGCGTCCATCAACATGGCTTGCGGATCGAGCGCGAGCGGCGGCGTTTCTTCCACCGGCTTCGCATCGACGCCTGACCCATCGAGCGGCGTCGGCGGCTGCTTGACCCAATCAGGGGCATTAGGCTGCACGCGCTGCGCGACGAGCCCGATATTGACGTGCCCCTGCAAGATGTAATCAGGCTTCCAGTCAAAGGCAACAAACTCGGCGGCTTCGATACGCGCGAGCGAATCAACAGGCGTCGGCTCGATATGTTCCTTCAGTTTTTCGTCCGATGCATTGGACGGCACGTAGGCAATGAACTGCCCATCGACGTTAAAATTGAGCGTCCGTGCACTGCCATCCCAGACAATATCAATCGTATTTGTATTCGAGTAGACCGGACGCCCCAGGTTGGTATCTGTCCACAACAATCCCTGATTCCCGCCATCCACGTAAGCGCGAATGCGGCCTTCCCAGTTGAAAACCATGGAATTGCCGGAATCGGTAAATGCGAAACCCCAGTTGCCCAGGTCGCCACGCCTGATAGGCACGCGCCCGTTGGCATTGGCATTTGCATTGTCTGCCGCGCTCTGGGCTGCATTGATGGCGTTCCAGACATAGCCTCGATTCGATGACCAGATATTGCCGTCGCCCAACATTGTGATCGTCGCGTTGCCATTATTGTAAAATTCCAGCTGGTCATTGGCAGTGTTTAAATGTATGCGCCAGCGAAAATCCTGCGACGCCGCTTGCGCAAAATCGACATAAGCACCGTAGGCATATTCCGCAAGTTTTATGAAGCCAGGCCCGAGCCGTCCAGAGTAGCCGTTGGTGTCGCCATTGTTGCCTACGGACCAGAATTCCCCCCAATTCCACCCGCGAAAACTGTAATTGCCGTTGTCGGACAGTTGCAGGTTCCACGCGCCGCCACCATTGTTCAGGATGCCGAAGCCCAGCCCAGGCTGGCCATAACCGTTATTCATTGACGGGTTAACAGACAGCGAGGCATGCCCGGCTGAACTGTTCAGGTTGAGGGCATTGCCGCCATTGATCCATGCCTGCCCCTGCATGATCGTATTGCGATACACCGTCATGTCGCCGCGCACGGCAGCGGACCCGTTTTCGCCAACCTGAAAATTCCAGTTCACGCCGGTCGAGTCGATAAAGCCGACGCCATAGTCAGGGCCGAGCCCTGCACCCGGATTGAAGGCTATGCGCGCGCCTACGCTGCTATCTGCATTCAGAAAGCGGACCTGCTGCGGAGGGGAAAAATCCAGCGGCCCCGCCATGACGGAACCGGTCTTTTTGACGAAGCTCTCGGGCTCGACACTCGCGGCATGGTCGGCTGCATCGAGTGCGCTTTGCGCGGCATCGCTCGCGCTCTGTGCTGCGGCCTGCGCATGCTCGCTCGCGGCTTCGACGTCGCCTTCGATCGACGCGGCGCTCGCGGCGGCTTCCTCGGCGCTCTGACTTGCTGCTATTGCATTTTCGGTTGCTGTAGTCGCACTCTCACCCGCCTGCGTGGCGGCTTGCGCTGCCGTCAGCGCGCTACCTGCCGCACCTGACTCTGCGCTCTGTGCGGCCTGGGCTGCACTCACGGCGTCGGCGCTCGCCTGTACGGCCGCATCGCGCGCGCCGCCTGCCGATATCGAAGCCGCTTCCGCGCGTTGCGCCGAATCCGCGGCGTTCGTAGCCTCGCTCGATGCCGTGGTGGAGTAGGCTTCGGCCAGGTCGGCCGCATTGCTCGCAGTTGCCGCATCTGCTGCAGCCGATTGCGCGGCGTTCGTGGCCGTCGAGGCCGCAGCGGTAGCGGTCTGCGCGCCCTGCGTGATGGCTTCAACGTCAGGCGCGATCATGTCGTTCACACCGGTCACGAGTTTCGATATCGTGGGGACCGCGCGCCCGTCAGCGGTAATGTAGTCGCTCACCTCATCGCCATTCACCCATAGTTCGGCGCGTTGCGCATCGAGTTCAAATTGAGCGACGATATCCGCGAGGTCGCCCATCGGGTCGGTTGAGCGCGGTACAGGAGGCGTGGCCATGTCTTAGCCCTCCGGTGCTTGCGGCCAGTCAATTTCAAACGGAAAACCGGGCTGCTGCGGCACGTCGCGCAGCGCCTGCCGGTAGGCTTTCCAGCCGTCGAGTGCACGCGTGAGCGTGGGCGGCGCGTCGGGCGGGGCAATGACCTTGCTGTCGCTCCATGCCAGGCACATATCGCGATACCTGCGCACCCACACGCCGCGATAGCGCGCTTCGTCGGCCTGGAATTTCGCCTTGATATCGGCATCCTTCGGCTGCGGCGGGTCGGTAGGTCGCCAGTAGATAATGAAGGGGTCGCCTGCGTGCTTGCCCCGCTCATCGAGCGGGTGCGCGGTCACATAATCGACGCTCGGTTTGAGCGCCGGATACAGGTCTGCGAGCACCGTTACCATGAGGTCGTGCGAGAACGGCCCGCTCACGTCTGGATTGTCCATCACTGATTCCGCAGCCACGTTGCGCGCGGCCAGAAAGCCGGGTTTGATTGCTGCGTGCGCATGCCGGAAATGACCCACGGATTATTCGGGTTGACTTCGGTATCGGAGCCCGGCACGCTGGCGTTTAGTTCGATATGTCCGACAGCCCACACGCATTGAGCGCCTGCAACGGCACGACCATTGGCATTGGCATTGATATTTTCCAGTACGTTTGCCAGCCACTCGCCGCGATAGGCGAGAAAGACATTGCCGTCCGTCTGGTGGGTCGAACTGCCCACCTGCACATTGCCGCGCGTGGTTAGCGTCTGCACTGTCACGTTGCCATCGTCATCGATGGTTATCGGCACCGCGTTATAGGCGTGATTGACGAATTCCAGCCCGCCACCGAGGCGACCCCGGATATACATGAAACTGCCGCCCGTACTTTGCCAGGCGCTTTCGCCGCTACTGGCGCCGAGCACCATAAAATTACTCCGCCCATAGGCAGTCAATCCGTTGCCGCATGTCATGCGCCCGCGCACGGTCGCATTGCCGTCATCGCGAACCTGAAAATTCCAGTTGCCCAGCGTATTGTTTCCAAAGCCGATGCCACCCGCGCCGCTCAGGCTTGGATCGGTTGCATAGGCCATGAATACATTCATGCCGTTAGGAGCCTGTATCTGAAACTGAGCGTTGCCGCTGATGATATGGCTGCCGTTGGTGGTGATGAACTGACCGCCGTTTGCGAGTTGTACATTGCCAGCCTCCGTGAGGCGCATCAACCGCACGGTATTGGCCGCATTGGTAATAAAAAATTCCTGCGTACTCGCACTATTCTCCGCGCCGAGCCGTACCGTCATCGATACCTGCGGATGAAAGTCAATGAAAGCCGCGTAGCCAGCTCCGGTCGGGTCAAAATGCAGATTGCCGGTCATCGACTTCGTGCCGTCGCGCCGCACCAGCTGCTCGGGATTTACCGCGTCGGCATGCTCGGCGGCATCCGTTGCACTTTGCGCGGCATCCGTTGCACTTTGCGCCGCCTCGGCGGCGTGCGCCTCGGCCTCGCTCGCACTGGCGGCGGCTATCTCAATCGCGTCGCTCGCCTGCTGTGCGTACTGCTTGGCGCTCAAGCTGTCGGTACCATCGACCGGGCCTTCGTCCTGCGCGGCCCACGCCCACGCAATCGCCTGCGCCTCCTGTGCGTCGAGTGCGCTTTGCGCGGCGGCTGTTGCACTATTGCCCGCAGCCGTTGCACTATTGCCCGCAGCCGTTGCACTTTGCGCGGCCTGTGAGTGCGCAGTCTGCGCACCCTGCAATGCGCTTTGCGCGTCTGCCGATGCGGACGTAGCTGCGTCGCGCGCGCCGCCCGCCGAGATAGCCGAGGCCTCGGCGCGCTGCGCATCATCGGTCGCGGAGACTGCCGCCGCCTGCGCGTCGATCACGGCCTGGCTCAAACCCTCGGCATCGGCTGCGGCCGATGCGGCAGCGGCGACGGCCTGCCCTGCACTGGTCGCAGCGGCATTCGCAGCATTGGTCGCAGCAGTAGCGCCCTGCGTAATCGCCTCCACGTCCGGGGCGATCATGTCATTGACGCCTGCGACCAGCTTGGAGACGGTCGGCACGGCACGGCCATCGGCGGTGATGTAATCGCTAACCTCGTCGCCGTTGATCCACAACTCGGCGCGCTGGGCGTCCAGCTCGAACTGCGCAACGATATCGGCCAGATCGTCCATCGGGCTCGCTAGCGGCTTGATGGCGGGCATGGCTTACTCTCCTGGCAACGGGTCGGGCAGCTCGCGCAGCCGGGGCGACTGCGGCCACACGACGGCATCGGGAAACCCCGGCTGCTGGTGAACCTGCCGCAGCCGTTCGCGATACACGCGTAGCGCGTTGAAGTAGTCCAGCTCGTCGGCGCTCATGATGCCGAGCGCGTGGCGGTCACTACCGCGATCGATCGAGGGGCCGACTTCCGCGAGCCGCCGAGCGACTTCGCGTAGCACCACATCGGCCATGCGCGAGGACACGTCAACGATGCGCCACTGCTGCGCCTGCTCATCGAACACCGCCGCCTGCATGAGTGCACGCACGGCAGGCGGCTCAATCGTCGTCGCATGCGCGGGGATGAGGAATGCACCCGGCGTGAGCGGGTCGGGGTCGGCCTCGGAGGCGTCGATATACTCGCCGCTCGCGGGGTCGTAGTTGTAGACGAGCATTGCAGCGCTCAATACTTGATGCACGCGAGAAAGGCATAGTTGCGCGGGCGTGTCTCGGTGCCGCCCTGCCAGTCGGTCACGATCGAATGCGCGTGCGCACCGCCCCCACCGATGGCGACGCCCACGCCGTGCACGTGGTTGCCGTCGCCAAAAATGCCGATGTTGCTCCCTGATGCCGCGATGCCGATATTCGAGCTCGAAGCGTAGGTCGTGCCGAGGTTGCCGATGCCGGTGTTGCCGGGTTGCAGCGTCTGCGCGCGCCCGAACTGGCCAACGTCCTGATAGGTGTGTGCGTGGCCGTTGTCGATGACGCCGTGCGAGTGGCCGTTATCCGCCACGCCGTGACCGTGCCAGCCGGAAACATCGGTCCATGCGCTCGCGCCGTGGCCGTGGTCGCCCACCGCGATCGCGGTGCCGCCGTGCTGGTGCGGTTGCATGTCCGGGCTTTGCCAGGTGCCGAAGCCGCGGCCCCGATCGACGCCGCGACCATCGTCCCATGCCCGCATGAATTCGCCGCGCACGTCAGGCAGCAGGAACGTCGATGAGTCGGGCGCACCGAAGGTCGTGCCGATCGAGCCAAAGAGCGCCGAGTATGTGACGCGCGAGAGCGACGCGCCGTTCATTTTCAGCCAGCCAGCGGGCGCGATGGGCGCAGCGAACAGCCCTACCATGCCGGGTGGTGCCAGTGTGAGCGCGCTTTGCGCATCGGCCAGTTGCGCCCAGGTGTTCGGGTCGTTGCCCGGTATCACGTTCTGGTTCGCCCGCAGCGCGCGAAAGAGCAGCGCGCCGCGCGAGACTGCGGAGCCCGGTGCATAGAGCGTGGTGGAAGCCCACTCCGTGACGCCGCGCTGGATAAAGTACTGGATAGCCGAGTCGAGGCGCAGCAGCAGCTGATTGAACCACTCCATGGGCGGGAAGCCGCCATTGCCGCCATCGGCAGGAGCCGCGAACGTGAGGCCCCAGCCTCGCGTGATATCGGGGAATGGCCTGATTTCGCCTGCGGTGGCCGCCGAGGCGAATACGTCCTCGTCAGGGCGCAATAATAGGGAGGTTTGCATTGATGTGGTCCTGTACGCGCTGGAACGCATCGGGCAGCGTGACGTTGATAATCCGGTGGATCGTCACAAATAGCTGCGGGTCAAAGTCGTAGTCGGTATTGATGAGGATTTCGACGCCCGAGGCACGCGGCAGCAGATCCATGTAATTGAGCACGAATTCGACAAAGGGCGTGACGCGCGAGCG
>NZ_JBFRCM010000035.1:0-45745 GCF_040965735.1 Paraburkholderia sp. BR10936
CGCCGGAGACCCGCCCCGCAGCCCCGCGTGCGGACGACTCGGCAGTGCTGGACGCATTGCTGGAGGGCCTCGGCATCGCGCCCGCCGATGTTGCCCACCTGAGCGCGCCGGAAGTCGCGCGCCTCGCCGGTGCGCTGTTGCGCGAAGCCACGCAGGGCACGATGAGCGTGCTGCGCTCGCGCGCGATGGCGCGCCGCGAGGCCCGCATGGCGATGACGATGATCGAGGCGCGCGACAACAACCCGCTCAAATTCTTTCCCGACGCAGACCGCGCCTTGACGCAAATGCTCGGCGCGCGCGGTCGCGGCTACCTCGCGCCGGACGAAGCCTTGCGCGCCGCGTACCGCGATATCCAGGCGCACGAACTCGCACTCGTCGCCGGCATGCGCGCCGCGTTCGACGACGCCATGGCGCGCCTCGACCCAGACGCGATCGAGGGCTCGCTCGACGCGCCCTCCGGCCTCGAGGCGCTCGTCGGCAATCGCCGGGCGCGCCTGTGGCTGCGCTTCGTGAAGACGTGGGAGCACGTGTCGCGCGACGCGGGCGACGATTTCCAGCAGCGCTTCGGCGAACCGTTCGGCCAGGCCTATCAGGCGCAGCTCGACGCGTTGCAATTTCCCAAGGATTGAGTCACAGCATGTACTGGAACAACAAAGTCATCTGGTCGGAGGGCATGTTCCTTCAGCCGCAGCATCTCCAGCAGCACGACCGGCACGTCGAGGCGCTGCTCGCGGGGCGCGTGAACGGCCTGCGCGCCTATGGCTGGGGCTTTACGACGCTGGAGATCGACGAGGCGCTGCTCAAGCTCGGCAAACTGGCGTTGCGCGCGGCGGCAGGCGTGCTGCCCGACGGCACGCCGTTCAACCTGCCCGCAGACGACGATCTGCCCGAGCCGCTCGATATCCCCGAAAACGCCGCGAACGTGACCGTCATGCTCGCGCTGCCGGTTCGACGCGCCGGCGCGCCCGAATCGGGCGGCGACGGGCACGCCGACGATCTCGCGCGTTACGGCGCGGGGGACTTCGAAGTGCACGACAGCAACGACGCCGACGCGCCCAGCACGTTGCTGCAGATCGGCAAGCTGCGCCTGCGCCTCGCGCTCGCGCCCGAGGTTGCCAACGCGCATGCATGCGCGGGCGTGGCGCACTTGATCGAGCGCCGCAGCGACGGCCGCGTCGTGCTCGACGACGACTATTGCGCGCCGTGCCTCGACTATCGCGTGGCGGGGCGCCTCGCGCGCTTCTCGACCGAGCTGGGCGGCCTGCTTCAGCAGCGCGGCGAAGCGCTCGCCGGACGTCTTGCCCAGCCCGACGGCGCGGGTATGGCCGAAATCGCCGATTTCCTGCTGCTGCAGATCATCAATCGCGCGCAGCCGCTCGTCACTCACTTCAATGCCATGGATGGTTTGCATCCCGAAGCGTTCTATGAGTCGTGCATCGCGCTGGCGGGCGAGCTTGCTACGTTCAGCCAGACTGGGCGGCGGCCACCGACGTTCGCAGCATACCGGCACGACCGGCTGAAGGAGACCTTCGAACCCGTGATCGATGCGCTGCGGCTGGCGCTGTCGCGCGTCGCCGATCCACAGGTCGTGGCGATTGCGCTCGAAGAACGCAAGTATGGATTGCGGGTGGCGCGGGTCGCGGACCGCACGCTCTTTGCCGGCGCGACCTTCGTGCTCGCGGTGCGGGCGCAGGTGCCGGCCGGCACGCTGATTTCCGCGTTCACAAGCCAGGTGAAGATCGGCAGCATGGAAAAGATCCGCGATCTCGTGAACCTGCAGCTGCCTGGCATCGCGTTGCGCGCGCTGGCGGTCGCGCCGCGCCAGTTGCCGTTCCACGCGGGCTACAGCTATTTCGAACTCGACGACCAGGACGAAGCGTGGGCAACGCTTGCCGCTTCGGCGGGCATGGCGCTGCACGTGGCGGGCGAGTTTCCCGGGCTCACGATGGAACTCTGGGCCATCCGTCATTGAAGTCATGCGTGGAGGACCTCTTTCCATGACCGATAGCACAAACGCACCGCTCGACGACGCGGACTATCTCGACGCGGCGCGCACGATCCGCATGCCGATGCCGGGGCGCAAGCGCGAACGCACAGGCGGCGCCGAAGCGCAGGCCACGCCGCAGCCCAAGCCGCAAGCCGCCGAGCCGGCACTCACGCCGCTCGATGCCTCGGCCGCCGGGCGCAACCCGCTGCTGCGGGCGGCCAATCCGCTGCTGGAACTCGCGCTCCCGCTGCGCCGCCTGCCGAGCCATCCGGATCTCGACGCGCTGCGCGCGCAACTGATCCAGATGGTGCGCCGCTTCGAGGCCGACGGCCGAGCGTTCGGCGTGCCCGACACGCAGCTCGGCCCGGCGCGCTATTGCCTGTGCACCTTCATCGACGAGGCCATTGCGGCGACGCCGTGGGGTGCAGGGGTCTGGGGCCGCAGGAGCCTGCTCGTGACGTTTCACAACGAGGCCTCCGGCGGCGAGCGGCTTTTCGTCATGTTGCAGCGGCTCGCGCAAACCCCCGCTGCCGACATCGACCTGCTCGAACTGATCTATGTGATGCTCGCGCTTGGCTTCGACGGGCGCTACCGGCTCATGGAAGGCGGCAAGCGGCAGCTCGACGAGATTCGCGAACGCCTTGAACAGATGATCCGCGCGCAACGCGGCCCGGTCGAGCGCGCGCTGTCGCCGCACTGGCAACCCGCGGAGCACGCGCGCGAACGCACGCTGGGTTTCGTGCCGCTGTGGGTCGCGCTGGCGCTGGCGGCCCTCGTGTTGATGGCGACGAGCCTCGTGCTCGGGCTGCGCATCAACGCGTTCTCCGACCCGGTGTTCGAGGCGATGCGCGGCATTCGCGTGGCGCCTGCGCCGGTACTCGCGGCAAAGATGCAGGCCGCGCCGAAATTCGCGTCGGCGCTCGATGGCTTTCTCGCGCCGGAGATCGCGCAAGGGTTGGTCACGGTGGGCGAATCGGGGGACCGCACAACCGTGACCATCAACAACAGCGCCGAAGGCACGCAAATCTTCGCATCCGGGAGTGCCGAACTCGACCCGCATTTTGTGCCGCTCGTGCAGCGCATCGGCGAGGCGCTGGCGGACAAGCCGGGCAATGTCGTCGTGATCGGGCACACGGACGATCAGCGCATCGTGTCGGCGCGCTTTCCCTCGAACGTCGCACTCTCGCAGGCGCGCGCGGAGACGGTGCGCGTGATTCTCGCCGCGCATCTCGCGGACCCTGCGCGCGTGAGCGCCGAAGGCCGCGGCGATACCGAGCCGGTCGCATCGAACGATACCGCGACGGGCCGCGCGCGCAACCGCCGCGTGACGATCGCCATTCTTGCCCCGGGAGCCGCGCCATGAAGTGGATCCAGGGGTTCAAAAGGCCCGCTGTCGTCACGTTTGCGGGCGTACTCGCGCTTTGTGCGCTGGTCCGGTTCGAAGGGCCGCTCGTGGCGTTCAACGGCACGGCGCCGTTCGAGAGCAGCGCCAGGCGCTGGAGCGTGATTGCGCTCATCCTCGCGTGCTGGGCGCTATATTGGGGCGTCCGGTTTGCAAAAACACGCATCGCCAGTTCGACGTTCGTGCAGAGCCTCGTTGCCGATGCGCTCGACCCCGCGAAACAGGCACCGGACCCGGCGCGCAAGGCCGCCGACGCCGACGTCGCGGCGCTGCGCACGCGCTTCGAAGCGGCGCTGAAGACACTGCGCGACTCGCGCACACCTGCCGGCGGCGCGCGCGGCATGCGGCGCATCTTCGCGTGGCTCGCTCCACGCCGCGAAACGCTCTACGACTTGCCGTGGTATCTCTTCGTCGGCGCGCCGGGCGCGGGCAAGACGACCGCACTCGCGCATTCGGGGCTGCGCTTCCCGCTCGCGGACCGGCTCGGCGCGCAGGCGGTGGGCGGCGTGGGCGGCACACGCAACTGCGACTGGTGGTTCACGGACCACGCCGTGCTGCTCGACACTGCCGGCCGCTTCACCACGCAGGACAGCCACGAGCAGGCCGATCGCGGCGCATGGCTCGGCTTTCTCGGGCTGCTGCGCAAGTACCGGCCGCGCCGTCCGCTCGACGGCGTGATGGCCGTGGTTTCGGCCGCCGATCTGCTGCAACAGTCCGACGCCGTGCGCGCCACCTATGCCGCCGCAATCCGCGAGCGCCTTTCCGAACTGAACCAGCAACTCGGTGTGCATCTGCCGGTGTATGTCGTCGTGACGAAAACCGACATGCTTGCAGGCTTCTCCGAGTATTTCGACGACTTCGGGCGCGACGAGCGCGAGCAGGTGTGGGGTATGACGTTTCCGCTCGCATCGGAGAACGAGGCGGGCGAAGGCAGTGCGCCGCTCGCGCGGTTCTCCGAAGAGTTCGGCTTGCTGCACGCGCAACTGCAAGGCCGCGTGCTGCAACGCATGCAGCAGGAAACCGACCCGCGGCGGCGCGCGCTGATCTATGCCTTCCCGCAGCAGTTCGCGGGCATCGAGCGCGCGTTGCGGCGGTTTCTCGAAGAGGCATTCGGCGAGTCTCGTTTCGCACGCGCGCCGTCGCTGCGCGGCGTGTACTTCACGAGCGGCACGCAGAGCGGACGTCCACTCGACCGCATGATGAGCGCGATGGCCGCATCGCTCGGCTTGAGCCGCGAGGTCGTGATGGCGGACGCCTCGAGCGGCCGCGCGTATTTCGTCAAGCGGCTGCTGCGCGACGTGATCTTCGCCGAACAGGGCATCGCGGGGAGCGACCCGCGCGCGGTGCGGAGGCGCACGCGCTTTCAGCAGGCCGCAATCGCAGGCATCGCCGTGTTGCTGGCGGCTGGACTGATCGTCCTGATCGCGAGCGATCGCGCAAATCGCCGCTTCGTCGATGAAAGCCGTCAGCAGATCGCGGCGCTCGCCGAGCTTGCGAAGAAAACCAGTGCGGGCGACAGTCCGCTTGCGGTCCTGCCGCTGCTCGACGCCGCGCGCGATTTGCCCGGCGGCGAAGCGGAGCGTGCTTCGCGTGACACGCCGTGGTGGGCGGGCCTGGGTCTCGATCAGCGCCAGAAGCTCGGCCTGGAAGCGCAGCGCCTGTATCAGCGCCTGCTGCGGCAGACCTTGCTGCCGATCGTCGTGCAACGCATGGAGGACGAGCTTCGCCGCGGCAACACGGAAGACCCGGCCACGCTCTATGAAGCCCTGCGTGCGTACCTGATGCTGGGCGACCCGACGCATTTCGACCCGGACGCGCTGCAGGTCTGGGCGCTGCGTACCTGGCGAACGGGTTCGATGAAAGATGCGAGCGACGCGCAGCGCGCGGACATCGAGCAGCATTTGCAGGCGCTGTTCCGGCGTGGCGAGTTCGATTCGAACTTGCCGCTCGATCAGAACCTCATCGCGCAGGCGCGCGCCGTGCTCAATCGCGTGCCGCTCGCGCAGCGCCTGAACGGCCGTATCGATCAGCAACTCGCGCAGCTGCGCCTGCCGGATTTCACCGTGGCGAAAGCGGCGGGGCCGAGCGGGCAGATCGTGTTCGTGAGACGGAGCGGCGCGCCGCTCACGCAAGGCATAGAGGGCGCCTATACGCGTGCGGGCTTCGACGCGTTCGTGCGCTTGCGCGAAGAGGCGCTCGCCAATCTGCCGAAGGACGACTGGGTGCTCGGCGCGGGCCAGACGCATACGGATGCGCAAAGCACCGACGCATTGCGCGCGGCGCTCACGCGGCTCTACAGCGAGGAGGCGATGCGCCAGTGGGACGCGCTGCTCGCCGATATCGCCGTCGTGCCGTTCAGCGCGCCGGATCAGGGCGCGCGCATCGCGAACCTGCTCGGCTCGGCGACTTCGCCGTTGCGCGCGCTGATTCAGGCCGTCGCGCGTGAAACGACCTTCACGCCGCCTGCCGCCGCGCCCGGCAAGCTCGACGCGCTCGAAAAGCGCATCGGCGCGGAAGCGGAGCAGCCTGCCGCGCCGACACCCGTCGATACGCATTTTCAGGCGCTGCACGATCTAGCCGGCGCGGCGCTGGACGAATACATCAACGCGCTCAAGGACGCCGCAGCGACCCTGCAGGCGGAAGACACGGCGCGCAGGCAGTCGCTGCCGCCGCCCGCCACGGGCCCGCTCGACCGCCTGAAGCTGCTCTCGCAGAACGCGCCCGCGCCGCTCGCGGCGGTGCTGCAAGGCGTAGCGGGCGACGCCGATACCGTGCAGATCCAGGGCCAGCGCGCGCAATTGCAAACGCTTTGGGCCACGACCGTCGCGCCCGCGTGCAAGCAGGCGCTCGACGGCCGTTACCCGCTCGTGAGGACTTCGACGCGCGACGCCGCGCCCGACGACTTCGCGCGCGTGCTGGCGCCCGGCGGCTTGATCGACGCGTTCTTCCAGAAGAATCTGCAGAATCGGGTGGATACGTCCGGCGCGGTGTGGAAGTGGCGGCCCGAAGCGAAAGCCCTCGGCATGTCCGACGACGTGCCGGTGGCGTTCCAGCGTGCGGCGACGTTGCGGGATGCTTTGTTTCGCGACGGCGGCCACGACGTGTCCGTGCATTTCTCGGCGAAGGTGGTTTCGCTCGATCCTTCGCTGAAGCGCTTCGTGCTCGATGTCGACGGCACCCAACTGAGCGCGACGAGCGATGCGCCCAACGCCACCGCCGCCTTCCAGTGGCCGAGCGGGAAGGGCACGGGGCAGGCGCATGTCGAACTCGATCCCGCGACGACGACGCCGCCTCGCGCGGACGGACCCTGGGCGCTGTTCCATCTGCTCGACACCGCGCGTATCGAGCAGGCTGGACAGGCCGATCATTTCAATGCGACGTTCGACGACGGCAAGGTCAAGCTCGCGCTCGTTGCCGGCAGCGTGGAGAATCCGTTGCGCGCGGGCGTGCTCACTGGCTTTCGTTGCCCGGCCTCGCTATGAACGCAGCATCTCGAATCGACGCCGGTTTTTACGGCAAGGTCCGCACGCATGGCGATTTCGTCGGACGCGGCCTTTCCGCGGCTTTCGTCGGCCGTTGGGACGCGTGGTTGCAACGCGGTCTGCTGGCCGCGCGCGAACGCCATGCCGGAGGCTGGCTCGAGCGCTATCTGGAGATGCCCGTGTGGCGCTTTTCGGCTCCGCCCTCCGTGATCGACGACTGCGCGTGCACCGGCGTGCTCATGCCAGGCATCGACGCCGTGGGGCGCTATTTTCCATTCGTGATCGCGCGGCAAATCGAAGGCGCAGCGCGTGCCGTCGATTCGCGCTGGCACGTCGAGGCATGTGCGCTTGCCCTCTCGACGCTGGCGCCTTCGTTTTCGCTAACGGCGTTCGAGTCGAAACTTGCTACGCTGCACGAGCAGCCAGTCGCACTGGCATCGTGCGAGGGCGCCAGCCTGTGGTGGACTCAGGAAGACAGTGCGATGCATCGGCACGAGGGTGCGCTCGATCCGAGCTTGTTCCTGGACCTGCTCGAAGCGTACGACATCGCACGCTAGTCGCTGTCCACATCCCATTCGCGACGCAGCGTTTCGCGGTGCGGCTCCGGCACCGCGTCGAGCAGTTGCGTGTGGAAAGTGCGCAGATCGGTGGCGCGATCGGCGGCGCGGCGCGCCACGATACGGGCGATGGGGCCCAGCAGCGTCGAGAGGCGCGAGGCGGCTTCGTTCACGCTTTCGGCGCTGACTGTCTGCGGGCCGATCGTGCGCGGTGCGCCCCCGCCTACCGGAATCAATAGCGAATCGAAGTCGCGTCGCGCATCGTCGTTGGGCAAGTGGGCGCTCAGGCGTTCGCGCAGCGTATCGATGTTCGTCGCCCCTACGCACGCTCGCCGTACCAGCAACGACGCCACGGGCCCGACATGGCTCGCCAGGCGCTTCTCCAGATGCGCGACGAGTTCGGGGTCGAGCTGGGTCTGCGTTGGCGGCGTGGGGAGTGGCGCGTCGATGGCCGCCTGCACAAGCACGGTTCGTTCGGCATCCTCATGGACATCGGCAGCGAGTGCCGCGAGCAGCGTATCGCGCCAATCGCGCGCGCTGGCGTGGCGCATCCGGGGGCGCTTTTCCATGCCCTTCATCACCAGGGCGTCTATATACGCAGGCAGGCCGGGCACGAGCGCCGAAGGGGGAGGCGGCATCTCGTCGAGAATCTTGCGCATCACAGCGCCCGCCGTTCCCGTGAACGGGCACACGCCGGTGAGCATTTCGTAGAGCACGACTGCCGCGCTAAAGAGATCGGAGCGTGCGTCGACAGCGTCGCCGGTGAACTGCTCCGGCGACATATAGCTCGGCGTGCCGAGCAGCGTGCCGGTTTGCGTGAGCTTGGACGTGTCGAGCTGCGCGATGCCGAAGTCCGCGACCTTGCATTCGCCGCGTGGCGAGATCAGCAGATTGGCGGGCTTGACGTCGCGGTGAACGATGCCTGCGCCGTGCGCGTAGTCGAGTGCGTCGAGCAACTGCGCGAACCAGCGCAGGGCGGCCAGCGGATTCATCTGCGTGCCCGCGCGCGCGTGCTGCGCGAGATGCGCAGCGAGGGTTTCGCCGCGCACATATTCCATCGTGATGAAGGCGGTGTCGCCCGTTTCGCCATAGTCGTACACCGCAACGATGTGCGGATGGGCGAGACGTCCCGCGGCGCGCGCTTCGTTCAGAAAGCGCGCGGTGAGTTCGTGATCCGCTTCGCCGTTCGCAGGCCGCTGAATAGTCTTGAGCGCCACCTTGCGCTCGATGCGCGGGTCGAACGCCAGATACACCACGCCCATTGCGCCGCGCCCGAGTACGCGCTCGATCACATAGCGGTCGAAGGTCGCGGGGATGTCGGCGGAGTGGGACATCGCTTACGTCTGCTCTTCGTCGAGAATGCGGAACGCTTCGATGAGGCTGGTCTGCATGCGTCCGAAGGACACCGCAAGCGAGGCGATTTCGTCCGATCCGCCCGTTGGCAGCGTGGTCGCGTCGAGCTTGCCGAGGCTCATTTCGTCGGCGGCGCGAGACAGCGCACGAATGGGACGCGTGATCAGCACGTGCATCATCACGTTCATGACGATCAGCACGACCGCAAACACGGCGGTGAGCGAAAGCATGAACGTGCGCCAGACGGCGCGCCCGCGCGCAATGGGCTGCGCCATCGGCACAGACACGAACTCCGCGCCGATCACCTCGTTCATGGTCCAGCCGAAGCCGTTCGAGGTGCCGTACTTCTCGATCATCGTCGCGGGCGCGGCGTTCGGCGTGCTATGGCACTGCATGCAGGCAGTGTCGGTAATGCTGCTGGGCCGCGCGAGGAAGAACGAACGGCCGCCTGGCGCGTCGCGCTGGCCGGTCAGTTCCTTGAGTTCCGGATGATCGTGCAGATGCCGGATGACGTCGGTCTCCCAGTCGGTCGGGCGGTCGCGCGGATTGGTCGGGTTGAGCATCGTGGCGTTGTACGAGAAGTTCGGGAAGTCCTTTCCCAGCAGTTTGAGCATCTCGATAGCCGAAAACGCGGGGATCGATTCGGGCACGAAGCTGTACTTGATTTGCGTGGCGAGCAACGGCGTGACGTGCGCCGCGGTGTAGCTCTGCATCGACGATGCGGCGCTCGCGAGGATATTGGCGTCGTGCGCGGTTTCTTCGAGCGCCTGCTTTTGCAGCAGACGGTCGGAGACCACGCCGATCACCACCAGCGCGATCGCGAAGATGATCAGGAATACCAGGTTGAATTTGACGCTGAGCGAGAGTCCGGGCTTCATGGCAGTGAAGGATCGAGCCTTAGGGATAGCGCACGTTGTGAACGCCCGGGCGCGCTGGCGGATAGAGCAAGGCGCGCCAGTCGGGCAGGGTATTCAGATGCGCTTGAACATCGTGGCGAAATGCACGATCGGTCAGACGCGAGCGAAAGCGTGCGGGAAAGCTCTTGCGCGCGGGCAGCTTGCTGTCCAGCCACGGCGCGATGTCGTCGTAAGTGGCGGCGTGCGAGGGCGGCGCAAGGAGGCGTGCGGGCCTGGCGACGGCGAGCGGCTGCAAGGCGTCGCGAAACGCGACTGGCATGCTCGTGACGAAAGTATCGGTGGGGCGCGCCGATATTTGCACACGGCCCGTGCTGTCGATGCTCGCGAAACGGCCGTTTGGTAGCGACGTGGGCGGCTTAGCCGCTAAGGTCTGCGTGCCGGTTTCGCTGAATACGCTGACCGTTTCCGTGTTATCGGGCGCTGCGATGATCGCCGCCGCGCTCGCTCCAATATCGAGCGATCCGGCTTCCGTGTCCACGCGCACCTGGGCACAAGGCGCGCTTGCGCACGCGGCAGCCGCGATCTTCAGCCAGCCGCTGAGCAAGGCGACATGTCCGTCGGCCATGAGCATCGCGCGAGTTCGCGGACCGAGCGCGACGAGCGTGCCGTGCTCGTCCTGCAGATGCGCAACGCCATCACGCGATTCGAGTAGGTCGCCGTCGCGCAAGGTGTCGCCCGCCGCTGCCGAAGTCACGCTCGCGCCGCGCACGACGCCGATGGGTGCATCGCTGCTCGCGAGCCGCCAGGCGGCGTGCGCGGGCGATGCAAGCGCCGCCGCGATGACGATGCCCGCTGCCCAGAGGTGCAAACGATGAATCATGCCGAGCCATTGATCGAGGGTTCCTCAACACAACAGCCCGGCGGCGAAATTATTCCGCGCCTGCCTTGGCGCTTATCCGTTATGCGGCGGTACGGCTTCCTGCGCCTCGCTGAATAGCGCGGCCGTATCGAGGTTGGAGATGCGCTTGCCGAGCGCGGCGAGATCGACATCGCCCGGCTGGCCTATGAGCGCGTAAGTCAGCTCGTTCTGCCGCCATGTGGTCACGCCCATCGAATCGACGGTGCGCGAGGCGACCGCTTCGTCCGGGCGCGCGTCCTTCATCACGCACAACGCGATGGGCGGCCCGCTGCGCGGCAGATAAACGATCTGCACGAGCGGCTTGTCGTGAAAGCGCAGGCGCTGCACCGACTTGAAGGTGAGCCCTGCGCTGCTCAGGTCGGGCACGCGCAGCGCGAGACGGTCGTCGCGGCGGATGTCGTCGACGACCCTGGCGGCGAGCGCCGGATCGTCCTGCCGGTAGGCGACGGTCTCCCGCGTATAGAGCTTCTGGTAGCCGACCGCCGCCTTCACCCACGGCGACAGGTCCGATGCGCTCGCGAGTTGCGAGGCGCCGGAGCCCTGGCCCGCAGGCCCGAACAGCGCATCGAAGCGCACGAACTGGCCGGCCAGGAACGCGCCCGCCACGCAGGCCGCCGCGAGCCAGACCGGCACGCGGCGCAGGCGCGATCTCACGGGCGCGGGGGGGTGTTGTTCCGCGGCTGGTATCGCCGCGTCGTTTGCGCTCGAAGACGGTTGCGCGGGTTGCCCGGTTTGTGCGGTTTGTGCGCGCACCCTATCCTCGATGGCAATGCGCAGCGATTCGGGCACGGGCGGCAGCGTTTGCTGAGCGAAGGCGCCGGCGAAATCGACCTGCGAGGTGCGCAGCAGCGTAACCTTCTTGCGCGCCTCGGCGGACTCGCGCAACTGCGCTTCGATCGCGGCGCGCTCGTCCGGCGACAGGCGGCCGTCCACATAGGCGAGTAACTGTGCGTCGTCGGCAATCATGCGAGTGAGTCCTTCTGCTGCGGGGCGGGCGGCGCCTTGGGCGCTGCACCGCTGAACATGGCGCCGACCGATTGCCGCGCTCGCGAGAGCCGGCTCATCACGGTGCCGATGGGTACCTTGAGCACGTCGGCGGCCTGCTGGTACGTCATGCCTTCGACCGCGACGAGCAGCATCACCACACGCTGGGCTTCGGGCAGGCGCTCGACTGCCTCGATGATCTGGCTGTGCATGAGTTGCGTTTCGGGGCCGTTATCGACGGGATCGGGGAGATTTTCGAGGAAATCGTCGTCCCATTCGAAGCTCGCGCGCTTGCGCACGCTGCGGGCTCGAAGTTCGTTGATCCATGTGGAATGCATGATGGAGTACATCCAGCTCAGGGGAGCCGTGTCGGGTCGAAGCTGATGAGCGCGTTCGAGCCCGCGCAGGCAGGCGCGTTGCACGAGGTCTTCGGCGTCGTGCTGGTCCCCGGACAGGCGCAGCGCAAACGCCCACAGCCGCGGAATCATGGCGGGTAGCATGCCCGGTAAGTCTGTACCGCTCATCGAAGGGTTTTCTCCACGATCCCCGTTCAATCCGGACTGGCGTGCGCTGCGGTCGTGTGCGACCGTCTGGTCAAGGGCGCGCGGCTCGGGCCATTTTGGTGAACTAGAAACGAAACACCTGGCCGTTGGACTTTATTCCATGCTTTCGTTTGGGTTGCGTTTGGGTTGCGTTTGGGTTGCGTTTGCGCCGCCTTCAGCGGGCTTTCACGCGGGCGTGCGCTTCTTCGCTCGTGCGGCGGTCGAACGACACCGCGTAAGCGGCCGCGCGCGCGGCGAGCAGCGGGTCGTCCGAGGGCGCAATGCCCACCGGCAGCACCGTTGGGTCGAAATTGATGTCGCGGCAGGGGCCGTCGATCTGCGACTGTGCATGCTCGATGACGATGGTACCCGCATCGACGCGGTGCTGCTCGCGTTCGGCGGGCCAAGTCCGGGTGGCATCGTCCACCGGGTCGCCCGCGCCCGCGGGCGTCAGCATGAGGTGCCAGCGCACGGGTGCCGACTTCAATTGCACTTTCAGGTCGTGCGCGAGAAAGTCGGGGTCTCTCGCATTCGAGTTCCGGGTGTCCAGCGCCGCGTAAGGCGTATCGGGCACGACACTCCAGCGCACGAATCGCATGTTGCCGCTTGCGTCAGTGAAGCGAAACGCATCGATGCTGTAATAGCTCGCGTTATAGAACGCGGAGGACGGCGCATGCGCGGCGAGCCAGTCGCGCAGTGCGTGAGTTTCGGGGTGGCTCGCAAAGAACGCGTCGAGTCTCGCGGGGTCGGGACGGCCTGTGAGCGTGTCGTGCTCCATTGCCTCTTGCAGTTCGTAAACCGCTTGCGGCGTGCGCACCGCGAATACGGGCGCGGAATTCATGCCGGTGCGCCATTGCTCGCCGTCGCGCATCGCGAAGCGCAGCGCAAAGCTGCGCACGGTCGTGTCCGCGTCGTCTTCAGCAGGATTGCCGCCGGGCGCGGAGAAGCGGCCAATCAACGGCGTGCGTCCGCGCTCGAATACGCTCGCGCGAGAAAGCGCCGTGCCGTTGCCGTTGCTGTCGAAATAGCCGCTCACGCAGATGCCTTTCGCATGATTGCGGCGAAATCCGGGATGCTTGCCGGCTGTGCGTTCGAAGACGTCGATGAGCCGGTCAGGCGTGAGCGCGGCCTGAGCGCCGGGCCAGTGTATCCAGCCCGCGGTCCATGCGAACGCCGCGGCAAATGCCGCTAGGGTGAACGCAATGAATGCGTACCGGACCAGAAGTTGCGAAAGCGAAAGACGGGACATAAATCAGCGCAGGGGCCTCATACAGCCGCTGATGCATCGAAAGGCCCTCTATGAATCTCGTGCGTTGCCGTCGTGCGGCGAGGCCGTTATGGTAATCCGCTTGCGGCTATTCAGTGTGCACTGAACGACGAAGGTATTCCTATGTATCGGGTGCCGCGAAGGTCGCGCACCCATCTGATCGACTCGCTCGCGACCACCAAAGACGCGGGCATGGGGATGGGACTGTCGATCCGCAAGTCGATTGTCGAGGCGCACGGCGGACAGATCGAAGCGACTTCGCTGGAGGGGAAAGGGGCGTCCTTCCGGTTTTCGCTGCCTCAAGGCAGGGGCACGCGCGCTTGGACGCGGTGCTGATCGCAGGCGGATGGCCTGACTGGACGCTGGAGCGGGAGACGAGTCTCGAACTCGCGACCTCAACCTTGGCAAGGTTGCGCTCTACCAACTGAGCTACTCCCGCATCTCTGGCTCCCCGACCTGGGCTCGAACCAGGGACCTACGGATTAACAGTCCGGCGCTCTACCGACTGAGCTATCGGGGAATCAAGGAGGCCGGATTGTACAGGAGATTTTTTGATCCTGCAGCTTTTTCCTGACAAATCTCGATGAGGTGTCTTGGGGAAGATTCGTGGCTCCACCGCACAAGGCAAGTCTGGATCTACCCATGGGGCCACGGCTTGTCTATCGTAGGCGGCATCTCAACCCGAACCATCGAGGAAGCCAAACGATGTCCCTTGCCGATGCCGTCAACGACCCTGCCGCCGACAGCGCAGCACCTTCGCAACGCACACGTGTGCGCCGGATCGCGCGGCGCGCGCACTATGATGCGGCGACGCTGCATGCGATTCTTGACGAAGCCTACGTCTGCCACGTCGCCTTCAGCGACGAGCACGGCGTGCATTGCATTCCCACCGCATGCTGGCGCGAAGGCGATCATCTCTATATTCACGGTTCGAACGGCAGCCGCATGCTGCGCCTGGCGGCCGAGGGCGCCGAGGTTTGCGTGACCGTCACGCATCTCGATGGACTCGTGCTCGCGCGCTCGGCGTTCAACCATTCGATGAACTATCGTTCCGCCGTGATTTACGGTGTGTTCGAGGTGGTGACGGAAGAGCACAAGGCTGCCGTGCTCGATGCCTTCATGGAGCACATCGCGCCGGGCCGCAGGCATGAAGTGCGAGCGGGCAATCGCAAGGAACTGGCAGCGACCACGGTCATGCGCATTGCGCTCGCGGAGTCCGTGACGAAGGTCCGCGCGGGCGGCCCGAAGGACGACGAGGATGACATGGATCGGCCTGTCTGGGCAGGTGTGCTGCCGTTGACGCTCGCACCGTTGCCGCCCGTAGCCGATACCGCAACGCCGGAGCGCGAGGCTCCGGCTTACGTCAAGGCCTGGTCGAACCGGCAGGACGGCTGACCACGGATTGCGGCGTTCAGCGCGCCGACGTGAGGGCGCGCAGCTTCGCGCGCAGCGGGTCGATGGCAAACTCGCGCGCTCTGCGCAATACGCGCCGAGCCTGCTCCGCGGCAAGAGGAAACTCAATGAGCCTGCCACGCCATGTGAGTACGACGAAATGCGATTCGTACCAGCTCTTATGGTTCGACCAACGCTCCTTGTAGCTCGAGAAGTATGGGCGGAAGTCGAAATCACGGCCGTTCGCGAGCGCCCATCGCGCCATGCTGTCGACCAGCAGGTTGCCGACGGAGCGGGCGGCATAGGCCTCGTCATAGGTCGTGATGAAATACTCCAGCCTGCGTGGCCCGGTCAGATTGACGGATGCCGCAATGGGAATGCCGTCCAGTTTGACGAACGAGACCAGTGGAGTCGTAACGAGATCGGTCCGCCCGGCGAGTTCGACGAAGAAGTCGCGCACGTCGTCGTTCATCAGATAAGGCGCGTCGAGGCCGCGAGATAGCACCCAGTTGCGCTTCGTCGCAAAGAGCCATGTGAGGACCGTTCGGGCGTCTTCGACGTCCTTGCACCAGCCATATTCCACCGCGCCGTCCTCCGAAAGCCGCCTTGCGAGACGTCTCAATGGGCGACGCAGCGAGTCGGGCCTCGTCGCGATGAAGGCGTCGAAGGTGGGGAACCGGGACAGCTCCATGGAGTACCCGGACAGCAGGCGCCAGCGTTCCGGAAGCGCGCGTAAGACCCACGACAGAGGCGCACGCGAGAGCGCCTCGTGAAGGGGGCCGTTGCATTCGACGAATCGTATCTCCAGCACGTCGGCGTCGACGCTGCGCAACGCATCGACGGCGGCGTCATAGAAGCGCCCGTCGCCTCGATCGGACACGAGCGGGCCGCCATATTCCTCGTTGCTTCCGCAGCCGAGTGCGCGCGCGATCCGGCATGCGCCTTCGCGCGCAATGCACAACGGCCAGAGCGCGACGAGCGCGGCGCCGTCGTAGACGAGCGCGACATTGACCGCCGCGCCGCGCGCAAACGCCTTGGCGGCTGCAAGTTCGCAATAGGCAAACTCGAGTGTCGCCGGACACGTCGTGCAGACGGCCTCCCAGGAAGAGCGCAGTTTCAGGAAGTCCGCGTGGGTGCTGCATACGCGGATCTCGTGGCGAAGACTACCCGTGTTCGCGCGGGCGGTGACGTCGGGAAGGAAAGCAGTCTCGGTCGGTGAGTTTCGCATCATGTTGTCCCGGTAGTCCGATTCAGTGGAGCGCCAATCTCACATTTTCCTTATCGCTATGGACTCCGAACGAGAGATACGTATGATCATCGGAGGCATATCCATATGATCCATCGAAATAACTCGCGCAGCGCGGGAAAGTATTCCGATTGCTTGAAATTGGCGGCGGACGACTAATGCGTGGTGCAATCGCGGTAAGAGGAATGTGGAAGTGCGGTAAAACGCACCGCACCATCGCATGAATTCGCCTGGCCTTCGGCATGAGTTGCCGCTCGATTAGTCGGTTGAATGATCAACCAGGTGGAGATCCGACCGACGACGAACGCGGGCGACTACCGAGCCCGCAAGATTTGATTGTGGGTAGTCGCTCGGTCCCGGTCAGGCGATGGCGGACCAGAGCATGCTGGCGATTGCGACGAGGTAGAAGACAGCCGTGATGATTGCCGCCACGCGTAGCGGCCGGCCGACTGCCGAACTGCCGGTGATAATGACGAGGCTTATCCCGATGCCGATCAGGGCGAGCACGAAGAGTCGCGGCAGCAGGCTCCAGCCATCCAGCCCAACCTTGAAGATCGACCAGCCCAGGGCGGCGACGAACATGCCGAAATACCACCACAGTCCCGCCGAGCGGTTCCATAGCATGAGGATGCCAGCGCCGATCAGTGCAACGCCGGCGACGAAGTAATAAGGCGCGTGGCCCATCCAGGGTATCCACCCGCCCAGCACTGCGAAAGCCGCGCCGACGAGGATGATCCATTCTGCGGTCTCGGCAGGAGACGTCCAGCGGCGGTAAGACATAAAAGTCCCCCAAATGCAGACAAACCGGGCTTTGCAGCGAGCCTTGCTGAGGACCGAAACTGACTCATCGACCCGCCGATGAAAAAGCTCAATGCAAAGTCCCACGTTGATGCTAAGCAGCCGATGTACCCAGGTCAAGGGTGATAACCCCATTAAGTTGTAAGAACCTGGGAACCTATTCGCATTCAATTTTCGCGCGCGAAATAAATGCATGTCGGCGGCATTGGCGATAGTCGACATTACCGCATCGAATGGATTTTCCCGGCAAGAGTTGCAGTGCGAGGCCGCATGCAAGGAAGCATGCGTCAACATTACTTGCGGCAGGTGGTGCGGGTATGGCCATCGGATCGCTGTATCTCGGCGCTTATAGCGAGGCATAAGCGACAGTTGCAGCGTGCCGTTGGCCATATCGCCAGCAGCGCTTTCGATCTGAAAAAAACTTGGTTCGTTCGCACCCGTCATGCGGATAGGCTGCGTACCTCAACGAGAAAAGAAGGAAAACCGATAATGAAAAGCAGCATCTGGGGCGCGGTGCCAGGCGCACTGTTGACGGCACTTCTGGTCGTGGCATCGACTTCCGCGCATGCGGATCGTCTGGACGACATCAAGCGGGCGGGCGTGTTGCGCGTCGCTGCATTCGACAGCAATCCGCCGTTCGGTTTCGTCGATCCGAAAGACAATCAGATCGTTGGGCTCGACGTGGACTATGCGCGCGCCGTCGCAAAAAACCTGGGTGTGAAGCTCGAAGTTCAGCCCACCAATCCCGCCAATCGCATTGCGTTTCTGAAGTCGGGAAAGGTCGATCTGGTATTCGCCAACTTTACGATTACCGACGATCGCAGGAAGGAAGTCGATTTCAGCACGCCATACTTCGCTTCGGGCACCCAGTTCATTGCGAAGAAGGGCGTGCTGAAGTCTTCGGAACAGCTCAACAGTCTGCGTATCGGCGCGGATAAAGGCACGACCAACGAACAGCAGGTGCGGGCGAAATTCCCGGGTGCAACCATCGTCGCGTACGATGACACACCTTTCGCTTTTGCCGCACTGCGTACGGGCAACGTGCAAGCCATCACGCAGGACGGCCCGAAGCTCGTCGCGCTGCTGGCACGCGCGCCGGACAAGGCGGGCTATGAGATTTCCCCGTTCACGATCTCGAACGACTACGAAGGCGTTGGCGTACCCAAAGGCGAGACGCGTCTGCTCGATGCGGTGAACAGCACGCTGACTCACCTGGAGAGCGACGGCGAGGCCGCGCAGATTTACGACAAGTGGTTCGGCCCGAAGAGTGCGGCGCCGCTGCCCCGTCTCTTCAAGATCGGCGACCCGCAAAAGAACAGCTGAGCGCGGCGCCTGATTCATGCATAACTGGCTTGACCCGAAGTATCTCGCGTGGCTCGAACAAGGTTTCTTCGTCACGCTGATGCTCTCTGCCTGCACGGCGTCGTGCGCGACGCCGCTGGGCTTTCTGCTCGCGGTTGCGCGCACGGCCCGCACTCGCGCGATTGCGCGCGCGGCGGCGCTCTACGTGTTCGTCTTCCGCAATTCTCCTCTGCTCGTTCAATTGCTGTTCTGGTATTTCGGTGTCGCGGCCGTGCTGCCGTCCGGCTGGATGAGCTGGCTTAACACGCCGCACCTGGCGACGTTTGGGCCGCTTACGCTGCGCTGGCCGAGTTTCGAACTGTTCGCCGGCTGGGTTGGATTGACCTGCTACACCACGGCGTTCATCGGCGAAGAGTTTCTGGCCGGCATGCGCGGCGTGAACCGCGCACAGTGGCAGGCGGCTGCGGCGCTTGGCATGCGCCGCTACGCGATCCTGCGCTACGTGATCCTGCCACAGGCGTTGCGCATTGCCACGCCGCCGCTCGCTGGCCAATACATGAACGTGATCAAAAATTCGTCGCTGACGATGGCGATAGGGGTGGGCGAGCTGTCATACATGTCGCGGCAGGTCGATACCGAAAGCTTCAGGACCTTTCAGGCATTCGGCACAGCGACCGTATTCTATGTGCTCGCCATCGCAGTTATCGAAGTCGCGCTGGTGCTCTGGCAGCGTGCCGGCCTGCACGGTTTGCAGCGAGGCCGTGCGTGAACGAGTTCGCGTGGTTACCGGCTTTGCGCTATTTGATGATCGGCGCGTTTCCGGCGGGACCGCTGGGAGGCGTTGCGCTGACGATCGCGCTCTCGGTGGTGTCGGCTCTGCTCGCAGCGCTGACCGGATTCGCGCTCGGCGTTGCGCTCGCCATGACGCGCGGCGTCGTCCGTCTCGTGCTGACCGCCGTGGTCGCATTCTTTCGCGCGATACCCGTGTTGATGCTGATCTTCTGGACCTTCTTCCTGATGCCGATCCTGCTGCACGTCGACGTTCCTGGTCTTGCGACGGTCGTGTGCGCGCTCGCGCTGATCGGCGGCGCGTATCTGTCGCATTCGGTTTATGCGGGCATCACGTCGATCGGCGCGGGGCAGCGGCAGGCAGCGCTTTCGCTTGGCTTGACGCGCTGGCAGGCATTGCGCGAAGTCATCCTGCCGCAAGCCGTGCGGGTGATGATGCCGTCGTTCGTCAATCAGTGGGTGTCGCTGATCAAGGATACGTCGCTCGCCTATATCGTCGGCGTGCCCGAATTCACCTTCCTCGCCAATCAGCTCAATAACCGTCTACTGGTGTACCCGGCGCAAATCTTCCTGTTCGTCGGGTTCGTGTATCTGCTGCTGTGCGGTGCGTTGCAATGGGGCGCCAATGCGTTCCTCGCGCGCCGTGAGCCGGGCTTTTAACGATGGGCATAAATGTTGATTTCGGGTAAGCCGGTTCCGGGGAGCGTCGCCACCGGGAATACGCCGATTTGCGTGCGTGAAATTGTCGTGTTAGTTTTTCATGAAATTTAACATGAAAAATTTCACGGACGTGCCATGTTCGCCGAATCGACCCGTCATATTGAAAGCTATTACGCACGTCGCTTTGCCGAGAGCGGCGCGCTGCCCGAGCGCCCCGCACTGGCGGGCGATTACCACGCCGACGTGCTGGTCGTAGGGGCAGGCTTCAGCGGCTTGCACACGGCGTTGCGGCTTGCGCTGGCCGGGCGCCGCGTCGCGGTCGTCGAGGCGAGCCGCGTGGCTTGGGCCGCCTCTGGCCGCAATGGCGGGCAAGCGCTGCTCGGCTGGTCGTGCGATATGCCGCCGTTCGTGCAGGCGCTGGGTCTGGCGGGGGCGCGGGAGCTGTGGGACAGCATGCGCTGGGCCGCCGCCGAAGTGCGCGAATTGCCCGGGCGGCACGGCTTCGACATCGACTACCGGCCAGGCAGCCTGTGGGCGGCGGTGCGGCGCTCGCGTGTCGCCATGCTCGAAGCCGCGCGCGACGAGGCCGCGCACAAGTGGGGCTACGAACGCCTGCGACTCATTGGCGAGCCGGAGATGTCGGAGTGGATCGGCAGTCGCCGTTATCGCGCGGCGCTCTACGATCCCGAGGCGGGGCATCTCGATCCGCTCAAGCTGGCGCTCGGCCTCGCCGACGCCATAGAGCGCGCGGGCGGCGCCATCTTCGAGCAAAGCCGGGTGCTCGCGTATCGCGAAACGCCGGGCGGCTACGTGGCGAGCACGCGGGAAGGCACGGTGCGCGCCGGCACGCTGGTGCTCGCCTGCAACGCCTACATCGACCGGCTCGATAGCGATCTGGCAAGCCGCGTGCTGCCTGTGGGCACCTGGCAGATCGCCACGCGCAGGCTCGACCCTGCGCTTGCCCGCTCGCTTTTGCCGCGCAACAGTTGCGTGATCGACAATCAGTTCGTGCCTGACTACTTTCGCCTGAGCCCGGACGATCGCCTGCTCTTTGGCGGCGCATGCACGTATCTTGGCGGCATCCCGAAGGACATCGGCGCCGCGATCCGCCCGAGTCTCGAGCGCGCGTTTCCGCAGCTGCGCGGCATCGAATTCGAGTACGCGTGGGGCGGCCATATCGACATCAGCATCCGCCGCACGCCCGACGTCGGTCGCGAACGCGATCGCTACTGGCTGCAGGGCTTTTCCGGGCACGGCATTCTGCCTACGCTCGCGGCGGCGCGCGCCGTTGCCGACGCCATCCTCGGCGAACCGCACTTGCTCTCGCTCTATGAGCGCATTCATAATCCGCGCTTTCCGGGCGGCGAGCGCTTCGCCGCGCCGCTCGAGGCGCTCGGCAAGCTGTGGTATCGCCTGCGCGACGTCGTGTGACAGAGAGAACCGCATGGACCAGCAGGACGAAATCGAAGGCCTCGCGATCCTCATTCGCGATCTGCGCAAGCACAAGAAGGTGACGCTCGCCGAACTCGCACAAAAGATCGGCCGCTCGGTGGGCTTTCTTTCGCAGGTCGAGCGGGGGCTTTCGCGGCCCACGGTGGCGGATCTCACGTCCATCGGCGAGGCGCTGCAGACGCCCACCACGTACTTCTATAGCGTGAGCATGCCGCGCGAGCTGCCGTGGGTCACGCGGCCAGGCGAGCGGCGCACGCTCTACTATGGCGGCGGCATCACGGACGTGCTCGTTTCGCCCAGCATGTCGTCGGGTTTTTCGATGCTGGAGAGCCGGCTCGATCCCGGCGCGACGAGTGGCGAGCGCCCCGTGGACGACAGCGACGAGCAGGGCGGCTTCGTGCTCGAAGGTGAGCTGACGATCTGGCTGGAGGACAGCGAAGAACCCGTGACGCTGCGGGCCAACGACAGCTTCCAGTTGCCGGCGCGTTGCCGCTTTCGCTACGCCAATCTCGCCGATGTGCCCGCGCGCGTGCTTTGGGTTTTCACCTGAGCCCGGCTGTCGCGATCGAAGGCGGCGAGTCTACAGGTAATCAGCATCACTGATCAATACAGCCATGGATAGCGAGATTTCCTTTGGTGCAGACGCCACCAAAGTCGAAAGGCGTTCACGCTGCCTTACGTTGCGCAACTGAAAGACAGGATGCGATTCGGGCCGCCGCGATCCGCATTCTGGAGGACGGCTGATGCATTCGCCCCGGTCGACCCAGTCCGCCTGGCTCGCCAGACGCCGCCCGAGCGATGCTTCCGGAGGGTGACAGCAGGCTGGCGGCGCATTTTTTTTCTGGCTCGGTCACAACCGGAAATATTCCCGGTTTTCGCTATGCGTCAGCGGCCATCTGCACGAACCATTCCTGTATAAACCCGTTTTAAACCGCCGCAATGTCGTTTTTGCGCATTTTTGCCAATTTTTAACGTGTTTTTGTCTACACACTGACTCCGTGTTGTGCTATTGATTCGGCTTTCGCCGTCATGCGCGTGGGAGGCAAAACACGTGCCGGGCGGGCGATCGGCGCGTTTCCATATGCAACGCGATTTGCCTGTTTCGCCCGCGTGAGGTAGGGTATGCAGGTTTTCTCAACTCAACACAGGTAGCAGATGAACAAACAGGAACTCATTGACGCAGTCGCCGCTAGCACGGGCGAGACCAAGGCAGCGACGGGCGCAGCTATCGACGCGATCCTTGACGTCGTCACGCGTGCGGTCACCTCGGGTGACTCCGTGCAACTCGTCGGCTTCGGCTCGTTCTCGACTGGCCAGCGTGCCGCCCGCGTGGGCCGCAACCCTGCCACGGGCGCGGAGATCCAGATTGCCGCGGCCAAGACGGTGAAGTTCACCGCTGGCAAGGCATTCAAGGACGCCGTCAACGCGTCGTGATGCCAGGTCGCCGTCATGGCGGACGCGCGCGGCTGGCTCGCTTGCTGGCGCGCGTGCAGCATCACGCCAGCATGGTAGCCCGCACTCAGGCCGGTGGCGTCGCGCCGCTAGCCTGAGTGTGTGAAACGAGGGCGCAAGGCCTTCGGCAAGCCGGCATGCTCACATGCCGGCCGCTTTTTCTTCCCCGCTTTTCTTACGGTATCCGAAGCTTTTTGCGCGCCTCGGGCTTCAGGCATCACGCGCCGCGTCGGTTTCCAGCGACGTGCGGCTCGTTTCGTTGCGGCGGCGCTTGGCCTCGTACATCGCCGCGTCTGCTTCACGCAGCATCGCTTCCACGCTTTCGCCTTCCTCGCAGCTGGCAAAGCCCATTGAAAAGCTCAGCTTCGGTCCGCCGTAGAACTGGTTGTTCAACTCCACCAGTTTGTTGATGCTGTCCACCACGGTTTCCGCATCGCGCAGATCGGCGCCAGGCATCAGTACGGCGAATTCGTCGCCGCCAATGCGCGCAGCCTGCCAGGGCTTCTGGATCGCTTTCGCGAGCACTTCACCGGCGCGGCGCAGCAACGCGTCGCCGGCCGCGTGGCCGAGCTGGTCGTTTACCGTCTTCAGATTGTCCATATCGACGACGATCGCGCTCACCGGGAACGGCCCTTTGCGATGCAGTCGGTTGAGTTCGTCCACATAGAACGAGCGGTTCTTGAGCTTCGTGAGCACGTCGTGCTTGCCGAGGAATTCGAGGTAGGCCTCGGCTTTCTTGCGCGCCGTGATGTCGGTGAGCGCGAGCAGCACGAGGTCCCACTGCGCTTCGTGGCCTGGGAACACGGAAAACTGCAGGTGTACGTTGACCTCGCTGCCGTCGAGCGCGTAGTTCACCACCTCTCGCTGCTGAAAGAGGCGGCCTTCCCAGAGATCGAGCAGCTGCTCGCGAAAGTGCGGGCGCATTTCGTCGCGGAACACCTCGGGCAGGCGCGCGAGCAGCGTGGCTTTGTCCGGTGCGCGAAACATGCCCAGCGTGTAGTGATTGACGTCGAGCACCTGGATTTCGCTCATGCAGCGCTCGACAAATTCGGGGTGCACGTCGGTAAAGGTACGAAAGTCGACGATGCCCTGCTCACGGACCTCGTTGAGCAGCTCGCGAATGGCAGAGAAGTTTTCGACCCACAGCGATACCGGCGAGTGTTCGAAAACGCCGAGCGCGTATTGCTCGCTCACCGTCGCCCGATGGCGCGCTTCTTCGAGCGCCGAGACATCTTCGATCGCCACGAGCACGCGGCTCCAGTCGGCTTCGTGGCCCGGCAGAATCACGCCGCGCAACAGGATGTCCATGCGCCGGCCGCGCAGCGTGTAGTTCACGCTCTTGCTCTCGAACGTGCTGTGCCCGGCCCACATCTGCTCGAGCTCGCCGACGTGTGCCTGGAACATGTCGTCGCGCAGCACCTGCGGAAGATGCGCGGCAAGTTCTTCATAGTCGCGCGCACCGTAAAGATCGAGCGTATGGCGGTTGACCTTGAGCACGCGAATGCAGGCCGAGCATTCGGCCACGCGGCGCGGATCGTCTTCGAGGAACTGGCGCAGGCTGGTCACGCCTTGTGCGCGCCAGCTGTCGAACAGCGCTCGCAGCTGGCTATAGTCTTCGAGCCACAGCGAAGTGGGCGTTACGTCGAAGAAGTCGAGCAGATCGACGCCCATGTTGGCAAAACTGGCCGCGGTGGCCGGGGTGCCTTGTTGCATGTCGGTTGGATGTAAGGGAACGGGGTGCGGCGGGCTGCGCCGCACGAATTACCGAATCCTGGCACACCTTGGGGCCCGAGTGGGCATCGACGATGCAGATGTCGCGTCGCCTGGCGATACGTTCCGCATCGAAAGGCGGCGCAGGGCGCTCAGTCGGACGTTTCGATCGAATCGACACGATCCGGGTAGAACGCAAGATGGTCCTTGATTGCCGACACCGCTTCATGCGGCGTTTCGTAAGTCCATATCGCGTTTACGGCTCGCGCGCCGCCTGGCGTGATCGAGTAGTACGAAGCCTCGCCCTTGTACGGGCACCAGCTCTTGTGTTCCGTGCGTGAGAGCAGCGACATGTCGGCGTCCTCGCGCGGTATGTAGAACACGGCCGGATAGCTCGCCTCGCTCAGCGTGAGCGCGCGGCGCGTGTCGGCGATCACGCGGCCGCCTGCTGTCACCACCACGTGTGTGCGCGCCGGTTCGACCGTGATCGGATGATCGGGGCCGGGAATTTTGACGGTCCGTGTGTCCATGGCTGGGTTCCTCGCGAAAGGGGTTGGAAATGCGGACGTTTAGCCGAATACATCATATGCAATTGCAGATTAACTGGTAGGGGAAAACGCTGCAGGCTGTTTCAATGAGGGCGCGACAGAGTTCGACGCACGGGCGGCGATAGTCACGCGATTGCGCCGCGCGCCATCGTGCTTCCAGTCTTCACCCGCGCCTTCATTTACCCGCAGCAGGATCACTGATGAGCCTCGATATCTTCTGGTTCTTGCCGACTTCCGGCGACACCCGCTACCTCGGCAAATCCGATTTCGGCCGCGCGCCGACCAACGCCTATATGCGCCAGATCGCCGTGACCGCCGAAGAGCTCGGCTACGACGGTCTCCTCATTCCCACCGGCAGCAGCTGCCTCGACCCGTGGGTGACGGCGGCGAGCCTCGCGCCCGTCACGCAGCGCATCAAGCTGCTCGTCGCGCTGCGCACGTCGCTCGGCGGTCCCACCGCTTCGGCGCGCCAGGCGGCCACGCTCGACCAGGCGTTGAACGGCCGTTTGCTGCTCAACGTCGTGCCGGGCGGCGACGCCACCGAACTCGCGGCCGACGGCGTGTTCCTCGCGCACGACGAGCGCTATGAAGCCGCCGACGAATTCCTGACGATCTGGCGCGACCTGCTGCGCGGCGAGACGGTGAACTTCGAGGGCAAGCATTTGCGCGTGCAGGGCGCGCAGAACTTTCACGCACCGGTCCAGACGCCGCATCCGCCGCTGTATTTCGGCGGCTCCTCGCCGGCGGCGCACGAACTGGCGGCAAAGCACGTGGACGCCTATCTCACGTGGGGCGAGCCGCCCGAGGCCGTCGCGCAGAAGTTCGCCGATATCCGCGCCCGGGCGGCACGCCATGGACGCACGCTCAAGCTCGGCGTGCGCTTGCACGTGATCGTGCGCGAGACCAACGACGAAGCGTGGGCCGCTGCTGAGCGCCTCATCAGCAAGCTCGACGACGACGATATCCGCCGCGCCCAGGAAAACTACGCGAGCATGGATTCGGTGGGCCAGCGCCGCATGGCCGAGCTGCACGGCGGCAGTCGCGACAAGCTCGAGATCAGCCCGAACCTGTGGGCCGGCGTGGGCCTCGTGCGCGGCGGCGCGGGCACGGCGCTCGTGGGCGATCCGCAAACCGTGGCGGCGCGCCTCAAGGAATACGTGGATGCCGGCGCGGACAGTTTCGTGCTCTCCGGCTATCCTCACCTCGAAGAGGCGATTCGCTTCGCCGAACTGGTGTTCCCGCTGCTACCGGGCAAGAAACCGGTGACGCTGCGCGACCAGGCTCTGACGGGCGGCGCGTTCGACGTGCGTGCGCATGAGCGGGCGCAGCAGGCCGCTCGCGCGTGAGCATCGCCGTGCGCGGCAACCGGGGCCGGTTCCTGGAGCCTTGCCGGACGATTATTCGTGGGAGCGATATGTCCGTTTTATTCGTGTGAATGATATTGGCGAAATATTCCCCACAGGCATATAATCGGTTTATGCCTCACAGGAATATGCCATGAAGATCATCGTCCAGACGCCAGGCGGGCTTGGCGAGATTCTGCAATCGGCCCGCAAGGCGCGCGGCATGACCCAGGCGCAGGCCGCGGCGCATCTCGGCATCGGCCAGCCGCGTCTTTCCGCGCTCGAAACCACGGGTGCCGCCAGCCTCTCGCTCGAGCAGATGCTCGCGCTTTTCGCGCTCTACGGGCTGGAATTCTGCGTGCAATCGCGCGAGGCGGCGGCCGGCGCGCCGGAGTGGTGAGCATGGGCCGCAAATCGCATTCGCGCGCGCTATCGATCTGGGCCAACGGCGAGCGTGTGGGCACGTGGGTCATGACGTCCGCCGGCGACACCGAGCTGCGTTATGACGACGCCTGGAAGCGCTCGGCCGTGGGCCGGCCGCTTTCGCTCTCGCTGCCGTTCGGCATCGGCGACGTGCCGTTGCGCGGTGAGCGCGTGCAGCACTATTTCGACAATCTCCTGCCCGACAGCGAGCCCATCCGCCGCCGCATCGCCACGCGCTTTCGCACCGATACGCTCGAGGCCTTCGACCTGCTCAAGGCCATCGGGCGCGATTGCGTGGGCGCGGTGCAACTGCTGGGCGAGGACGAAACGCCGGGGCGCGTCGACCGCGTCGAAGGCACCGCGCTGAGCGATGCCGTCATCGAGCGCCTGCTGCTCGAAACGGCCGGCGCGCTGCCCGGTGGCGCGCGCGAGACTGACGATCTGCGCATTTCGCTAGCGGGCGCGCAGGAGAAGACCGCGCTCCTGCGCCACCGCGGCAAATGGCTGCTGCCGCGCGGCGCCACGCCCACCACGCATATTCTCAAGCTGCCACTCGGGCTGATCGGCCATCGCAAGGTGGACTTCAATACCTCGGTCGAAAACGAATGGCTTTGCCTGGCATTGCTGAGGGCCTATGGGTTGCCTGCTTCGCAAGCGCAGATACTCCGCTTTGGCGCGCAGAAGGTGCTCAGCGTGGAGCGCTTCGATCGTACGCGCTCGCGCGCCGGTGGCTTGCTGCGCCTGCCGCAGGAGGACTTCTGCCAGGCGCTCGGCGTGCCGCCGCATCGCAAGTACGAAGCGCATGGCGGCCCCGGCGTGCGTGAAATTGCGGGTCTCCTGCGCCAGTCGCTGCAGGCACGGGAAGACATCGAAACGTTTCTCACTGCGCAAATCGTCTTCTGGATGCTCGCGGCGCCGGACGGCCACGCGAAAAATTTCAGCATCCGCCTGCTGCCGGCAGGGCGCTTTCAGCTCGCGCCGCTCTATGACGTCATGTCGATCTGGCCCGTCGAGGGCGACGGCGGCAATCAATGGTCGTGGCACAAGGCGTCGCTCGCCATGGCGGTGTGGGGCAAGGCGAGCCACTATCGCATGCGCGACGTGAAGCGCACACATTTCGACGCCACCGCGCGGCTGTGCCACTACGGGCCGGATGCGGGCCCGCTGATCGAGCGCGTGCTGGCGCGTACGCCCGCTGCGATAGAGGAAGTCGCGGCGGCACTACCCGAAGGCTTTCCCGAGCGGGTAGCCGAGCGACTCTTCGACGGCTTGCGTTTTTCGGCGGAGCGACTGGCTGCGCAGTGACGGTGTGCGTCGCCGTACCCGAATTCCTGAACGAACAGGCCTAGACGGCACATCGCTTCACGACTTTTGCTTCTTCGAAGGCAGCCACGTTTGAGGCTCGGCGTACATTTCCTTGACCAGTTGCTTCACGAGATCGACGTAGACTGAATTGTCGTTCACGCGGTGATTCAGGATGATTGGCGAGGTCGCGTGGTCGCTGTCTATCAGCCGGTAGTGCACGTCCTGCCGCAACTGCCGCGCTGATGCGGGGATCACGCATACGCCGAACTCGGCCGCGACGAGCCCCAGCGCCGTCTGGATTTCCCGCACTTCCAGCACTTCACCCGGTTGCACGCCGTCGCCGTGCAACACGTTCAATACCTGATCGGCAAAGCTGGGGCGCGGCTCCTTGGGATAAACAATCAGTTTCTGCCCGGCCAGTTGCTCGATGGGGATGGGTGTGGATTCCTGCGCCATCTCGCTGCCGATCGGCACCACCACCGCCAGCGGCTCTTCGCGCAGGACGATGCCGGCCACGTTGGGGTCGCTGTGGCGCACGCGTCCGAAGCCGATGTCGATACGGCCTTCCTTCAACGCCTCGATCTGTTGCACCGACATCAGTTCGACCATCTGGATGTCGAGTTCCGGCGCATTCTGGCGCAGCTTGCGCATCAACGGCGGCAGTCCCGAATACAGAACGGAGGCGACGAAGCCGATCGACAGGACGGTGCGGTGATGCAGTCCCACGTGTTTGGCGGTCGCCTGCAGTTGTTCGACGCGCCCAAGAATCTGCATGGCCTGCTCGTAGACGAGACGTCCCGCATCGGTCGTGCGCACCGGTCGCGTATTGCGAATCAGAAGGGGCACGCCGATCTCTTGTTCGAGCAACTGAATCTGCCGGCTCAGCGGCGGTTGAGCGATGCAAAGCTGTTCCGCGGCGCGCGTGAAATTGCGCTCGCGCACGACGGCAACGAAGTAACGAAGCTGGCGGAGATCCATGGTTCCTTCCCAAATGACGCCATCAAATTATCAATACTCTGAAAATATGATGCGCCGCAATATTGGCCTGCTAATGGGCGATTGCGGGGTTTCCATATTATAAAGGTATGGAATTGGACGCAAATAGTATTGGATCAGGCTCAGGCGCGGCATGTATAAATCCACCATACCTTCTTCACTTACGCAGCCTTCGAGATGACTTCCGCCACGATCGAACGTATCGAAACCCGCCTCGTCGATCTGCCGACGATTCGCCCTCACAAGCTGTCCGTCGCCACGATGTACGGGCAAACCCTGATGCTGGTGAAGGTGTATTGCAGCGATGGCGTAACCGGCATCGGTGAAGGTACGACGATTGCCGGCATGGCCTACAGTCCGGAAAGCCCGGAAGCGATGAAGCTGGCGATCGACGCCTACTTCGCCCCGGCGATGATCGGCCAGGACGCCACGCGAATCCAGGCGCTCATGGCGCATCTGGGCAAGCTCGTGAAGGTCAATCACTTCGCCAAGTGCGCGCTGGAAACGGCGCTGCTCGACGCGCAGGGCAAGCGCCTCGGCGTGCCGGTGAGCGAACTGCTGGGCGGCCGCCGCCGCGAACGCTTGCCGGTGGCATGGACGCTCGCTTCGGGCGATACCGCCAAAGACATCGCCGAAGCCGAAGCGATGCTCGAAGTGCGCCGTCACAAGATCTTCAAGCTGAAGATCGGCGCGAAAGACCTCAAGACCGACATCAAGCACGTGGCCGACATCAAGAAGGCGGTGGGCGATCGTGCCGCTGTGCGCGTGGACGTCAACATGGCCTGGAGCGAGACGCAGGCGGCCTGGGCGATTCCGGCGCTGGCGGACGCCGGCTGCGAACTGGTCGAGCAGCCGGTGGCTTCGCCCGCGGCGCTGGCGCGCCTCATGCGCCGCTTCCCGGTGGCATTGATGGCCGACGAAATCCTGCAGGGACCGGAAAGCGCGTTCGAGATCGCGAAGAACGAGGGCGCCGATGTGTTCGCCATCAAGATCGAACAGAGCGGCGGGCTGTTCGCGGCGCAGCGCGTGGCCACGATTGCGGACGCCGCGGGTATCGAGCTGTACGGCGGCACGATGCTCGAAGGCGCGTTCAGCACGGTGGCGTCGGCGCACCTGTTCGCAAGCTTCGCCAACCTGCAGTGGGGCACCGAACTGTTCGGCCCCTTGCTGATCACCGAAGAAATTCTGACGACCCCGCTGGACTACAGCAACTTCGAGCTGACCGTGCCGAACGGCCCGGGACTGGGCATCGAACTGGATGAAGCGAAGGTCAAGCGCTTCACCCGCGAAGGCCTGATGAAAGTCACGAAGTAATCCGGACACCTGACGAACGGACAAGACGATGCTTTTCCACGTACGTATGGATGTGAACATCCCGGCCGACATGCCGGCCAATGTCGCCAACGAAATCAAGGCGCGCGAAAAAGAGTACTCACAGGAGCTGCAGCGCAGCGGCAAGTGGCGCCATATCTGGCGACTGGTGGGCGAGTACGCGAACTACAGCATCTTCGACGTAGAGAGTAATGCAGAGCTGCACGACATTCTCACCGCCTTGCCGCTTTTCCCGTACATGAAGATAACGGTCACGCCGTTGTGTCGCCATCCGTCCTCCGTCAGGGCCAACGACGCTTGAGCTGATTCCCCCTCAATACCAGCAAGCACCAGGAGACAAAGACCATGAGCGCAAAAGTATTCGACACGAAGGAAGTGCAGGACCTGCTGAAGGCCGCTGCGAATCTCAACGGCAGCAGCGGCAACGCGCGTTTCCAGCAGGTCGTTTATCGGCTGCTGGGCGACCTGTTCAAGGCCATCGACGATCTCGACATCACGCCCGATGAAGTCTGGGCCGGTGTGAACTATCTGAACAAGCTCGGCCAGGACGGCGAAGCGGCGCTGCTCGCCGCCGGACTCGGCCTCGAGAAGTACCTCGACATCCGCATGGACGCCGCAGACAAGGCGGTGGGTCTCGAAGGCGGCACGCCGCGCACGATCGAAGGGCCGCTGTATGTGGCAGGCGCGCCGGTGCGCGAGAGCGTTTCGCGCATCGACCTGAACGCCGACGCCGATGCCGGCCCGCTCGTCATTCACGGCACGGTCACCGGCCTCGACGGCAAGCCGCTCGCCGGCGCCCTGGTCGAATGCTGGCACGCCAATTCGAAGGGCTTCTACTCGCACTTCGACCCGACCGGCGCACAGGACGACTTCAACCTGCGCGGCGCGGTGAAGACCGGCGCGGACGGCAAGTACGAATTCCGCACGCTGATGCCGGTGGGTTACGGTTGCCCGCCGCAGGGTTCGACCCAGCGTCTGCTGGACGGCCTCGGCCGCCACGGCAACCGCCCGGCGCACGTTCACTTCTTCGTGACGGCGGATAACAGCCGCAAGCTCACCACGCAATTCAATATCGAAGGCGACCCGCTCATTTGGGACGACTTCGCCTACGCGACGCGTGAAGAGCTGATTCCGCATGTGGCCGAAAAGACCGGTGGCACCGCGCTCGGCCTGAAAGCCGACACGTACAAGGACATCGAGTTCAACTTCACGCTCACGCCGCTGGTCCAGGGCAAGGACAACCAGCTCGTCCATCGCCTGCGCGCCGCAGCGACGGCGTAACCGCCCAGCATGGCGGCGGCACGTTGCCGCCGCCCCTCCTTTCTTCGCGATCATCATTCGACACCGATGCAGGGACTCCGTACTGCGTGTGGAGTATGCATAGGAGAGCTAATATGTCAGCCATCATCGACAAAGCCAGTGACCTGGATCATCTGCTGTCCACCGCCGTGCAGGACGACAAGCAAAACGGTGTGTTCCGTTGCCGCCGCGACATCTTCACCAATGCCGACCTGTTCGAACTGGAGATGAAATACATCTTCGAGAAGAACTGGGTGTACCTCGCGCACGAAAGCCAGATTCCCGAAAACAACGACTACTACACCACGTGGCTCGGTCGTCAGCCGGTAGTCATCACGCGCGACAAGACCGGCACGCTCAACGCCGTGATCAACGCCTGCGCGCACAAGGGTGCCATGCTGTGCCGGCGCAAGCACGGCAACAAGGGCAGCTTCACCTGTCCGTTCCACGGCTGGACGTTCTCCAACACCGGCAAGCTGCTCAAGGTGAAGGATGAAAAGACCACGGAATACCCCGTGCAATTCAACAAGCAGGGCTCGCATGACCTGAAGAAGGTCGCGCGCTTCGAGAACTACCGGGGCTTTCTGTTCGGCAGCCTCAACGCCGACGTGCAGCCGCTGGAAGACTACCTCGGCGAAGCGAAGATCATCATCGACCAGATCGTCGACCAGTCGCCGAGCGGCCTCGAAGTGCTGCGCGGCAACTCCTCCTATGTCTACGACGGCAACTGGAAGATGCAGATGGAGAACGGCTGCGACGGCTACCACGTCAGCACCGTGCACTGGAATTACGCCGCGACCATGGGCCGCCGCAAGGAAGACGGCACCCAGGCGGTGGACGCCAATAGCTGGAGCAAGTCGGTGGCGGGCGTCTACGGCTTCGACCACGGCCACATCCTCTTGTGGACGAACACGATGAACCCCGAAGTGCGGCCGGTCTACAAGCATCGCGACGAAATCAGGGCGCGCGTGGGGGAAGTGCAGGCGGATTTCATCGTCAACCAGACGAGAAACCTGTGCCTCTACCCGAACGTGTTCCTGATGGACCAGTTCAGCACGCAGATTCGCGTGGTGCGCCCGATCAGCGTGGACAAGACCGAAGTGAACATTTTCTGCTTCGGGCCGAAGGGCGAGAGCGCGGAAGATCGTGCGACGCGCATTCGCCAGTACGAGGACTTCTTCAACGTCACGGGCATGGGCACCGCCGACGACCTCGAAGAGTTCCGCGCCTGCCAGGCGGGCTACGCCGGCACCACGGCGATGTGGAACGATCTCTCGCGCGGCGCACCGCTATGGGTCGAAGGCGCGGACGACAACGCAAAGAAGATGGGCCTCAAGCCGGTCATTTCCGGCGAACGCAGCGAAGACGAAGGGTTGTTCGTGGTTCAGCACGAGTACTGGGTGCACGCCATGCGCGATGCCCTCGAGCAGGAACGGAATCACGAACAAGCGGGAGCGCAGGCATGAGCAACGATTACCAGACAATCTGCGCCGCGCTGTACCGCGAAGCGCGCCTGCTCGACGATCGCCAGTGGGAAGAATGGCTCGCCTGCTACGCAGAAGACGTCACGTACTGGATGCCCGCGTGGGACGACGATGACCAGCTCACCGACGACCACGAATCGCAGATCTCGCTGATGTACTACCCGGATCGCGGCGGCCTCGAAGACCGTGTATTCCGCATCAAGACCGAACGCAGCGGCGCCTCGATGCCGGAGCCGCGCACGAGCCACAACGTGACGAACGTGGAAGTGCTGGCGGACCGCGGCGACGAAGTGGAAGTGCGCTACAACTTCCACACGCTCAATCATCGCTACCGGGCCACGGACCATTTTTTCGGCACGATGTTCGTCACGTTGCGTAGGGCCGGCGACGGCTTCCTGATCGCCTACAAAAAGATCGTGCTGAAGAACGACTACATCCGGCAGGTGCTCGACGTCTATCACGTGTGAAGTCACGTTCGACATCGAGCCTCAGTTTCAACATGAGATAGAAGGAGACACCATGTCCAGCTACAAGATTGCACTCAATTTCGAAGACGGCGTCACGCGTTTCATCGACTGCAAGGCGGGCGAAAAAGTGCTCGATGCGGCCTTTCGCGCGCGCATCAACCTGCCGATGGATTGCTCGGACGGCGTGTGCGGCACCTGCAAGTGCCGCGCGGAAAGCGGCAGCTACGACCTGGGCGAAGACTTTATCGAAGACGCGCTGACCGAAGACGAAAAGGACAGCGGTCTCGTGCTCACCTGCCAGATGGTGCCGGAAAGCGATTGTGTGATCGCGATTCCCGCGTCTTCCACGGTCTGCAAGACAGGGCAGAGCAAGTTCGCGGCGACGGTCGCGAAGGTCGAACAGCACAACGACGCCGCGGTCGTGCTCGAACTGGATGTCGACGCAGCGGGTCCCGTGTTCCTGCCGGGCCAGTACGTCAACATCGACGTGCCGGGCAGCGGCCAGCATCGTTCGTATTCCTTCTCTTCCGCACCGGGCGAATCGAAAATCAGCTTCCTGATCAAGAAGATTCCGGGCGGCGTGATGAGCACGTGGCTCGAAGCCGCACAAGCGGGCACGAAGCTCGAATTGACGGGGCCGCTCGGCAGCTTCTATCTGCGCGACGTGCAGCGGCCGCTGCTGTTCCTCGCGGGCGGCACGGGTCTCGCGCCGTTCCTCTCGATGCTGGAGGTGCTCGCGCGCACCAACGCGCAGCAGAAGGTGCACCTGATTTACGGCGTCACGCGCGACCTCGACCTCGTGCTCGTCGAAGCCATCGAAGCCTACGCGGCGAAGCTGCCGAACTTCAGCTTCGCTACCGTGATTGCCGATGCGGAATCGAATCACCCGCGCAAGGGCTGGGTCACGCAACATATTCCCGCCGACGCCCTGAACGATGGCGACGTCGACGTGTATCTGTGCGGCCCGCCGCCGATGGTGGACGCCGTACGCAAGTATTTCGACGACGAAGGCGTGAAGCCCAACAGCTTCCACTACGAGAAGTTCACTCCCAACGTAGTCCCGAAGGCGGCATGATCATGCAACGATTCGCAGGCAAGGTCGTCGTCGTCACCGGGGCGGCGCAGGGAATTGGCCGCGGCGTGGCGCTGCGGGTGGCGGCCGAAGGCGGCAAGGTAGTGTTCGTCGATCGCGCGGATTTCGTCGCGGAAGTCGCGGCCGAGGCGCAGGGCGCGCAAACGGCAGGATTCGTCGCCGACCTCGAAACGTATGAGGGCGCGAAAGCGGCGATGGATTTCGCCGCGCAGAAGTTTGGCGGCATCGACATTCTCATCAACGGCGTGGGCGGTGCCATCCGCATGCGTCCGTTCGCGGAATTCGAGCCTGCGCAGATCGATGCGGAAATCCGCCGCTCGCTCATGCCCACGCTTTACGCGTGCCATGCCGTGCTGCCGCATTTGCTCGAACGCGGGCGCGGAACCATCGTCAACGTGTCGTCGAACGCCACGCGCGGTATTCGCCGCGTGCCGTATTCGGCAGCGAAGGGCGGCGTGAATGCGATGACGCAGTCGCTGGCGATGGAATACGCGGAGCACAATATCCGCGTGGTCGCCACGGCGCCGGGCGGCACCGAAGCGCCGCCGCGCCGCATTCCTCGCAATGCCGCGGGCGACAGCGAGCAGGAAAAGGCCTGGATGGGCGAGGCGGTGCGCCAGGTCACCGATTCGACCTTCTTCAAGCGCTATGGCAGTCTCGACGAACAGGTCGCGCCGATCCTCTTTCTCGCTTCGGACGAGGCGAGCTATATCACCGGTTCGATCTTGCCGGTCGCCGGTGGGGACACGGGCTGAGCGATGAACGCGTGGTGATGGTGGGCGCGCACAGGCGGGCGGGGTGATATGCTCGAAAGACCCCGATTTCGCCCCGCGCTCCCCATGTCCATCGATCCCGCTGTCGTCAAAGCCTTCGCGCCCACGGGCACGTTGCGCGCCTCCATCAATCTCGGCAATCCGATACTCGCGAATCGCGATGCGGCGTCGGGCGAACCGTTCGGCGTTTCCGTCGATCTCGCGCGCGCTTTCGCGCAGCATCTGGGTGTGCCGCTCGAACTTGTCGTATTCGACGCAGCGGGCAAGTCCGTCGAAGCCGTGAGCGACGAACGCGCGGACTTTGGCTTCTTTGCCGTCGATCCCAAGCGAGGCGAAACGATCGCGTTCACCGCGCCTTATGTGTTGATCGAAGGCTTTTATCTGGTTCGCAACGATTCGCCGGTGCGCACCAATGCCGAAGTCGATCAACCGCATAACCGCGTGGCCGTGGGCAAGGGCAGTGCCTACGATCTTTTTCTCACGCGTGAACTGAAGCAGGCGCAAATCGTGCGCGCACCGACTTCGCCCACCGTCGTGCAGACCTTCCTCGAACAAGGGCTCGAAGTGGCCGCAGGGGTGAAGCAGCAACTCGAAGCCGATGCCGCGAAAGCCGGCGGCTTGCGTCTGCTCGACGAACGCTTCATGGTGATTCGCCAGGCCATGGGCGTCGCAAAGCGCCGCGGTCCGCAGGCCGCCGAAGCGCTTGGTGCGTTTGTCGAAACGATGAAGGCATCGGGATTCGTCGCGCAGGCATTGGAGCGTCACGCCATAGCGGGCGCATCGGTTGCGCCGGCTGCTTGAACGAATCAAGCCAAAAGAGAGTGCGCATTAAAAGAATAATCAACGCGCTCCACAGGGCCGATTAGCTCAGGGATTCTCGATGAAGATAATCGGCCTTTCTCGCCTGGCTTAATGCATCGCTTCGAAAGCATTATGTAATTGTCTCGACGATATTCACGCCCCGCACATTCCTCGACGTGCGTCGAGCCTTGCCGGGCGTGGTTGTGCCATCGACGCCACGTCACTCGAATTTCGACACCATTTTTATTTTCGGCACCCTATCATGCGGGTGTTCGATTTGCCCGCACTCACCGCACGATTTCCATTTTTGCCATTGCTCTATCAACACTGGTCAATTGCGTAACTCGCAATAATCATCGGTGGATTGCTTTTCGATTTTGAATCCGCACCGAAATGGAATGCACGCATATGAGATTGCACGTCGATGGTGCCGGCCGCCTGAATTCGATGCATTGACCCACCGCCCAATCCGGAGCTTAAAAACATGAAAAAATCGCTACTCGCCGCGGCACTTCTGAGCGCCTTTGCTATTTCGGCGCACGCGCAAAGCAGCGTGACCCTCTACGGCCTGATCGACACCGGTCTCGTCTACACGAACAACCAGTTCGGCCATAGCAACTGGCAGCTCAACAGCAGCTCCACGCAGAATACGGTGTTCGGCCTCAAGGGTTCGGAAGATCTGGGCGGCGGTCTGCACGCAATCTTCAAGCTCGAACAAGGCTTCCTGCTCAACAACGGTGCGCAGGCGTTCTCGGGCCTCGGCTTCGGCTCGCAAGCGTGGGTGGGCCTGCAAAGCGATCCGTACGGCACGCTGACGTTCGGCCGCCAGTTCGACGTGATGAACGACCTCGTCGGCCCGCTCACGGCAGAATTCAACACGTGGGGCGGCAGCCTCGCGGCTCACCCGTTCGAGAACGACAACCTCGCCGCGAACTCGGTGGTCATCAACAACTCCGTCAAGTACGCGAGCCCGACCTGGTACGGCGTGACGTTCGAGACGATGTACTCGTTCAGCAACAAGGCCGGCGACTTCGCGAACAACCGCTCGTACGGTTTCGCCGTTTCGTATAGCCAGGGCCCGCTGAACCTCGCAGCCGGCTACCTGCAGTTCAACAATGCGGGCAACAGCAGCGGCGCGGTCACCTCCAGCGACACGAGCGCGAACTTCCTGGCGGAACGTCAACGCGTCTGGTCGCTCGGCGGCAACTACACGTACGGCCCCGCGACGGTGGGTCTGGTCTGGAGCCATTCGCAGATCGACAACGCCTCAGGCGTCTACTCGTTCGGCACGGGCACCTATCTTGGCTCGAACGACGACTCGGCCGGCTCGCTCGCCGGTTCGCTGCGCCTCGACAACTTCGAAGCGAACGTGAAATACGCGCTCACGCCGGCATGGAGCGTTTCGGGTGCGTACACGTACACACACGGCGCCTACAACGGCACGAACCCGGGCTGGAACACGGCGATGCTGCAAACGGACTACGCCATCAGCAAGCGCACCGACTTCTACCTCGAAGGCGTATACCAGAACGTGCACGGCGCACCGCAAGGCTCGGTGCTTTCGCACGCCATGATCAACACGCTTTCGCCTTCGTCGACCGATACGCAGGTTGCCGTGACGGTGGGCATGCGTCACGCGTTCTAAGTCGATTCGGCGATGACGTCCGCGGGGCATCTGTCCCCGCCGGACGTTTCCCCCTGCGCGGCGGGCTTCCTCTCGAACGAGGGCCCGCCGCGTTGTCACATCCGCATCCCCGCATCCGCTCGATCGTGTTTCCCCGATCCAGATAGTTGAAGTTTTCAACTATTTGACTATACTGGCGTCCAGCTAGCGTACGGATGGGAGCAGGCATTTGTATTCCGATTTCCTCACCTTCAGGCTCGATCAAACGAGCGCGCTGCTGATGGATCGCGCCAACGCGGTCTACCGCGAGCGCTGGGATCTCGACGTGCGTGCCATGCGCGTGCTGCGCATCATCCGCGCCGAACCGGGCATCACGCCCAAGGCCGTTTCGCAGCGCGCGCTCATCGAAAAAACGCTGCTTTCCAAAACGCTCGGCGAACTCGAATCGCGTGGCCTGATTGGCCGCGGCACGCATGCGCAAGACCGGCGCAGCGTCGTGCTGCGCGTCACGCCCGAGGGCGCGAAAGTGGCGAATGCCTCGGAAAAGGCCGGCTCGAAGCTCGAAGCCGAACTCGCGGCCGTCCTCACCGAACACGAGCGCAAGACGCTCGACCAGTTGCTCGCCAAGCTTGCGCAGAGCCTGATCGACGGTGTTTGAGATCGCGGCGCACACGCCGCACATTGCACAATGAAATACGCATGAAGGAGTCGTCCATGCCGAATCTGGTCGAAACCGTGGCGCCCGCCATTGGCGCGCTGCTCGACCCCACCTTGCGCACCGGCCTCGAAGCGATGCTGTGCGCGGCCGCCGCCTGGCTCGGCCGCGAAAGCGAGGCGGCGTGAGCGTGGCACTCGGGGCGCACGTGGGCGCGCATATCAACGCTCACACGGCCTATACGGTACTCGACCTGATCGGCACATTCGCCTTCGCGATCTCTGGCGCCGTTGCCGCGCGGCAGCGGCGGCTGGATCTGTTCGGCATCGTCGTCGTGAGCTTCATGGTGGCGTGCGGCGGCGGCATCATCCGCGATCTGTGCATCGGCGCGGTGCCGCCAGCGGGGCTCGCGAACTGGGCCTACCTCGCCGTCACGCTGCTGGCTACGGGGCTGACCATTGCCGCGTATCCGCAGGTGCGGCGGCTGCGTCATCCCGTGCTGTTGTTCGATGCGATCGGTCTTGGACTCTTTGCGGTGGCAGGCGCGCAGAAGGCGCTTGCGTACAGCCAGAGCGCGGAGCCGGCCATCCTCCTCGGCATCGTGAGCGCGGTGGGCGGCGGCGTGATGCGCGACGTGCTGCTCTCGCGCGTGCCTGCCATTCTCGAGCGCGAGATCTATGCGTCGGCGGCGCTGCTAGGGGCCGCCGTGCAGGTGGGGCTCACGTATGCGGGCTGGTCGACGTTCTGGACGCCCTGGGTGGCCGTGATTTCGTGCGTGGCGCTGCGACTGGCGGCGCTCTACTTCGGCTGGCGTTTGCCGGTTTTTCACGCTGCGCGCTCGGCTCAGCCGCAACCTGCCCAGCGTGGCGACGCCGCGAAGGCCGATTCGCGGCACGACGCGCGCTAGCGCCAATCACCTTACGCCACGGGTTCGAACGCGATTTCGTCCCGTTCGCACCGCGCTGATCTTCGGGCCGAAGCTGCGGATGTTCGAGAGCGTCGCGTTGTGGTGCGCGCGGATCGACGCCCCGTTCGCGTGCGGCTTGTCGTGCGTGGTTCTAGCGCCTGGCGTTCGCCCCGCGATGCGCCGCGCATGGTGCGGCGCGGCACGCGAAATGCTCTGCGCCACCACCGCCGTCGCGCGCATGCAACTGTGCGTCATTTGCCGTCCAGCCAGAATACGGCTTTCTTCACCACGCGCTATGCTTTTTGGTGCGCGATGTGGCCGGCATCGGCTCGGCCACGCCGGCTTGTCTGCACGTTCAACCACGTTATCCGCCCCGGCATGGACCGGATCAAGCAAGAAGACTCCACGAGGGAGCCAACGTGAAAGCGACTCTGGGCGTAGTCGTGCTGCTCGCCGCCAGTTCGGCCGCGAGCGCACAATCGAGCGTCACGATGTATGGCCGCGTGGATGGCGGCATCGAATACCTCAATCACATCGCGAACGGCAACGGCGGCAGTTCGAGCCGCTGGAGCGCCGAAGGCGGCGACTGGGGCACCAGCATGTTCGGCCTCAAGGGCACTGAGGACCTGGGCGGCGGCAGCGCCGCGATCTTCAACCTCGAAACCGCCGTGCAGATCATGAACGGCACCACGGGCGGCGGCCGGCTCTGGTCGCGCCGTGCCTATGTGGGTTTGAAGAACGACACATGGGGGCAACTGCAAGCCGGCCGTAATCTCTTCATCGACAGCGACGGCGTGTGGGCATTCGATCCGTTCGTGCAGCAGGCAGTGTCGTCGGCCTCGCTCGTGCGCGGGCGCAACTGGCAGCAAACGAGCAACAACGTCGAGTATCACAGCCCGGTATGGAACGGCCTCGACGTGCAGGGCCAGTATTCGTTCGGCAACCAGCCAGGCAACTTCAACGCCGGCGCCGAAGGCGAGTTCGGCCGCTCGGACGGCATCATGCTCTCGTATCACTCGCCGCTCTTCGACCTGCGCGGCATCTACGACGAACTACGCGATTCGAGCGGGCGCTTTTCCAACATCTTCACGGCCTCGCGCGAATACTTCGTGGGCGGCAACCTGCGCGTGCAGAAGTTCAAGATCCAGGCGGCGTACACGCATTACTCCGCACCCGATTCGCCGCCCGGCATTTCCGATACGGCCGACCACTACTGGCTGGGCGCGACCTGGCAGGCCACCCCGAAGTGGGCGGTGACCGCCGCGGGTTTCTATATTCATGTAGGCGAGGGCGGCGGCGACGCCTCGCACGACCCCGCGAGCCACGCCATGCTCTACGCGCTGGGCGCGACGTACAACCTCAGTGCGCGCACGTTCCTGTATGGCACGGTCGCGTATGTGGACAACAGCAAGAACGGCACGTTCTCGGTGTTCGCGACGCCGCGCGACTCGAGCACGCCGACCAGCCCCATGGCTGGCCAATCGCAGACGGGCGCCTACGTGGGGATGATGCACGTGTTCTGACGCCACGCTTTTTCCGCCATCGCAGACGACATTCTTCGAGGAAGGGTTGAGATCATGGCCAGACTATCGAAACCGCTGGGCTTCATCGGCGTCATCTCCGTGCTGTTCACCTTGCTCACGGCGGTGTATCTGCTGGCTGGCGGCGTGTGGCTCATGTCGCTCGGCGGCTCGCCTTACTACGTCGTGACGGGCGTGCTGCTGCTCGTCTTCGCGTGGCTGCTGTGGCGCGCGAGCCCCTCGGCGTTCGTGCTCTATGCGATCGTGCTGATCGGGACGGCGATCTGGGGCCTCTGGGAGTCGGGGCCGGACTTCTGGGCGCTCGTGCCGCGCTCGGGCGTGCTGGTGGTGTTCGGCATCTGGCTGCTCGTGCTCATGAGCTGGCATCTGGAGCGCCCGCGCCAGTTCGGCGTGCTTGCGCTCGTGGTCGGGCTGCTCGTATGGGGCGGCGTGCTCGTGTATGCGCATTTCAACGACCCGCAGCAGATCAACGGCTCGCTCGCGGCGGTGAGGGCCACGCCGGCGCCGAACGTCGACGGCATCGAGCCGTCCGAATGGCCCGCTTATGGACGCGACCAGCAAGGCACGCGCTATTCCCCGCTGCAGCAGATCACGCCCGAGAACGTGCATAACCTCCAGGTGGCCTGGACCTTCCGCACCGGCGACATGAAAGGCCCCAACGATCCGGTCGAGATCACCAACGAAGTCACGCCGATCAAGATCGGCGATCTGCTTTACCTGTGCTCGCCGCACCAGATCCTGTTCGCGCTCGACGCCCAAACCGGCGAGCTCAAATGGAAGTTCGATCCGAAGCTTCAGGCCGATCCTTCGTTCCAGCACGTGACCTGCCGGGGCGTGTCGTTCGTGGACCTTTCGGCGGCGTCCGTGAACGCCGCGGCGGCGGACCTGGGAGCGACGGCGACAACGCCCGCGGCCGCATCGGACGCCGCGGCGGCTTCCGGAACCGAAGCGGGTGGGCCAGCCAGTGATCCCGCGTCGGCAACGCAAGCCGCCGCGCCCGCGAGCGCACCCGCGGCCGCAGCAACGTCTGCCGCCGCGAACGGCACCTGCATGCGACGCATCCTGCTGCCCGTGAACGACGGCCACCTGTATGCACTCGATGCGCTGACGGGCGAGCGCTGCGCGGGCTTCGGCAACAACGGCGACCTCGACCTGCAGCACGCCATGCCGGTCACGACGCCGGGCATGTACGAGCCCACCTCGCCGCCGATCGTCACGAACAAGGTGATCGTCGTGGCAGGCGCCGTGGAAGACAATTTCTCGACGCGCGAGCCCTCCGGCGTGATCCGCGGCTTCGACGTGCGCACGGGCGAATTGCTGTGGGCGTTCGATCCGGGCGCGGCGGACCCGAACAAGATTCCGGGCCCCGGCGAGCACTACGTGTGGAATTCGCCGAACTCGTGGGCGCCGGCCGCCTACGATGCCAAGCTCGACATCGTTTATCTGCCGATGGGCGTGAAGACGCCGGACATCTGGGGCGGCGACCGCACGCCCGACCTCGAGCTCTACGCAACGGGCCTGCTCGCGCTGCACGCGTCGACCGGCAAGCTCGCCTGGTTCTACCAGACGGTGCACCACGACCTGTGGGACATGGATCAGCCCTCGCAGCCCACGCTCGCCGACATCACCGACAAGGACGGCAAGACCGTGCCGGTGGTGTACGCGCCTGCGAAGACGGGCAACCTGTTCGTACTCGACCGCCGCACGGGGGCACTCGTGGTGCCCGCGCCCGAAATGCCGGTGCCGCAGGGCGCGGCGCCCGGCGACCACGTCTCGGCCACGCAGCCGTTCTCGGCGCTCACGTTCCGGCCGTCGAAGAATCTTACCGACGCCGACATGTGGGGCGCCACGATGTACGACCAGCTCATCTGCCGCGTGATGTTCCACCAGCTGCGCTATGAAGGCACGTTCACGCCGCCTTCGCTGCAAGGCTCGCTGATCTTCCCGGGCAACCTCGGCATGTTCGAATGGGGCGGCCTCGCCATCGACACCGACCGGCAGATCGCCGTGGCGAACCCCATCGCGCTGCCGTTCGTCTCGAGGCTCATCCCACGCGGGCCGGGCAATCCGCTCGAGCCGCAGCCGGGCGCGAAGGGCAGCGGCACGGAGGCGGGCATCCAGCCGCAATACGGCGTGCCTTACGGCGTGACGCTCAATCCGTTCATGTCGCCGATCGGTTTGCCTTGCAAGCAGCCGGCGTGGGGTTATATCTCCGTCGTCGACCTGAAGACCAACCAGATCGTCTGGAAAAAGCGCATCGGCACGACGCGTGACAGTTCGCCGATTCCCGTGGCCTTCCGCACGGGCATGCCGATGCTGGGCGGTCCGATGGTGACGGCGGGCGGCGTGATCTTCATCGGCGCGACGGCGGACAACTACCTGCGCGCCTTCGACGTGAACAACGGCAACCGGCTCTGGCAAGCGCGGCTGCCGGCGGGCGGCCAGGCCACGCCGATGACGTACGCGGTGAACGGCCGCCAGTTCGTCGTGATCGCGGCAGGCGGGCACGGCTCGTTCGGCACGAAGCTCGGCGACTACGTGATTGCCTACGCGCTGCCGAAGCAATAAGCAACGCGCGGCCGCCCGGCTGCACCGGGTGGCCGCGGCTTGCGGTTTTTCCACGCGGCGGCAGGTCACAAGCACGACGCCTGCCGCCCCTCATGCAGCATGCGACGCACCGCTCGTGCGCTTCCCCCGCTTTTCCCACATGAGTCGAACATTGCGCGCAGCGCGCGCCTGGGCGGTGTTGTGTGCGGCAACCTTCGCCACGTTGCACACGATAAGCGCACACGCGCAAAGCTCGGTCACGCTGTACGGGGCGCTCGACACGAGCATCGAAGTGACGAATCCGGGCGCGGGCTGGGTCGCGCGCATGGACTCGGGCGCGTATCGCGGTTCGCGCTTCGGGCTGCGCGGCGTGGAGGATATCGGCGGCGGCATCAAGATATTGTTCGAGCTGGAAAACGGCTTCGGCTCCAACGACGGCAGCTTTGCCGTAGCGAACACGATCTTCAACCGCCAGGCGTGGATAGGACTCGGCACGCAGTGGGGCACGGTGCGCGTGGGGCGGCAATACTCGCCGATCTATATCCCGTTCAAGGGACAGCTCGACGCGTTCGGCGCGGGCACCATCGCTTCGGGCCTCAACAATCTGTCGAAGATCACGCCTTATGAAAGCAACGCGATCACGTATCTGTCTCCCGACATCTACGGTTTCTCGACCACGCTGATGGCCTCGCTGCGCGATCCGTCCACGGGCAGCAACGGGCTGGCCGGCAACATCGAAACCGTCGAGTGGCGGCACGGACCGTTTCGCATCTCCTGGGCGCATCAACAGCAAAACGGCGATGGCGCGCTGCGAGCCAATCTGGGCGGCGTGTCGTATGTGCTCGGGCCGGTGACCGGGTTTCTCGCGTACTTCAATGGCGATGGCGGCACGCCGCGCAACCACAACAACGGCGTTTCGGTCTCGGCGCGCTATGCGGTGACCTCGCGGTTTCGCGCTTCACTGGGTTACGCGTGGGTGCACGACCTCTCGGGCGCCGACAACGACGCCGACCAGTTCAGCGCCGCATGCGAGTACGACCTTTCGAAGCGCGTGCTGCTCTACGCGAGCGCAGGGTGGCTGCGCAATCGCAATCAGGCGACCTTCACGCTGCGCGGCGTGAACGTCACCGGCCTTCCGCCGTCCTGGCCGGGTGCGCCTGTGCGCGGCGTGCAGTTCGGCATGATCGACCGCTTTTAAAGCGTACGGCTTGCGCCGGGCATTGCACGATAAAGTGGCGCTAGCGGACTTCCCGGGCGCGCCGATCGTGGCCTCGCAGGACGCCGATTTCATCGGCGCGCTCGCGCCGACGCATACGATGCAATGGAGCCGCGAGGGATGGCGTTACGATCCTGTCATCTGATCCATCGGATAACGAATCGTGCGACCTGATACATAGTCATACTTACCGATTTCACTGCGGATCTCCCTGGAATCGGCAGGCGGTTTCACATGCGTCCATGCCGACGGATGTGACTGTACGTCGGAAGCGCTCCATTCAATTGGGCGAAATGCGGGGACTTGCCCGGCCAAATTGCTCCGTTGCCTTTTGCCGATTCGCCCCTGTCGTGATGGCCGCAAAAATACGGTAAAACTTGCTTTTTTGACGTTTCCTCAGACTACGCTGCGAGCGCAACGGTCGCGGCAATAACGCCGGGAATTTCGTGGATCTCGCGCTTCGGCGAGTGCGTTGGTCCGAGGCGATCATCTGCAATCCAAAGAAAAGGCCTCGCTCGCTAACGCTGGCGCATTCGGGCTGTCTGGCGGTGTTTGCAACGCGGAGATCGCGACGCCTAGTCGAAGGCCGTGCAGAGGCGCTCGATCGGTACCGCGATCAGTATGCAGATCGAAAAAGCGAGACCAAAAGTGAAGGCCACGGAAGCCGTCGCTCCGCACCAGGCGACGAAGCGGTTGGCGTCGCGTTTTTCGTGCGCGACGTAGGCAATCTTGCGCCAGGCGCGGCCGGCGGCGTAGGTAATGGCGAGTGCAAGCACGAGCGCACAAACCGAGGCGATGCCGAGGATCCACTGCGTGCCGTGCCAGCCTGGCATCGGATCCTGCGTGACGACGTCGGCGCAGGCCGTGGAAACGAGCGTGACGCCGAGCGCCAGATGCAGCAGCCAGATGAGCGGCACCGCGCACAGACCGAGCCAGGCGGCGACGCGCTGTGCGCGCGTTGGCTCTGGGTGGGAACCGGCGCCGGGTGGTTGCCCGGATGTGGGGGCGGGCGTCATGGGTTCCTCCAGTGAGGCGGCATGCGTTCGCGGCGCAGGAGACGTGCCCGGTGGACGTTATTCGATTTTACATAACATAAATTATCGAACTTTTTGATGTGGGGGCTACGTCTTAATGTCGTGTTCTGGCTATTTACAGATGTCGTGTTTTTGAGCGCTGGCAAGCTGGCAGACTGCTGCAACCGCTGCGGGGCCTGCCATGAAGCCGGACACGACGCTGGTGA
>NZ_JBFRCM010000036.1:0-44018 GCF_040965735.1 Paraburkholderia sp. BR10936
TCACCAGCGTCGTGTCCGGCTTCATGGCAGGCCCCGCAGCGGTTGCAGCAGTCTGCCAGCTTGCCAGCGCTCAAAAACACGACATCTGTAAATAGCCAGAACACGACATTAAGACGTAGCCCCCACAACAAAAACTGCGATAATGTTAATTATGTTAAATACGCCGGCTGCCAGCCTCGTAACCGGTTGCGATGTGACCGATAACGGTCTATATTTAGTCCTATTAGACCCAACGGAGCGCCCCATGCACCTCGCCGATCACGTCAAGCCGATCAGCTACCTCAAAAGCGAAGCCGCCCAGATCGTCAAGGACCTCACCGACTCGGGAGAGCCGCTCATCATCACGCAGAACGGTGAAGCAAAACTCGTGGTCCAGGACGTGCGAACCTACGACGCGACCCAGCAGACCATCGCGCTGCTGAAGCTCCTGGCCATCGGCCAGAAGCATATCGAGCGCGACGACCATGTCGACGGCGACGAATTCTTCGGGGAGCTCAACGAACTCGACCGCCAGGAAAAACTTCGCTGATGCCGGCCTCGCCGCTGAAGTACCGCGTCCTGCCGACCGCGCGGATCGGCATCGACGAGCTGAGAAGTTACATTGTCCGAACCTTCGGATGGGAGACCTGGCGTCAGACATCGGCGCAGATTCAGGAAACCATCACGCAGATTCGCCAGTATCCCAACAGTGGCCATATTCCTGCCGAACTCGAAGGCTTCGTCGATGAGCGTTTCCGGCAGGCCCTATGCGGCAGGAACCGGATCATCTACCAGGTGCGGGACGACACGGTTTTCATTCACCTCGTGGTCGATACACGACGCGACCTGCCGGCCCTGCTCCAGAGGATCGTCCTTCGACTCATGTGAGCGTCAGGATGACGCAGCAATTATCCGCCGGTGACGGCAATGACGACATCTTCGTCCTCCTGCCTTCCTGTAGATTATTGTGACCGTATCGGAATGCGGGAGCCCGGCCAGCGAGCCGGGGTTGTAGCGCAGTAATGCCCGGGCGGACGCGGGATTCCTAATGGCCGTCGTTATCCTTAGTTATCCTCTTTGCCGCGGTGCAGCCCAGCGCCCTATTTTCGTTGCCTTTTCTTGCACCTGATATGCGCGACTGCCGTCGCGGTAGTCGTCATTCGGGACACCAGTATTCAGCCTCCGTCTTGCGGCATTGCGGAATCCGTCGCGGCGAACACTGGCTTGGGAACTCCGTCCCTGGCATCGCCGCCTGCGTTAGCCCCGGGTGCGCGATTTCGCCGCTCAACGCTGTCCGGATGCAGCACGTCGAGGACTGGCCGCCCCCTTTCCGTCAGGTGCGCGCGACGCCTGCCCACGGAGCCGTGTTCCAGCATCGCCAGTTGCCGTTCGAGGAGCGCGTCCAGTTCGGCGCGGTTCATGTCGAGCTGATCCGCTGCGTGGCGAACCAGCATCAGGGTTGCAAATTCGTGTGGACTGAGCGTTGACCTCTCCCGTCAAGAATGGAACCGTGAACCGGGGCACGGTGCGGAAAAACGAAACGTGCTGAATAGCCGACGCGGGCATTGCTACCCTGCAGAGGGGCGTCTTCACCCGGATGATTCCTGTCGCCTCGTTGATCTCCTTGCCCGTCGCCGGATTGCGGGCCAATTCCATCCGCTGGGCGATCAAAACAACGGGACTGGTTGACTGAGCCCCGTCCCTCAAAGGCTGTCTCGCGCCGCCGTCAGGGTGCCTTGCCTGTTTTCCCACCGACTTCTCCCCCGTTTTTATGAGGGCTCTCCATCTTCCCTTCGTGCGCCTCCACTTGAAAACGTCACGTTCCTGTCCTGTGGCCGAAAACCGGCCGGGATGTACTTGCCTGTCCTGACAGGGGCGGTGCAATACGTTCGCATTTCTGGGGGGAGTTTCACGCGCCGAAGCAGTGGCGATCAGTCTTCAGTGCCCCTGCCGGGTCATGCCTTCAGCCAAGGGCGGCGTTGCGCGTGCGCGCCACCTCCGCTGCCTTGCTGGGTAAGACCCGATGGCCTCAGGCGTGCTGACGCCCAGCATCACCGAAGCGAACGTGCCGTCGCGGTACACCATGAGTGCGTGCGCTGTGGCACCCGGCCTGCCCGGTACGCTTCCACGAGCCCAAGGTAGCGCTCAAGCGTGGCGCCGAGCTCAGACGGGTTTCGTCCGGCTGCCAGTCATTGATGCTGCCCCACCACCGGGTCGTTGCACCGTCAATGAACGCGATCACCCACACAACTGTTCGCCTCAGCACGGGCTGCCCGAATCAGCGCGACCTGGGGGGGGATCTTTCATTCTTCATGCGTCATCCCGCTCCACGCGCGCCTGCAGCTGCGCGCTGGCGCGAAACTTTACGATGCGGCGTGCCGCAATGGGCGCAGCGACGCCGGTCTGCGGATTGCGTCCGGGGCGCGGTGGCTTGTCACGCAACGCAAAGACCCCGAACCCGGCAAGCTTGACCGTTTCGCCGGCAGCCAGCGTGGCGCGTAGGGTCTCGAAAAACGCCTCGATCATTTCAGTCGCCTCCTCCCGGCTTAGCCCCGCACGATCACACAGCGCCGCGATCAGATCAGCTTTCCTGAACGTGCGAGTGCGCGCCGCGTCGGCCGTCCGCATGACGGGCCAGTCGCGCTTCATCGACTTGCTTCGGACTTGAGTTGGCCCGGCCGCGCCGGACGGCTCATTCGCTCCGGCTCGGGCTGAGCGAGCAGTGGATTGGCTGCATGCCCGGGGCGACTTGAAGACAAAACCCCGCGGAACCCATCGCTGCTACTTCGTGCCTGCACTGCAGCAATAGGCGAGCAGGAATGTAGGAATCCCGGGCGTCTCTGCCACGATCGCGCGGATGTCCTTGTTGAGCTTGGCCATCGCTGCGGACACATAGTCGGGAGCCGGCAACTTGTTCGTATTGAAGTCGTGGACAGCCACAACAATGGCCTTGTTGTCTGCCGTCATGGGGTGGGCAAGAGCCCGATCTTGTTCCGAAAACCTTTGCTCGCGCATTGCGACAGCACCGACTCGCCCCACGCAACAGCCGTGGGTGCCCGACATCACGTGAATTGTATGCCCGTCGCCCTTTAGCCCCGCAGCGATCTCCTCAAGAGCCGCCGCGACGTCCCTTACATTGCATTCTCCATGGAACCCCCAAATTTGCACAGCACCAAGGGTGTCATCGGTAATTTTTGCGAGCTCTGCCATATAAATTTACGAAGGAGATATTGGAAACGCGATGTGATGCACCGCCTAACATCAGCAAGGTGCCGAACCATTCCCGAGCAGCTAGTGGCTCAACGACCATACCTGATCCTACTGATTTAAGAGGTGCCGCCCACTACTCTGAATCAATCTTTCAACCATTGGCGAGCCCACTTGGTTACCGCACACTGCCCGCGCGAGATAAAGTTTCGCCTCCTGGGAGGAGAGACACAAGACAATTAACATCAAAATAATTGATATGTAGTTCAGCCAGAACAAACTGTGTGGGGCAGCAGTTTTTTCATGCGGCCCAGTGCAAACATTTCCACTGGCCGCCCCGGCAAGAGCTGGCGGTGGACGAGACGTACGCCAAGGTGCGTGGCCAGTGGAAACACCTTTATCGCGCTGGGGACAAGGCCGGAAAGACGGTGGATTTCCTGCTTCGAGCCCATCGTGACAAGGCTGCCGCCCGTCGCTATTTCGAGAAAGCCATCGACCAGAACGGCGAGTCGGAGACGATCACTATGGATAAGAGCGGCGCCAATCTGGATGCCCTGCACGCCATCAACGCCGAACGGGAAGCGCCCATCAAGATCCGCAAGGTCAAATACCTGAACAACGTTGTCGAACAGAACCATCGCTCCATCAAACGGATTGTCAAACCCATGATGGGCTTCAAGGATTTTCGTTGCGCCCGCATCATCCTGTCGGGCATCGAGTGATGCATATGATCAGGAAGGGGCAGATGAAAGCCGCTGGGATCCAGTTGACTACTGCCGAGCAATTTTATTCGCTGGCCATGTAAGTAATCCTCATTATATCGGGGCTTTCTCGTCCCGCCAACCTGATCGTGACAGAGCCTCTGATCGCGGCGTCTTTCATGACGGGACCGGGCGGTATCCTTTTCGGGAAGATAATCTGCCCGGTTACCGAGATGAATCACAATGAAGTCGACTCACTGGAGTTCAATGAGAAGCTAGCTGCCAACGTCATCGATGCAGTTGCCGCGGGCGGTTCTGTTGGCGTGAAGATCGCAATGCACGTGGCGGCGATGCTGATCACTTTCATTGGTCTCATTGCCCTGCTCAATAACATGGTCTCAGGCATCGCAACCTTCATCGGGTTCCACGATGTAACCTTGCAGTCGCTGCTTGGGCTACTCTTCTCACCACTTGCGTGGGTGATCGGCGTACCTTGACACGACGCATCGATCGCCGGAAACTTCATTGGCGTGAAATTGATCTTGAACGAGTATGTTGCTTATACAGGTTTGGCACCGTACCTGCAAACTACAGCTGAGGTTGCCGCAAGCGGGCTGCAAATCTTGACGCCCAAAACATTGGCGATTGTCTCATTCGCATTGTGCGGGTTCGCCAATTTTTCCTCGATCGCAATCTTGACTGGTAGCTTCGGCGCGATCAACCCGGACATCCGCGGACGCGTCGGCCGATATGGTCTGCGGGCGCTGACTGCGGTCACTTTGTCGAACCTGATGAGCGCGACCATTGCTGGCCTTTTCGTCTCGCTAGTCAACTGCGTCATTGAAATGGCACTGGTCGAATTCGCCGCGATGGATCGTCGTACTTCCATTTAATCGGCTTGGGATTCTTGTTGTGCTCGCGGATACAGCGCATCAGCTTGCGCTCCAGAGCCTTTACCGTGGTGAAGATGCCTCACGCAATCGTGTCGCGCTGGATGACTAGTGAGTCGCGCGATCACGTCGTAGGCCTTGGGTTCGTCAGTCGTGGCGGCCTCACGCGACAAAGTGATGGAGCGCTCGAGACAGGTGGATCAGTTTATAGCTTCCCTAACAGGCTGTTGAATTTGGATCCCGTGTAAAGGGACGAGCGTTATGGATATCGTGTTCATAATCTTTGGTAGCGGATGCGATGCGCGGAATGGATGAGATGCAGGGTCAAGCTGGAGGACTTCGTCCCGGCAGATCACCCATTGCGACCGATCCGGTTGCTGGTGAATGATGCGTTGAAACGACTCAACGGGCTGTTCAGCGTCATCTATGCGGACACCGGCCGTGTCTCGATTGCGCCTGAGAAGCTGATGCGGGCGCTGCTGTTGCAGGTGTTCTACTCGGTGCGCAGCGAGCGCATGCTGATGGAGCAGATGCGCTACAACCTGCTGTTCCGCTGGTTTGTCGGGCTAGCGATTGAGGACGCCGTGTGGGACCACTCGGTGTTCTCGAAGAACCGCGACCGGCTGCTGGAGCATGAAGTCGTGGAAGCGTTCTTCACCGAAGTCATGAGCCTGGCGGACAAGCAGGGCTTGCTGTCGAGAGACCATTTCTCGGTGGACGGCACGCTGATTCAGGCGTGGGCCAGTCACAAGAGCTTCCGCAGCAAGGACGGCCCGGACGATGGTCCGCCGGCCGGCGGTGGCCGCAACGCCAACACTGACTGGAAAGGCGGGCGACGTAGGAATGCCACGCACGAGTCGACTACTGATCCGGAGGCGCGATTGTTCAAGAAGAGCCACAAGAGCCCTGCCATCCTGTGCTACCACGGGCACATCCTGATGGAGAATCGCTCGGGGCTGGTGGTCGGCGCCGTGGTCAGTCACGCAGATGGTTTCGCCGAGCGGGCCAGCGCGTTGCAATTGCTCGATTGCGTGCCAGGCGCTCATGCGAAGACAGTTGGTGCCGACAAGGCGTATGACACCCGCGAATTCGTGAACGATTGCCGCGCTCGCAACGTGACACCGCATGTCGCGCGCAACGATGAGCGTTGGAGCGGCAGCGCAATCGACGGTCGCACTTCGCGGCATGCGGGCTACCGGATTAGCCAGATCATCCGCAAACGAATCGAAGAGCATTTCGGCTGGGGCAAGACCATCGGACGGATCCGGCAGACGGTCTATCGCGGCATCAAGCGCGTCGACCAGCACTTCATGCTGACGATGGTTGCGAGCAATCTGACCCGCATGGCCCGAATGCCAGGGGTGGTGCCGCAAGGAGCGACGCGATGAGCCGACACGGCGCGAAGATTGCGCGCCACAAGGGTTGCATGCGTGCGCATGCCCCGCGCAGATTGCGCGGCGAACCGGTAATTCAGCGGGAAATCACACGCGCAAGCCTCCTGAACATGGCTTCGGTCGTCATGACGGGGCGCTTTTCAACAGCCTGCTAAAGAAGAAAGCCCGTTCTGGCCGCCGATTTTGCCAACATTTTCGGATCAAGGTCGACAAACCTAGCGAGGCCGAATCGTCCACCTTGTACTCGTGCCGCGCCGCTGCCCTCTTGATCCGAGTCCACATGTAACAACGTAGTCCGTCGACGTCGCCGGGGCTGACGCGCCTCGGTGCGTTACCGTGCTACGCGCCGCCGGGTACTGGTCTTTCTCAATCAGAAGCCGGTCGACGCCGTAGACGTGAACGACTTGATACCGGGGCCGGCGGCGACGTAGTCGATAGCCCTCATCGAGCCCCTTCAGGTTCCGCCGTTGGAAGGGACGGCTGTGTCGACCAAGGCCGCGCCACATGGGCTAGCCAGCCAATAAATGAAAGTACTGATTCGGCTCCAGCACGGCCGATTGAGGCGGTTCTAGAGAAGAACGCCTGGCTCTACACGCGTTGCTGACTCCACAGATGTTGCCGTGTAGTGTGCTTGAAGGGCACGTCCGCCGCTGTATGAGCAGACGAATGAGTTGCCTCTCTTGATTGACGGGCACGAGCGCGACGATAAACTACGTCAGATGGACTCCCTACACGGTACCGACGTAAATCGCAGCGCCAGCATACTGCGCGAGGATGGCGAGTTCACGCTCTACCGGGTCCAGCCCACCGGCAGCACCGGCAGTGTGCTGGTGGTACGTCCCGCCGACGAACATCCCCCAACCGCCCTTCTCGAACGCCTCGCTCACGAGTTCGCGCTGAAGGACGTACTCAACAGTCAGTGGGCAGCGCGCCCTTTGAAGCTGGTGCGCGATGACGCACGGATGGTACTAGTGCTCGAGGATCCGCTTGGCGAACTGCTCGAGCGGCAAATCGGCGGACCTGGCGAGGTGGGACATGTGTTGTCCCTCGCTGTGGGCATTGCAGCGGCGCTGGGTAAAGTCCATCAGCACGGCCTCGTGCATAAGGACATCAAACCTGCGCATATTCTGGTGGACTGCGTCGACGGCCACGTGCGGCTCACTGGCTTTGGAAGCGCCTCTCGACGCACGTATGAACGGCAATCGCCGGAACCGCCGGAAACGATCGTCGGTACCCTCGCCTATATGGCGCCTGAGCAGACTGGGCGGATGAACCGCTCGATCGATTCGCGCAGCGACCTCTACGCATTCGGAGTCACGCTCTATCAGATGCTCACAGGGACCCTGCCGTTCACCGCGGCCGATCCGATGGAGTGGGTACATTGCCATGTTGCACGCAACCCGGTACCGCCCGGCGCGCGGGTAGCAAGTGTGCCGGCTGTCGTCTCGGAACTTGTCATGAAGCTGCTCGCCAAGACTCCCGAGGAACGCTATCAGACTGCGGCCGGTGTCGAGCATGATCTGCGGCGGTGCCTGTCCGATTGGCAGCGCCAGCACCACATCGATGCCTTCGTGCTGGGTGAACGTGATACATCCGACAAGCTTCGCATCCCCGAGAAGCTTTACGGGCGTGAGCGCGCGATAGAGGCCATGGTCGCTGCGTTCGAGCGCGTCGTCACGAGCGGCACGCCTGGGCTGGTGCTGGTGTCCGGCTATTCCGGCATCGGCAAGTCCGCAGTCGTCAACCAATTGCACAGGGCGCTTGTACCGCCGCGGGGGCTGTTCGCGTCGGGCAAGTTCGACCAGTACAAATGCGACATACCCTACTCGACACTGGTGCAAGCCTTTCAGGGGCTGGTGCGACCGCTCCTTGGCAAGCACGACAGGGAACTGGCCATCTGGCGCGACACGTTGATCGGGGCACTAGGGCCGAATGCGCGCCTTATGACCGAACTGATCCCGGAACTGAAGCTCATCATCGGCGATCCGCCACCCGTCCCGGAACTCGAACCTCACGAGGAGCGACGCCGCTTCAAGCTCGTTTTCCGGCGCTTCATCGGTGTCTTCGCCCAACGTGAACATCCGCTGGCCCTGTTTCTCGATGACCTGCAATGGCTCGACGCCGCGACGCTGGACCTGCTGGAAGATCTCCTCATCCGCCCAGACCAGCGATACCTGATGCTGATCGGCGCCTACCGCGCAAATGAAGTTGATGCTGAGCATCCACTAATGCGCAAACTTCAAACCGTCAGGACCACAGGCGCAAGGCTTGACGAAATTGCCCTTGAGCCGCTCGCCCGCGAGCACGTGGAGCAACTGATTGCCGAAACACTTTGCTGCGAGCGTGAACGCGCCGCACCGCTTGCCGCGCTCGTGCATGAGAAAACGGCCGGCAATCCGTTTTTTGTGATCCAGTTCGTGCACACGCTTGCTGATGTCGATCTGGTCACCTTCGACCATGACGCGACCTGCTGGCGCTGGGATCTGCCCAGCATTCACAGCAAGGGATATACCGACAACGTAGTGGACCTGATGGTCGCGAAGCTCGCGCGCTTGCCCATCGAAACGCAGCGCGCGTTGCAACAGCTCGCCTGCCTTGGCAACGCCGCCCCCGTCGCGATGTTACCGAAGGTTTTGGGGGTCTCCAGGCAGGCGGTCCGGGCGCTACTGCAGCCAGCGGTCGATCAAGGGCTGGTCGAGCAACTGGAACTTGCCTACCGGTTCGCACACGACCGCGTACAGGAAGCGGCGTATTCATTGATCCCGGAGCACTCGCGCGCCGGCGCCCACCTGCGTATCGGACGCCTGCTCGCGGCGCTAACGCCCGCTGACAAACGTGAAGCGGCGATCTTCGAGATCGTTACACAACTGAACCGTGGCGCAGCGCTGGTGACCTCCCGGCAAGAGCGTGAGCAGCTGGCCGGGTTCAACCTGAGCGCCGGCCAGCGGGCAAAAGCGTCAACAGCCTATGCATCGGCGCTCACCTATCTGAGCGCCGGTGCGGACCTCATGCGGGACGATTGTTGGGAACGCAGGCGCGATCTGGTCTTTGCGCTGCAGTTGAACCTTGCCGAATGCGAATTCCTCACCGGCCGGTTATCGGTCGCGCAAGAGCGACTAGCCGTGCTATCAAGCCGTGCCAGGACCACGGTCGAACAGGCGCAGGTCACGTGTCTGCAAATGGATGTCTATCTGACCCTCGACCAAAGTGGTCACGCAGTCGACGTCTGTCTCGAGCATCTCCGGCGCGTTGGTATCGACTGGTTAGCGCATCCGGAAGAGAGCGACGTACAACAGGAGTACGAAAGCATCCGGTCACGGCTCGGCGGCAGGACGATCGGGACGCTCATCGATCTGCCTCTGATGAAGGACCTGCCGTCTCTCGCGACCGCCAACGTGCTGAGCAAGCTCCAGAGGCCGGCCTGGTTCTTTGACGCGAACCTGGCTTCCCTGGCCATATGCAAGCTGATCAGCCTTAGCCTGGAGCATGGCAACTGCGATGCGTCGTGTTTTGCGTATGTCATGTTCCCGCGGATTGCTGGACCACGCTTTGGCGATTACCACGCTGGAATCCAGTTCGGCCAGCTTGGCTTCGATCTGGTCGAGCGCCGTGGGCTCAAACGCTTCGAGGCGGTGACATATCTCTGCTTCGCCCTCTATGTCGTGCGCTGGACAAAACATGTGTGCGTTAGTAGCGAGGTGCTGCGCCGCGCATTCGAAGCAGCGAGCCGGATCGGGGACGTCCCGTCTGGCGCCTATACGTGCTGCCATATCGTATCAGACCTGCTTTTCGCCGGTGCACCATTGGTCGAGGTCGAGCGCGAAGCCGAACAGGGCCTCGCGTTCGCCAGCAAGGCGCGTTTCGGTCTTGTCGTAGATAACATCACTACGCAACTCGCGCTGATCCGGATGCTCCGGGGCTCGACGCTGAAATTCGGTCACTTCGACGACGAATTTAACGAACTTCGTATGGAACAGCATTTGTCCGGAAACCCCGCGCTCGCAACGGCCGCGTGCTGGTACTGGATCCGGAAACTGCAGGGACGATTCCTTGCAGGCCACCATGTGGCCGCCATCAACGCGGCGTTGATTGCGCAGCAGCTACTGTGGAGTTCGTCATCGCACCTGGAGGAAAGCGAATACCATTTCTTCGGTGCACTGGCACGGGCCGCACATTGTGACCGTGCCCCGGCCGCGGAGCGACAGCAGCACCACGACGCGATCGCCGCACATCACCGGCAGTTGGAGATCTGGGCAGAGAACTGTCCGGAGAATTTTGCAACCCGTGCGGCGCTGGTGGGCGCCGAGTTGGCTCGCCTGAACGGCTGCGATGTCGAAGCAATGCGTCTCTACGAAGAGGCCATGCGCTCGGCGCGTACACATGGCTTCGTACACAACGAAGCACTTGCCAATGAACTCGCGTCAGGCTTCTACGCGGCGCGAGGCTTCGACAGGATTGCCCGCGTGTATTTGCAGGACGCACGCCGGGGCTACCAACGCTGGGGTGCCGAAGGCAAGGTACGCCAACTTGAAGCGCTGTATCCGCTTCTCGGGGACGAAGAGCGAGCGCCCGGCCCGGGCAGCACGATCGGCACCCCCGTTGAACACCTCGACCTTGCTACTGTCATCAAGGTGTCGCAGGCCGTTTCCGGAGAGATCGTCCTGGACAAGCTAATCGATATGGTCATGCGCACTGCGATCGAACAGGCGGGCGCCGAGCGAGGATTGCTGATTCTTCCAGACGCGGGCGGACAAAGGATAGTCGCGGAAGCCAAAATCGCGGGGGACACACTCCGCGTGCAACTACGCGATGACCCCGCGAGCCCCAACGTGATACCCGAGTCGGTCCTCTATCATGTGTTGCGAACGGGCCAGAGCGTCATTCTCGACGATGCCACACGCTCGTCCGCGTTCGCTGCAGATGCCTACATCCTCCAGCATCGAGCCCGCTCAATTGTGTGTCTGCCCCTGACGAATCAGGCCAGGCTTATCGGCGCCCTGTACCTCGAAAACAACCTAGTCACCCGTGCCTTCTCGCCAGCGCGAATTGGCGTGCTGCGGCTGCTCGCGTCGCAAGCGGCAACCTCGATCGAGAATACCCGACTGTACCGCGACCTGAAGGAGCGCGAGGCCCGGATCCGGCGACTCGTCGACGCCAATATCATCGGCATCATTGTGTGGAACGCAGAGGGCGACATCCTTGAGGCCAATGAGGCATTCCTGCGCATGGTGGGATATGACCGCGAGGATCTTGTTTCAGGTCGTCTGCCCTGGCGAGACCTGACCCCAGTGGAGTGGCGCGAAAGCAGCGAACGGGCTCTCGCGCAGATCGGGCACCAGGGAGACATTCAGCCGACCGAAAAAGAATACTTCAGGAAGGATGGCAGTCGTGTGCCCGTCCTGGTCGGCCGCGCGGCATTCGACGGCAGTGGGAAGGAAGGCGTCGCGTTCGTGATCGATCTGACGGTGCTCAAGGAGGCGGAGCGCCGCCTGCGCGAGTCCTATGAGATGCTGCGGGAACTCACGTCACATCGCGAAATGGCTCGCGAGGAAGAGCGCAAGCACATCGCGCGTGAAATGCACGACGAACTTGGACAGCACCTCACCGCGCTTCGCCTGCAGGCGTCGGCATTACGTATGCGACTGGGCAACGATCGCCCGGAACTGGTCGAGCAGACGCAGGCGCTGATTGCGCTGGTGGACAAAACCATGCAGGTCGTCAGGGGCGTCATCGCGGCGCTGCGCCCTGCGGCACTCGACACCGGCATTGCAGCGGGGCTCGAGTGGCTTGCGGCCGAGTTCAACCGAAACGGTCGCACGGTATGCCGCCTGCACTTGCCCGACGAGAATATCGTCGTGAGCGAGCCCTGCGCTGTCGTGCTGTTCCGCCTCGTTCAGGAAGCGCTGACCAATGTCGCCCGCCACGCAGCGGCGCCCCATGTGGTCATCATGCTGGAGCGGACAGGGGACTGCTGCCTGCTCGAAGTGCGCGACGACGGTCGAGGATTCGATGTTCAGCCGGCCAAAAAGGGTTCATTCGGACTCGCGGGCATGGAAGAACGCGTTCTGATGCTGGGCGGTCAGATCAACGTTATCAGTTCGCCGGGAGCCGGCACGACAATCAAGGTGAAACTTCCGGACCATCCGGCCTCATCGACATAGCCGTGGCATCGTGGACGCGTATTCGACATGCACCCTTCCACGACCGACAACCCGGAGCGGCCATGTCTACACGGTCGCACGGGCACTCCCCCCGCACGCACGCCGTCGTGCCCGGGCGCGCGAGTCGCCCGTCTCGGACATCGCCGGTATCAGGCCAACGGCAAAGTCGTCTTGATCGAAGTGTCGGCCGCAACCGATTAGTCGAACCCGAATCCGGCCGCGCAGACGATCCTGCTGCAATCGCGTACCCGCGCGCTGCCCCCGGTCGCAGCGAACCTGTGGACAATCAAGGCGCCCGCTCGGTACGGTGGAGGGAGGCAAGGCCTGGTTTTCGCGAAATTGCTTTGCTTTCCACGAAGTATGCACTGCAAAACGCAAGCTCGCAATTTTCGGCGATAATTCGCGCTTCGCGGTTTGCAATCTGGACGACGCAGTTTTCTCCCACTGCTCACGCACCGATGCAAGCCACTGGCGTTGTCTGCGTGTGAGATAGAACGGCCAGAGATCCCGCCTGTCCCCGTTGGGCTGTTGTCGAAAGCGAAAGGCCACCTCGCATCTCTTCGTCATGTGTTCCCGTCCCGCCATTGGCAATGAGGGGTTTGTGCGACCGGGACCCTCGTCAGAGTAGCCGACAGACCACGTTCGCCTTTAGTCCCGCATCGGCTATCCTTTCTGCCACGCCGGACATTTGTTATTCCTTTCGGTTCTATTGCAATAGCAGAGGCTGGTATGCTGCGGGACCTTACCGAATGCTGTGAACGACAATGAAAGCCCTGAGTCCGGCGGTAGCCAAAGTGCTGCAGCGGTTGCACTATCCGCTCGAGATAATGTTGGTGTGCGTGCGTTGGTAAGTGGCCTACCCGCTGAGCTTGCGCAATCTTCAGGAGATGAGGGCCGAGCGCGGGATCGCGGTCGATCATTCGACCGTGCACCGGCGGTGCCATCAAGCTTCTGCCGGTACTTGAAAAGGCGTTCCGCCGCTGCAAGCGCCCGGTCGGCAAGAGCTGGCGGGTGGACGAGACGTACGCCAAGGTGCGTGGCCAGTGGAAATACCTTTATCGCGCTGGGGACAAGGCCGGAAAGACGGTGGATTTCCTGCTTCGAGCCCATCGTGACAAGGCTGCCGCCCGTCGCTATTTCGAGAAAGCCATCGACCAGAACGGCGAGCCGGAGACGATCACTATGGATAAGAGCGGCGCCAATCTGGATGCCCTGCACGCCATCAACGCCGAACGGGAAGCGCCCATCAAGATCCGCCAGATCAAATACCTGAACAACGTTGTCCGAACTTATCGCGACAGAGCCTTGGCGCCTACCGCCGCATGCCTCCTGTCGAACTTCGTCCGGCGTGTCAACGTGCTCTTTTCACGTGGTGAATTGCGAGGTATGAGCCATGGACCGCGATCTGGAGGAGTTCTTCATGGGCTCCGCACGACGCTCTTTCGGGGGCCTGGCGGCCAATGAGTCGGACAACAATGAGCCGGACAATTCCGCAGACATCCGCATGCTTGCGAGAGCACTCAACGAGGCCACGTACCGGTAGCTCACGTAACAGGTAGTCCTGCCTATGGCACAGGGATATGTTGACGCCTCGCGTGTAGTTGAGCGGCACGTACCGAGCGAGAGGTACTTAATTCTTCAATCAATCTTTTTTCAAACTTCGTCGGCCGCCTGCGTAAGCGCGTTTGGAAATCTGGTTGCATGGATAGCGCGTTGAACATCGCGTACACGCGGGAGCAGAAGCACCGTCACACCGTCTACGGACGCAAGACTAAGGGTATCGGCCAACTCAGTGTGCCAAGTGGTTGGTCGTATTGCCGAAGCTCGTGCAGTTCGTGTTGACGGGCCTATTCGTTGCGTAGATAGCGTACCTTGAAGAAGAGATGTGCACTTCTGGGCGGGTGGTTGAGCAACCGGGAGACAGGCCTACTGCGCCCGACCGAGTGGCACATCGAGCGTTATTTTGACCCGCTCCATCGCGACAAAGGTACGGAAGCTTCGAACGTTGCCCTCCGCGAAGAACAGCGCCCGCGTTAGGGCCGTGTACTCCGCCATGTCCCGCGTGCAGAAAATCAGGATGAAGTCGACGTCGCCGGTCACGTAATAGCACTGCTGGACTTGCTCGCAGGCATCGAACCGTGCCTTCATCGCATCGAGCAACTCTATCGCCTCACTCTCCGCGGAAACGTGAGTGATTATCGTGACCCGGGAACCGAGCGCATCGGGATTCAGTAAGCTGCGGTCCGCAGCAATAACGCCAGCACTTCTAAGCTTCTGGAGCCTTCGCGCCACGGACGGGACGGACAGGTTCACTTCATGCCCGATCTCACGATGGGGCAGCTGATTGTTCCGTTGCACGATTGCGAGGATCCGCAAATCGAAAGCGTCTAGCTCGACATCTCGAAGATTCGACATGAGAATTTTTCTCGAAACGTGGGCGCAAAAGAATAAATACTAACGGTTTACTCGCAATAAACTGTTCATGTCAAGTGCTTTCGGTCACCGCTGCTAGAGCAGCTGACGGCTGGGGACTTCGGCACCCTCCCACCCCGTTTCGTATTCCCACCGAAGATCATGAAAACCAGACAACTTTTCAACACGTTGATGGCGGTCTCAATTGGCGCATCTGCATCGGCGGCCGACGCGGACGTTACCGTCAAAATTGGCCAAGTTTCGCCTCTGACTGGCGAGCTCGCACACATCGGAAAGGATGACGAGAACGGAGTGCGGCTTGCAATCGAGGACTTGAATACCAGGAAGCTGAAAATCGCCGGCCACTCGATCACCTTCGAGCTAGATTCGCAAGATGACGCCGCCGACCCGAAGACCGCAGTGACGGTCGCGCAGAAGCTAGTAGACGACCGTGTTGCCGGCGTCGTGGGGCATGCCAACTCCGGCACATCGATTCCCGCTTCGAGGATTTACGCAGGCGCTGGAATTCCGATGATTACCGAATCGGCTACTAATCCATTGCTGACCCAGCAAGGACTCAAGTCGGTGTTTCGAATGGTCGCAAACGATGTCCGCCAAGGCTCGGTCATCGGAACTTATCTGGTACGAGACCTGAAAGCTCCCAGGGTTGCAATCGTGGACGACCGTACAGCGTACGGCCAGGGCCTCGCTGACCAGATTGAGAAGGCGGTGCAGTCCGCCGGCGGTACCGTCGTCGACCGCGAATTCGGGACCGACAAGACAACCAACTGGATGGCGGTTCTCACGACGATCAAAAATCGCAGACCTGATGCCGTTGCTTTCACGGGTGGCGACACGCAGGCGGCCGCCTTTATACAACAAATGCGTCGACTCGGAATGAAGGTCAAGTTCATTGCCGGCGACGAAGCGTGCACGCCGCAGTTCATTGCCCTCGGCGGCTCATCAATGACCAACGATATGTATTGCACACTCGCCGGCGTACCGCCTTCTCAGATGCCACAAGGCCCGGCATTCTTCAAACGGTTCGAACAAAGGTTCAAGACGCCGGTTCAGCTTTACGCTCCCTATGCATACGACGCAGTCATGACCATGGCAGCCGCTATGCAAGCAGCCAACTCTACCGACCCGAAAGTTTACCTGGCGCAATTGCGGTCGGTGAAGGTTGACGGGGTGACGGGCCCCATTCAGTTCGATGAAGCAGGTGACATCCGCAACGGTGCAATCACGGTACGGCAGTTTGACAACAACGTCTGGAACGACAAGTCGGTAGTCCGCTAACCCGAACGCGCAGTTGGGTGCGGCGGTGCCATAATGCCTGCAGCACCCCATGCGAGAAATTTTCTCGATTTGTGCCGAATTTTAGATCCCAAATAAACAAAGCATTGCAATATTATTCCTGCTGTTCCTCCGAGCCAGCACTTGGACTTTGGCAATAGAAATACGGCACATCGGATGCCTCCCTGGAGCTCTTCTCAATGTTGACTGCAAATTCCCGCGCGTCCAAAGGGCCGTACCCAGATGAACTCAAAAGCATTCTGAACATTCGGGCAGCAGACGAAAGCGGCGCCTGGCTAGCCGATTGGGACCAGATCTCTCGTTCAGCGACGCCGCTCTGGGACCTCCCGGACGCCGCGGCAGCATTGGGCGTCGCACGTATCAGCCTGAAGGACGAAGGCTTCCGCTCGCCGCTTGGCAGCTTCAAAGCGTTAGGCGCGCCCATCGCACTCGTGCGGTTGATTCTTCGGCACTGGCACACTCATAGCCTGAATCCGGCCGGCCTTCTTCGCGGGCAATATGCCGGGATGTTTTCGAACCTGACTGTTATCAGCGCCACCGATGGTAATCACGGAAAGTCATTGGCAGCCGCCGCACGCGACATCGGTTGTCGGTGTGTCATCGTCCTTCACGCCAACGTCAGCGTAGAACGGGAGCAGGCCATCGCTTTGTACGGCGCGAAGATTATTCGCATCGCGGGTAGCTACGATGAATCGGTTGAGCATGCGGCAGCACTGGCGGCCCAAAATGGTTGGCACGTTGTCTCAGACACGTCCTACGAAGGCTACGAAGCGATTCCTCGGGATGTGATGCAGGGATATGGCGTGATTGCCGCTGAAACAATACGGCAGCTCGGCAGTTCCACCCTTTCGCAACCAATCACCCACGTATTCCTGCAAGGAGGCGTCGGTGGTCTCGCAGCAGGCGTCGCGAGTTATCTCTGGGAGCACGCCGAAGCGCGGCGTCCCCGATTCGTTGTCGTCGAGCCTCAGCAGGCAGACTGTCTTTATCAAAGCGCCATCGCAGGCTACGCCACGAAAGCGACTGGCTCCGTTGATTCGGTCATGGCCGGCCTCGCCTGCGGAGAGACATCCCCCTTGGCCTGGAAAATTCTCGATCGGTGCGTCGACCATTTCATGACCATCAGTGACGATGACGCGGTGGCAGCAATGCGTTCACTTGCCGCTGGCAGCGACCGTGACGCTCCTTTAGTGGTTGGAGAGTCCGGTGCCGCGGGATTCGCGGGCCTAAGCGTGCTCATGCAAAACCCGTCCCTTGCCCAGCAGGTAGGACTTGGACCCGACTCACACGTGCTGGCCATCAATACCGAGGGTGCCACGGCGCCCGCAGTGTATCGAGACCTCGTTGGCGAGTCGGCGGAAGCCGTTCTTGCGCGCCAGAGCGAGTGGCAAAAATCGCTCGAGCACTGACATCCAATCACCGCCTCAAATCGAGGACCGCACCATGGAAATGTCCCTACAAGAGCGCCTGAAGAACTGGCGACATCAGTTCCACAAGAATCCCGAAACAGGCTTCGAAGAAGTACAGACATCGGACTACGTTGCCAGTGTTCTGAAGACACTCGGCCTCGAGGTTCATCGCAACATTGGCGGAACCGGGATGGTCGCCAACTTGAAGATTGGCAACGGGAAACGGGTTATCGGCCTTCGCGCCGAAATGGATGCGCTAAACATCACCGAGAATGCGCCCGGCAGACCTTACGCATCGTGTATTCCGGGGAAAATGCACGCATGCGGTCACGACGGACACATGGCGATGATTCTCGGCGCAGCGCAACTTCTCGCGGAGCGAAAAGACTTTGACGGCATGGTTCGCTTCATTTTCCAGCCCGCCGAAGAACACGGACGTGGCGCGAAAGCGATGATGCAAGAAGGGTTGTTCGAACGGTTTCCTGTCGACGCCATTTTCGGCGCGCACAACATGCCCGGGATGCCCGCAGGCAGCTTCGCAACACGTCCGAACGGCATTATGGCCAGCGAAGACAACTTCGTCATTCACATCAAGGCAAGAGGCACGCACGCAGCACGGCCTCATATGGGCGTCGACCCCATTGTCATTGCCTCGCAAATTGTGCTCGGTCTCCAGACGATTATTTCGCGCAATTTGGACCCAAGCCTGTCCGCAGTCATCTCGTGTACTGAGATAGTTACGGACGGTCTTAGAAACGTCATTCCTTCGAATGTCATCATCAAAGGCGACACGCGCAGCTACGCCCCAGAAGTGCAGAAGCTGCTGATGATCCGGATGAGGGAAGTCAGTGAGGGCATCTGCCGTACACACAGAGCCGAGTGCGACTTCCAGTACACGCATGAGTTCGTCCCGACCGTGAATACACCAGAGCTTGTTGATGTAGCGGTTTCAGCCGCTTCGCATGTCGTGGGCGCGGAGAATGTGGACGCCAACGTTCAGCCTATGATGATCTCGGAGGACTTCGGTGCGTTTCTGCAGGTTGTACCGGGAAATTTCATCTTCATCGGCAACGGAACGGAGCCCCAAAACGGCGGCGTTCCTCTGCACAACGCTACCTACGATTTCAACGACGACATACTGTCAGTCGGATCGCGATACTTTGCTGAGATTGCGCGACGGCAATTGCCGGCACGCTGACAGCTCGCCACGCGCGGTGGCCGCTAAACACATGTTAGCGGCCACACGTTGGGACGTGTCTCGAAGGGCCGAATCCGCAGTCGTCAAGCGCCTCTCGCTTCGAGGGGAATAGCGCCATTCGCAGGCGGTCACCGCAGGTCGCCGCCAGGGCCGCCGATAATCGTCTGGATCGCCGGCTGAGTTGTGCCGCTAAAGGCGCCTAGGAGGAACCGCCAAATTTTACCGCGATGGACCCGGCGCCTCCCACCGGGAGACACTAACGCACTCACCCAGACGTGCGGAGGTTCACCATGGAAATCGACGTTCTCGGCATTGATCTAGCGAAACAGATCTTCCAGCTCCATGGCGCTGATCGTCGCCGTCGTGTTGTGCATCGGTCGAAGGTCTCGCGCAGCTCGTTCTTCGAAGCCGTACGCGCCTTGAACCCGAAGTTGGTCGTCATGGAAGCATGCAGCACGGCCCACCACTGGGGGAGGTGTTTCCAGTCGATCGGTATCGAAGTCAGGCTGATCAGCCCGCAATATGTCGCACCGTTCGTCAAGACGAACAAGAGCGACCGCAACGATGCGGAGGCGATCGTCGAGGCTGCCAGCCGGCCCACCATGCGCTTCGTGACGATCAAATCGGTTGAGCAACAGGACATCCAGGCGGCGCACCGCATGCGCGCAATCCTGCTGCGTCACCGTACTGCGCTGATCAACCAGATACGTGGCCTGCTCGGCGAGCGCGGGCTGGCCATTTCGCGCTCACCGGAAGCCTTCAGGCGCGCGATACCGGAACTCCTACGTACGAGCGCAGACGAACTGACTTCCTTTTGCCAGACGCTGCTCACCGAACTTCTGCAGCACATGCGCGCCAGGAACGTGTTCATCTCATCGAGGCATCCACCCAGACGTTCATGAAGAAATCCGCGCTCTGCAGGAAGATCGCCAAGATCCCTGGTATTGGCCCGCTACCGCGACGGCCGTTGTCGCCGCGGTCGGGGATGCCAGGCAGTTTCGCGACGGCCGGCATCTGCCCGCCTGGCTCGGCCTCATGCCTCGACAGTATTCGTCTGGCGGCAAGCCTCGCCTGCACGGCAACAGCCGACGCGGCGACACATACCTGCGGACCTTGCTCATTCATGGTGCTCGGCCAGTTCCGCGCTATGCACCCCAAAAAAATTGATCTTCAGAGCATCTGGCTTCAAGAGCTGATGGCTCGACGCGGGCCATAACTGCGCAGAGGTCGCCCTGGCCAACAGGAATGCGCGGATCATCCAGGCGCTGCTCAGTAGCGAAGTGACCTATATGACGAGAAGCGCGGCAACATAACCTCCCAAAGCCGCCGGTAAGGAGCCCCCACCCAGGTTTGCGAAGCTTCTCAAAGCGATGACGAAATAGGTTGAACCAGCATCCTGAAGCCTGTTTTTCGTGCCGGCTGCCACTCGTGGCAAGCCGCGATGTTGCTAAGGACGGGCTGCGCGGATCTCATCAAGGCTGCGGGCGTGCTTCGGCAACCGCCCATCTGGCAAGCCGGATACATGCATGCAGACCGTTTCGGCATCACGAAAAAGAAGCTTGCAAAAGGCGGCGGGTCCACACATGCACGAAAAGGCCGACGACTGCTACCAAAAAATTGACGCTTCCTCGTCCTTGTCCTCGTCCTCATTAATCGCAATGATGATTTTCGAATTCCTCGAGCCAGCAGTACTGGATGACGCCAGAGCGGTCCACGGCGCTGTATACCTCGGAGCGACGTCTCTACTGTCTCTCAGTCATCACAGTTGGCAATCTACACGCAATTAATATTCACTTAGCGTCTTGTCACCCGCTTGAGTGTTTGCGACGGTGTTTCGCCGAAACGCGCCTTGTAGTCGTTGGAAAAGCGTCCGAGATGCGAAAACCCCCAGCTCATCGCAATGGAAGAAACGTTACGCTCGGAGCAGTCGGAAAGAATCTCACGCCGCACTGCTTCGAGCCGATGCCACTTCAGATATGCCATGGGCGCATGCCCGAAGTGTTGCCGAAAGCCACCAAACAGCTTGTAGCGCGACACACCGGCCGCGCGCTCGATGTCTTCGAGCGCAATGTCCTCACGGGCGTTGTCGTGGATGAACTGCTTCGCTCGCAATAGATAGTGCGGACATGAGGGGCCCATGGCCCCCGCGAGCGCCTGCGAGTAGTTGTGCGACTGACAGAGCAACAGCCCCTTGATCAACGCTTCCTCGAGATTTCCGACCATCTGCTCATGATTGAGCAACGGCGCGGCGTGGCCCATCTCGTTCAGCAGAAACTTGACCATGCGCCACCAGGCTGCCTGATCGCCGTCGGCGGCATTCATCTGCGGCTCGAACGTCAACGGGACACCAACCGGCCGTCGCAGAAGATCTTCAAGCACCTGACGCAGGGCCTGGCTCGGGATCGCAACGATGATCTTCCGGCAGTTTCCCATGATCGTAAGGTCCTGCCTCTCATGCGGCGACAACACGAGGCCGTTGTCCCGGTCCGATAGCCACAAACGACCATGCGCGGCCAGTTCCTGCTGCCCGGTAAGCGGCAGACTCAGGCTATAGCAGTTGAGCGGCGCCTCGTTATGTATGGAAACGGTGACATCGGTGCCGTATTCCACGTACCCCAACGAGCTCGCCATCGACCGCAACACCGTGCCCGAATGGTGGAACTGCAGTTTCTTCGGGCTCCGTACCTGCAACCGATGCGGTCCGCAGATCGACGCCATCCATTCCTGCGCGCCTTCGAGGTCGTGACGCAGCGCGTCAATACCTTGGCTGTCGTTGAGAGCAGGCGCGTACATGGCGTGTCACTGAGGGCTGATGGTCACTCGATAGTAACCCCCCCCGGGCGCGGAAAAGAATACAAAAAGACCCTGAATGGGTGCTGCGCCGCCACCTCAAGGGACCTGCTGCGCGCCGTTGCTATCCGCGAATTTGGTAGTAGAGTCGGTGGTCGCCTACGCCTTCGCGCGCAAGCCATGCCCTGATAGCGTCCACCATCGGAGGCGGACCGCACACGTACATGTCGAAGGGGTTTGATTCGATCATCCCGCGGTCGAAATGCTCCGGAATGAGGCCAGTCCTTCCCTGCCACCCGTCAGAAGGTTTCGTCACCACGATGTCGCACGCGAAGTTTGCGATGCGTTGTGCGTAAGAGCCCAAACGATCGAGTTCGCACAGGTCGCGCGCGTTCGTCACACCATAGTAGAGATGCACCTTCTGGTCGCCCCCTTGTGAGCGAGATCATCAAGCATCCCGAGAAATGCGGACAGGCCAGTTCCGCCCGCCACCATCACGAGCGGCCGCCCCCACCTGCCGAAGATAGAACGTGCCGAGCGGTGCCTCGAGATCAATCGTATGCCCTGGCCTGCAGCGTTCGCGCATGTAGTTGCTCATCGCTCCGTCGGGCAGCAGACGAATGAGGAACTGCAACTGGTTGTCGTCGGCGGGCGGGCCGGCTGGCGAACGAATATGAACGCCACACGTCCGTGCCCGGCACCTTCAGGCGGGCGTACTGCCCCGGCAGAAAATCAAGGCGTCCAGCGTGAGCGCCTGCGTCCAGATCCAGGATCGCCGTCGTTTCGGATACCTGCCTGATGCCGGAAACCTGGCCCGTGAGCACCCGCTTCCCCCCCGCGCCGCATAGGCTCGAATCGAAGTCGAAGTAGAACGAGGCGTCGGACTGCACGCGCGTCTGACAGGACAAGATCTTACGCACGGCAAGATCGTCCGGAGACAGTGCTTCTTCACCGACATAATCCTGCGTGTAGCTGCCCGACTCGCAGCGTCCCTGGCAGGTCCCGCACACACCTTCGCGGCAGTCGAGTGGAATGTTCACGCCGCTGCGGAGGGCGGCGTCGAGGAGGATTTCGCCTGAACGGACGTCGAAGAACACCGTTTTGCCGTCGGCAAAACTGAACGCGACCTTATGGATCATTGTGCGCACTCCCGCCTGCAGATGATAGAAGTCGAGCACGGCGTTGATCGTGTCGTTCAGCAGCAGCACGTGCTTGCGTGCGATCTTCCAGCTACCGCCCGCAGGCTGCAGCTGGTAGGTAGCGCGCCCGAAGAAGTGTTCAGCCACGCCGTGCCGCGCGTAAAAGGTCGCCCAGTTGGCCTTCACTTCCAGTTCCCCGTGCTCACATTCGGCGATACGCACGTTGGTGATCTGATGCAGGTGTACGTGGCAGCGGCGTGGAGGCCGCAGACTTGCCAGTGCGCAGCCGAAACACACGGTCCTCGAGCCCCGTTCGGTTCGCGTAGTAGATCAGCGACATGCTGCGCCTCGGGTCGGTCGTGTACACGTGCTCGGAGTCCCATTGAGGCACGTGAAATGTGCTGTTTTCGTCGAAGAGCTCGAGGTACTCGTCCCAACTCTGCGCATCGCAAAGCTCGGCCTCGCGATACAGAAATTGCTCGACCGATTGCTGTAGCGTTTGCGTGACGGCCATGATTCATGGCTTCCTTCCCGACGTTCGATTGTTGTGCGAGGCCCCTCATGAGAAACGCCTGCCAGGCGCCATGCTGATTGACGTAAAGCCCCTCCTGCGTCAGCTCCGTGCCGCAGAGCACAGGCGCAATGCCGAGCAAGCGCGTATTCGCCGTTTCACCTGACACCCACTTGTGGTAGCCGCGCGAGATGTCGCTCCGGCGCTCGAGGCGCGCCTGGAAGCCCCGCTGCTGCTCACGGAATTCCACGAGATCGTCCGGCGCGCCCATTCCCGAGACATTGAAAAAATCTTCGAACTGACGAATGCGGTTTTCGCGATCCTGATCCGATTCGCCTTTTATGCCAATGCACTGGCTGATGACTTCCGTCTTGTTCCAGGCGACTGGACGCACGATGCGCAACTGAGAGCTGATCTGATCCATGAAAACGAGGCTCGGATAGACGTTCAGGTTGCGCAGCCGATGCATCATCCACTCGGCTTTCTGCTGGCCGTATACCTCGACGAGGCGCGGCATGACGGTGGCATCTTCCTCGCCGTCCGGATGCCAGAGACGGTCGGCCGCTCGTATCGACCACGCTCCGCAATAACGCCAAGGTGCGCGAAGGGGACACCGTCGCGGCGAGCATGTCAGGCATGAACGCGTGCGGCGCAGTGAAAGCGTTTGGTGTCGCAACGCCGAAGTAATTGACTTCCATTTCGGCCCGCACATCGTCAGTATTCTGCACCGCGATAAACGACCGCAGGCGGTTCATGCGCGCACATTGTTGACAGGCAACGCGAGACCCGAGGCGGAACGCGCAGCGTAGCCACACCCTCCCCCCCGGTCACATCGAGCGCAACGGGAATCACGCGCTCAAACTACGGCGACGATCTCGTGCTCGAACACGAGCGACTGCTCACGCGAGTGAGAAGTCGGCTGGCAAGGTCACTTCGAGCAGTTCCAAATCGGCGCTGCAGTGCTTAAACGCATAGGGAAGCATGCCGGGGATCGCAATGCTGTCGTCTGCTCGAAGATGCCATTGGTCGTCGCCTTGCACGACATCGAGAGTTCCTGCGAGCACGAAGAAAAAGCAGAACTCCGTATCGTGCATGCGCGAAACGACCTTGCCCTCGCCTTGCGGGCGCACCACGCGCACGCCCGCGAGGCCGTTCGTTGCCGCACCGATACCCGTGTCCGTTACGACGAAACCCGGCGATTTCCACGGACTCCACGTGCCGTTCTTTGCGACATGCCGAACAAAGCGCTGACCGTTGAAATCGTGGGCGGGATCATAGACAGCCGAAGGAAGCGCCATATCGTGGTCGGCCATCGTGATATGTTCGGCCGGACTACCGATTTCGATCACCTCTGCCCCGGCCGAACTTTCCAGCACGCGGTGCCGGATCTCCGGCGGCTGAAGCACGCAATCGCCCGCTTCCAGAATGAACGGATCGCCTTGCCCCTCGTAGACGACCCGAACCCAGCCCTTGCGGCAGAAAATCGTCTGAAAACGGATCTTGTGGAAGTGCACGTAATCGGGAACGGGGCCGCCACCGAGGATCCGAATATGTGATGCGATAAACGCACCTCCGTGCCGGTTTGGCAGCAGGTCGCGGTAACGCAGGCCCGCACGACCGACGGTCCACGGTGCCCCATCCTGCGCACGAGACAACACGAGTTCCTGTCTGTTGACAGGCTGCTTCATGCGAGGCTCGGCCGGGACGAGCCTGACCTCGACGCCGTTCGGCGCGGTCAGTGTTCGCGTATCGTCGCCGAGTTGAAACTCGTCGTCGCACAGCACGTCGAGCTTCGTCACCCCGCCGACGAGGTCTACACTGAGGCGCAACCTGATATTGCAGCCCGACAGGATCGCCGTGCGAGGACTGTCAGCGGGAAAAATGGCATCGATGCGGAAGCCGAGATGTTCGATAAAGAACTGCGTCGTCGCGGCCAGATCGGTACACGACATCGGGACGAGAAAGCCGCGAATACCGGTCAGCGGAGCGGGAAGAAACGATGGACTGGTCATGATCATGATCCTGAGCTGAAGAGCGGGGTTTCACAAATGCAGCGGTGCAGCAACTGGCATCCGGGGCGGCCCCGTCAGGACGCACGACACGCCTTCTGCGCGCGGCGCATTTGACCGCACTACATGCGGCGCTTTCGCTTTCATCGCGGCAGCCGCGCAGCGAGACGTTCGATGCCCGCCACCGTCGTGCACGCACCGGGCGACAGACGCAACGTGCGGCCGCGCGAGTCGACCAGGATATGCTGCGAAGCGAGCTTCGCCACGACCTCCTGAGGATCCAGATGTGCGGGCGTCCGCACCATGACACTGCCACCGCGAGATGCATCGTCGCGTGGCGACAACAGCGCGTAGCCGAGACCGTCGGTGATTTCGACAAGTTGATGGCACAACGACAGGTTCTGCGCGCGCAGCTTGCCCGGCGGCTGCGCAAGCAGCCAGTCGAAGCCCGGCTTCGATGCGACGAACGGCAGCAGCGACGGTGTGCCCGTGTCGAACCGGCGTGCGTCGGGCGCATACGAAAACGCATCGAGGTTCCAGTTGAACGGGTCGGCCTGACTGAACCAGCCGCGCACGCAAGGTGTGACGGCGGACGTCAGCAGATGCGGCGCGACATACCCAAGACCCGATCCCGGCGCGCCGCACAGCCATTTGAGCGTGGAGCCGCAGACGAAATCGAACGGTATCTCACGCAGATTGAACGGCAGGATGCCCGCGCCCTGCGTGATGTCGACCGCGACAAGGCTGCCCGTGGTTCGCGCGTGCGCAGCGAGCGCGGCCAGATCGACGCGTTTGGACGTCAGCGACGATACCCACGTGATCAGCGCAAGCCCAACATGCGCATCCCACGCCGCGACGAAGTCCTCGTCGCGAACGTAGGCTTCACCGGCGCGCACCGGCACCGTTTTCAACGTGAAGCCGCGCCGTGCCGCAACACCGTTCAACAGGAAGTGCAGGCTCGGAAAACAGTCGGCGGCAATCAGCACCGTGCGTGCGCGCAAGGCCGCATCGTCGAGACCGTCGATGAAACGTGCGAAGACGTCGGTGACATTTTGCGCGCCGAATACGTGCGCGGCGTCTGCGCCGATCAGCGTCGCCCAGTTCGACAGCAGCGCGTCACGCGCACCGAGCCCGACGCTCCAGCGTCGTTCGTCGGGTGCATACCAGTCGGATGTGAAGCGTGCGAGCGCCGCCGTCACGGCCTCCCGTTGGCCGGGGAATACACCAACCGAGTGGTACATCATCCAGCCACTGAAGTCACTGTCCTGCGCGGTAGAAAATAAAGTCATGTCAGCGCTTCGCTTCGAACTAGATGTGTTTGACGATGAACCGATGATAGATGCCGATGCATACGAGGCTGAGCACGGCGCAGCCCATCAGATAGATGCTCGGCGATACGGGATCATGCGTCCAGCCGATCATGGCCGTCACGAGCCACGGCGTGAATCCTCCAAACACCATGACGCCGATGTTATAGCTGAAGCCGAGTCCCGTGCTGCGCAGCGAGGCGGGAAAGAGCGACGACAGCACCGCTGCGAGCGGACCGAAGTAGATTGCCTTCAACACGCCCGCCAGCATCATTATCGACATCAGCACTGACAGAGAGGGCGCCGCCAGTAGCCATCGGAAGCAGGGATAGATGGTCAGCAGCGTGAGAAGCGCGGAGACCGTCATCATCCGGCTGCGTCCATATTTGTCGGCGAGATGCCCCATGAACGGCGTTAACACCATCAGGATCGCGCCCGTCAGCACCGTCGCCGCAAAACCCGTCGACGCTGGCAGATGCAACTGCTTCACGGCATACGTCGGCATAAAGAGAATCATCAGATAACTGGCCGCCGTGGACACCGCCATGATGCCTGCCGCAAGCAGGACGCGCCCCTTGTGACTCACGAGCAGATCTCGAATGGGCGCTGCATGTTTCGCCGCTGAAGGCTGCAGCGTGTCGTCAATGTGACGGCGAATATAGAGACCGACGGGCGCTACCAAAAGGCCGAAAGCAAATGGAACGCGCCATCCCCACGCTTCGATCTGATCCGTCGAAAGCTGGCTGCTGAGTGCGAGGCCCGCGAACGAAGCAAGCACTGTGGCCATACCCTGGCTCGAAAACTGCCAACTTCCAAGGAAAGACTTTCGTGTGGACTTCTGTTCGATCATCAGCGCGGTGCCGCTGCCGAACTCGCCGCCTGTCGAAAAGGAGATCAGCACGCGCGCCAGCATGAGGCCAATGGGCGCGCCCAGGCCGATGCTTGCGTAGGTCGGAATCAGCGCACAGATCAGCGTGCCGAGCGTGGTGAGCCAAAGCGATGCGAGCAGTCCCGCCTTGCGGCCGTGCCGGTCCGCATAGCGTCCGAGAACCAGCGCGCCGAGCGGACGGAAAATATACGAAAGCCCGAACGTGCCGAAGGTCAGCAGCAGCGACACCGTTTCGTCATGCGCGGGGAAAAAGAGCTTCGACAGCGTGACGGCGAAGAAGCCATACGCTGCGAAGTCAAACCATTCGAGCGCGTTGCCGACGCTGCTCGCGACGATAAGGCGCTTCAGTGGCCGGTTGTCCTGGCGCACAGCACGTCCTTCAGTAGCAACAGATTGCATGATCTTGAGACCCGGAAGAAAGACTGCTTGAGAGTGGGACTACTGCCATTAGCGCTTCGTCGAAGCCCGGAGCGTCTCGCGAACCGTGTGCCCCGATTCCCCCATATCCCAGAACAGGCCGGCCATGATTTGCAGCGACTCGTGCGCAACACTCCCCAGCAGATGTTCATCGGGAGCGTGCTGGCGGCAGTTCGGATAAGAGTGCGGGATCCAGACAGTCGCGAGACCCAGCGTCGTCGCGAAGCACTCGTTAGGGATCGTGCCGCCGAGATTCGGCAGGATGGTCACCGGCTTGCCAGAGGTTGCTGCAATCGAGGCTTCCGCCCACTTCGACCACGGATGATCAGGATCGAGCCGCGTCGCGCTGCCCGACGCTTCGATCGTCACGTCGACGTTCTCGAAACCTTCGCGGCGCAAATGCGCGATCAGCAATTCGCGCGCGTTCAACCAATCCGTGCCGACCACGAAGCGCAACTGGCACACCGCTTCCGCGCTGCCCGGAATCGCGCTGACTGGCCGGCCGACGTTGCCTGCCTGCATCGCCAGCACTTCCAGCGTGTTCCATGCGTACACCCGCTCCGCATCACTAAGACCGGGTTCGCCCCACCCCTGTGACAACGGCGGATCGCCTTCGTCGGCACCCACTTCGAGACTCGCGACGAGCTCGCGCACGCGCGGCGGAATCGGCGGCGGCAACAGGCCGTTGACGCGAATCCGGCCACTGCCATCAACAAGGCTCGCAAGCGCATTCGCCAGCACGGTCGCGGGATTAGCCAGCACGCCGCCCCAGTTGCCCGAGTGACGCGCGCCAAATGCATTCGACACGCGCAGCCGGAAATGCAATGCGCCTCGCGACCCAAGAAACATCGTCGGTGCAGCAGCGCGTTGTCGCGGTCCGTCGGAGGCGATGAGCAGATCGGCAGCCAGCCGGTCCGCATACCGCGCGCATACCGCGTCGAGTCCCGGCGACCCGACTTCTTCCCCCATTTCGATGATCACCTTCGCGTTGAAGCCAAGCCTGCCGCGCGTGGCAAGTACCGACGCAAGAGCCGCCAGATTGATCGAATGTTGCCCCTTGTTGTCTGCCGTGCCGCGGCCGTACCAGCTGTCCCCGTCTGTGCACAGCTCCCACGGGGAACGCGCGTCTGTCCAGTTGGCTGCGTCGCCGTTGACTACGTCGCCGTGACCGTAGATCAGCACCGTGGGCAGTCCGACCGCTTCCACGCGCTCGCCGATCAGCATCGGCGGCATGCCTGCTTCAGGGTTTTCCACGATGTCGCACGTGAATCCCATAGCGCCTAGCGCGGGAGCGATCTCGTCGGACAAATAGCCAGTCAGCGCAGCCTGTGCATCCGGGTTCTGGCTCTCCGTGCGAAGGCCGACGCGACGGCGCAATACCGCTTGGAACGCTCCGCTTTCGAAGTGACGGGAGACGTGCGAGATGGCTTCTGAGCGGCTCATGTTCTGGAATCAAAGAATCGATGTCCCCAGAGTACCCGGGTAAACAATCTTTTGTATTCGCAATCAATCAACGTATATTTGCGGAAATCGCAACCCTGTATGCCAGGTCCGAAATGCGCAACCTGCTGGATTCGTCGCTGTATTACTTCTCAGTCGTGGCACAGAGTGGATCGCTGACGGCTGCCACCGAAAAGCTCGGCGCAACTGTATCAGCGTTGAGCCGCCATATCGCGAAGCTCGAAGGCGACGTCGGCGCGCCGCTTTTCGAACGACACGCGCGTGGCATGGTGCTGTCTGACGCTGGCCGAATGCTGTTGCGCTATGCGCAAAATAGCCTTACGGATGCCGAGGCCGTGATGAGCGCGATTCAAGGCGACCAGAGGCGGCGACAGCGCAAGATCAAGATTGCATGCACCGAAGGCTTTGCCCTCGATTTCCTGCCGAACTCGCTCGCAGCGTTCTACAAGCTGTACCCAGAGGCCGTGGTCGTGATCGAGGTCACATCGTCTGATAACGCAAGCCGCATGCTGGTCGATGGGGATGCGTCGATCGCGCTTTCGTTCAGCCTGAAGCCCGAACCGGATGTGGTTGCTCGTCTTACGCTTCCCGCGCCCGTCATGGCGCTGATGTCGAGAGACCACCCGCTTGCGGGTCAAAAATCGCTTACATTGCCAGACCTCCACCTCTACCCGGTTTTGTTGCAGGACACCGGTACGACGGTTCGCCAGTTGTTTGACATCGCCTGCAACGTTGAAGGATTTGAGGTTGTGACACCGATCACGAGCCGCTACGTCGCGTCACTGTACCGGTTTACCCAGGTGATTCCGAACGCCATCATGCTGACTGGCTTTGTCTCGGTCGCGAACCGCATGGATTCCGACGGTCTGGTCGCAATCCCGTTCGCCAATGCACTGCTGCAACAGCGTCGCCTGCAGGTCAAAACGTCATCGACGCGCCCATTGACCGGGCTCGCCACCCTCTGTCTCGATCATCTGGTCGCAGACCTGCAGCGGACAAACGATCGGCATCCCCCCACGGCATAGCAAAGCTTTGCGAAAGGCGCAAAGCGAGTTTGTTTGATTTCGAATACGCCAGGAGAACAGAGGCGGTAGAGTGCGCCAACGCTGACATCGCGGGTCACACGCGAAGCGTCTATTCCGTCTGTTCAAATTCACCTGGAGATCACTGTGAGAAAGAGTCTGCTTGCCGGCGCGGCAATAATGTCCTTATTTGGTCACGCCTACGCACAAAGCAGCGTATCGCTGTATGGCATTGTCGATGCGGGCTTCGCTTTCAATAATAATTCCGGCGGTCAAAAGCTCTACACGCTGGCGAGCGGCAACATGCAAGGCAGCCGATGGGGGCTGCGTGGCGTCGAAGACCTCGGCAATGGACTCAAGACGCTGTTCACCGTCGAGAACGGCTTTAGCGTGACCAACGGAAAACTGCTGCAAGGCGGAGACCTGTTCGGTCGCCAGGCCTACGTCGGACTGGCATCGGATCGCTTCGGCTCCGTCACACTGGGCCGCCAGTACGATGCGGTAGTGGATTACACGGCGCGCTTTGAATCCGCTGCACAGTGGGCAACGGGCTATGGCGCGCACCCCGGTGATCTTGACAACCTCCAGAACACCAATCGGGTGAACAACGCAATCAAGTTCAGGAGCGTCGACTACGCAGGCCTGAAATTCGGCGGACTGTACAGCTTGGGTGGCGTTGCCGGCCACCTTGGCACCAACCAGATCTGGTCCCTCGGCGCAGGTTACGACAACGGTCCGCTTTCCTTCGGCGCAGCATACCTGAATGTGCGAGACCCGAACTTCTCGTTCTTCGGCAACAATTCGACGTCCAGCACGACAGCGTCGAACATGACTGCCAGTACCGTCTATTCGGGCTATGCGTCAGCGCGCACGCAGCAGATCATTGCAGCGGGCGCAGCATATCAGCTAGGACAGGCCACGCTTGGTGCCATGTACACCAACACCCAGTTCCGGGGTCTTGGCGCACTAAGTGCCCTGAATTCGCTACACTATCATGGCAACGCCGCGTTCCACAATGCTGAGGTCAGCTTCAAGTATCTCGTGACCCCCGCGCTGAATCTGGGTATCTCCTACGACTATACGAAGGGCTACGGCGTCAATCACGCGGCCTATCACCAGGTCGACGCAGGTGTCGATTATTTCCTGTCGAAGCGGACCGACGTCTATATTTCCGCGATTTACCAGCATGCGACGGGAACGGACTCTACTGACAAATCGGCGGTCGCGAACATCACGGGTTTCTCAGCCTCCTCAACGGGTAATCAGTTCGTGGCGGTAACGGGAATCCGGCACAAGTTCTAGGATGTCTTCCGCAGAAGCTGGAGGAATCGACCGGGAATGGCACCATCGGTCGTGGACTCCAGCGCTTTTGCATTTTCGCTCAGACAGATCCCGTTATGCGAAACCTTCTTGCTAACGTCCGAATTGGCGTCCGACTTGGCGCTGGCTTTGCGCTCGTGCTAATCCTTCTTTGCGTGACAGGCTCCGTCGCCCTGTTCCAGACAGCTCGGGTGCACAACGGGGCAGTTCAGTTTGCCGATAGCTGGCTGCCGAAAGTCGCTGTGCTTGGGGACATTCGTACATGGGCAAACAACGTTCGCAAGTCAACGCTACGAAGTGTGCTTGAAACGGATCCCGTGCAAAAAGCATCCCAGCGCATCATGAGGGACTTTGCGCTTCGCACACTCGACGCGAAAATCGAAGCATATGGGCGACTCATCTCGTCAGCGAAAGAGGATCAGCTCAACCAGCAAACCCGGAAGGCGTGGAAATCCTATCTGGAAATGGATAACAGACTGCTTTCGCTTTCCGAACAGGGTGAGGGAAGTTTTGCCTCGGCCCGCTCGCTCGCGACGGGGGGGCTGCCGATGCGTTCACCGCTGTCGCCAAATTGATCGAGGCGGAAGTCCAACTCACCAGCAACGGAAGCCAAATTGCTCGAACCACTGCAGCAGAGGACTACCGGCTGGCCGTAGAAGTCACAATTGGGTTGATTGGACTAGCGCTTGCGACGGGCTCTCTCACCGCATTCTTGATCACGAGGACCATTGTCCTTCCCCTGCGTAAGTCAGTCTCCGTGGCGGAGACCGCCGCGTGCGGAGACCTGACCTCACGTATCGAAAGTTACGGCCGGGATGAGGTCGGACGTTTGATGCAATCATTGCGGAAGATGAACAGCCAGCTAGCGAAATTCATCACTGGCATCCACGCGACCACCGATGCAGTAACGGTAACGTCGCGAGAGATTGCTAGTGGTAATGCTGATCTATCTGCACGTACCGAGGCTCAAGCGGCGTCGCTCGAAGAAACGGCTGCCAGCATGACGCAGCTGACGGAGACAGTCAGACAGAATGCTGACAACGCGTCGCAAGCCAATCATCTCGCAATGAAGGCAGCCGTCATAGCCGACGAGAGCAACGATGCTGTGCAGGATATGGTCCGTGCGATTGGAAAGATGAACAGCAGCTCGATGCAGATTTCGGAAATTACGGCTGTTATAGAAGGGATTGCCTTCCAGACCAATATTCTTGCGCTGAATGCTGCAGTGGAGGCGGCGCGCGCCGGTGATCAAGGTCGGGGCTTCGCCGTCGTTGCGAGTGCAGTGCGCGGCCTTGCACAGCGTTCGGCTGCAGCCGCGAAGGAAATAAAGGAGTTGATCGATTCATCGGTCCAAGCGATTGACCACGCGGCGAAGCAGGCAAGCGCGGTCGGTGTGACGATGGATGATGTTAAGCAGGCGATCAAGCAGGTCTCAGGCATCGTCGGTGAAATCGCTATCGCGTCGGAGCAGCAAAGCCGAGGCATCGAGCAGGTGAATCAGGCGGTCCTGCAGATGGACGAGGTTACCCAGCAAAATGCTGCGCTGGTGGAGCAGTCCACTGCGGCGGCATTTTCCCTCGATGAGCAGGCCACCAGGCTGCAGGACGCCGTGTCGGTATTCAAGATTGCGAGGTAACGGGGATGGTGTTTTTCCGGCGTCATTTGTGCAACAAACCTGCGGTACGCAGGCATTGAAACCAATGCAACCGCATCACCGCGTTCCGCACGAACGCGCCCTCTTTCGAATGACAAGAGCGGACTATCATGAATCAACGTGAAGAAGCACTCGCACTCGATGCGGCCGACCCCCTCGCACTCTTGCGCGACCAGTTCGCGCTCTCTCCGAACGTCATCTATCTGGACGGCAACTCGCTCGGCGTGCCGCCCGTCGCGGCTGCACAGCGGGCGCAGACCGTCATCGGCGCCGAATGGGGCGAAGGGCTAATCCGCAGCTGGAACGCGGCTGGCTGGTTTTCGCTGCCGCGGCGACTGGGCGACAAGCTTGCGACACTAATCGGTGCAGCGCACAACGAAGTCGTCGTCACCGATACGATTTCGATCAACTTATTCAAGACGTTGTCGGCAGTTCTGCGGATGCAGGACAAGCGCGACCCGAAGCGCCGCGTGATCGTGTCGGAACGCTCGAATTTCCCGACTGATCTGTATATCGCGCAAGGGCTGATCAAGCAGTTGGATCGCGGCTATGAACTTCGCCTCGTCGACGATCCGTCCGAGCTGTCCGCGGCGATCACCGACGACGTCGCCGTCGCGATGATCACTCACGTCAACTACCGCACTGGCTACATGCACGACATGGCCGCACTGACGAAGCTGGTTCACGACAGGGGCGCGCTAGTGCTGTGGGATCTCGCGCACTCGGCGGGCGCCGTGCCCGTCGATCTGAATGGTGTCGGCGCGGATTGCGCGGTCGGCTGCACATACAAGTATCTGAACGGCGGTCCCGGTTCGCCTGCGTTCGCGTGGGTGCCGCATCGTCATCAGAGTGAGTTCGAGCAGCCGCTGTCAGGCTGGTGGGGGCATCGTGCGCCGTTTGTGATGAACCCGACATATATCGCCGACGACGGCATCGGCCGCTTTTTGTGCGGCACGCAGCCGATGGTTTCGATGGCGCTGGTCGAATGTGGACTCGATGTATTCCTGCAAACCGACATGCTGGCGATCCGCCAAAAGTCGCTTGCGCTGACCGACCTTTTCATCGAACTGATCGAGACGCGTTGCAAGGAATTTCCGCTCACGCTCGTCACGCCTCGCGCGCATGCGCAACGCGGGTCGCACGCGAGCTTCGAGCATCCGCACGGCTACGAGGTGATGCAGGCGTTGATCGCGCGCGGCGTGATCGGCGACTATCGGGAGCCGCATGTGTTGCGCTTCGGTTTTACACCGCTGTATACGCGCCACGTGGATGTGTGGGATGCCGTTGAGCATCTGCGCCAAGTGCTTACCGAAGAAACCTGGCGTGCGCCTGAATTCGCCACGCGCGGCGCCGTGACCTGAGCGACGGCTACGTCGTCGAGATGATGCCCCGTAAGAGTTGCATTGTTAAGTCGCGGTGTGAGTGGCGGCACGTCCGCTGTCTTGATGCATGGGTCAATAAATTTCGGACAGGCAGATAGCTTCTTTCGCTGTCGGTTTCGCCTCGCAGGCGGCGGGCGACAGATAACCCAGCGTGGAGTGCAAGCGCACTGGATTGTAGAAAGCGATGATGTACTGGTTGATATCGCGCCGAGCCTCATCGTGATTGGCGTACTAGCGCTACCACACACGCTCCATTTATTGTCCCAACAATTTCCCTTGCTCATGCTGCATACCACGTGAAGTCTTTTTTCAACCACGCACGGTCGTTCTCGCTTGCATACTGGGGGCCCCGTGATTTTGATGCCGTTTACCGGGTTAGCGGGCTCCAGACCTGACAAGGCTTTGCGGTCTAGCCCTTTATTAAGTCTCCGTGAAATCAAGAGCTTGCTGTTTGTCTTCCCCGGAGGCCCGCAGTGCCTCGCCCCCAACTGCCAAGGCGATATTGTTGGCATACGCTGAGCGGTTCCCCTTTCGGCTGCGGAGCGGACGGCGATGGAACACTGGCGGCAGACCTATCTCGGGATGCGGTCCATCCTGTTGCCGCGCGATCGCACCTTGCGGGAACTGATCGTGCAGGCCATCCAGGACGTCGAAGCCACACTGGATCGTTGGGGCAAGCTGCTGCCGAAGCCCCATGGCGAGGCATCGAGCCTGCAGAAATGGCTGTGGCCGGTGCCGCTGCGCAATTCGACGCGACAGATGAGCGAACTCTTGCTCAAGCTCGACTATCTGGTCGAGCTCGGTGTACGGGTGCAGTGCCCCGACACATGCAACGAAGCTATCGTCCGGCATTATGCGCGGCGCTGCGCGGACCGCAAACCCTCGGTGAGCCACCGCATCCAGCCGGCCATACGGCGGCTCTAGGCCGCCTGCTTCATGCGCTACGCGTTGTGCTCGGCAACCGACCAGCTCCTGTCGATGCTCGGCGACTGGGTCCGCAAGGCGATCAGGATAGCCAACGATCGGGGCGCCGCCTCGCGCCCGGATCTGAAGGCGCAGCTGCGCGAATTTGCCACGGCAGTCAAGGCGCTCGCAGGCAACAGGGACCTGACACGCGATGTGCTTGCCAGGCAATTGTGCGAATTGGCGGACACAGTCCTCAAACAGGATGCGCCCAGTCGGACCCGCCTGATGCGGGCACAGCTCGTCTCGAAGCGGCACGTGGCGCATGCACTGCTTGCACAGCTGCTGGACCTGCCTTTCCAGGCGCAGACCGCCCATCCCGTCATGGATGCGCTCGCCTTGCTGCGCGAGCGCTACCCGAACAAGGCGGTCGATCTGCCGGCGGACACGCAGATCCCGCTTGGACGGGCCTGGCAGCGGATGATCGCCATGGCGCGCTGCGCGCTGCTGTCTTGCTTCACGTGCGTGGCGACCTGCGCGTCGCACCAGGCGATTTGCTGGTCGAGGGCCTGCAGGTGCTCCCGGCCTCGTGCCAGCGCAGTGCGCGCGACATCGTTCAGTTCAGCGGCCCCGTCCTCCAGTGCCTCGACGAAGCGGGCACGAAATGCATTGATGCCTTGCGGCAGGAACACGCCGAACTCGACGAGTTCACCGCGCAACCGGTTGACGAGCGCGGTACGCTCCTCGACGAAACCGTTTCGCATCCGGTGCAGCAACAGCACGTTTTGCTGGTCTGCCGTTTTGACGGCCACGAAGCGCATATGCGGTCGCCCCGCGGCCTCACAGATGGCCTCGGCATCCAGCCTGTCGTTCTTCACGTGCTTGCCGCCCTTGCAGTATGGCGCAGCGAATTGCGGCGCAATCAGGCGAACCTCGTGACCAAGTCGCGCAGCTTGCGCCCCCAGTAGTGGGCTGCGCTGCACGCTTCCATTGGGACCAGACATGGCGCAAGGTTGGCAAACCATTCGAGAAACTTCTGCCGTGAGATGGCTTTCCTGACCACCACGCGTTCCATGCTGTCCACGCCGTGCACCTGGATCAGGTTCTTGGCCAGATCCACGCCGATACGAGTAATCTTGTCCATGACTTTCCCCTTCTCAGATGGGTTGTCCAGCACCAACCATCCTGGCATATCGCTATGCCACGAGATCGGGAAAGTCCTTGCTAATTCGGGTCATGTACCTGCTCGACGACACGCCGGAGAACCGGCCCAGCCCGAGCCGGAAGAAGATGATGTTGCCATGCATTCGGACGACGATGCCGATAACTGACACTCGCCGGGCCTGACACGGCGACTGCGCCCGCTACGGAAGTGTCGCCGGGGCTTCCGCCCCCTCTTTGAGAACAACAATGAACAACACACCAACAACCGTCAATCTAGATTTAGGCACTCTTCTCGACGCAGATCCCCTGATTCTTGCGGCAGAAACGGAAGATGATATTGGGTGCATCCTGCGTCTTCATCTCCAGGTCGAGCAGATGCTCGACTTCTATCTCAACAGAAAGCGCACGGCCGACATCGCTCCATTTGTCAGGAACCTCGCGACTTCAGCGGAAAGCTGTCTATTTCTGTCGCTTTGGGCTTGCTTATACCCTTTGCATTCGAATGGCGCACTCTCTTCGCCGCACTAAGTAGTGAGGAGATCGTACGGCTAAGAGTTGGCTGTGTACGTGAAGAAACATCGATAGGGCAACCAGGTACACCAATGCCGGATGCTCGACGTTCCGGTTCACAAGACCGGAACTGCATTTACCAAACCGATTGACTCGGTCGTCGGAGAAGCAATATTGGCGTGGGAGCGAGTACGTCCCGTACAACCGGCTGCGCTCGACGTCAAAACCGGAGAGCAGGTTGACTTCCTCTTCTCGTATCGTGCAAGGGCGATACCACGCCAGTACCTGAACCGACATCTCATCCCCTTGCTTTGTCGGAGGGCAGGCATTCCTTGCGTGGATGCTCGCGGACAGATCAGCAGCCACAGGGGCACGCTCGACCATCGCGAGCCAGCTCTTTAACGCGCGGGAACCAATGTCCCTGTTCGAACTGCAAGCGTGGCTTGGTCATCGGTCGCCAGCAACGACCCAGCATTACGTCGCAATCACGCCCACAAAGCTGGCCAGAGCTCATTCTGAAGCACAGTACTTCCAGCGCAACCTTCGAATGATGGAGGTGCTCATTGACCGGCAGGCGATCGACGATCGGCACACGGACCAGCCGTGGAAGTACTATGACCTTGGTCACGGGCTGTACTCATATGAGTTCTTCGATCAATGTCCACACCGCATGGCGTGTGTGCGTTGCGACTTCTACGTTCCGAAGAAATCGTCCCAAGCCGACTTGCTCTCTTCGAAGACGGGCATGATCCGGATGTTGCAGGAAACTCCTCTCACTGATGACGAACGCGCTGCAATCGAGGGCGAGCAGGAAGCTGTCGATCGTCTGCTTCGGTACCTCGAGGGGTACCGACACCCGACCGCCGCACCGCCCCAAAGAGTAAGAAACAAAGGTAGAAAAAAACGCTCAATTCCATACAACCTGAACGATTTCCTGCCGCTGCGAGCAATGACGATCGGTTTTTCATCGTCATTGCAATCCTGCGAATTTGGTTCCGTTATGCTATCGCCTTGCCTGCAGGGCCGGATATCGCACCCGTTTTCTCAAGCTGGTTGCGAACCGCACCAGACACCCATCGGGTTCAAGGACGCAGTGATGGAACTCACGCCTGCCCTGGCGGTTAGCCGCCCCAGAGAAACGTTGGTGCCGAACAAGGTCCAAGGGGATTTCGCAGAACCATGGCTGTTGCGTGCGCAACGCCAGTCAGGAATGGCTCGTTGTCTTGTCCATTATGGTACCGCCATAATTTGGATAGCAAATACCAATCGACTCCATCAGCTGTCGAGAAGGGTCTTCGCGAGTTGCTTACCTCGCAGGTCCCGGCCTATTCGGCGATTTCCTGGCGGATGATGAGGAGAGCAGCCCCGTGCTGAACCGAAACTAAGCAACAATGCACCCATGCAATCAAGCGTTCATTGGTCACCTTACCTTATCCCGTTTAATTGCGTTGCAATATCTCCGAAATTGTCCGATCCGCGACAAATGTTGGACATTTGCAACAGGCAGTTCGGAATTGTGTTGTGTCAATATGACCGTCCGTCCGGCGCGAAAATTGCATCAGTCATTTCCGGAAGTCCATCTCACACGGAGGTGAGGATACGAGTCCCAAAGACGGACGATCTGACCAATGAGGCAGAACCTGAATCCCGCAGTGGCGAAGGTGCTCAAGCGCCTGCATTATCCACTTGACGTAATCCTTCTATGCCTGCGCTGGTACGTTGCCTATCGGCTGAGTCTGCGCCACCTCGAGCAGACCGCCAGAACAAATGCCTGAACAATGTTGTAGAGCAGGACTACCGTGCCATGAAGCGCCGCACTCGTCCTATGCTGGGATTCAAAGATTTTCGCTGTGCACGCATCTTATGGTTGGCATTGAAGTCATGCATTGGCAGATGAAATGCATTCGCGGCACTCAATCATCTGCCGTTGAGCAACTGTATTCGCTGGCGAAATAAGCAATCCCGTGATATTGCGCTTTGCTATGACCGTTGCCATTATCGCGAAAAAATCCTTCAACTGACAATGCTGCTAGCAACATGAGCCAAGTGGCCGGAATAGTGACGGCGGTGCCGCAAGGACAGCGCAATGAGTCGCCCAGGCGCCGCCACCGCGCGAAAATGCGCTGGCTGGCGCACTCGCCTGTGGTGCAATCCGGACGCTCCATCTACAACTCAGCGACGAATTGCATACCATCATTTTAAACAGTGCCGCGGTTGTCACAACGGGGCAATTTTCAACAGCCAGTTAGGTCCTCGACGACCTCGCATCAAACTAGGAAGCAGTTCATGGATAGCAATGTAGTACCCACGTTCCTACGCGCTAAACTGAAGCGGGGACTGCTCGAGGTCAAAGTCGACGCCGCCACCTTGCCTGCGGCTAACCTGTTCGGTTTCGCGGAGCGCCGGAATCCAAAGCGGGCATTTCTCTTTGTATCCAAAGTTCTGGGACGCTACATACCGGCGCGCCCATCGATCATGGCTGCCAGTTTCGAGAGCCTCGTCAGCGAGATCCCAGCGAACCTGCCCGGCCCAGTGCTGGTAATCGGCGTGGCCGAAACCGCAGTTGGCCTCGGTGCCGGCGTGTACCGTGCTTATAGTGCAACGCGTTCCGATAGCGTGTACCTCACCAGTACCCGTCATCCTTTGGGTACCGACCTCTTTGCTCGATTCGAGGAAGAGCACAGTCATGCCAGCACCCACTTAATCCACCTGCCGGTCGATCCCGAGGTTCGTGATTTGATGCTTCAGGCCCGATCCTTAGTCCTGGTGGACGATGAGGCTTCTACCGGCAAGACCTTTCTCAACCTGCACCGCGCACTAATCGAAGCCGGCCTGAAGAAGATCGAGCGAGTGGTCACGTGCGTCCTGACGGACTGGTCTGCGGGTGCTGTGAGTAAGGCCATCGGAGAGTCGACCACCGCCGTATCCTTGTTGAGCGGGTCGTATCAGTTCCACGAAGATCAGTCCGCGCCCCTGCCGGATATGCCAGGCGTCGGTGCCGTTTCTATAGGCGAATGGCCTCTCTCACCCCGCAATGACTGGGGGCGCTTGGGCGTTCGCCGCGTGGAGGACACGCTCGCACCGGACATTCAAATCCGGCCCGGCGAGAACGTAGTCATAGTTGGTACCGGTGAGTTCGTCTGGCGTCCCTTCCTGCTGGCGGAGCGTGCGGAGCGAGCCGGGGCAGACGTCTACTTCAGCTCCACCACGAGATCCCCTGTGGCCCTGGGCCACGCGATCGAGCACGTGCTGTCGTTTCCTGACAACTATGGCCTCGGTATTCCGAACTTCCTCTACAACGTGAAGCCCGGTCAGTTCGACCGAGTTCTTATCTGCACGGAAACCCCGGCGCAAGCGCTCCCTGCAGAACTGGTTGATGTCCTGAATGCGGAGATAATTTTCGATGAGCAGTAACCGTCCGCTGATATTCGTCGATCTCGACGACACCCTGATCCAGACCGCAGGCAAGATGGAGGAGGCCACACCACGAATCATCGCCACTCTGGACGTGCATGGGCAGCCCAACGGGTACATGAACCCGGTCCAGAACTTCTTCATCAACTGGCTGCTGGCCTCAGCCGATGTCGTTCCGGTTACCGCACGCAGCGTGGAGGCCTACAACCGCGTCAAGCTTCCTTTCACCGAAGGCGCAATTTGCTCCCACGGTGGAGTGATACTCCGCCCTGACGGATCGCCTGACCAGACCTGGCACGGACAGATGGCCGCGTCGCTCCGGACCTTTCAAGACCGGCTGTCGCCACTGAGCGAAGCCACCCTGCAAATCGGCAAAGAACTGGGCTACTCCGTGCGCAGTTGGGTAGTTGGAGAGAAAGGTCTGCGCCACTACGTCGTGACCAAGCACAACGAGTCCAACGACTCGGTGCTCACCGAGTTGCTGACCGAAGTTCAATCTCGACGCATGTTGGAATGCATGCACACCCATGTTAACGGCAACAACCTCGCCTTCCTGCCTGAGGGTTTGGAAAAGCGCTTCGCCGTTCAAGAATGGTTGCGTCGCGACCGTGAGATCCACGGCGAGCGGCCAGTCCTAGGCTTCGGTGACAGCATCTCCGACCTGGGGTTCATGGACCACTGTCATATGTGGTCGACGCCGGCGCACAGTCAACTGGCGACCGTAGTGAAGGGGCTCATCAATGACTAATCTTCTCGCCACACTGAGCACCGTCGGCAGCGGCAGCTACGCCCCTGAAGATGTGCATTTCCTTTTGCAGCGCGTGCCGCTGAGCGTCACTAACGTTGACGAAAAGGAACTTCTGATCCAGACGAATCAGAAACATTACTCCGAGATGATAAGCTTGGAGCAGGCTCCTACCGACGTGCACAAGCGTTTCCACACCCATGTCCTGGCGCAGAACGGCGCTCGTATGGCTTCCAATGTTCAGTCCCTGGCCTTGGCATTGAGTGCCGCTTACACCGGGCCGAGCATCGCCCTGGTTTCATTTGTTCGCGCAGGCGTACCCCTCGGCGTCCTGCTGCGCCGGGCACTCGTCGAAATGGGCCGCGATGCTCACCACTACGGCGTCAGCATCATTCGCGATCGCGGTATCGACACGGTGGCTCTGGAAGCCGTCATCCAGCTGCACGGTCCCGAAAAGATCGTCTTCGTGGATGGTTGGACCGGAAAAGGCGCAATCTCCGGTGAGCTCAAGCGCACCTTGGACGACGACAAGCGCTTCCCAGAAGATCCTCGCCTCGTTGTTCTGGCAGACCCCTGCGGCCGCGCTTGGCTAGCTGGCTCTGCAGAGGACTGGGTAATTCCGTCTGGCATCCTCGGCGCGACCGTGTCCGGCCTAGTATCCCGCACCATCTGGCCGACTCAAGGCGGGCTTCATGGTTGCGTGACATACGACCACCTGCCTAAGCATGATGTAACCCGAGAGTTCATCAATAAGATCGAGGCCGAACGCGGGGCGCTGGGCGAGGTTCATCCCGCAACTCCATGGACCAACGAACAGCGATTGGAACTCCAAGCGTCCGCTGATGACGCGGTGTCCTCGCTGGCAACTCGCTTTGACATCTCCAACTTGAATCGCGTGAAGCCGGGTATCGCTGAGGCAACCCGAGCGGTTCTGCGTCGTGTGCCTGATCACGTTCTGGTACGTGATCGCAACGACAGCGACGTGCAGTTGTTAATTCATCTCACTGACCGCGCGGGCGTGGCCGTAGAGGAAGCTGGCGCGGACCTGGGTCCGTATCGTGCCGCGACAATCATACGGTGTCCGATCTGATGGGCACCATTTCTCCGTTCGCCGTCTGGGCGACTCTGTACATGCCGACCCGCGGTGACATCCTGGACGTGGATTTCGGCACCAAGATCTCAGAATTGCGCTCACCTGTGGTGTGCCTGGAAGACGCGCGGCTTACCGCAGAAACTGGGAGCAACTCGATGCCCGCCTGTCACAACGCGACGCATGTAAGACGATGGTCGGCCTGCTTGAGCTCGCGGGCCTGCATGGCGCGCAGGCCGTACTGGCCGGGCAGCTTGATGCGATGCTGGAAACCGGCGAGCTTCCCGATCTCAAGGCGCTGCGTGACCGATACGCACCCCGTGAGGCGCAATGTCCCGATGTCGAGGTTCAGATGCCGCCCGTTGCCGTCTATCACGAACTGCTCGAAAAGGTGGCCAGCGTGAACGCGCCCGCGCATGATGGTGGCCGCCTGGCCCTGATGCTCAACGAGGTGCGTTTGCCAACGATCGGCAGGTTGTGGCCCGAGTTTGCTGAGCGCTCGGATAAGGAAGCCTAGCCGGCCGCACGCCTGCTCGGCGCACTGCTAGAGCACGAGCTGGCCGAACGCGCTAAGCGACGCATCGAGCGGCACCGTACCGAGTCGCATCTGGACCCGACCAAGACGCTCGCCGCCTTCGACTTCGGCGCCGTGCCGATGTTCTCAAAAGTGCATGTTACAGCGCTGGCCACCGGAGAGTCATGGCTGGAAAGGCGCCACGGTTCTCTTGTTCGCCCCCCCTAGGATCGGAAAAAGCCACGTGGGATCGGCTATCGGTCACGCATTGATCGACGTCGGCTACCGCGTGATGTTCACGCGTACCAGCGAGCTCGTTCAGAAGCTGCAGGCCGCGCGCCAAAGCCTGCAGTTACCTTCCGCGCTGGCCAAGCTCGATCGCTCCGATTTGATCATCCTCGACCTATGTGCAGGACCTCGTTATGTAGAGTCAACTGCCTGGACCCTCGGCCGATGGGATTTTGAGGCGGCGGAACTACACATAACTGGAACGAGCTATTGTGATTCCTCCGTTCACTTGAATGGGAGATTCACATGCTGGAATTTCTCTTTCCCCGCGATTGGCCGCTTTATGCTGCCGGCCCGCAAGGACCGCTAGTCCGCAAATTTTCGGCGTGGGTCGTCGAGCCCGGCTATACGCGCATTTGCGCACGGCACCACGTACGCCGTTTCCGTGAGGTTCTTGTCTATAACCATGTAGCGGCTGGCACCAGCCTACCGATTACTTCGACTGCGCTGTCCCGCTGGTTCGCACCGTGGTCGCACGACACCTTATACCTCGCCACGCAGCGAGCGGCAGAACGCTTTTTATGCGATCGAGGTCTCTTCGTTCCGGTGGCTAAACCGAGCCAGTTCGACTCGCTCATTTCGCAATACCGATCCCATCTCATTGATCTGCGCGGACTCGCTCCTGATACAGTCGAGCACCACCTGAGGACGGTTACCGGCGTCCTGTCGAGCGCCTGTTCGAAGCGCCGCCTTGTAGATAGCGTCAAGCAGGATGGCCGGTTTACCGACAATCATTTTGGCCGGTCGACCGGGGTGATTGTCGGTGGTTATTCGGTCATGGTTGTCGCTCCTTCCTGATGATTGTCGCTGGATGATTGTCG
>NZ_JBFRCM010000037.1:0-34275 GCF_040965735.1 Paraburkholderia sp. BR10936
CGCCCAGGGCGACCACCACGGCGTCGGCGGCGAGCGTGTGGGGCGTGTCGTCGGTGGGCTCGCTGCGCTCGGCCGGGCGCAGCACCTCGGCCGGCGCGCGGCGCTGCTCGCGCCGGTCCTTGCGGTTGTTGGCCGTGCGCCGCCCGGGCACGGCGCGCACGCGCACGCCGTTCACCTTGCCGCCCGCGGCTTCGAGCGCGAGCACTTCGGTATCGAACAAAAACGTGACGCCGCGTGATTCGCAGACGGAGCGCAGCTCGCGCGTGAAGCGTGCGCAGTCGCCGGCCTCGTCTTCCGGCAGATAGACGCCCGCCACCGGTTTCACACGTGACCACGCAAGCCCCGGCTCGACCTGCGCGCAAGCGGCGGCATCGAGTTCGCGATAGACGATGCCCGCATCGCGCAGCACGCCGAGCGCCGGTTGCGCGAGCTCGAGGTCGTAGTCGCTGCGAAAGAGCTGCAGATAGCCCTGGCTGCGCCCGTACTCGAACGCGTGCGTGGCGCGAAAAGCGTGCAGGCATTCACGGCTGTAATAGGCAATGCGCTGCATGCGCTGCTTGTTCACGCGAAAGCGCGCGAGATCGCATTCGCGCAGCCAGCGCGCGATCCAGCGCCACTGCGCGGCGTCGAGCGTGGGCCGGAAGATGAGCGGCGAGGTCGGCTTGAGCAGATACTTGATGAGCTTCGCGGGCATGCCGGGCGCGGCCCACGGCGTGACATAGCCGGGCGCGATGACGCCGGCGTTGCCGAAGCTCGTGCCGAGCGCGACGCCCGGTTCCCGTTCGACGACTGTGACGTCGCAGCCTCGTTCGCTCAGATAGTACGCAGTAGCGACGCCGATCACACCGGCGCCGAGGACGATCGTTTTCATGCCGGTCGCACAACAGGGAGGGACGGTCGGTATTGCAGCATGTTCGCGCTCATCGTGCAGTGGACTCCGCAGACGCTCGCTCGCTCCCGGCAGCAGGCACTTCCTCGGTCAGCGTCTTGCCCTTCGTCTCCGGCAGGCACAGCGCCGCGACGATCACGAGCAGATAGCCCGCGCCGGCCACCACGCCGATCGCCTTCACGAGCGAGGTGGTTTGCGCGAATGTGCCTACGAGAATGGGGAAAAACGAGCCGAGCCCGCGTCCGAGGTTGTAGCAGAAGCCCTGGCCCGAGCCGCGGATCGCGTTGGGGTAAAGCTCCGAGAGGTACGCACCCACGCCCGCGAAAATACCTTGCACGACGATGCCGAGCGGAAAGCCGAGCAGGAGCATGGCGGTGTCGGTGATGGGCAGCATGGTGTAGGCCATGCCGAGCGCAAACGAGCCGATGGCGAACAGGATGAACGACGCGCGCCGGCCGATCCTGTCGCACAGGATCGCGCCGACGATGTAGCCCGTGAACGAGCCGACGATCAGCACGATCAGATAGCCGCTCGTGTTGAATACCGAGAGATGGCGCACCGTCTTGAGGTAGGTGGGCAGCCAGGTGGTGATCGCGTAGTAACCGCCGAGCATGCCGGTGCACAGCGCGCTGCCGAGCAGGGTGGTGACGAGATGCGCGGGCGCGAAGATCTGCATGAAGTGGCTTTGCACCGCGCCGCTTTCGCGCGCCCGGCGTGTGGCGACGAACACGTCGGGATCGCTCACGTTGCGGCGCACATAGAGAATCCAGAGCGCAGGCACGATGCCGATCCAGAAGCACGCGCGCCACGCGTATTCCTCGGGTAGCAGGGCGAAGAAGGCCCAGTACAGGATGGCAGCCGCGCCCCAGCCGAACGACCAGCTGCTCTGCACCGTGCCCACGGCTTTCGCGCGATGCTGCGGCGAGCGGATCGTTTCGGCCATCATCATCGTGACGACCGTCCATTCGCCGCCAAAGCCGATGCCCTGCAGCGTGCGCGTGGCGAGCAGTTGCCAGAATGAATGCGTGAAGCCGGAGAGGCAGGTGAAGAGCGCGAAGGTGGCGATGGTCCACTGCAGCACGCGCACGCGGCCGTAACGGTCGGCGAGGATGCCGGCGAGCCAGCCGCCGACCGCCGAGGAGATCAGCGAGCTGGTCGCGATCATGCCGGCCTCGCTCCTGGTCATGCCCCAGGTCGCGATGAGCGTCGGGATCAGGAACGAGTAGATCATGAAGTCGAACGCGTCGACGGCGTAGCCGCCGAATCCCGCATAAAGCGTGCGCCGCTCGCGCGCGTTCAATTCGGTGAACCAGTGAAAGTAGCCCATCGCGTGTCTTCCCCCATATTTGTTGTGCGCGCAACGAACCGGGCTGAGCGGCGCGTGCTGCGCAAGCGACCCGGCTGGCGCAGACGCGTTGGGTGGCGTGTGCGCTTGACGCTGGCGGGCTGCGCGGTGCGACGCCGCCCGTCTCCGGTGTGCTGGAGGGGTATTTTACGGTGCGAAACCGCGCTGAGGCGAGGGGCAATTTGGGGGCGCCCGCTATCGTTGTATTCCGATGTTTAGTTCGGGTTTAGTTCGATAGCGAGCGAACGATGGGGCGCGGGAACCGCAAGGCGCTAGAGTGTGAGCCCGCCATCGACATGGATTACCTGGCCGGTGATGTGGCGTGCGGCGCCCGAGAGCAGGAAGGCGATGAGTTCGGCGACATCGGCGGGATCGGCCACGTGGCCGAGCGGCGTTTCCTGTGCCGCACGCTCCCACGCCGGCGCGTTTTCCGGCGCGGGGCCCTTGTCCTTGCGCGTATAGCCGGGCGCGACGCAGTTCACGGTCACGCCGTGCGGCGCCAGTTCTGCCGCGGCGGTTTTCGCCAGCGATTCGAGCGCGGCCTTCGCGGCGGCGGTGGCCGCGAAGGGCGCGCCGGCGCGGTAGCGGTGCGCGACGAACGAGCTCAGCGCGACCACGCGGGCGCGCGCCGAGCGTTCCAGCGCCGGCTGCGCGCGTTGCACGAGCCCGGCGAACGCGGCAGGCATGGCCGCGAAAGCGCCTTCGAGCGACGCGGCGTCGAGCGCGGCGAGCGTCTGGCGCTGCGCGTGCCCGGCGTTGGCGACGAGCTGGTCGAGCGAGCCGAAGCGCGCGAGCGTGGCGTCCACGAGCGCGCTCGCCTGGCCGGCCAGCGCGAGATCGCCGTACGCGGTGGCGCAGGTCGAGCCGCGCTGCTCGCACCCGGCGGCAACGGCGGCGAGCCGGGCGCGCGATGCCTCATCCGCGCCGCGCGTGTGCAGCATCAACGCTACACCCGGCGCCGCGAGGCGACGCGCGAGCGCCGCGCCGATGCCCGAGCCCGCGCCCGTGATCAGCACGACGCGCAGCGCGCTTGCGCTCACGCGGCAACCCGCTCTTCGGGCATGCGCTCGATCTCGAGCGTTTCGTGGTGGTACGCCGCGAGCGACTCACGGTGCGCGACGCTCACGATCGCTGCCTTGGGCAGACGTTCCATGAACAGCTTGTAGAGACGGCTTTCGTTGTCGGGATCGAGCGCGCTCGTCGCTTCGTCGAGGAACAGATAGTCGGGCTTGTGCAGCAGCACGCGCGCGCCCGCAAGGCGTTGCTGCTCGCCCGGCGAGAGCACGCGCGTCCAGTGCGCCGATTCGCCGAGACGATCCACGTACTCTTCGAGGCGGCAGGCGCGCAGCGCTTCGCGGCAATCTTCGTCGCTGTAGTCGTCGGCGGGCGACGGGTAGGTGAGCGCTGCCTTGAGCGTGCCGATGGGCAGATAGCTCTGCTGCGGGATGAACATCATGCGCGCATCGACAGGGGCGTCGATCGAGCCTTCGCCGAAGGGCCAGAGGCCCGCGAGCGCGCGCATCAGCGTGCTCTTGCCTGCGCCCGAGGGGCCGCGCACGAGCCAGCGCGAGCCCGGCTTGATGGCGATGTCGCGCACTTCCGAGAGCGGCGTGCCGTTGGGCAGCGAGAGCTTGAGATGCTCGGTGGCGAGCTCGTTGTTGTCGATGAAGTGCAGGTTGATGCCGCCGTGCTCGGTGGCGGGCGAGACCGATTCCTTCAGACGCGGCGAGTGCACCACACGCACGAATTCGCGCAGACGATTCACGGTAGCGCGCCATTCGACCAGCGTGGAGTAACTGTTGATGAACCACGAGAACGAGTCGCTCACGGTGCCGAACGCCTGCGAGATCTGCATCAGCACGCCGAACGTGAAGGCGCCCGCGAAGTAGCGCGGCGCGGCCACCACGAGCGGGAAGATGATGGCGATCTGGCCGTAGAAGCTCAGCACGAAGGTGAGGCGCTTCGTGTATTTCATCACGCGCCACCAGTTGTCCTTGATGTGCGCGAAGAGGCCCTGCGCGTTGCTGCGCTCGGTGTCCATGCCGTCGTAGAGGGCGATCTGCTCGGCGTTTTCGCGCAGGCGGATCAGGCCGAAGCGGAAGTCCGCTTCTACCTTTTGTTGCTGGTAGTTGATCGACACGAGCGGGTGGCCGACCTTCTGGATCACGAGCGAGCCGAACACGGCATAGAGCGCCGCGGCCCACACCATGTAGCCCGGAATCGCGAGCGGCTGCCCGCCCAGCGTGACGGTGAGCGCGCCCGCGAGCGTCCACAGGATCGTGATGAACGAGATGAGCGTGACGACCGTCGAGAGCAGGTCGAGCGTGAGCGAGAGCGTGGTCGTGGCGAACGACTGGAGGTCGTCGCTGATCCGCTGGTCGGGGTTGTCGGCGAGGCGGTCGCGCTCGATGCGGTAGAACGCGCCCTTGCCGAGCCACTCGTTCAGGAACCGCGTGGTGAGCCACTGACGCCAGCGAAAGCCGAGCATCTGGCGCAGATAGCGGCCATACACCGCGAGGATGATGAAGCCGAACGCCAGTTCGGTGAAGGTCATCAACAGCGGCGGGAAGCGCTTGACGTCCTTGGCCTGCAACGCGTTGTAGAACTCCGCGCTCCAGCCGTTCAGGCGCACGTTGATCCACACGACGAGCAGGTTCATCACGATGATCGCGACGAGCAGGCCCCAGGCGATCCAGCGTTCCTCGGAGACCCAGTAGGGCTTGATCAGGCTCCACGCGGTGATCTTCTGATGCTCGTTCTGATCGGGCGTGGCGCGGGCAGGTTGGTTGGTCATGTGCGTCCTGAAGGTGTGGCGGCCCGCTGGGGGCATGCGCCGCGCGCCGCACGGCGGCAGCGTTGCAGCGATTTTTGCAGCGATTCTGTCGTCGGGCGCTTAAGTGAGTCTTAACGGGCCACAGGCGGAGCCAAAACCGGCGCGAGGCGTGGAGACAAAAGCGCACGCTGGCGCCGCCGTAGCGTGGCGCTCATTGTCTCACCGCGCGGGCTCGCGAGGCGAAAGAGGCGGGTTCAGGGCATTGTGCCAGACCACGCCCCCCGGTTCCGCCGAGGTTTGCGGGCCGCGCGCGTTTTGTGGTCTAATCGTCGTTGACGAAACAGGGGTGCTTCACCGGTATGCCGGGCATGCCGCCAGTGAGGCTGAGAGAAACCCTTTGCACCCGATCCGGGTAATACCGGCGCGGGAAGTTTCCAGAAAGTCTTACCGGAGCGCCCAGCCTGGGTTTTGAAAAGGCGGGGGCGCCAGGATTCCCGCCGGGCTGCGCTTTGGGCGCCTGGGTTCGTATACGCATTCCGTATCGGGCCGTCTGCGCCGCATAGCCTCCACGGTCGGCCTTGCCAGCCGGTTTCGTCCTTGGGTACGTCTGCTGCTGCCGTACGGAAAGGATACGATGACCGCCTATTCTCTTTGTTCCCCGATTCTTATCGCGTTCGCCTTGCCGTTCGCCTTGCGTGACGGAGCGTCGTCATGAGCCGCGCCCGCAACCCTGACGTGGGCAGCGTGCCCGACTTCGCCGTGCTCGGCGGCGGCCTGAGCGGCCGGCTCGTCGCATGGCGTCTGGCCGGCGAGGGCCATCGCGTCGCGCTTTACGAGCGCGGCGGCCCCGAAGGCGGCGAAGCCGCAGCCTGGGTCGCGGCGGCCATGCTCGCGCCGCTCGCGGAGGCTGCCGTCGCCGAAATGCTCATTACCGAGCTGGGCGTCGCATCGCTCGAAACCTGGCCGCGCATTCTGGCCGAGTTGCCGGAGCCCGTGTTCTTCCAGCGCAACGGCACGCTCGTGGTCTGGCATAGCGCCGATCGCACCGAAGCGCCGCTCTTCGAGCGACGCGTGCGCGCCAACGCGCCGCGTTCTCTCGCCGATGCCAACTTCGTCGCGCTCGCCGGTGCGCAGCTCGACGCCGCCGAACCGGCGCTCGCGGGGCGCTTCGCGCGCGGCTGGCTGCTCGAAGGCGAGGGCCAGCTCGACAATCGCCAGGCCCTGGCCGCTCTGGCGGCGGGGCTCGCTGCGCGCGGCGTGGAAACCCACTGGCACACCACGGTCGACGAGGCCAATCGGCCGCCCGCGCGCGTGACGATCGATTGCCGCGGGCTGGGCGCCAAACCTGCGCTGTCGGGGTTGCGCGGCATTCGCGGCGAAGTCGCGCGCGTGCACGCGCCGGGCATCACGCTCACGCGCCCGGTGCGGCTCCTGCATCCGCGCTATCCGCTCTATATCGCGCCCAAGGAACACGATGTCTTCGTGATCGGCGCGACCGAGATCGAAGGCGAGGACCGCTCGCCGGTGAGCGTGCGCTCGGCGCTCGAACTGCTGAGCGCGGCGTTCGCGGTGCATCCGGCGTTCGGCGAGGCGCGCATCCTCGAGTTGAACACGCAGTGCCGCCCGACGCTGCCCGACCACCGCCCGGCGCTCATCTGGGACGGCAAGACCACGCTGCGTGTGAACGGTCTCTATCGGCACGGCTTCATGATCGCGCCGGAAGTCGCCGACGAAGCCGCGCGCTTCGCCCAGGCGCTGCTCGATGCCCGTGTGAGCGATGCCGATTCCTTCGAGTCGCTGCGCCGCGCGTCGCGATGGGGTGACATGCTGCACGCGCAGGGCGCGCACGAGCCGGCCTGACGCTTCACCAGAAATAATCCGCAGTTTGAGAACGTATTTGCCATGGACATTCATATCAACCAGAAGCCGATCACGCTGCCCGAAGGCGCGACTGTCGCCGATGCGCTCACCGCATTCGGCGCGCGTCCGCCGTTCGCCGTCGCGCTGAACGGCGATTTCGTGGCGCGTACCCAGCATGGCGCGCGCTCGCTCCAGGCGGGCGACCGCCTCGACGTCGTGAGCCCCGTGGCCGGCGGCTGAGCCTCGCTCGCCCAGGCCACCGGTCGCGCGCATCGCATACACGGCGAGCGCGTTCACGACACCGCCAAGGATTCCAACCCATGACCACCACAACCACTGCCGACGCGCTCACGCTCTACGGCGAAACCTTAGCGAGCCGCGTGCTGCTCGGCACGTCGCGCTATCCGTCGCTGCAATCGCTCGCCGACTCCATGGCTGCCGCGCACCCCGGCATGATCACCGTCGCGCTGCGCCGCCAGATGAACGAGGGCACCGCCGAGGCCGGCTTCTTCGATCTGCTCAAGCGCCACGGCGTGCCGCTCCTGCCGAACACGGCCGGCTGCCTCACCGTCAACGAGGCGGTGACGACGGCGCACATGGCGCGCGAAGTCTTCGAAACCGACTGGATCAAGCTCGAACTGATCGGCGACGACTACACGCTGCAGCCCGACCCGGTCGGCCTGATCGAGGCCGCGTCGCGCCTCGTGAAGGACGGCTTCAAGGTGCTGCCGTATTGCACCGAGGACCTCGTGATCGGCCGGCGTCTGCTCGACGCCGGCTGCGAGGCGCTCATGCCGTGGGGCGCGCCGATCGGCACCGGCAAGGGCGTGATCAACCCCTACGGCTTGCGCGTGCTGCGCGAGCGCTTGCCCGATGTGCCGCTCATCGTCGATGCGGGCCTGGGCGTGCCTTCGCACGCGTGCCAGGTAATGGAGTGGGGCTTCGACGGCGTGCTGCTCAACACGGCCGTTTCGCAGGCCACGCACCCCGAGGCGATGGCGCGCGCGTTCGCGCTGGGTGTCGAGGCGGGGCGCGCCGCGTTTCTCGCCGGACCGATGGCCGAGCGCGAAGCGGCGGTCGCGAGCACGCCCGTGGTCGGCATGCCTTTCTGGCACCAGGATGGAGACAAGCGATGACTGAAACGCTGCGCCTGCAAGACCGCGAACTGTTCTGGCCGCCCGCCGACGAACTCACCGAAACGGCGGAGCGCATCCGCGCGCGCCTGGGCGATTGGCAGCCCACGCATGCGCCGTGGCGCATCTGTCTCACGCCGCCCGACGCGCCCAACGGCGGCGATCTGATCATCGTGACCGACGCGGCGCCGCATCTGGCCAACATCGCGCGCTGGATGACCGACGGCGCGGGCGTGATCGAAGCCGCGGGCGAAAACCCGAAGGCGGCGCGCGCCACGCTGCATCTGGGCGGCGAGCGCTACGCGCTCGAAGGCGAGCTGGCGGAAGACTGGATCCCGGCGCTGGCGGCGTTCCTCGACTGCGGTTTCGATCCGCACGACGCGCTCGTGCTCGCGCTCGCCTGGCGCGACGGCGACGAGCAGCAGGCTGACGCCTGGCCCGTCGACATCGAGCGTTTTCCGCGGGTGTTGGGCCTGCCCGACGCGCCCGCACAGCCGTTTGCGCCGTGTCCCGCGAAGCTTGGCTTGTATCCCGTACTGCCCACGGCCGACTGGGTCGAGCGCGTGCTCGACTACGGCGTGAAGACGGTGCAGTTGCGCAGCAAGCAGCCGAAGTCGCCGGCGCTCACGAACGAAATCGAGCGCTGCGTCGCGGCGGGCCGCAAGCACGACGCGCAGCTCTTCATCAACGATCACTGGCAGGAGGCCGTCGCGGCCGGCGCATATGGCGTGCACCTCGGCCAGGAAGACCTGCGCGAAGCCGATCTCGGCGCGATCGCGGCGGCGGGCGCACGTCTTGGCCTCTCGACGCACGGCTACTTCGAGATGCTCACGGCGCTTCACTTCCGTCCGAGCTATCTCGCGTGCGGCGCCGTGTTCGCCACCACGACCAAGGCCATGCCCACGGTGCCCCAGGGCCTCGCGCGTCTTGCCCGCTACGTGAAGCTGCTGGACGGCGTCGTGCCGATGGTGGCGATCGGCGGCATCGACGGCAATGTGCTGCCCGAGGTGCTCGCCACGGGCGCCGGCAGCGCGGCGGTGGTGCGCGCCGTGACCGAGGCGGCCGACCCGGCTGCCGCGGTTGCTGCATTGCGCAACGCGTTTACGCAATAATGGTCCGCCCTGGCTTCGGGCTGCGCCGCGAGCGCGACCCGGGGCCAAGGGGGCCGCAACCCGCAGCAGCGGGCGCTTGCGGCTTACATCGGCGGGTCCGGGGGCGTCACGGCAGGTTTTCCACGATGGCCCTATAATCCCGCCTTCGTGTAAATGGACTGTCAGACCACGTGCCCTCAACCTCTGAGACCCTACTGGAGCTGCGCGACGTCGACTTCGGCTACGGCGACCGGCTCGTCCTGTCCGGACTGAACATGCGCTTCCCGCGCGGTCGGGTCGTGGCAGTCATGGGCGGTTCCGGTGGCGGAAAAACGACAGTGCTGCGCTTGATCGGCGGCCTCGTTCGCGCCCAGCGCGGCCAGGTGCTGTTCGGCGGCCAGGACGTCGGCGCGCAATCGCGCGACGGCCTCTACGCCCTGCGCCGCAAGATGGGCATGCTCTTCCAGTTCGGCGCGCTCTTCACCGACATGTCGGTGTTCGAGAACGTCGCTTTCGCCCTGCGCGAGCACACCGACCTGCCTGAAGAGCTGATCCGCGACCTCGTGCTCATGAAGCTCAACGCCGTCGGCCTGCGTGGCGCGCGCGACCTCGCGCCTTCGGAAATTTCCGGCGGCATGGCGCGGCGCGTGGCGCTTGCGCGCGCCATCGCGCTCGACCCCGAACTCATGATGTACGACGAGCCGTTCGCGGGTCTCGACCCGATTTCGCTCGGCATCACCGCGAATCTCATCCGCACGCTCAACGACGCGCTCGGCGCAACTTCGATCCTCGTCACGCACGACGTGCCCGAGTCGTTCGCGATCGCCGACTACGTGTACTTCATGGCGAACGGGCGGGTGCAGGCGCAGGGCACGCCCGCCGAGCTGCGCGCCTCGACCGACCCGATCGTGCGCCAGTTCATCGACGGCGCGCCGGACGGCCCGTTCCGCTTCCATTACCCGTCGAACCTGCCGCTCGAAGCGGACTTCGGCATTGGCGGAGGCCGCTCATGACCGGTGCCATCAGCTCGATCGGGCGCACCGTGCTCGAAACGATCGCGCGCGCGGGGCACGCCACGCGCTTTTTCGTGCGCCTCGTCCTCGAATTCTTCCCGCTGCTGCGCCGGCCGCGTCTTGTCACGAAGCAGATCCACTTCGTCGGTAATTATTCGCTCTTGATCATTGCCGTGTCGGGCCTGTTCGTGGGCTTCGTGCTCGGTCTGCAAGGGTATTACACGCTCAACCGCTACGGCTCCGAGCAGGCGCTCGGGCTGCTGGTCGCGCTCTCGCTCGTGCGTGAGCTCGGGCCCGTCGTCACCGCGCTGTTGTTCGCGGGCCGCGCGGGCACCTCGCTCACGGCCGAGATCGGCCTCATGAAGGCGGGCGAGCAACTCACGGCCATGGAGATGATGGCGGTGGACCCCGTGCGCGTGGTGGTCGCGCCGCGCATGTGGGCGGGCGTGATCGCCATGCCGATTCTCGCGGCCATCTTCAGCGCGGTCGGCATTCTGGGCGGCTATGTGGTGGGCGTGCTGCTGATCGGCGTGGACGCCGGCGCGTTCTGGTCGCAAATGCAGGGCGGCGTGGATGTCTGGGCAGACGTGGGCAACGGCGTGATGAAGAGCATCGTGTTCGGCTTCGCTGTGACGTTTACCGCGCTCTATCAGGGCTATGAGGCGAAGCCCACGCCCGAGGGCGTGTCGCGCGCGACTACCAGGACGGTCGTGTACGCGTCGCTCGCGGTGCTCGGCCTCGACTTCCTGCTCACCGCGCTGATGTTCAGCTAAAGAGGCCGGGCTGCGACCCGGCCGCGCGGCGCGCATATGAGCGACGCTGCAACGGATTCTCATTGGGATGACGATGAAAAAGAATGCTCTCGACTTCTGGGTCGGCCTGTTCGTGGTGCTGGGCTTTATCGCGCTGCTGTTTCTCGCGCTGAAGGCCGGCAACATGAGTTCCCTGTCGTTCCAGGCCACCTACCCGGTGAAGCTCAAGTTCGACAATATCGGCGGCCTCAAGCCGCGCGCGCCCGTGAAGAGCGCGGGCGTGACCGTGGGCCGGGTGGCCTCGATCGGCTTCGACTCCAACACCTATCAGGCGCTGGTGACGATCAACCTCGACCAGCAGTACCAGTTTCCGAAGGACACGTCGGCGAAGATCCTGACGTCGGGTCTGCTCGGCGAGCAGTACATCGGCCTCGAACCGGGCGGCGATTCGGAAATGCTCAAGGCCGGCGACACCATTTCGATGACGCAGTCGGCCATCGTGCTCGAGAACCTGATCGGCCAGTTCCTCTATAGCAAGGCGGCCGATTCGGGCGCCGCGAAGCCGTCCAGCGGCGCGAGCACGGATGCGGCGCCTGCTGCAGCACCCGCGCCCGCACCGGCTCAGGCGCCTGCACCGGCGGCTTCGGCGGCCCAATAAGAAGGAGAAAAAGAATGACGACCATACGCATGCGCGCCATTACGCTTGGCGTCGCAGCGCTTGCACTCGGGGGTTGTTCGACGGTGCAGACGCCATCGAAGGAAGATCCATGGGAAGGGTTCAACCGCACGGTGTACACGTTCAACGACAAGGTTGACACGTACGCGCTCAAGCCGGTGGCGCAGGGCTACGTGAAGGTGACGCCGCAGCCCGTGCGCGACAGCGTGACGAACTTCTTCGCGAACATCGGCGACGTGTACAACGCCGCGAACAACTTCCTGCAACTGAAGATCACCGATGGTGTCGAGGACATCATGCGGATCGTGATCAACACGGTCTTCGGCCTCGGCGGTCTGTTCGACGTCGCGACGCTCGCAAAGCTGCCCAAGCACAACCAGGACTTCGGTCTCACGCTCGGTCACTATGGCGTGCCGCCCGGCCCATACCTCGTGCTGCCGCTGTTCGGTCCGAGCACGGTGCGTGACGGCGTGGGCCTCGTGCCGAACTACTTCATCAACCCGCTCACCTATGTGGATCCGGCCGCGCTGTCTTGGGGCCTTTACGGGCTGAACGTGGTGAGCACGCGCGCCAACCTGCTTGGCGCGAGCGACCTGCTCGAAGGCGCGGCGATCGACAGGTACTCGTTCATCCGCAACGCCTATCTGCAGCGCCGCCGCTATCTGCTGTCGGACGGCCGCGCGTCGTCGGGCAACAGCAATCTGCCGGATTACGGCGATGGCGCGCCGCTGCCGAAGTACGACGACACCGACGAGGGCGCGGCGGCCCCCGCTTCGGGTGCGGCTGCCGGTGCGGCAGGGCCCGCTTCGGGCACTGCGCCTGCGGCCACCCCGAATGCGGCCAGCATGGCACCCGCCAACCCCAACGGCGCAACGACCGCCCCGGCCACGCTGGAAGGCCCGGCCGGCGCCGCGGCGCCCACGGGCGCGTCGGAAACCACGGTGCCGGGCGACCAGATGATTCCGCCCGCGCGCATCGGCTTCCCGAGCATGCTGCGGCTGCACTGAGCGCTGCGCTCCGGCGTGCTGGAACGCCTCGCCGGAGCGTTCGTCTGACGTATACGTCTGACGTAACAAGCAGAAACGCTTGTCGCACTTTGCTGGCGGTTTTGACACAGCGCGATAGATCTCGCGTGATATCGTTAGTTCCAACGGGGCGATGTCCCCCAACTAGCAGGGCTCGAGATGAAAAAATTCTTTCTGTACCCGTTTTTCGCCATGTTTCTTTCGTTTGCCGGCGGCGCATTTGCCCAGACGGTAGACACCAGCAATCCCGACGCGATGGTCCAGACGGTCACGCAGCAGGTCATGAGCCAGATCAAGGGTGACAAGTCCATCCAGTCCGGCGACATCAGCAAGATCACGCAGCTCGTGAACGAAAAGATCCTGCCGTACACCGATTTCCGCCGCACCACGCAACTCGCGATGGGCCGCAACTGGCGCACGGCCACGCCGGAGCAGCAGCAACAGGTCATCGAACAGTTCAAGACACTGCTGATCCGCACGTATTCGGGCGCGCTCGCCCAGGTGCGCGACCAGCAGATCCAGTACAAGCCGTTCCGCGCGAACCCGGACGACACCGACGTCGTGGTCCGTTCGACGGTCATGAACGGCGGCCAGCCGATCGAGCTCGACTATCGCCTCTACAAGACGCAGCAAGGCTGGCGCGTGTATGACATCAACGTGCTCGGCGCGTGGCTCATCCAGGCGTACCAGCAGCAGTTCCAGGAAAAGATCCAGCAAGGCGGCGTGGACGGCCTGATCCAGTTCCTCACGCAGCGTAACCAGCAACTCGCATCGGGCAAGGCGACCTCGTGAGCGAGCGTTTCGCCACCGGCGCCAACCTGACCCACGAGAGCGCGAAGGCCGCGCTCTCGGCCGGGTTCGCGCAGATCTCGGCGGGCGCAACCGCCGTGGACTGCGCGGCGCTCACCCAGTTCGATTCATCGGCGCTCGCTGTGCTGATCGCGTGGCAGCGTGCCGCGCGTGAGCGCGGCGCCTGCCTTGCCGTGCTCAACATGCCCCCCGCGCTCGCCTCTCTCGCGCGCGCCTACGGCGTCGATTCGCTTCTCAACGAGCGACATTGACCCGCGTCGCCTGGCCGGACGCTAGCGTTCAAGCGGGATCACACCGCACTGCCGGGCCGACGCCGTTCCCCTCCAGGGCCAGGCCGCGCTTCCCGACTTGGCCTATAATCAACCGTTTTTTGGGCGCTGCCTCGGCGCAAAAAGTACCGCCTGGTACGTAATAAGCGTGCAGTGAGACAGCAAAGCCGGCCTGATAAGCCGTCCCCAATTCCGGTCTTCCCCGCAGCATTGATGCACTCTTGAGCCGCGCCGTTCGCAAACGGGCGGCGTATTAGTCATGCCAGCCATAGAAATCCGTAACGTCAAGAAGCGCTACAGGTCGCTTCAGGCGCTCAAGGGCGTCAGCTTCACGGTCGAAGACGGCGAGTTCTTCGGGCTGCTCGGCCCGAACGGCGCGGGCAAGACGACGCTCATCAGCATTCTTGCCGGCCTCGCGCGCGCGGACGAGGGCTCGATCGCCGTCCGCGGCCACGATGTCGTCGCCGACTACCGCAACGCGCGCCGCAACCTGGGCGTCGTGCCGCAGGAACTGGTGTTCGATCCGTTCTTCACCGTGCGCGAGACGCTGCGCATCCAGTCCGGCTACTTCGGCCTGCGCAACAACGACGCGTGGATCGACGAAGTCATGGCCAATCTCGATCTCACCGAGAAAGCCGACGTGAACATGCGCGCGCTGTCCGGCGGCATGAAGCGCCGCGTGCTCGTGGCGCAGGCGCTCGTGCACCGGCCGCCCGTGATCGTGCTCGACGAACCGACCGCCGGCGTGGACGTGGAACTGCGCCAGACGCTCTGGAAGTTCATCGCGCGCCTGAACCGCGAAGGGCACACCATCGTGCTCACCACGCACTATCTCGAAGAAGCCGAGCAGTTGTGCGACCGCATCGCCATGCTCCGGCGCGGCGAGATGGTCGCGCTGGAGCGCACGAGCGCGCTGCTGCAGCGCTTCGCGGGCACGCAGTTGTTCCTGCGCTTCTCGGAAGGCGTGCTGCCGAGCGATTTGCGCGCGCTCGAAGTCGATCCTTCCAACGCCAGCCCGCACCAGCATCTGCTGCGCCTCGCGAGCTACGACGACGTGGAGCGCATCCTGGCCAAGTGCCGCGCGAACGGCTGCAAGCTCGAAGAAGTGGAAGTGCGCAAGGCCGATCTGGAGGATGTCTTCGTGCAGGTGATGAACGGTCCTGAAGTGGTCGAGGGTCTCGCATGAGCGGTTTCCGTACGCTGTTCTACAAGGAAGTGTTGCGTTTCTGGAAAGTCGCTTTCCAGACCGTGCTCGCGCCCGTCATTACCGCGCTGCTCTATCTCACGATCTTCGGCCATGCGCTGCGCGGCCATGTCGAGGTGTATCCGGGCGTGGAATACACGAGCTTCCTGATTCCCGGCCTCGTGATGATGAGCGTGCTGCAGAACGCCTTCGCGAACAGCTCGTCGTCATTGATCCAGTCGAAGATCACGGGCAATCTTGTATTCGTGCTGTTGCCGCCGCTCGCTGCATGGGAGATGTTCGGCGCCTACGTGCTCGCCTCGATCGTGCGCGGCCTCGCCGTTGGCGCGGGCGTGTTCGTCGTGACGATCTGGTTCATTCCGATGAGCTTCGCCGCGCCGTTCTACATCCTCGCGTTCGCGGTGCTGGGCTCGGCGATCCTCGGCACGCTCGGCCTGATCGCCGGGATCTGGGCGGAGAAGTTCGACCAGCTCGCGGCGTTTCAGAACTTTCTCATCATGCCGCTCACGTTTCTTTCGGGCGTGTTTTATTCGACGCATACGCTGCCGCCCCTGTGGCGCGAAGTGTCGCGGCTCAATCCGTTCTTTTACATGATCGATGGCTTCCGCTTCGGGTTCTTCGGCCTGTCCGACATCAACCCGCTCGTGAGCCTGTCGATCGTTTTCGTGTTTTTCGTGGCGCTGGCCACGCTCGCCATGCGTTTGCTCGCGAGCGGGTACAAGCTGCGTCACTAAGCAGGAGCCATACTCATGTTGCCGACTCCGGAACAGATCAAGCAGTACATCTCGGCAGGGCTCGCGTGCGAGCACCTCGAAGTCGAAGGCGATGGCCAGCACTTCTTCGCGACGATCGTCTCCTCAGCATTCGACGGCAAGCGCTTGATCCAGCGCCATCAGCTCGTCTACGCGGCGCTCGGCGACCGCATGCGCGAGGAAATCCACGCGCTCAGCATGAAGACGCTCACGCCCGCCGAATGGCAGAACGCATAATCTGGAATCTCAGTGCGAATTACCCAGGACAAAGACGCCGCCGCGAGCGGCGCAGCTCAACACCAAGCGACCCTGCAAACCGGCCGCACCGATCAGGAAACCTCAGGCATGGATAAACTCGTCATCGTCGGCGGGCAGAAGCTCGCAGGGGAAGTGGCTGTTTCCGGTGCAAAGAATGCGGCGCTGCCCATTCTCTGCGCGGGCCTTCTGAGCGCGGAACCCGTTCATCTGGACAACGTGCCCGACCTTCAGGACGTGCGCACGACGCTCAAGCTGCTTGGCCAGATGGGCGTGCGTACCGAGCAGAACGGCGCGCGCGTGCAGCTCGACGCCTCGAAGGTCAACAATCTCGTGGCGCCGTACGAGCTCGTGAAGACCATGCGCGCGTCGATCCTCGTGCTCGGGCCGCTCGTCGCGCGCTTCGGCGAGGCGAAGGTGTCGCTGCCGGGCGGCTGCGCGATCGGCGCGCGCCCCGTGGATCAGCACATCAAGGGCCTGCAGGCGATGGGCGCCGAGATCAACATCGAGCACGGCTTCATCGAGGCGCGCGCGAAGCGCCTGAAGGGCGCGCGCATCGTCACCGACATGATCACGGTCACAGGCACGGAAAACCTGCTGATGGCCGCCGTACTCGCCGATGGCGAAACGGTGATCGAGAACGCCGCGCGCGAGCCCGAAGTGGGCGACCTCGCGCACCTGCTCGTGGCGATGGGCGCGAAGATCGAAGGCATCGGCACCGACCGCCTCGTCATTCAAGGTGTGGACAAGCTCCACGGCGCGCACCACACCGTCATTCCGGACCGTATCGAAGCGGGCACGTTCCTGTGCGCGGTCGCGGCCGCGGGCGGCGACGTCACGCTGCGCCACGTGCGTCCGCACATCCTCGACGCCGTCACCGACAAGCTGCGCGAAGCGGGCGTGACGATCGAAGAGGGCGACGACTGGATGCGCGTGCGCATGCACGAGCGCGCGCGCGCCGTGAACGTGCGCACCTCCGAATATCCGGCGTTCCCGACCGACATGCAGGCGCAGTTCATGGCGCTCAACACGATCGCGGACGGCACCTCGCAAGTGGTCGAAAACATCTTCGAAAACCGCTTCATGCACGTGCAGGAACTCAATCGCCTGGGCGCCCACATCACGATCGACGGCAAGACGGCGCTCGTCGCCGGTGTCGAGAAGCTCTCGGGCGCGAAGGTGATGGCAACCGACCTGCGCGCCTCGGCGAGCCTCGTGATCGCGGGCCTGTGCGCGGACGGCGAAACGCTGATCGACCGCATCTATCACCTCGACCGCGGCTACGACCGCATGGAAGAGAAGCTCACGAAGATCGGCGCGAACGTGAAGCGGATCAAGGGGAGCGCGCAATGAGCACGGTCGAGTCGAGGCCCACGCCGGCGGCCGCGGCCAGCGCGCCGCTCACGCTTGCGCTCTCGAAGGGCCGCATCTTCGAAGAGACGATGCCGCTGCTCGCGGCGGCCGGCGTGCATGTGACGGAAGACCCGGAAACCTCGCGCAAGCTCATTCTGCCGACGACCGACCCGAACCTGCGCGTGATCATCGTGCGCGCGACCGACGTGCCCACCTACGTGGAGTACGGCGCCGCGGACTTCGGCGTGGCGGGCAAGGACGTGCTCAACGAGCACGGCGGCGGCGGCCTGTATCAGCCGATCGATCTCGACATCGCGCGCTGCCGTCTTTCGGTGGCCGTGAAGGGCGGCTTCGACTACGCGAACGCGGTGCGCCAGGGCGCGCGCCTGCGCGTGGCGACCAAGTACACGGAAGCCGCGCGCCAGCACTTCGCGGCCAAGGGCGTGCACGTCGACCTCATCAAGCTGTACGGCTCGATGGAACTCGCGCCGCTCGTGGGCCTCGCCGACGCGATCGTCGACCTCGTCAGCACGGGCGGCACGCTGCGCGCGAATAATCTGGTCGAGGTCGAGGAGATCATGGAGATCTCCTCGCGCCTCGTCGTGAATCAGGCGGCGCTCAAGCTCAAGCGCGCCGCGCTGCGGCCGATCATCGACGCGTTCGAACGCGCGTCGCGCGGCACGCAGGCGAGCTGACCGGGTAGAAGCAAAGGGCAGGCGCAATGACGCGCCGCCTCGCGCGCAGTGCGCCTCAAACGGCGCGGCGCGCACAAACGTAACGGATGGATACCAGCATGGCTATCACGATGCGCAAACTCGATTCCGGCGCCGAAGGCTTCAAAAAGGCGCTGCACGCGGTGCTCGCCTTCGAGGCGAGCGAGGACGAGGCCATCGAGCGCTCCGTCGCGCAGATTCTCGCCGACGTCAAGGCGCGCGGCGACGCCGCCGTGCTCGACTACACGAACCGCTACGACCGCCTTGCCGCCCCGAGCGTCGCGGCGCTCGAACTGCCGTTCAGCGAACTCGAAGCGGCGCTGGAGAGCCTCGAGCCCAAGCAGCGCGCGGCGCTCGAAGCGGCGGCGGCGCGCGTGCGCGGCTACCACGAGAAGCAGCGCATCGAGTGCGGCTCGCATAGCTGGCAGTACACCGAATCCGATGGCACGGTGCTCGGCCAGAAGGTCACGCCGCTCGACCGCGTGGGCCTTTATGTGCCCGGCGGCAAGGCCGCGTATCCGTCGTCCGTGCTGATGAACGCCATTCCGGCGCGGGTCGCGGGCGTACGCGAAATCATCATGGTCGTGCCCACGCCCGACGGCGTGAAGAACCCGCTCGTGCTGGCGGCGGCGCTGCTCGGCGGCGTCGATCGCGTGTTCACGATCGGCGGTGCGCAGGCCGTGGCGGCGCTCGCGTTCGGCACGAATACGATTCCGGCCGTCGACAAGATTTGCGGCCCGGGCAACGCCTATGTCGCGTCGGCCAAGCGCCGCGTGTTCGGCACGGTCGGCATCGACATGATCGCGGGCCCCTCGGAAATCCTCGTGATTTGCGACGGCACGACCGATCCGCGCTGGGTGGCGATGGACCTGTTCTCGCAGGCCGAGCACGACGAGCTCGCGCAATCCATCCTGCTGTGCCCGGACGAGAGCTTCATCAAGCGCGTGGAAGACGCCATCGACGAGCTGCTGCCCGCCATGCCGCGCGCCGAAGTCATCGCCACGTCGCTCACGAACCGCGGCGCGCTCGTGAAGGTGCGCGACATGGCCGAGGCCTGCGCCATCGCCAACGAGATCGCGCCGGAGCACCTCGAGATCTCGGCGCTGGAGCCGCAGAAGTGGGGCGCCGAAATCCGCCACGCGGGCGCGATTTTCCTTGGCCGCTACACGAGCGAGAGCCTCGGCGACTACTGCGCGGGGCCGAATCACGTGCTGCCTACGTCTCGTACCGCACGTTTCTCGTCGCCGCTTGGCGTCTATGATTTCATCAAGCGTTCGAGCCTCATCGAGGTGAGCGCGGAAGGCGCACAAACGCTCGGCGAGATCGCGGCCGAGCTGGCCTACGGCGAAGGCCTGCAAGCCCACGCGCGCAGTGCCGAATTCCGCATGAAGCAGGTGTAAGGCACGCCTTGCAACTGGCAGAAGCCGGTTGAATGCGCTGCCGCGCAGCATGGAGACGTTGCGCGGCAGCAAGTCCCGCGAGTGCGCGGGGCGCAGCAGTTGGCCTTCAGTTTGACCCGCACGCAGCAGAGACCACGACGATAACCAGGGCAGCCGGCTTGCCGAGCTGCCCGTGCCGGCGGCCCCGCTTTCGCGAGCCGCCTTTCGACATGACGACACCACAAGACATCATCCGTCGCGACGTGCTCGCGATGACGAGTTACCCCGTGCCCGACGCTTCCGGTTTCGTGAAGCTCGACGCCATGGAGAACCCGTTTGCCCTGCCCCCCGACCTCGCAGCGCTTCTGGGCGAACGCCTCGCGGCGGTCGCGCTCAACCGCTATCCCGCGCCGCGCCCCGAGGCGCTGATCGCGAAGCTCAAAGAGACGATGCGCGTGCCCGCGGACTGCGACGTGCTGCTCGGCAACGGCTCGGACGAGATCATCAGCATGATCACCATGGCGTGCGCGAAGCCGGGCGCGAAGGTGCTCGCGCCGGTGCCGGGCTTCGTCATGTACGCGATGTCGGCGAAGCTCGCGCAGCTGGAATTCGTCGGCGTGCCGCTCAAGAGCGACTTCACGCTCGACCTCGAAGCGACGCTCGCGGCCATTGCTGAGCACACGCCTGCGGTGATCTGGCTGGCCTACCCGAACAACCCCACGGGCACGCTGTTCGACGACGCCGACATCGAGCGCGTGATCGCGGCGGCGCAAGAAGCGAAGAGCCTCGTGGTGATCGACGAGGCCTACCAGCCGTTCGCGATGCAAAGCTGGATGCCGCGCGCGGGCGAGTTCGACAACGTGGTCGTGATGCGCACGATGTCGAAGCTCGGGCTCGCGGGCATCCGCCTCGGCTATCTGGCCGGGCGGCCGTCATGGCTCAACGAGTTCGACAAGGTGCGTCCGCCCTACAACGTGAACGTGCTCACGCAGGCGGCGGCGGATCTGCTGCTCGATCATGTGGACGTGCTCGATGCGCAGGCCGCCGAATTGCGCGCGCAACGTGCGACGCTGGCCGCCGAAGTGGCGAAGCTGCCGGGCGCCGAGGTGTTCGAAAGCGCGGGCAATTTCCTGCTCGTGCGCGTGCCCGACGCGGCGGCCGTTTTCGACACGCTGCTGTCTGCCCGGATTCTGATCAAAAACGTGGGTAAAATGCACCCATTGCTTGCGAACTGCGTGCGCCTGACCGTTGGCACCCCCGACGAAAACGCGCAATTGCTCGCCGCCCTGAAGCTCGTGCTCCGTTAGGCCGATGCTTCGTTCTCCCACTCTCCTGTTACGGGCTGTTTGAAGGATATTGCCATGCGCGTCGCGCAAGTCGTTCGCAACACCAGCGAAACGCAAATCCGCGTGAAACTCAATCTGGACGGCACCGGCGAGCAAAAGCTCGCGACCGGTGTGCCGTTTCTCGACCACATGCTCGACCAGATCGCACGACACGGTCTGATCGATCTCGAGGTCGAGGCGCATGGCGACACGCATATCGACGACCACCACACGGTGGAAGACGTCGGCATCACGCTCGGCCAGGCGGTGGCGCAGGCCATCGGCGACAAGAAGGGCATTCGCCGCTACGGCCACGCCTATGTGCCGCTCGACGAAGCGCTCTCGCGCGTCGTGATCGACTTCTCGGGCCGACCGGGCCTCGAATTCCACGTGCCGTTCACGCGCGCGCGCATCGGCACGTTCGACGTCGACCTGTCGATCGAATTTTTTCGCGGCTTCGTGAACCATGCAGGCGTGACGCTGCACATCGACAATCTGCGCGGCCTCAACGCGCACCATCAGATGGAAACCGTGTTCAAGGCATTCGGCCGCGCGCTGCGCCAGGCCGCCGAACTGGACGAACGTCAGGCGGGCAAGATTCCGTCGACGAAGGGCAGCCTCTAGGCGACGCCTTTCACCGACCAGAAGGCCGGCCGCGCTACGCGCACTGTGCCGGGCGCATGCCTGGGCAGGACCTCCAGCGCGCCGCGCCGGGGCCGTCGCCCACATGCGGCGTGCGCGCCACATTAGCCGTTCGGCTTATGGGCTCGCACGCGCCGACTGGCGTACATTGACGGCTTCGAAGGCAGATCAGGGCACATCGCGGCGCACATGCGTCCACACAGCCAAGGGCAAGGCCTTTTGAGCAGGCCGGATTCGAGATGAAAACTTCAATTGCGATTGTTGATTATGGAATGGGCAACCTGCGTTCGGTGGCCCAGGCGCTGAGGCAGGCCGCGCCGGAAGCCGACGTGGCCATCGTCGAGCGTCCCGAGGCGATCCGTGCTGCCGACCGCGTGGTGCTGCCGGGGCAGGGTGCGATGCCCGACTGCATGCGCAGCCTCGCCGAGTCGGGCCTGCAGGACGCGGTGCTCGAAGCCTCGCGCACGAAGCCGCTCATGGGCGTGTGCGTGGGCGAGCAGATGCTGTTCGACTGGAGCGCGGAAGGCGGCACGAAGGGCCTGGGCCTGCTGCCCGGCAAGGTCGTGCGCTTCGATCTGGAAGGCCAGCTGCAGGACGACGGCTCGCGCTTCAAGGTCCCGCAAATGGGCTGGAACCGCGTGCGTCAGGCACGCGCGCACGCCCTGTGGGACGGTGTGCCCGACGAAAGCTTCTTCTACTTCGTGCACAGCTACTATGTGGTTCCGGCGGATGCGTCGCACACCGTAGGCGAAACGCCGTACGGCGCGGCCTTTACCTCGGCAGTGGCGCGGGATAACATCTTCGCCACCCAATTCCACCCGGAAAAGAGCGCCGCTGCGGGTTTGCGCGTCTACCGCAACTTCGTCCACTGGAACCCCTGATTTCCTGCGGCGCTGACGCTCACGGCCGCCTTCGCGCACGCGCGCCGCGGCATTAGATTTGCGTTAGCAAGGCTGCCGAAAGAGTTGTACTAAACTAGCGAAACGGCGTCGGATCGGGCCTTTTTTCCGCCGGCGCTGCAGACTTCAACCCCATTCCCAGACACACCCGAAGCTATGCTGCTGATTCCGGCCATCGATCTCAAAGACGGTCACTGCGTGCGCCTCAAACAAGGCGATATGGACCAGGCGACGATTTTCTCCGAGGAACCGGCGGCTATGGCCCGACACTGGGTCGAGCGCGGCGCGCGGCGCCTGCACCTCGTCGACCTCAACGGCGCGTTCGCCGGCAAGCCGAAGAATGAAGACGCGATTCGCGAGATCATCCGCGAAGTCGGCGACGAGATTCCCGTGCAGCTCGGCGGCGGCATCCGCGACCTCGACACCATCGAGCGTTACCTCGACGACGGCCTGTCCTATGTGATCATCGGCACCGCCGCCGTCAAGAATCCGGGCTTTCTCCAGGAAGCGTGCACCGCATTCGGGGGCCATATCATCGTGGGCCTCGACGCGAAAGACGGCAAGGTCGCGACCGACGGCTGGAGCAAGCTCACCGGTCACGAAGTCGTCGATCTCGCGCGCAAGTTCGAGGACTACGGCGTCGAGTCGATCATCTACACCGACATCGGCCGGGACGGCATGCTCCAGGGCATCAACATCGAAGCGACGGTGCGCCTCGCGCGCGCGGTGAAGATTCCGATCATCGCGAGTGGCGGGCTTTCCAACCTCGGCGATATCGACGCACTGTGCGAAGTCGAGGACGAAGGCGTGGAAGGCGTGATCTGCGGCCGCGCGATCTACTCGGGCGACCTCGATTTCGCTGCCGCGCAAACGCGTGCAGACAGCCTGCGCGAATCGGACGACGCGTAAAGCGTCGAATGCCGGCCTCCGTCACTGGAGGCCTTTTGTTTTGGCGCTGCGCCGCCATCTCCAAGGGGACTGGCGCTCGCGCGGGATAATTTCGCCTCAGGGCGCAAGGCACGGTGCAAAGCGCGCGACAATGGGCTGCGCGCCACGCCCGAACCGGGGCCGGCAGCCTTCTCGCGAAAGGTGCTCGCCGCACACACACCGACTGGCAACTTCGGCAAGATCATGGCTCTACCCAAACGCATCATCCCCTGCCTCGACGTGACCGCCGGGCGCGTCGTCAAGGGCGTCAATTTCGTCGAACTGCGCGACGCGGGCGACCCCGTCGAAATCGCGCGCCGCTACGACGACCAGGGCGCCGACGAACTCACGTTCCTCGACATCACCGCGACCTCCGACCAGCGCGACCTGATCCTGCCGATCATCGAGGCGGTGGCTTCGCAGGTCTTCATTCCGCTCACCGTGGGCGGCGGCGTGCGCGCCGTGGCGGACGTGCGGCGCCTGCTCAACGCCGGTGCGGACAAGGTCAGCATGAACTCGTCGGCGGTCGCCAATCCGCAACTCGTGCGCGATTCCGCCGACAAATACGGCTCGCAGTGCATCGTCGTCGCCATCGACGCGAAGCGAACGTCGGCGCCGGGCGAACCCGCGCGCTGGGAAGTGTTCACGCACGGCGGGCGCAAGGCCACGGGCATCGACGCCGTGGAATGGGCGCGCAAGATGGCGGAACTGGGCGCGGGCGAAATCCTGCTCACGAGCATGGACCGCGACGGCACGAAGAGCGGCTTCGACCTCGACCTCACGTGTGCGGTGTCCGACGCGGTGCCGATTCCCGTGATCGCCTCGGGCGGCGTGGGCGGCCTGCAGGATCTCGCGGACGGTATCGTCAAGGGCCGTGCCGACGCCGTGCTCGCCGCGAGCATTTTCCACTATGGCGAGCACACGGTGGGCGAGGCAAAGCGCTTCATGGCCGACCAGGGCATTTCGGTGAGGATGTAACGCGATGAGCCACACTCAAACCGGCAAACCCGACAACGACCTTGCCAACGCCAACTGGCTCGACAAGGTCAACTGGGACGCCAACGGCCTCGTGCCCGTGATCGCGCAGGAAGCGACCACCGGCGACGTGCTGATGTTCGCGTGGATGAACCGCGAAGCGCTCGCCAGGACGGTCGAGCTGCGCCGCGCCGTGTACTTCTCCCGCTCGCGCCAGCGCCTTTGGTTCAAGGGCGAGGAGTCCGGCCATGTGCAGCACGTGAGCGACATCCGCCTCGACTGCGACGAAGACGTCGTGCTGCTCAAGATCGAGCAGGTCTCGGGCATTGCGTGCCACACGGGCCGCCACTCGTGCTTTTTCCAGCAATTCGAAGGCACCGTCGACGAAGGCCGCTGGGTCGCCGTCGACCCGGTGCTGAAAGACCCCGAACACATCTACAAATGACGCAACTGAATACCAACGACACCTTGCTGCGCCTCGCGGCGGTGATCGACAGCCGCAAGGGCGGCGACCCGGACGCCTCCTACGTCGCACGCCTCTTTCACAAGGGCGACGACGCGGTGCTCAAGAAGGTCGGCGAAGAGGCGACCGAGGTCGTGCTTGCCGCGAAGGACGTGCGCCAGGGCGGTGCACGCAAGGCGCTGGTCGGCGAGATGGCCGACCTGTGGTTCCATTGCCTCGTCACGCTCTCGCACTTCGATCTGAGTCCCGCCGACGTGCTCGCGGAACTCGAACGCCGCGAAGGCCTTTCGGGTCTCGAGGAAAAAGCGCTGCGCAAAAGCCGCGAGCGCGAAGAGAACGGCGACTGAGGCTCAACGCTGCGCACAGCGCTCCACAGAGGGAGATGAACGACATGTCCACGTCCGGCGATTACCCGCCCCCTTCGTACCGCAACGGCGTCGACGCGGACCGTTTGCGCAGCCTGCGGACTTTCACGCACGTGCTGTACGCGCTCTATGCGGTCTACTGGCTGACCGGCGGCATTTCGGTGCTGGTGGCCATCATCCTGAATTACCTCAAACGCGACGAATCGCTCGGCACGCCTTATGAGCAGCACTTCACGTGGCAAATCCGCACGTTCTGGCTCGGGCTGGCCGGCCATCTGATCGGCGGTGTGCTCATCTTCGTGCTGGTCGGCATTCCAATTTTGTGGGCTGTCGCAATCTGGACGTTGTACCGTATCATCAAAGGCTGGCTTTACTTGTACGACAACAAGCCGCTGCACAACCCGCGCGCCTGGTTCTGAGGGCTTTCGGGCGCGCGTGCGGTTTTGCTCACCAGGAGCGCCATGAGTCACGACCGCAGCACCTGTCTCTTCTGCAAGATCGCCGACGGCCACATTCCCAGCACGCGCGTCTACGAGGACGAAGAGTTCGTCGCCTTCCGCGACATCCGGCCTGCAGCCGAAACTCACGTCCTCGTGATTCCGCGCCAACATATTTCCACCCTTGCCGATTGCGGTGAAAACGACGCACCGCTGCTTGGTAGAATGTTTGTATTGGTCGCACGGCTTGCCAAAGAGCTGGGCGTCTCGTACACGGGTGGCGAAACCGGGTTTCGTACGGTGGTGAATACGGGGCCGGGCGGCGGGCAGGAGGTCTACCATCTGCACGCGCATTTGCTGGCTGGGCCGCGTCCGTGGCACCGCATGGGCTGAGGGTGGCGGGGAAAGTCGGTATAAATGACGGATGGCGTGGTTCTCACTAAAGCGTCACGCTAAAGGGTCGCACGCCACGACCATGCAACATCGAACAGGCACAATTTATCGCGTCGCGCACCTCGCGCGGCGGCGGGGTTAAGGAGAGAGTCAATCATGGGTTCGTTGAGCATCTGGCACTGGCTGATCGTCTTGTTGATCGTTGCGCTCGTCTTCGGCACCAAGAAGCTGCGCAATATCGGTAGCGATCTGGGCGGTGCGGTGAAGGGTTTCAAGGAAGGCATGCGCGAGAACGAAGGCGCCGGCGCCGACACGCAAAAGCGCGAACTCCCGGCCGACGGCGGTGCAGTCGACGTCGAAGCCAAGGACAAGACGCAGCGCTCGAACGACTTCCGCTAAAACGCGTGGCGGCCGCCTTTTTCGCCGCCACAAGTTTTTCCGCATGTTTCCCGTTCGTTTCCATTAAGGCAGCCAAGGCTGACGGAAAACTCCATTCATGCTCGATCTCGGTTTAACCAAGATGGCGCTGATCGGCGTCGTCGCGCTGGTCGTTCTCGGGCCGGAGCGGCTGCCGCGGGTCGCACGCACGGCCGGCGCGCTGTTCGGTCGCGCGCAGCGCTATATCAACGACGTCAAGGCGGAAGTCACGCGCGAGATCGAACTCGACGAGTTGCGCCGCATGAAGACCGAGTTCGAAACGGCGGCGCAGAACGTCGAGAAGAACGTTCAGGACAATCTGCGCAAGCATGAAACCGAGTTGAACGACGCGTGGAACGCGGGCACCTCGGTGTCGCCGAGCATCGCAGGCGGCGCGGATCCTGCCAGCCTGGAAGGCGCTGCCGCCAATGCCGCGGATGCCGTCGCCACGCAATCGGGATGGCGCTCCGGCAACGCGGGCGCAAGCGGCGCGAAACGCAAGAACTGGCGCATGAAGCAGAGCGCCGCGCCGGTCTGGTACAAACGCGCCACGCTGCGCCGCACGCGGGTGCAATCGGGTGCTGCACGCGTGGCGCAGCACACGCCGGCGAGCCTGCGCCGGCCCACGCGGTTCTTCTGACGCGGATCCGCCTTTGCGCACGACCATTTCCAACAGAGGGCCGGTGTGAGCGACCCCCAGCAAAAACTGGAAGAAGGCTCCGAAGAGACCTTCATTTCCCATCTCGTCGAACTGCGCGACCGCATCATTCGCGCAGGCGTTGCCGTGATCGTCGTGTTCGTCGGGCTCGTCTACTGGGCGCCCGACATATTCCGGCTGCTCGCGCGTCCGCTCATGCAGAACCTGCCGCGTGACGGCAAGATGATCGTCACCGACGTGACCGGCTCGTTCTTCGTGCCCATGAAGGTCACGATGCTCGTGGCGTTCGTGATCGCGCTGCCGGTCGTGCTCTACCAGATCTGGGCGTTCGTCGCCCCAGGCCTCTACCAGCACGAAAAGAAGCTCGTCGCGCCGCTCGTGGCAAGCAGCTACACGCTCTTCCTGTGCGGCATGGCGTTCGCGTATTTCGTGGTGTTCCCGACCATCTTCCGCGTGATGGCGCACTACAACGCGCCGCTCGGCGCGGAGATGACGACCGACATCGACAATTACCTGAGCTTCGTGCTCACCATGTTCATTGCGTTCGGCGTGACCTTCGAGGTGCCGATCATCGTCGTGCTGCTCGTGCGCATGGGCGTGGTCACCGTGAAGAAGCTCAAGCAGATCCGGCCCTACGTGATCGTCGGCGCGTTCATCGTCGCAGCCGTGGTGACGCCGCCGGACGTGTTCTCGCAGCTCATCCTCGCGCTGCCGCTCATCCTCCTCTACGAGGCGGGCATCATCGCGGCGCGCATCTTCATCGGCACGGGCGAGAAGAAGCCCGCGGACGAGAGTCAGGCGGCGGGCTAGCCCCACGGGCCTGGCGGAGGAAAGCCGCAGGAAAGCAAAAGGCCGCGAACCCACGTTCGCGGCCTTTTCGTTTTCCGGTTGCGAGTCCGGACGCGGGCAGGGCGCGATGCCCCGCCTGCGGTGGGATATCAACCGCCGTCGTCGCCTTCGCCGTCTTCCTGAGCCGGCTGCTTCGGCGGCGGCGGGCGCTTGCCGATCAGTACGTCGAGATCCATGTCCTTGTTCTTGCGCACGAGGTGGACCTTCGCGTCGCTGCCCGGTTTGATTTGCGCGATGACGTTCAAAAGGCGCGTGGTGTCGGTGATGGCCTCACCGTTCACCGAGGTCAGGACGTCGCCCGGCTTGATGCCGGCCTTGTCGGCGGGGCCGCCCTGCAGCACGCCCGCGACGATCGCGCCCGACTTCTCCTTCAGCCCGAACGAGTCGGCGATCTCCGGCGTCACGTCCTGTGGCTCCACGCCGATCCAGCCGCGCGTGACCGAGCCCGAGGTGATGATGCTCTCCAGTACGCTGCGCGCCGTGGAAACGGGAATCGCGAAGCCGATGCCGAGCGAGCCGCCCGAGCGAGAGTAGATGGCGGTGTTGATGCCGAGCAGGTTGCCGTTCACGTCGACGAGCGCGCCGCCCGAGTTGCCCGGATTGATCGGCGCATCGGTCTGAATGAAATTCTCGAACGTGTTGATGCCGAGATGATTGCGGCCCAGCGCGCTGATGATGCCCATCGTGACCGTCTGGCCCACGCCGAACGGATTGCCGATGGCGAGCACGACGTCGCCCACGCGCGTCTGATCCATGCGGCCGAGCGTGATGGTGGGCAGGTTCGGCAGATTGATCTTGAGCACCGCGAGATCCGTTTCCGGGTCGATGCCGATCACCTTGGCGTTGGTGGTGCGGCCGTCGGAAAGCGCGATTTCGATCTGGTCCGCGCCGTCGATTACGTGCTGGTTCGTTAGAATGTAACCGTCCGGACTGACAATGACGCCCGAACCGAGGTTGGCGGCAGGCTGCTCCTGCTGCTTCTGGTTTTTGTTGCGATCGCCGAAGAAATAGCGAAATAGCGGATCGTTCTGGCGAGGGTCGGGCGGCAGCGACCCATCCTTGCTCGAGAACACGTTGACAACCGCGGGCATGGCCTTCTGGGCGGCGTCCGCATAGGAGCCCTGGGCGGCGCCTCCACCGATGCCTGGCGCCACTTCCCGCAGTGCGACGATCGGTTCGGCAAGCTGCTTGCCGAACTGCCCCTGGTGCTGCAGCCACTGCGGTTTGAGCGTGGCGATGATGAACATCAACGCCAGCAGGACCGTCACCGCCTGGGCGAAGAACAGCCAAAAGCGTCTAAGCATCTGAAGATTAGAGGATTATATGGATCGGATCGAACTGGAATTGTATCTGAACAATCTTCTGGAATCCGCGCGGTTCAAGGACTACTGCCCCAATGGCCTGCAGGTCGAAGGGCGGCGGCGCGTGGAGAAGATCGCCACGGGCGTGACCGCCTCGCTCGCGTTTCTCGAAGCCGCGCTCGAGTGGGGCGCCGACGCGGTGCTCGTGCATCACGGTTACTTCTGGAAGAACGAAGCACCGCAAATTACGGGCCGCAAGTACCGTCGCCTGAAGACGCTGCTCGCGAACGACATCAACCTGTTCGCCTACCATCTGCCGCTCGACAGCCATCCCGAACTCGGCAACAACGCGCAGTTGGGCGCCCGGTTCGGCTGGATCGGCGAACAACGCTTCGGCGACCAGGATCTTGGCTGGATGGCCACGCTGCCCATGCCGATCACGCTCGCGCACTTTACCGCCGAGGTCGAGCAGACGCTCGGCCGCACGCCGCTCGTGCTCGGCGACCCCGACTGGCAACTGCGCCGCGTGGCCTGGTGCACGGGCGCGGCGCAAAGTCTCTTCGACGCGGCGATCGACGCTGGCGCCGACGTCTTCCTCACCGGCGAGATCTCCGAGCCGACCACGCACACCTCCGCGGAAAGCGGTGTTGCGTTCCTCGCCGCGGGCCACCACGCGACCGAGCGCTTCGGCGTGCAGGCGGTGGGCGCGCACCTCTCGGAAGCCTTCAACATCGAGCATCTTTTCATCGATATCGACAATCCCGTTTGATTGCGTATTCGGCGCAAATTGTCGTGGCGCAGCATCGTTTTATTCATGAGGCATTTACAAACTGAAAAGAAAGTGGCCCTCTTTTCTGCGGGAAAACCCCGAGATATCAAGGACTTCCGAGGCTTTTTCGAGAGCGCCCCTTGTAAATGCCAACTCCATTCGAGCAAACTAGCGTTCGGCAGCACCGCGGGTAAGCTGGCGTGACGGAAAAATCCAACTCAGAAGTGGGGCGATGTGATGCGAGACAACGAGAATGACCGCGTCGATGGCAGCCGCCGAACCTGGCTGATTGCGACGTCCGTAGCAGGTGGCATTGGAGGCGTGGCCACTGTCGTACCTTTCGTAGGGTCCTTTGCACCATCCGAAAAAGCCCGCGCCGCCGGCGCGCCCGTCGAAGCCGATATCACGAATCTGCAGCCCGGCTCGATGATGACCGTCGCCTGGCGCGGCAAGCCCGTGTGGATCCTGAATCGCACGGATCGCATGATGGCCGACGTGAAGAAGGCCGATCCCGATCTGGCCGACCCGAACTCCGAGCACCCGTTCTCGATGCCGATGCCGGAGTACTGCATGAACGAATTCCGTTCGCGCGCCGAGCATCAGAACATTCTCGTGGCGGTGGCCGTCTGCACCCATCTGGGCTGCACGCCGACGGCGCGCTTCCAGGAAGGCCCGCAGCCGAACCTGCCCGACAGCTGGCCGGGCGGCTTCCTGTGCCCGTGCCACGGCTCCACCTACGATCTCTCCGGTCGCGTGTTCAAGAACAAGCCGGCGCCGCAAAACCTCGACATTCCCCGCTACATGTTCGCGTCCCCGACGCAGATCGTGATCGGCAAGGACGAAAAAGGAGAAGCGTGATGGCGACGGGAACCGAAAAGGACGTGGTGGAAACGACCGGCGCATCTTCCGGCCTGCAGGGCTGGATCGATAAGCGTTTTCCGATGACGGCGAGCTGGCGCGCTCACGCTTCTGAGTACTACGCGCCGAAGAACTTCAACTTCTGGTACTTCTTCGGCTCGCTCGCGCTGCTCGTGCTGGTGAACCAGATCATCACTGGTATTTTCCTCACCATGAATTACAAGCCCGATGCGACGCTCGCGTTCGCATCGGTCGAGTACATCATGCGCGAGGTGCCGTGGGGCTGGCTCATCCGCTACATGCACTCCACGGGCGCTTCGATGTTCTTCGTGGTCGTGTACCTGCACATGTTCCGCGGGCTGCTTTACGGCTCGTACCGCAAGCCGCGCGAACTCGTGTGGATCTTCGGCTGCGCGATCTTCCTGTGCCTGATGGCCGAGGCGTTCTTCGGCTACCTGCTGCCCTGGGGCCAGATGTCGTTCTGGGGCGCGCAGGTGATCGTGAACCTGTTCTCGGCGATTCCCTTCATCGGCCCGGACCTCTCGCTGTGGATTCGCGGCGACTACGTGGTGTCGGACGTCACGCTCAACCGCTTCTTCGCGTTCCACGTGATCGCCATTCCACTGGTGCTCGTCGGGCTCGTGATCTGTCACATCATCGCGTTGCACGAAGTGGGCTCGAACAACCCCGACGGCATCGAGATCAAGGCGAAGAAGGACGCGAACGGCGTTCCGCTCGACGGCATCCCGTTCCATCCGTATTACTCGGTGCACGACTTCATGGGCGTGTGCATCTTCCTGATGATTTTCGCGGCGATCGTGTTCTTCGCGCCGGAGATGGGCGGCTACTTCCTCGAGTCGAACAACTTCGTGCCGGCCAACCCGCTGCAAACGCCGCCCGAAATCGCGCCGGTCTGGTACTTCACGGCGTTCTACGCGATGCTGCGCGCCACGACCGACCCATTCAAGATCGTGCTGATGGTCGTGATCGCGCTGCTCGGGCTACTCGCGCTCGTGCGCGCCCGCGGCAAATGGCGCGCCGGGCTGCCGGTGCTGGCGGTGCTCGTGATCCTCGCCATGTACTTCACCGAGTCGAAGTTCTGGGGCGTGGTGGTGATGGGCACGGCGGTGATCTCGCTCTTCTTCCTGCCGTGGCTCGACCGCTCGCCGGTGAAGTCGATCCGTTACCGGCCGTTCTTCCACAAGGTATTTCTCGGCATCTTCGTGCTGGCGTTCCTGACGCTCGCGTTCCTCGGCACGAAGCCGCCATCGCCGGCGGCCACGCTGATCGCCCAGATCTGCGCGCTCGTCTACTTCGCTTTCTTCCTCGGCATGCCGTTCTGGACGCCGCTTGGCACTTTCAAGCAGCCGCCCGAGCGCGTGCGGTTCAAGCCCCATTAACTGACGAGCGAGGAAGATATGACGAAACGTTCTCTTTTTTCGACGCTCGCGAAGGTGAGCATACGGGCTGCCGGCGTCCGGGCCGGCTTGGCCGCGCTGGCGTTCTCATGCGTCTTTGGGGTCGGATCTGTCGCGGCGCAGGAAAACATTCCGCTCGACCGCGCTCCCGATAACGGCGAAAATCTTGCTTCGCTGCAACACGGCGCCAAATTGTTTGTAAACTATTGTCTGAATTGCCATAGTGCGAACTTGATGCGCTATAGCCGGTTGCAGGTTCTCGGCATTCCGCAGAAGCAAATCGAAGATAATCTGTTGTTTACGACCGACAAGGTCGGCAACACGATGTCCATCGCGATGCGCCCGGACGACGCGAAGGCGTGGTTCGGCGTAGCGCCGCCGGACCTCTCCGTGGAAGCGCGGGCGAAAGGGCGCGACTGGCTGTACACGTACCTGCGCAGCTTCTACCGCGACGATACGCGGCCGACTGGCTGGAACAATCTGGTGTTCGAAAACGTGAGCATGCCGCACGTGCTGTGGCAGTTGCAGGGCATCCGCACGGCGAAGTTCGAGGACACGACGGACGAGGAAACCGGGGAAAAGGTCCGTCGCTTTGCCGGGTTCCAGCAGGTCACGCCGGGAACGCTCTCGCCGGTGGATTATGATGCCGACGTGGCCGACCTGGTGGCCTACCTCGGCTGGATGGCCGAACCCGAGCAGAAAACCCGCAGGCAGCTTGGCGTGTGGGTGCTCTTGTTCCTCGGCGTCTTGAGCTTTTTCGCGTGGCGATTGAACGCCGCGTACTGGAAAGATATCAAATAGGCACGTCCTGACCGACGTGGGGCCGGTGCGACGAGATGCCGTCTGACGGTTCAGGGACCGTCAGACGGTTTTTTCGCCCGCTGGCCTTTTGGGTTTATTGAGGAAATGTAAATCATGATGGTTCTGTACTCCGGCACTACCTGCCCGTTCTCCCAGCGCTGCCGGCTGGTGTTGTTCGAAAAGGGCATGGACTTCGAAATCCGCGACGTCGACCTGTTCAACAAACCGGAAGACATCGCCGTGATGAATCCGTACGGTCAGGTGCCGATTCTGGTCGAGCGCGACCTGATTCTGTACGAGTCGAACATCATCAACGAGTATATCGACGAGCGCTTCCCGCATCCGCAGCTGATGCCGGCCGACCCGGTCCAGCGCGCCCGCGCGCGTCTGTTCCTGCTCAACTTCGAGAAGGAGCTGTTCGTGCACGTGAGCACGCTCGAAAACGAGAAGGGCAAGGCCGCCGAGAAGAACCACGAGAAGGCGCGCCTCGCGATCCGCGACCGCCTCACGCAGCTCGCGCCGATCTTCCTGAAGAACAAGTACATGCTGGGCGAAGAGTTCTCGATGCTCGACGTCGCCATCGCGCCGCTGCTGTGGCGCCTCGACCACTACGGCATCGAGCTGTCGAAGAATGCCGCGCCGCTCATGAAGTATGCCGAGCGCATTTTCAGCCGTCCGGCGTATATCGAAGCGCTGACGCCGTCTGAAAAGGTCATGCGCCGTTAAGCAGTATCCTGGCAGTTGCAGGTAACAGAGGCGGCGTACACAGCGTGGGTGTGGACGCCGCCTCGTGAAAGGATTGTTGATGCAAGAGATTTCCACCAAGCCGTATTTGCTGCGCGCGCTGTACGAGTGGTGCACGGACAACGGCTTCACGCCGCACATCGCGGTGCGGGTCGATAACCGCACACGCGTGCCGCGCCAGTTCGTGCGTGACGGCGAGATCGTGCTGAACATCAGCTTCGAGGCGACGAGCCAGCTGCAGATGGGCAACGAGATGATCGAGTTCCACGCGCGCTTCTCGGGCAAGTCGCACAAGATCGAGGTGCCGGTGTCGAACGTGCTCGCGATCTACGCCCGCGAGAACGGTCAGGGCATGGCGTTCCCGGTCGAGTCGCCGCCCGGCGACGCCGACGACGTGCTGTCCTCCGAGGACCACGAAGAAGCCGAAGCACATGAGGCGAATGCAGTGCCCGACGAACCTGCCGAGGAACCCGCCGCGCCGCTCGCGCCGGTCGCGACGCGCGCCGCCGACAAAGATGACGATGGCGGCAACAAGGGCGGCAAGGGCCACCTCAAGATCGTTAAATGAAGTAGAATGGCGGGCTACGCCGGCTTAGCTCATCTGGTAGAGCAGTTGATTTGTAATCATCAGGTGGCGGGTTCGAGTCCTGCAGCCGGCACCATACACAGCAAGGGGTTACGCGATGTTTGCGTAGCCCCTTGCCGTTTCCAAAACACCCTCCGCGTTTCCAAAATTCATCAA
>NZ_JBFRCM010000038.1:0-32563 GCF_040965735.1 Paraburkholderia sp. BR10936
CGTAGAACCCGGCCGACTCGGCGCCGCTGGTGGGGAGAACCCTCCGGCGGCTACGCCGCCTCCGAGTTCTCCCCACCAGCCAAAACCTCTGTCGCTATACCGGCCAAAATGATTGTCGCCGCGCAGCGCCTCGAAGCCTGGCTACAGGCAAACGAAGCAACGACATTGGCAGACCTCAATCCGCCTGCCACGGCTACCGAAGTGCTGGAGATGGAACGAAGGCTTGGCTGCGCTTTGCCCTCGGGCTACCGTGAGTGCCTCGAGGTACACGCGGGCCAACTCGGCAAGGCGAAGTGGTTGTTTGATGGTAACGAGTTTCTATCGGTCCAAAGCGTAATGCTCAGTTGGGTAGCATGGAACGATTTAATGGAAGATGGCGACCTGGAGGGCTCGGCGCCCCGGCCAGATAAGGGAGTCCAGGCGGTCTGGTGGTCGAGGGGCTGGATTCCTTTTGCCTCCAATGGAGGCGGGGATTTTCTGTGCCTCGACATGGCCCCTGCAGCAGGCGGTCGCGTTGGGCAAGTCATCGAAATCTTCCACGACTTCCCTGACCGGAAGCTGGTCGCACCTGATTTCAACAGTTGGTTCTCAAATTTTGTTGGTGGCAAGCTAGGATAAGGCGAGGCGTATTCCATGGAACAAAGCATCATCGAACTTCGTGAACAGCGTCTGCAAAAGCTCTTCGCTGACTGCCAGCGTGAGGTTTTTTCCCAGATTATTGGACCGTTTGGCCTGTCAATGGCGATGTTCGAAGACAGGAACGGTGGCAATGTCACGACGCTGCATAATTTCGAGCGAGCGGACGATGATTTTGTTGCGACCGAGTCAGACAAAGCGCTTCACGCGAACTCGCGCAGAGAATACAGCGTGGATGTGCGGGCCGAATACGAAATCAAGAGCGAGAAAGCCGCTAAAGCTGCAGGTGGAAAAACTTGGGAGGAGAAGCGTACCGAAAAAATCGCACGCGGAAAGGACGAGTACAACGGACGTGCAGTGTCGGCCGATGGGACCATTGAACTCGGGGACGGTCGTGTCGTTCGCGCCGAGTTGGACCACGTGAGTTCCGTTGGCGAATTCCATGCTAATAAAAAGGCACATCTCGGTCTCGGCGACGTGAAGTGGGACGAGCAGACTGGCGAGTTGAAAGTAGACCCTGGCCGCATGCGGGCGGCGGTCAACCACGACGATAATCTCGCCCTGACGAATCAGCCGTTGAACGGTTCCAAGAAACACCACAATCTAGAGGAATGGGCCGCACAGGAGAGACCCGACGGCACGACGAATGCCCAGAAATTTGAGATTGACGAAAAGTTGATGGCAGAAAAGTCTCAGACCGCGAAAAAGCATCTGAACAGCACCGTTGACCGAGCGCTTCTAAAGAAGCAGGCCACGGAGCTTCTTCATACCGGAGGAAGCCAGGCGCTTCAGATGGGGCTTCGACAGGCGATGGGTCTGCTTCTGACTGAACTGGTCAATGGCTTGTTCAACGAAATTAAAACGCTCATCAGGCATGGCATCGAGGCGGGAAAGTCGCTGCTCGAGGAGATTCGTAACCGACTCTTCAAGGTGATTCAGTCGGTCGCGAAGAAAATTCCCGATGCTGCTGCTCAGCTGTTTCACGGCGGCGTCAGTGGTTTCATGAGCAACCTGCTCACTTTTGTGCTCAACAGCTTCTTGTCTACGGGCAAGCGCTTCGTTACTGCCATCCGTGAAGGACTGATTGGTCTGTTTCGCGCGTTCAAGATGATTCTGTTTCCTCCTGAGCATCTGTCAGATGACGAGGCGCTGCAGGAGGGCCTGAAGATTCTGACCGCTGTCGTCATTAGTTCCGTAGGTGTTATTCTGTCCGAGTCGGTCGCGACGTTCATGGCAAGCGTGCCGTTCCTCAAGGTTATCGCGGACATCGTGGCGCCTGTGATTATGGGAATTCTCACGGGTTTGCTGACAGCTTTCCTGGCTTATCAGATTGATTGCATGTTCGACCGGTATCGCCATTCGCTGGATGAAAAGCTGCTCGATGAGCTTATCGCCGACACCAAGCGTCAGGAAACGTTCGCCAATGAATTGGCCACGCTCGCGCAGGACTCATTCAACAACGTCGAGAGTTTCGCCACGTCGGTGAGCGTTTATCAAGAAATCGGTGACACGTTGGGCTCTGCAGGAAGGGCCGCCGTGGCTTCATTCGCCAGTCTTGAGCACACTGTTGCCGAGACACGCGAGCAGGTTCGCAAGAGTACGGACATGATTACGTTCATCAACGAGAGCCAGACATCAATCGACGATTTCCTCAAGACCATTTAGACTGAAAATAATGAAAGACAGCGCGCGCGAACTCCAGGTTGTCCAGGCCTTCTCGGCACTTACCATTCCGGAGCAAATTGTTCGGGATAGCAACATCCGTGAGTTGATAGATGGCATGATTACCGAGACAAACTCGGTCAACGATGTAAATGGTCGTCTGAAACGGCTTCGTCAAGAAAAGGCGGACGGAAACTTCGTTTCCAATTTGTGGAACGACCGAGATGAAAAGGTTAAGGCCGCTCAGCTTGACCTCAATCAGGCTATGGGTCGTTTGACGCAAAGGTCATCACAGCTTCTAGTTGTGAATACGGCAATTTCAAAAGTATTGAGCGACCAGCAAATAGTCCTACTGAAACAGCAGGAACTGTTGGCGGAACAGGCACGGGAGCTGAAGCGGCAAAACGAGAAAATCCTTGAGCAGCAGACGCTGCTTGCCGAGCAGCAAGAAGGATTGAATGCAGCCAACCAGGGGCTGCTAGAAGCGAAGGGCGTTACGCAAGAACAGGCTATGAAGCTGGTCGGTTGCGTCACTCGGGTTACGGAGGCAGAGAGCAAGATTGGTGCGGCCAATGAGGCACTGCTTTCTGCGCTTAAGAATGAGATACAGGGTGTGGTGGCGCAATGCGACGAGCGCGTTGGTGGTGCGCTCGTCGAGCTTCGTTCATCTCAACAGGATTTTGAGCGTCGACAGGCCGAAAACGCAGATACATGGAGCACGCGCGTTCGAGACGCCCTCGGAGAATTGACGAGGACCTCGGAGGCGTTTCGTTCAGACGTGACCGCCCGCTTGCAGACCCACACGCAGGCAACGTCGACGGCGTTGGCGGCTCACGATGTGGCCGCCGCACAGACAGCATTCGTGGCAAGTCAGGTCGAAACTCGACAAAAGGTACTGGAATCGACCGTTGTGAGCTTGCAAGCCAAGCAGGCAAATACCGCCCGGCAGAGCCGGATTGCGTTTGCCATCGTGGCATGCGGTGCGGCTCTTTCCCTGATTTGGCAAGTGGCGCAGCACTTTATCGCCGCATAAGTTGATGTGCTGCGCACAGAGCGTTGTACGCAAAGTGAATCGCCACGGGATTTAAGGAGACTCCAACCCATGAGATATGGTGGTGCAGAGCGCGCGGTCTTCTGAGCTTCCGCTACAGAGCCTGATGCCGTAGCCTCTGCACTCGATTCGAGCGAAGCGAAGAGGAGCCCACGAGGGCGCGTGCCGGGCTGGTTGCCACGCGTCCTCGCGATTTGCACTATTTAGTTTCGGTGCATTCAAGTATGCGACGAGCGACCACTCCCGCAGCGGTTGGGTCGGCGAACTCGGCGAGATTGACGGTAAGCCGCAATACACGCACGGATTGGGGAGCGGAGGCTGTATGCCATTCTCCGTCGGACGCCGGGTATTCGCTGTTCATCCAAATCTTGTGATACCAGTTCGTGCCTTGGGGCAACGTTTCACGTACCTGGAAAAGATACACGAGAAGCAGGCTATCAGCGGTCTCGGCCGGGGCGGGCGCGTGACCTTCAAGTTCGTTCGAATCGGATATCAGGCGAAATTCGAGTAGGAAGTCACCGGCTTGCGGATTGTTCTCCGGCTCCTGATTGTCACTGCTTGGAGCGAGGAATAGATAGGACGCCCCGAGCATCGGGAGAAAATGCTTTCCTGTCCGTTTGCCGAACGGGTTGACGTTATAGCTCCTGGGCGGCGAGTTCGGGTAGTTGGCGGAGTAGTAGTTCGCTCCGACCTCCCGGGCGATGTCGTTTACGAGCGTCAAGAGCGCAGACTGGTAGTCCGCAAGGAGACGATAGGCTTTGCGTACGTCCTTTAGGACGTCAACCAGTTCATTCGGTGATGTCATTTGGTAAAGGAGAAGCTTTCGTAGTGGATGTTTAAGCGCGGTATGGCGAAAATCGGTTTGGGAGCCGGCTGTCGGTCTGTTGCCGACGCATTGCTAGCATTTTGGGGGACTGACAATGCGGGCTCGAACGCTTCAACACGAAGATTGGCAAGGTGAAGTTCGTGGAGACGCAGCTCAGGTTCGCGGAGTAGCCGGTGGAATTTCAGTCCGGCCTCCACGTCGTCTCGCATTCGTTCATATCCTGAATGCAAATGTGCGACTGCACCAAACGCCTTGAGCATGTCCGTCCACTTGACAGCCACTATCGTTGTTTCGGCGAAAAGCCGCTCCCCGACAAGCTGTTCCTGAACCACTGCTTCGAAAGCCGATGTCGATTCGGGCGACGTGTCCTGTCGGCCGCCTACAAGAAGTAGAACAATGGGCAATTCCTCGCCCCTTGGTTCCCCTGCAGCGACGGCAAGCAGCTCTTGAACTGCCTGTGCCGCGTATTGCTGGTCCATCTGGTCCCAACGCTTGGCTTCGACGACGACCAACGCATTCTCTGTGACGAGAACGACATCTGGCTCGACTAGCCGTCCTTCGAGCTCAAATCGTGGCCAGAACTCGATACGCTCGATGCGCCCGAACGGGCAAGCGTCCGATGGCAGCAGAGTAGCCCAGAATGTAGAAAGCGCATCGTCAGAGAGATAGGAGACCCGTTCGAAGACCAGCGAAGTCAAGAGGTCTTCCGAGCCGGTGGCACTGGAAAGCTGCTGGGCCATTCCTTCTAACCCGGAGCCTCTTCGCTTTCCCTGCAAGATTGCGGTCAACATGTAGTCTCGATGCCTTACGCAAGTATCGTTCTTCTTCGTCGAGGGGCTCACTGTCCTTGCTCTGAGCCACGCTCCAAGCCTTACTCCTCGCCAAAGTAGTCGAGGTCTATCTTCTTCACAACGTACTGCGTTGTGGCGGCGACGCCCACGTTGAAGTCAATCATCAGGCCGGTCAGTTCTTCGCCGTCGATGAGTACGACCTTTTGCTGGAGGTGCCTGACGAACTGTCGGGCGTCGTCGGTGAAGCGAGATGTTGTGAGCATCACACCTTTGCCCGCGCCCTTGCCGACAAGACTGCCTACGAATGCCTGGACCTGTGGCCGTCCAACCGGATTTTGCCAGCGCTTCGCCTGCAGGTAAATAATGTCAAGGCCGAGCCGGTCTTCTTTTATGATGCCGTCAATGCCCTCATCACCGCTTTGGCCGACCGCCTTGCCAGCATCTGCACGGGAACCGCCGTAACCCATGGCAACCAAGAGGTCGACGACAAGTTGTTCGAAGAACGCGGGAGAAGCATTGAGCACCTGCTGCAACAGCGCCTGTGCGAGTTCCTTGCGGAGCGCCTGGTAGCTCGATTCGAGTCGCTCCTCAGGTGTTTCACCAGCGACAACTTGCTCATCAGTGCTGTTACCACCGGTGTCGTCAGTGTTTGCTTGGTGAAATGCCTGAAATTCCGGAAATTGCTTTAATGTCCGAATGTCGAGCTTCGTCGGATTGGTTGCGAGCAACTCGCGACCACGCTGCGTAATTCGAAACCGGCCGCGACCGGAGGACTCAACGAGGATAGCCTTTCCCAAGTATGTGCGCGTCCACGCCACACGATTCATAAACCGCGTCTGGCGTCCGCTTGGCAGCACTTCATCGACATCTTCCTGCGACAGGTTAAACGTTTTGGCCAGATGCTCGGCCAAGTCCTGCTTGGTGTATTCCTCTCCATCCGCGATGAAGGTCAGGAATGGCAAAAAGAAGTACTGGAACGGCGGGATGGCCATTTTGCGGTCCTGGGCTTAGGTGCCGCGATTTTACTCCTCTTTGCGCCAGGCACGCCGTCAGTTCTCGCGACCGCGGGTCTCTTCAGCTGGGCCGCTTTCCTGTGCTTACTCGGTCGAAATATAAACAACTGCACTAGACGTCCCGTTGCGTCGCCTACTGGCACGTAACGGCACGTGTCGGCATCCAGATGCCCGCCCGTGTCCCAAAAAACCGTTCTTCTGGGACCAAAATCTTGAAACTGCTTGACCTGTATGAATTGGCGGCACTGCTTGGACGCAGTCCGGAAACCATAAAAAAAGACCTCCGTCGCAATCCTATGGCCGTACCTCCGCGCCTGCATATTCCTGGCACTAGGCTGTTGCGTTGGCGTCAATGCGACGTGGATGCGTGGCTTGCCGAGCATGTCGTGGGAGGTGTGGCTTGACTACGCTTGACGCTCTGCGCGTCGACATTCGTAAAACGCTCCTCTCATCGCCTCCGGCGTTGGACCATGTTCTTCCAGGCTTGCTTGCAGCGACGGTTGGCACAATGGTCGCGCCAGGTGGTGTGGGCAAGACGATGCTGCTCACGCAAATCGGATGTGCCATTGCAGCTGGACAGCCGGTTCTCGGAGGTGCGTTGAACGGGACGGACCCATCTCCGGCGAAGGTCGTGCTGTTTCTGGGGGAGGAGACATTGCCCGTGATGCATCATCGACTGCATGCGGTCAGCCAGCAGATTGTGGCGACCATGACGTCGCCGTCGCGCGAGAACCGGCAACGGTTCCTTGACTTGTTGAGCGAGAACCTCGCCGTTCTTCCCTTGGGCGGCTACGGGGTGCCGGCGTTCGTCGACGAAGGTTCGAAGGCGTATAGCGAATTGCGCCAACTTTGCGTTGGTGCGCGGCTCGTTGTGTTCGACCCGTTGAGACGGTTCCATGATGGTGATGAGAATGACTCCGCGGTGATGACTGCTGTCGTCGGCCGCTTCGAGCGCCTCGCTCGCGAAACCGGGGCCGCCGTTGTCGTCGCGCATCACGCGAACCGAAATTCGATGTCGAATGGCACTGGCGAGCAGTCAGTCGCTTCAAGAGGTTCTACGGCATTGACTGACGGCGTCCGTTGGCAGGCAAACCTGTCTCCGGTTTCGGAATCGCTCGCGAAGGAACTTGGTATTGACAGTACTACGGCGCGCCAGTACGTCCGTTTCGATGGTTCGAAGACAAATCATTGTCGACCCATGTCGCCAGTCCTGTTGCGAAAAGCACCGGAGTCCGGGGTCATGTCTGTCTGGCAACCCGATATTCATGCGAAGCGGCAGGCGCGCGCAAGTGGGCACGTCGGTGGGCAGAAATGACGCGGACGACCGGGCATCGTATCGTCCGTTATGACCCAATGTTGCCGACGGCGGCGATATTCGGTTCGTTGGGCAACGGGCCGCGCCCGAAGCTTGACGCGAGGTGCGAATTTGGAGGTGTCGTCTGGAGGTTGCGTGGTCCGGACATGCTTGGCATACCGGAGCAGACGCTGCTGCTTGTGCTGCTTGAAATGGCCTCGGAGCAATACGGCACAGAGCAAACCAGCATGAAGGACAGGGAGACACTGGAGAGCGCACTTGTGGCTGGTGTCGACGGGGCGGGTGCTGCGATACCCACGCCCCGTACGGACGGTACGCCGATGGCGCTGGCGGCGGTAATAGTGAGCTACGGTGAACTGATACGCCGTTGTGGCCGGCAGCCGGATGGTGGGAACGCAGCGCGACAGATTCGTCGTGAGCTTGAGCGACTGTGCGAAGTGACGGTATGGGCTGTCACCGCTTCTGGCGTGCAACTTTGTTCCCGTCTCTTGCGGTGGCGGCGCGGCGACCGCAATGGCGTGCAGGTCGTGCTCAACTGGCGATTGACAGAAGTCCTCATTGGCCGGCAGTTCTCGCCGGTCTCGCTCGGCGAGCGTCTGTCGCTGAATTCCGACATCGCCCGTGCCCTGCATTGCGCGCTTTCGGTTCGCATCAGACCAGGGAAAATAATGTCCTTCCGGCTGGACACCCTCGCGCCGTATGTCTGGCCGAAAGAGCTTGAGGTGGCTTCGTCGACCGTGCGGCGCCGTCGCCAGTTGCTGCGGGCCGCGCTCGCTGATATCGGCAAGTTGCAGGGTTGGACGCTGAAGATGCCGACGGGGACTAAGCTGGAGGAGGCCGAAATCGTCTCGGTAGTGCGGTCGCGAACGATAGCAGGGGGCATGGGTCTCGCCGCGCGATACACGCGCCGCAAGGTCGGGCTGCCGCAGGGCTCGCCGCCGGAAGTGGCTGCGCGAGAGAGCGAGCCACCATGGCAGGTGGACGTATCTTCGCTGTTTAACTGAGACGCTCTTGTAGCATTCATGCCATGAAGAGCCGTGAGCGTGGACCGTATTGAGGCGGTGTGGATGCGTGGTCAATGGGGGCGAGCGAAACTTATCGGTGACGCCGTTCACATGAGGCCCCCGTCCTGACGTGAACGATACCCCGTCATGAGGTGAACGCGGGCCGGCATAGAAAGGCTTTCGCGACAAAGAGTTACGGAAGTTTTTCTAGTGTGCTCTATTCTTTCTCTAGAAAGAGCCCTCTGCAGAGCGCAGAGGGGCTCATTTCTGCGAACCCCTCCGGTCGGCGCATGGCGCCGTTCTACCGCACGTCTTCGTAGTCGCCGATATCTGCAAGAGGCCTGCTCACGGGATGATTGCCTGTATCGGGCGCCGCCTGACTTGGAAGTTGAGCTAATTGTGGGGCGCTGGCTGGGGGCGTAGTGTAGAAGATTTCCGGAATCAGTTCCGTGTGGCGCGTTCGCGCCAGGGAAGTCTCAGTGTCACCTTGCCGAACTATGTCCACCATCGACGGGAACTGCGGCGCGTTGCTCCGCACATGGGCAGGGCGCTACGCGCTCGAGCTGGTTGATGCTTGGAGCCGCAGTCATGTTTGTCAACGCGCGGTCTCAACGGCACTAACTCCGATAGTCCATCCTTCGACCTCGGCGACGCCACGCTCTGCAGCGGTTAGTTGGGGCTGTAATGCCAGCCCAAGACGACCTTCGAAGTCGGAACATCGCAGCCATCTTGCAATAGTGAATGCGTCGTACTGGTCGGCAGTCATGTTCTCGGGCACGTCGAGACCTCGTTTCCACATTGATGGATAAGCCTCGACAATCGCGGAGCGGGCTGCAGGAATTTCCCATCCATCGAAAGGCCAGAAGTGGACCTTGTCACCGAGTTGCTGGTGCAGGTAACGCAGCCACGGGATACCGGAGTGTGTCGACTTGGCGACCGTCCCCTGCACGTCGAAGTGAAAGACGGACTTTGCCTTGCAGCGCTCTTCAGTTATTCGTCGCCATATCGAGCTGCCTTGTCGCGCACTGGCATTGCCGACGAGGCCATTCCGGACAAAATCGACGTAAATGTGTTCTCCGTCCGTTGGCCAGTGCCTATGGAAGTCCTCGAGGAATGCATACCAGTCCGGTTCGAGGTGATAGGTCTCGAAGTAACGAAGTGGGAACGAAAAGCCGTGGTCTATGCCGACTTTTGTCGGAATTTCCTCACGGAGAAGGTCGGCAAGCCAGAGAGCCACATCGCGGCGGCTCCAATATTTACGTGGTCCCGGTGGGGGAGACACCTCGGCTGGGACCCCGCCATCTGCATACGCGATATATACGCGCAGGCCTTTCAAGCCATCGGTGGGTGTCCTGGCGCCTGAGTAGTCGATACCGACGTAGCGGTGGAAAGCGGTTGGCATGTTACATCCCGACAGGTGCGCTGCTGAGAAATCGATGGGCTGGGCGCTCACCGACGCTGAAGGCGCGGACGGGCAGGCCGCGCGGCAGGTACGTTACCGCGAAAAGCAGGCGCAGAGAAATCGTGGCGGACCGGACTTCGCTCCGCGCGCAACTGGCCTCCGACGGTCCGTGCTGCGACAGGTACCGCACCTTGCGGAATTGGCGGCCCTGTCTTCCACAAACGACGCCCATGTGATGCGAAAAATGGAGACGTGCGCTGCAGTTGCTCGTGCATGGTGTCGTTACGAAATGGGCCAGTGCCGTTGCAGGGAAGTGTGTCGAACCGATATTTTTACGGATGATAGCCCTCAAAATTGCGAAGCGCCGGAGGGAATCTCCTGTCTGTCAGAAGCGGCAGGAATAGACCCTCCCGCTGATTTCGCTCTATTCTATTTTGTCTTTACGGTCGCCTTCTCCCCTTTCATCGCGTAAAAGCACAGCGCTTCAATCGCCCGGGTGGCAGTTACACGGTACTGGAAAGCAGCATTCGCCCACTCCTCTGCTAGTTCCCTATGATGCTTGCTTACCTGTTCGACCGCAGCACGGTATGATTGATACAGTTCGACGTTATTGTTCAGATACTGCGAGGGCTTGCCAGTTAGCAGTTGCAGAACCGAGTCGGTGATGGGGAATCTAATTGGGTCGTAGAAGTGCAGAAACTTGGACCCCCCCACCAGAGAGTTATTGGCAATCTGTGCGGCGAGTTTGACCATTTCGTCGTGGTTTGCAGCGACCTTGGCCATATTGTCATCGTTGACCTCGGTATTGAGGTAAGTCTCAAGTTCGGCGGCTTTGTCATGGTCGAAGCTACGGATGGATGTCGGCATCCATCCGTAGACGATAAGAAACCCGAGCCTAACTGAGGAAGAGTTCCATCCCTTGCATGCGGTGATATCGGCGAAATGCTTGCGAATGTCTTCGTAGGTCGTGGCGTACCAGTCGGCGATGGGAATTGGAGAGCCGTTGGTGGACGCATGCACACTGTCGATGCACTGCTCAATCGCCGCGCGGATTTGCGCTGGAGTCATGGGAGCCGTTTTCTTTGCCATCGCATTATCGTTTCGTGTGGTTCGGAGGACGTGAGAGTGCCTCGCGGTGCCATATCGGTCAATGTGTTGTTGTTTTGTCCCAACCCTAAAGGCGCGTGTGATGCTCTTGCGTGCGATTGGGGCCTGCGAGCGATGATGCTTTTCGGCTGAGCTCCTTCACACTTCTGCTGCAAGGGGGAGCGTCTGCGTGCTGCTGCGTCCAGATTGTCCCGGCGACGCGAGCAATTGCACAAGTTGAGAGATGCGCTTTGTCTGCGTCGGTGTGAGGGCGGGGCACGCGAGCAGTTCGGTGATGCGGTTGTGCCAATAGTCGCGCCCAAACACGCGGGCTGCGTCCGGGATGGAGAGGGCGCGTTCAAGGTGTGCGATTGCGCCGTCGACGTTTTTTCCGGTGTATGGGCTTGCCGCGTGCGGCTGTACCGTTTTGCCTTTGTTTCTGGGAACCGACGCGAGTTTGACTTTCCTTTCCATGATTGCTTCTCGTTTCCTCTTCTCGTGAGCAACCAGGTTATTGTCGGAGGCGGTAGGGACATTCTTTGTCCCATTGGGAAACAGCATTTTTCAGGCAACGTCAGAAGTGGCGCTGAGGCACACCGTTGCCGACCGGCAGCGCGATTCGATGTACCTCACCGCCCACGTCAACAGTAGTGCTTTAAGTGCTGCTATGAAGTGCTTTATCGAGTAACTGGAGCGTTTCGGACGCACATCCCGGGATACCCAAACCCACGGCAGACGATATCGCGTAGTCGCGCGGGTTGATGCGAATGACCCGAGGACCATGGCGCTCGCTGAAACGCCTAATTGTCGGCAGTGCGCGACCAGCCCCCATTTCGATAACGACAAGTCGCTGGACGGACTCGAGCCAGGTTGCGAACCGCCTCTCTTCCCGGTCTGTGTACTTGTCCACCCATTTCCAGTCTCCGAACATCAGGATGTTCGGTCGCGCGAGTCCACCGCAGTGCGGGCACGTGGGCATCTCGTTCTCAAGCAGACAGCTTGCCTCGTCGACGATGGGGGAAAAGTCGTCTGCCGGCCAGGTGTCATCGGTGCAGGCCTCGACGCACTGAAGCCGGTGGATGGTTCCATGACATTCCACGATGCGCTCGGCATCAAAGCCTGCTTTCTGGAACTGGCCGTCGACGTTACTGGTAAACACAAAGGCGCCATGCTTCATCGCCGACGCCCATGTGCGAAGAATGGCGAAGCCAGCATGCGGCACGGTTGCGCGATAAAGCGCGAGGCGGTGTCCATAGAATCCCCAACTCAACCGTGGATTGCTCGCGAAGCCAGCAGGGTTGGCTATGTCCTCGAATGAAAAACCATGATGACGCAACGCTGGGTAGGCGCGCCAGAACCCCTCAGCTCCTCGGAAGTCTGGTAGGCCGGAATCCACGCCCATTCCAGCACCTGCGGCAATGAGCAGCCCATCCGCGTCGCGAATCCAGTCGGCTGCCTGTTTGATTGCAATGTCGTTATCCACCTGTTCTCTCGATTACGTTGTTTGACGCGTCCATTGTGCGCTGCCAGCGCCGGAGCTCTAGCGCTTCGCCGACTTAGATTCTTCCGCCTTGAATTCGCATTAGAAGCATGTCGGGAGCGAACACTTTCACTGTTGCGTCGACCGAGGTCATCTAGCCTACTTTTGGGCATGAAGTGATTCTATGGGAGGAAAGGGACATCTTTTGTCCCTTCCCTCCGGCACTATTGTCTCTGGCTACAGGAGAGACCCATGACTTCGAGCACGAAAATCACCATCGCTGTTTCCGCACGAGCACTTTTTGACTTTGAGTCAGAGAACCAGGTGTTTCGGGAAGACGACCCGTCGGCTTATTGCGCACTACAGGCTTCGCAGCTGGACATCCCCGCGGGGCCCGGCGTCGCCTTCCCGCTGGTCCAGAAACTCCTCGCCTTCAATGGCGGTGGGAGGAGCGACGTCGAGGTTGCCATCCTGTCGCGTAACGACCCGGTGACCGGGCTTCGGGTGTTTGCGTCAGCTCGACATCACGGACTGGCAATCAGCCGGGCAATTTTCACGAGTGGCGCGCAGCCCCACCGTTACCTCGCCCCGCTTGAGGCGAACCTGTTTCTTTCCGCTCATGCCCCGGATGTCAGGGAGGCGACGGCGGCAGGTTTTCCTGCCGCCCGGGTTTATCCAAGTTCAGGGTTGGTAACCACGCAGGACGACGGGGAACTGCGTATCGCGTTCGACGGGGACTCGGTTCTTTTCAGCGATGAAGCCGAGCGCGTTTTCAGGCAGCGACAGCTGCAGGAGTTCAACGACCATGAGGCGCGTCACGCGCGCTCGCCGTTGCCTCCCGGGCCGCTGAAGCCATTCCTCACCGCCCTTTGGGCCCTTCGCGGCCAGCGCCGGGCGCGCGTGTCTGTACGTACGGCACTGGTTACAGCTCGCAGCACGCCTGCGCACGAGCGGGCGATTCGCACACTGATGGCCTGGGGTGTGGCGGTCGATGAGGCAATGTTTCTCGGCGGCAAGGATAAGGCGTGCTTTCTCGCGGAGTTCAGGCCGGACATCTTCTTCGACGACCACGTGCGCAACTGCGAATCCGCCTCGCAGCTGGTCGCGACTGGCCACGTGCCGTACGGCATCAACAACGAATCCGGGTGGGTTCTTCACTGAGGAGCGAGTCACAGATGAATCGAGAACTCGAAAACGCCCTCGTCGCGAGGCACCCGGCTCTCTATCGTTCGCTGGAGCCTCGTTATTCGGGCGCGTGCCGGTTTGAATGTGATGATGGCTGGTACCGAATCATCGACGAACTGTCGGGAAAGCTTGAGACCGAAGCGCGGTTAGCCGACCTGCAAGTCGTCTGCGTGAAAGAGAAGCTGGGTAGTTTGCGTGTCTACCTCCGGGGCTCCGTTACGGGCAGAGTCCAGGACTGGGTTGCCACAGCAGAAGGCCTGAGTCTAAACACATGCGAACGCTGTAGTCGGGCGGCGATGTTACGCAGACACAAGGATGGCGGCGGGATACGCACGCTATGTCCAACGTGTGCCGCGGCGATGGACTACGTCATTGAATGACGCCGCCACGCCAGAACTCTCTGCCACCAACCTACGGATGAACTGCCATGCCACAGCAGTTGGAACATATTGACGCAATCGCGCGAAAACTGAATCGGGATGTGCTCTATCTCGAGTTCCTGAAGGCGCAGCGTCCTGACCACGTGGACTACCGGAGTCTGGAGTCCCGCTCGTGCATCATGCAATGGCTCGACCGTGAAGGCATCGAGTGGCGCGAATGTGGGCAGGTCGCGTCCGAGACCGTGATGCGCTCCTATGCCGGGGAGATTTTCATCGATGTGCCGTTCAACGAGGCCGATGACCGGTATCGCAAGGTCCAGGCCTTTCTCGAATATCCAGACGGCTCAATGCGCTTCGAAGACGTCAGGTTCTACGTCGTCTCGCTGCAGTTTGCCACGAAGAACGCACACCACGATGAGCCGGGGTTCTGGGACCGCTGGGCGGACAACTTCTAATGAGCAAGACAACAGACTGGAGGCGCTGTGAGCACAATCTATATTCGAGATGGTTCGTCAAGAATTGTTGGCCGTATCCAGACCGGCAGCCAGGGGAAACAATTCGCCTACGTGGGTGGCAGAATGGTTGGAATCTACAATCCGCAACTGGATAAGACATTCGATTCCCGGCTTCATGTGTTCGGAAACGGCAATCAGTTGATGGCTTTGGTCCGTTGCGACGATGAAGATTAACGTCATTGGGGCGACGCCTTGTTAAACGCCGAATGTGCTGAGCCGGTGCACGAGCTTCGAGTAGTTGGTTTTGCGACTCAACGGTGCCTGCTTCCCGGTGCTTTTTCTTGGTTTCCAGATAAATGACATGAGAATCCTCAGTCCGTTCAAGGACTACTATGACAGCGCGCTGGCGCATGGAAGTGACCAGTCCCGTGTCTTCCTGCGAGTGCCGGAGTCCCGCGAACTAAAGCTCGGGCGCGATGGAGGCGGCACCTTTGACAGATATGGCACGCTCGCCGGGATGGCTGGTGCTTTCGAGCTAAAGCGTGAGCGTGTCGTGCTCGGCGCGTGCGCAATTGTTTTCTGCGGTCGGGTTTATAAGGCGCTTCGCGTTCGCCGCCTGCACGGAGCGAACAGAATCTCGAGCGCGGGGCCGGTTGAACTTGGTCCACATGGAGACCCCGATGATATCGAGGAACGCGTGTTCTACGAGGGCGCGGAGGCCCGTTTGTACCTCGGGGGGCTGCTGGGCGATGAGCGGCTGAACAAGAAGCGCGATTCGTTCCTCGAGTACGACAACCCCCTTGCCAAGGGAACGCTGAACGAAGGACTGGAGCGCTTTTTTCAGCGTCAAGGTAGCGACGAGCTCATGCAATGGAGCATAGAAAACCGGACGGCCATCGCCGTATTGCACGTCGGAGGCCGCTTCGAGAAATCGCTTTTGGAAATCAATCCCCGACTGAAGGGTATTCAGCTTTATCGCCTCTTAGGTCCGGTCGAGGCCTTTCAGGAACTGGATATGTTCTGGGGTGGAGTTCTGGCTCCTGAATCGCAGCCAATGGTCAGCATTGGTGACAAGGACCGCATCGCACAGCATGGATTTAACGAGCGTAGTTTTCGGAAAGACCCCGTCAAGAAGCGCTGAGCTCTCCTGCTTCGGACGGCCCATTAGGAACTCGCAAGACACGCCGCGAGCGGTGCGATGGGAGTGAATCCAGCGCGCTTGAAGCCGACGACTATTTGTATCGTGCAGAGAGCTTGCGATAGGCCTCCGCAAACTCATCGCGCAGCGACTTCGGCTCCAGTACCTCAACCGTGTCGCCGAACGAACGCAACCACCAGCGCAGCTTGAGGCTAGGAACGACCGTGCCTTCGACCACAAGACGCCCGTCTTCCAGATAGGACGCGGTCTGGTCGGCAGAGATACGCGACTCTTCAAGCAAATGATTTCCCGCGACCCCGTCGAAGGCGATGCGAATGCGCACCTTGGGTTCGACCAGGAAGTTAAAGCGCTGGTCGTTGTCGATAAAGTTGCGTAGCTTGAAGTCATTCGGATATGGAAAACTCTGGCTGACTTCTTTGCCGTTGATACAGGCCACTTCCGTTGCATGCAGGATGCGGTCTGCCCGAAGCAGGATGCGCACATCCTTATCCTTCGTCCCGTCCTCGTTGGTCTTGACCGACGAGGGGTCGAGCTGGACTACGATGTAAATCAGGCCTGCAGATTCCACGAGCGCAAGCGGCCAGACCCGGAGAGGAGGCCGTTCCTTGCCGCGGTTCGAGGGAGATTCATAGCGAACGTCGAGCACGCGCTCGAAGAACATCGCTGTGGTAATGGTCGAGAAGACGTCGTCCTTCACTTTCGGGCGAATCAGCGCAAACGTGCCGTCGACCGAGTCCACCTTGTCAGCCCACGCGCGGTGCAGCCGGTTGTCGTCGCGTTCCTGCGACAGACGCATCTCCGCGACCCGGAAGAGTTCGTCAATATCCTTGAAGACGGCCTTGGGGAGTCGCCGCGCGGCAAAGCGTTCCAGCATGCTGAACGCCACGGCGTCCCAAGCATCCATGCGTGAGGCCGTGTCGTTTGCGAGCCACGGGGTGCGCTGCCACATCACATCCCGCCTGCCGTCGTCCTGCATGGAAACCGCCATTTTCGCGCCTTCGAGCGCTTCGAGCCGGCGACGAAGCTTCTTGAGGTACTTGAATTCGTGGCCACGGTCCAGGAGCGCGTCGCGCACATTGGCGGTGGACATCCATTTTATGTCGCGCTGGTTAGTTGGCAACACCTTCAGAATGGCTTCATCCAGCACTTTGCTGTGTCGGTCCATGATGGTCTCCCTGCCGCGTTTTCGTAGCGGCTGATTGTACGGCAGGAGAGGACAAGTTTTGTCCTCTACCGGTGGAGAATCTCTTTTCTCGCAACGGCAGGACTCAAGATGGCCGGATTTCGGCCGAAATCCGTAGTGCGGGCAGTACATACGAGCCACCCCGTTTGGGTGGCATTGGGCATGCAACCAAAGGAGAAGACGTGGCCGACATCGCGGGAATCGTAGCAGCTCCGGACATTGACTGGCCCGAAGCCGGTACGGAAATGCAACTGAGCACAATCAACCAAATACCATTTTCCGCCACGTTTTCGGCGGCGGACGTGATTCATTTGAGATACGGCAAAAGGGCCGGCATCAAAATGAACAGGGGTGTACTTGACAGGCTGGTGGCAGCTCATCGCGGGGAGATGCTTTCGCTCCAGGATATTCGGGCTTGCCTGGAAGACAGGAGCCAGGAGACCTTCTTCGGTACAACGCGCGTGTCATCGTACGTAGGCCCCTTGCTGGTCGAGCTCGGATATGCGGTCTGGGAAGGCGAACGACTTCGGTTTGTGTAAGGAGTTCAGAAAATGCTTCGACCAACAAAAGCAAATCTGGCCCGGTCGTCTGGCGGAATCAGCTTCTGCTCCGGCGACTATTCGCTCAACCAGAACCGGCGTGTCTACAAGTACTACTGGCAGGTGTTTACGGAAGACTCGCCTTGGGAGGATGCCGAGTTTTTCCAGAAGGCGCCAAGGCTCTCCATTGCAGCATACATGGCGCTCGCTGAGAAGCTTGAGCGCGAAGGAAAGTGCGCGCTAGTCTACAACTCGAAGCGGTTGCGCGAGAACCACGGGCTACCGCTCGACATGAACCACCCACGATGGAAGGGGGCGGTGCTCGCGCCGTCCCTCGAGAACGATACCGACCCGGAGTACGACGGCTGGAAGTAGCCTCCAATGCACAATGAAAAGGCCCGTCTGGCCTTTTTCATGTCGAGGGTTGCCGATGTTCAGTGTCCGACAGGGGTCCGTCGCGGCCTCCAGACGAGATTAGACATCGACGAGGATGGGTGAACCCGAGAGAGCGTCAGGGATGCCTCGCTGAGTGCGTCGCACATATTGGCGGTGAACATCCATTTTATGCCGTTGGTTAGTTGGCGACACCTTCAGATTGGCTTCATCCAGCACTTTGCTGCCTCAGTCTAAGGCCGACTCCCGGCTGCGTATCTGCCGTCGCGGCAATGGCCGGGCAAGGTCGATTCCTGTCGATATCCGTCTTGAAGATATGCATGGGGCAGTTCCATTTCAAATTCTGATTTCGCAAGGAGAGCACGATGGCAGACACCGTAGATGCAGTCGAGATGCACAAAACAGATTTTGATTCGGAACGCCTCGCGTTTCACGAGCAGATGGCTGGGGCATACCATGGGTTCCTGCACTACACCCTTGTCGCCAACGCCGGCAACGAGGCCCTCTACAAGGGCATGAGAGAGTTTCGGAACAAGTTTCTTTCGAGCTACTTTATCGAAAATGCGCCCGTGGCTCCCCTCTTTGGCAACAGCGAGAAGGTTCGGAAGAAGTATGGCGGTGCAGGTGTGCGCCGGTATCTGGTAGCGGATTACTACAGCCACGAAGCACTGAAAATCCTGCGCACATGCAGGCCTTTGGCGAGACGCTTGTGCTTTGAGCATATCCTCCCGAAGACAGAACTCATACAGGCCCTTTGCGAGGGAAAGGTGGCGGAAGCTGGCAACGAATTCGGCGTAGCTGACATCAAGGGGATGTTAGACAGCTACTGGCATCTGGCTGTAATCACAGCGGAAGAGCACCGTGAGCTACTTACGGGCAGAAAGATGCCCACCGGCTGGACGCCGAAAGACCACATATTCAAGCGGTACGAAAAACTGGCACGAATGAAGGGCTTTCGACTCTATCGGTCCCGGGAGGACGCGAAGCAGTGCCAAAGCGTGCTGGTGGAGAATTCGGTGGATTCTTGTAATTGAAAGCGGGGATGGGAGCGCCTGACTGGATTCTTCCAGCGCTTCGCCAGCAGACAGATAACGTCGAGCCTGAGCCTGTCTTCCTTGGCGACGCCATCGATGCCTCCGTCGCCAAATCGACTAGCTTGTCTTCCACGAACCTTCGAAGCACGGGAAATGCCATGGCTTCGGATGCGCTCACCAAACTTGCCACCTGGCTCGGCCCACGCAGCCTGGATTCGCATTGCCAGGGTCGACGACCGCCGGATACCTTCGGCATGGCAGGCAGGTCCCGGTCCAGTGGAGAGGTGCCGGCGAAGTTGCTTCGAATAGTCGAGTCAGTGTGCACCGTGCTTTAACAACTGAAGAAACCGAAAAGTGGGCGTTTGCGATTCCGGCCACCTGTCTGTCTGCGGGATGCGAAGAATCGCTTTGTCGAGGCTTGAGACTGTCATTCTGGGCTTTGGTCAAAGGTGAACTATCCTGGTCTCACGGCAACGGTGATTCGACCCAACATTGGGGACACTTTTTGTCTCAATTGTCCAGCATCATGGTCGCTAGCCCCCGGGAGAGACCCATGACTTTGAGCACGAACATCCCCATCGCCGGTTCCGTCCGAGCGCGCTTCGACTTCGAGGCAGAGAATCAGGCGTTTCAGGAAGGAGACTAGTCGGCTCACTGCGCGCTGCAGGCATCCCAACATTCCCCTAAGCCCTCGAGTCGTCTTCTCGCTGGTGTGAAAGCTCGTAGCTTCCACCAGCCGCGAAAGCAACGATGGCGAGGTCGCTATCAATAGCGAAGCAAAGCAAATTTTCCATTGAGAATCCTGCAGCGATGAACCCAGAACTCGAGAAGACGCTCGTCGCGAGCTACTCGGCTCTCTACCGTTTGCTGGAGCCACGTTACTCGGGAGCGTGCCGTTTCGAATGCGACGATGGCTGGTACCGCATAATCGAAGGGCTGTCGCGCAAGCTTGAATTCGAGGCACGTACCTCAGAACTGCTCATAATTGAGGTTTGGGCGAGGCAGGGCAGTCTGCGCCTCCTTCTTCGAGGTGACGTGACCGCCCCAGTGGATGCCTGGGTTGCTGAAGCGACACATCTTAGTCGACGAACGTGCGAGCGATGTAGTCGGTCTGCGATACTGCGTGGGCACAAGGACGGCCGGATACGTACGCTATGTCCCGCTTGTACAGTTGCGATGGACTACGTTCTCGAATGACTTCTCAACGACAGCAACATCTATCAGTAACCTACCGTTTGATACGCCATGCAGCGTCCGGCGGAGTTTTTCGGATGCGTGGAACCCGAATCTGCAACTGTTGGCCTACGCAACCTCGAGAGTCGCATCCATACGTGAATGACGGCGCAATGACGCGCGTTGCCTTCAAGACCTGTCTTACCCGAGACCATTAATGCATATCACTCTTGGACTGAACCTCGACAGCCGACTGGGTCCCTCCAGCCAGGACACCCTGGACCAGCCCGTCGTTGGACCAATGGGCCTGCTCGGACTTCTCGAAACCTGGCTCGGGCTGAGCCGTCCGGAAGTGAGCGCGGCGCAGCGCGTCACCAGCTACCTCGGGCATCTGCGCATGCAAGCCGGGCAGGGCCGCTTCTACAGTCGTTCTCTCGAGGCAGATGGCGTGGGCACGAGCGCCAAACTTCTTTCCTGGCGCGACGAGTGGCGTCTCGGGGGATGGGATGGGACCGCACCCGCTGGCAGTTCCCGAAGGCTGCGCGATATGGCGGAGGTCGAGCAGTCTGCTAGCGGTAACATCCCATCCGGACAAGCGGAGCGCCTCGCTGCCATACTCGCGGCGCTCGAAGCGGGGCGGACGCCAATCGAATCGGTGTTGCTCATCGACCCGCTGGACAGCTTCCCCCGTGCCTGGCGCGAGGTCCTTGGCCGCCTCCCTGACGTGAGGACGTGGGAGCCCGAGCCTCAAGGTGAGGGATTGCTTCGGGAGCTTCAGAAAAGCGCACTCGACGCAGTTACACAGGCGGACCTTCGTGCCCTCGTGAACCCGATTGCCGATGGCAGTGTCGTGCTTGTTCAGGCGTCGACCCGGGAGGCCGCCGAGCATTGGCTCAGTGCATATTGCCAACAAGTGCCCGCTGACCGGCTTCTCGTCTGCGAGTCTGACGGTGACTCAGTCGACGCGACGATGATGGCGACGGGTGGCGCCAGCAGTGGCTTTCGCCGCGTCAGTAGCCTGCGTCCTGCCTTGCAGGCGTTGGGGTTGGCACTTGAAATGTGCTGGGACCCGGTTGATGTCGGACGCCTCGTCGAGTTTCTTTCTCATTCCATTGGCCCTTTCCAGCGGAAGGCGCGAATCCGCCTCGCGAAGGCTGTCGCGGAACAACCGGGTATAGGAGGTGGTGCCTGGGAGTCAGCGAAGCAGGAAATCCGCAGCACCGAAAACGGCGATGCCATACTCGAGGACATCGCTTTCTGGCTCGAGGGCGAGCGCTGGAATCGCGACGCTGGCGCACCGGTCGATGCGCTTCTGGCGCGGGTCGAGAAGCTGGCCGATGCCCTGCGCAAAAAGCTCGCGGACAATGGTCCGATGAACGCGACGCTCGGCGCTGCGATAGAGCAGTGCGCGGCAGTTCGGGACGGCCTGCTTGAACTGAAAAACCAGGGAGCGCTCACCATCGTGCCGCGCATGGTTGAACAGCTTCTTGAGCACGCAACACCAGTGAGTGCAGGAAATCCTTTTGCGCCGGCGCAGGTAGGCTGCCTTCGGGCTGAATCGGACGCTGCGGCCTGCATCGAGTCTGCCGACGAGGTTGTCTGGTGGATGCCATCGACGCCGCAATTGCCGCTACCGCTTCAATGGACGACGTCGGAACTCGCTACACTCCGCGACCTCGGTGTCGAGGTGCGAGACCCGCAGACTGAACTGGAGCTATTGTCCCGGCAGTGGCTGCGTCCACTGCTGGTCGCGAGGCGGCGGTTTGTCATGGTTCTGCCGCCCCCTGGCGCGGAGGAGCATCCTGTTCGGCAACTGCTGCTGAAACTTTGGCCAGACCTGAAGGAGCACCTCGTCAACCTCGACGCGCAAGTTTCGGACGCGTTTGTCGGGACTCTCGCGGAGAACCTCACACACACCGCGTTGCCTCCAGCGCCTCAGTCGCTCGAACTCGGTGAGCCGATTACGGTACCGACGACGGACCAGTCATACACATCCATGTCGGAGCTATTCAACGCACCCGCACTCTACGCGTTCAAGCGCATCGCACGCATGCGCCCGGCCTCGATACTTGAGGCACGGGACGGCAACAATCTCCTGGGCACGCTCGCGCATCGTGTTTTCGAGAAGCTGCTTCAGCAGACGGACAGCCTGAGCTGGACCGACGAGCAGGCAGTTGCATGGTTCCGGGACAACGTTGATTCCCTCCTTCGGACTGAGGGCGCCATCTTGCTGATGCACGGTGCCGGAGTCAGTCTGCAACGATTCAGGAGCGTGTGCGAGCATGCAATCCGTTCGATGGTGCGCCATCTGCGCGCAGCGAAGGCTACCCGTGTCCATACCGAGCTGCCTGTCGCGGGTAAGCTTGGCGACGTGTCGCTTATCGGCAAAATCGACCTCCTGGTCGAACTGGCTGATGGCCAAGCTGTAGCGCTGGATATGAAATGGCGCGGCGACAAGCGTTACGCGGACGCACTGCACGACGGACAGCATCTCCAGCTGGCTATCTATTCGTTGCTGTACCAGCAGCAAGCCGGCGTTGCGCCGGCGGCGTTGGGTTATTTCATTCTGGAGACTGGCGCAATGTACGTCAGTGCCCCCGACGTTATCCCGACCGCACAAGTTCGGACGCCTCCTCTGGCTGCAACCGCAAGTCTCATTGAGCAGGCCAGGGCAAGTTGGTCCTGGCGCGCCAATCAATGGGCTGAAGGCCACATCGATGTCGTTCCAGTTGGCGGCGGGGAAGATTTCAACGGACCTGAGGGCACACTGCCAGTGAATGGGCCGAATGCGTGGGATAAGGACTATATGGTACTCCTCGGGGGCTGGGAGCAATGAACAACATCGAATTCATCAGCGCAGGTGCGGGCAGTGGCAAGACCTACAAGCTCACGTCGACGCTTGCCGAGGCTCTCGAGTCAGGCGACGCACGGCCGCACGCCGTACTCGCGACGACATTCACGGTTAAAGCGGCAACGGAGCTGCGTGAGCGCGCGCGCGCATGGCTCTTGAACAAAGGCGCAATCGGGCTCGCTACTGCTATCGGCCAGGCAAAGCTCGGTACAGTCAATAGCGTATGCGGCCAGTTGCTGAAGCGCTTCTGTTTCGAGATAGGTCTATCCCCGGACCAGACCGTCTTGAGTGAAGGTCAGGCCAAGCGCCTGCTGGCGACGTCACTTGCAGAGACGCTCGACGAAGCCGGGCGGGAAAAGCTGGTAACGCTCACCACCAGGTTTGGCATCGACCATGCGGAATGGTCGGCGCAGATTGAGGATGTGGTGAACGCCGCTCGCAATAACGACATTTCGGCGGACGAGTTGCGAAAAATGGGCCATCGAAATGCCGACCTGATGCTGGCGAACTGGCCCACTCCCTCGGTAGGCAGCGACCCGACGGGAGAACTCGTTGCCGCCTTGGCGAAGGCACTGACGGACGTGTCGTTGCATCTCGCAACGACTGAGGCCGCGGGCGGGAATGTCGCGCAGAACCTCCGGAATGGTCACAAGGAGCTGGAGCGCCTCGAGCGGTGCTTTCGGGAGGGGCGCTGGAGCTGGCCAGACTGGATTGCGGCTTGCACGCTGAACGCCGGTGCCGTAGTGCGCGCGGCTATGACCCCTGTTTCGGAAGCCGCACAGGCGCACGAATCGCATCCTGGATTCCATGCGGATGTGCGCTCCTATCTTGAACTGGTGTTCGTACTGGCGGCCATGACGCTCGACACCTATGCCGAAGCCAAGCGTGCAATGGGTGCAGTTGACTTTGGCGACCAGGAAGTTCTGCTGCTTAAGGTTATCCGCAAGAACGAGGATGTCCGCCAAGCGTTGGCCGATGAGCTCGACCTTGTGATGGTCGACGAATTCCAGGACACCAGCCCGCTGCAGCTCGCGCTTTTCGTGGAACTCGCAAAACTGGCCAAGCGCTCGGTCTGGGTTGGAGACCCGAAGCAGGCCATTTACGGATTCCGGGGCACCGATGCCCGGCTCATCGCAGGTATTCTTGCGGCTGTTGAGGGTTGGGGCGGGAAGCTGGGCGCTCCACTGACTACCTCCCGACGCTCAACGCCGTCGCTGGTCTCCCTCACAAATGCGGTATTTGGCTCCGCGTTCCTTCCGGAACTGCAGCCGGAACAGGTGCATCTGCAACCATCGAGGGATGACATTGCAGGGCAACCGGCGCTATTTCACTGGAATTTCGAAAGCAAAAACAACGAGTCCGACTACCTCGCGTTGGGGCAGGCAGTCAGCGAACTGCTTCAATCGGAGTTGAAGGTCGTCGACAGGCACACCCAACAGGAACGTCCTGTTCGACCGGGTGATATAGCGGTCCTTTGCCGCAAGAACGACCAGGTTGAACTTGCGGTAACTTCACTTACGCAATGGGGAGTACCGTCCGCGAGCCCGAGAGCCGGACTTCTTGGTACGCCCGAGGCCATTTTTGTTCTTGCGTGCCTTCGACGCTTGCTCGACGCAGGGGACACGGTCGCGTCGGCGCTTATTTTGTCCCTCGCTGACGGCGTTCCTGCGCAGGAATGGCTCGGGGACCGGCTCGAGTATCTCTCGCGGGAAGATGCAAACCCTTCGCGGTGGAAAACTGAGGGGGACGGCGCGCATCCGCTACTTGCCCGTCTGGAGAAGTTGCGACCAAGCCTCGCTGCTCTTACCCCGCGGGAGGCGCTGAGACTCGCTAAAGCCGAGTCACACGTTGCCCGTGTTGCAAGCCAATGGTCGAGTTCTCCCCATCAAGCGAGGACTCGAATCGCCAACGTGGAAGCCTTGATGGACCTCGGCGCAGCTTATGAGGACGAGTGCATTGCCGCCAGACGTCCGGCAACCGTTAGCGGGCTGCTGCTTTGGCTTGGCACACTTGCTGACGACCAGGCCGACGACCGTGCCGCGACGGCCGATGATGCCGTCAGCGTGATGACACACCATGGAGCAAAGGGGCTTGAGTGGCCTGTCGTCATTCTGACGTCCCTCGGAACGGCAGCGAGAAGTGCACTATGGGGTGTTCGTGCGCGTACCGATGGCGAGTTCAATGCAGAGCACCCACTGGAAAATCGCTTCGTGCACTTCTGGCCAAAGACATGGGGCAAGCGGACGCAGCCGCAGTCGACCATCAATGCCGAGCAAAGCGTTATCGGCCAGAGGATGGCGGCGGATGCGCTCGCCGAGAACAGGCGGCTGCTCTATGTCAGCATGACACGTGCACGCGACATAAACGTTGTTGTGACTTGCCAGCGGAGTCGAAGCGTCAACAGAGACTGGGTTGATGAAGTCGAGGCGGGTGACCTGCTCTTCGGTCATGCGGGCCCAGTCGTGCTGCCAGACGGCCGGACCATTCTCCGAGAAGCTGGAGCCTGGAAGGCTACGGAAGTTGTCGTGCCACCCGCGCAGGATGAGTCGACATGTAGCTGGTACGTGACGGCGCCCGTTAGCGATGCTCCGCCTCTCTGGTATCGACCGAGCGATGCCGAAGATGGTCTATATCAAGTCGTGAAATCCGAGCCGGTCGGCGTGCGCATCGCAATCACCGCTAGCGTCGAAATGGACGTACTCGGAAACGCAATGCACCTCTGTATCGCACGCGCTGGTGTGACAGGAAAAGTGCAAGACGCTGATGTCGAGCGCATCCTCACCGCGTGGGGAATGGCACACGCGGTCGACAAGACCGCCGTCATCGCCCAGCTACAAGCGTTCTTTGAGTGGCTGCAACAGCGCTGGCCGAGGAGCACGATTCGTGTCGAGGTGCCAGTCGAAGCTAACAGAGCCGACGGAACGCGACTGCGGGGTCGCATCGATTTGCTGGTTGACACACCTGAGGGGTGGGTACTTGTAGACCATAAGGCGAACCCGGGCGGCAGCAGCCGCAATGAGGAGATTGTGCAAGAGCATGGCTCGCAGCTGTCTGCGTATGCGGCCGCTATCGAAAAATGTACGGGCAAGTTGGTCAAGGAGCAGTGGCTCTATCTCCCAGTGGCGGGTCGCGCAGTTAAGCTTGCTGCCAAAGGACGGAATGGCTAACGCAAATATCAGAAGAAGGGGCAAGTGACTTCGGCGCTCGACTTCAAAGCGATGGCAGTGACCGGATGCGCTATCTGGCCGACTGATTTGGGAGCAGAATCTTCGGATTTTACTGCTACCGGTGAATGTCGTCTGTCAACGCAATCGCATAACTCGGAAAGGTCTACTCACGAACTTCACCAATTCAACGAGCAAGTCAACGTGGACACAAGAACATTTAACGGTAATGAACTCTCGCGCTATTTCGCATCCTTTAGCGGGATGGACGGGGGAAATCTGAAGGCGAGACTGTGGATTTGCGGGATTGAGCATGGTTCTGACGCCGAGACGCTGTCCAGCATCCAGCCGGAACTTGAGCCTGGCGCTTGGGATACTGAGCGGCGGATGATGTACGCCGTGGAATCTCGGAAATGGCCATACTGGCGGAACGTAGCCAAAATTGTCGTCGGCACCCAGAGCGCAGTCATGGCGAGGGCAGGGTTGGCCGCGAAGGGGCCGGATTGGCGCCGATACCGCGATGAATATCTGTACACCCGTCAAGGATGGGAATTCAAACTCAATCTTTTTCCCCTTGCATCTCCGCGGGTTGTCAGTGACGAGTGGGCAAAGGTGCACGGGGCTGAACCAGCACTTGCCGACAAGGAAAACTACCGGACACTCTGCCGCGACGGGGGACGCTTTGAATTCATGCGTCGTCTTCGTCTGGAGCATCAACCTAGGGTCATCGTTGCGACAGGGGTCGGGAGCCGTGACGATTTCGTAAACGCTTTCGGATTCGGCGGTTGCAAGGAGGAGGAAGTTATCATCGGACGCGGCGCCGCGCGACGTCGGCTGTCTGTCTACATAGACAGTTATGCTTATGGTCATCAGAGTGTGCTCGTCGTCACACCGTTTCCAGGTGCCCCGAGCGGACTTAATTCAACTTCGCTGCTCGAAGAATTTGCGGCGTATGTCGGTTCGTGGATGTCGCCCGCAGACTTTCCCGAGTTGCCTGCGGCAGATATGAAAAAGACTCCGGGAGCGCACCTTGATTGACGCAATTCTTGCGGGCGGGACTGCGAATGTGCAACCACTGCACACTCCGCTACTCATTGACCCACACGGCCTTTGGAATGAACCACTTGATGTACTGCCGGCGTTCGACGGGCACGTTCGATGGGAGAGGTCTACGACACACTGCGACCCGAAGACGGCTGGGCTGAGCATCCGGCTCACAAATACTCTTGTCGATTGTCGGTTAGGAGCGGAACAACAGAAAGGCTGCGTTACAGTGCTCGTCGACTCTGAGGTTCCCATCGGCTTGCATGGATGTGGCGCAATCTTGGTGTGTTCTCGAGACACGCTGTCGGCAGCCGTTTCTTCGATGGCCGGTGCAATTTTTACGGTTGCACTGGCGAATCACATAGTGAGTTTCAAGTGGGACGAAGTGCTAGAGGTCATTTCCCGCGATGTACTTATGGTTGCAGTATCGATGCCCGACATCGACAGCACTACCATTGCCGCTAGCCTCGTCACGATGCTGGGGTATTTTCAGGGTGTAAGTCGCATCGAGCCAGAAGCCGTCATGGTCGGGGCAATTGCTCGCGCAGAGGACCCGCCGAATCTACGCGACATTTCAAAGCTCGCATCATCCATACGGTCGATGTCGGGCTTAAGTTGCCATCAGATAGTCGCGTGCCACCTCGCGAAAGAGAGGCAGCCGCAGGCTTTTCTGGTAGCGACATTCCCCATTCCTGTTCTGCCGGGTCAACCCGTGCGGGCTCGCAGACGCTGGCCAAGATGACACGATACCCCTATCGCTTGTTCATTGATGACCTACGCGACCCAACTTCATCGTCATGGACGATTGCTCGAACGTCGAGTGAGGCAATTGCCTTCCTCGAGACGCGTGGATGTCCATATGAGATATCGTTTGACCACGACCTCGGAGGTGACGACACAGCCATGGTAGTTGCAAAGCGACTGATAGAAATGGACCTCGATGCCGAGGGCAGATACATCCCGGAAGACTTTGTGTTCTCCGTACACAGTGCGAACCCTGTTGGGAAGGAAAATATCCTCGGAATTTTGCGAGCCTATTTAAAGCATCGAAAATCTACGCGTTAATCATTGAGCAGCAAGTGGTCCTCAAGCCGGGTACCAAGAAGTGCAGTATTGTCTCGGCGCTTGCCTGGTAAATTCCTGACCCATTGTCACGAGCGAGTCTTTCTGTAAGGTGGCCTCCTCGTCAACTGTAAAAGGACTTCCTTCCAATAGATGGCGTGTCTTAGAGAAGGTCTTCACGATGGAGAAGAGTTAAAGACATCTATAGCGAACGAGTCTCTACGCAAAGAATGCGAAAATTGAGTCGACGGGGACTGATAGGCGCAAGCAGATGCTAGCGGCGAGCGTCAACCCATACGACCTGACCACGCCAGACTACCTAGCTAGACATGAAAAGTCGAAGACGGCATGCACCGACTGAACGACGAACTCGACGGGTCTTCTTTGCGCTCAGGCGGCGGCTGAACAACGGGACAGTTGGAGGCACGGACGTGAGGCGCCGCGTACCCTTCACCAGGTTAGCCGACCACACTTACCCTAGCCGTTCCGGCGCGCCAAACTCAGGCATAATCACCCGACCAATTCGGGGGGATTTATGGCTGCAAGAAAAAGACCGGCGCCGGCCGCGCCCTACGATGTCGACCTCTTCCAGAACTTTGTAAGCGACCCGGACCTCGGGCTGGCAATCGAAGCGCTGAAACGGGCCAACGACATATTTGACATCATCGAACCACTGGAGACGCAGCATTCCCAGATGCTGCAGTGGCTGCTCAACCCGCGCGAAGGGCACGGACAAGGCGACGCTTTGTTCAAGGACTTTCTGACCGCCGCTTGGGCGAGCTGCAACGCAGAGGATGGCCCCAACACCGAATTCTTTGCGCACTGGACGCCGGCGCGCATCAGCATGACAGGCTTCCATTCGCTTCTACTGCTTCGTGAGTACCGCATCTCCGCAGAGAATCACTTAGACTTTCTCTTGGTGGACCCGGTGAACCGGTTCGTCATCGTCGTCGAGAACAAGTACAAGGCGCAACAGGAGAATCAGCAGCTCAATCGGTATCGCAAATCAGTGCAGCAACTCGTGGCCAGCCATCCAGGCTTCAAGAATTTCCGGGTCGGGCTGATTGCGCTGGACCGAGGCCGGTCCCGCCAGTTGAAGCTGCGAGAGCTTAATAAGTTTTGGGTCTATCTGGACTACAGCTGGCTTGAGGCCGGAGCGAGCCGCGCGGAGGCGCAGATGCGCCGCGGGAACCAGACCGCAAGCCTTCTGATTTCGTATTGCCAGCGACAGTCGGACTACGAGTCGCAAGCTGAAAAGGATGTCGACACAATTCTCGCCCGGCTCACGCGCGAGTATCGGCCGCTGCTCAAGCCCCTGGCCGAGGCGCGTGCAACGAAACTGAGCAAGACACAGGGCGTGACGGTGGGAGACCCTGCGAGCGACCTGTGGCTCTTCACGCAGCACTATCCTGAACTGGTGACGCGACTCACCCAGCTGAAGAACCTATCGTTTGTGCGGTCGGAGGTGAGCGAGCGGCTGGCTGCGGTGAAGTTTGAGTTCGAAGAAAGCGACTCCTGGATTCAGATGTTCGACCAGGCGTGGTGGCAGTACGCGCAGACCAATGAGAAAGACGATATCTGGTATTGGCCGTTTTATGTTCGGGTGCGCTTCATTCCGCCTGAATATCTCTCCGAAGAGGAACAGGAGCAGTCTACGGAGAACCTGTACATTGTAAGCGTCGTCTACCGGGAGTCGTACCTGAAGCCGGATACTGCGGAGCGTGTGCGCAATGCGATGCTGGAGAAGTTCCCGGAGCTGGCGGGCGGCCGCCAGAAGGCTCACGTTCGTCGACTACTGAAGGAAGAAGTCACGGAGAGCAGCCTTGTCGCAGAGGTGCTTCGCCGGTATCGCATGCTGAGCTCGGCACTCCAAGGCGTGTGATATCGCAGGAACGCTGTCGAAGTGCTCGGAATGGGGTAGCGGGGCGCTCTATACCTCTTTGTCGTTAACGATGCATGTCGCGAAAGCACGTGCCACAAAGAGGAAACGTTATCATGAAGAATGGCTAGCCCCATCGTTCGCATCTCCTCGTTCGCCCAGCTGCTCTACATGGCGAATGGAGGAGAAACTTGCGGAGAAGGTCGTAAAAGAACTGGGACGGCAATTCACCAGACATAGCGCTGATATCGGAAACCTCTCATACCAGATTCAGTCACCGCCTCTGGGTGCTCACTTCCGGAACGCGGTGGTCACGGGACACTGGCCTTGCAAGGTTCCTTCTTCGTCGGCTGCCGACGAACTCTGAAACAGCTATGAAGGCGATGAGCGCGGCAGAGAGGCAGAACGTTCCTTCTTTTACGATGTGCCGGTCCCGGTGCTCGGATTTCCGTTGCTTGACTTTCTCCGCCTGCAACCGGAATTGTTGACGCTTGAACTGGGCCCTTGGGCGTTCACAGGACAGCGTGCCGATTTCAGTCTGAATTTTCCTCCTTGGTGGACAGGGATGTCCGTACGGAGTACGCGCAATAGAGCAGGCTCATCGACCTCTACGCAGTCGTACACACAGCGCTAAGCGTGAGCGGAAGAAGCAGGGCGTCAGCGAATCCATACGCTTAGAGATTGCGCGCCCGCGGTGGTTGCCAGGCCGATACCGGCCCAACATGCACATCTATGCCGTAAGCGTAGGCACCTTGTTTGTACGGCGCCCCACGATAAAGGATGACGTCGCAGGTCTGCGCAAGCTCTCGATAGAGCGAGTTATCACTCGCGCAAGAATAAAGTAGCGCGGCGCGCAATTTCGTGTCACCGTGTCTCGCGACCACCTTGATGTAGAGTGCTTGTGAATCCGGTTCTCCGACATCAACGCTCCATCCCGCATCTCGGAGCGGGCGCACCAAGTCGCGTATACATTCCTCTGAGAGATGTGCGCTGCGTAGCAGAACCCCGTCATCGGTCGGCATCGGCGGCACGAGTTGACCATGCTCTTGGTAGTTCTTTTGCTCCACTAGCTTAAGCGCCATTTGTGCGTGCCCTTGAAGCAGGGCTTGTTGCCATAGGAGCCGCCCATCGTCGTTCATTTCGGGGAACAGCGTCGCAACGCGGTTGGACTCGTCGTGCCAAGACTCCACGACTCCCAACGTAGCCAGTGCAACCACTAGGCGGCAAAAATTGCTTGCGTTGCTCCACTCTGTGGATGCCGCGTGAGCAAAGAGGTGACGATTGAGCCACGTTATCCCGTCATATTCTCCAGTTTGTCGGAAGAATGAGTCTTTTAGCCAGCGGCGAAAGGTTTCAAAGACAAAGACGCGTTCATCTTGCCCGTAAAGGTAACCCTTCGTTCGGTAATCTTCTGGAACCCAGTTTCCATCGAAATGTAGCCGTTCTGCGAGGTCGCACGCACGGTCCGTTATTCGGTCAATTTGATGTCCCACCTGGAGTTGCTCATGGCTTTCCGACATACGCCTCAGTGCTCCCTCCATGACGGGGATGAGCGCTGCGATGCTCGATGCCCTGTAGCCAGCATAGAACGCGAGATAGGCTTCACGCGCGATAGGCGCAAAGTTGGCGAGGCTTCGCGACTGCGGAATAAGCTGTGCGATGCAGACGGCTTGGAATGGTAGGGTGTAAATGGTCGAAGTGTGATATTCGAACAGCCGTATCGCGTCTTCCTTCGAACGGTGCTCGACGTCCCTGAGGAGTTCGTTGAGGCGCCCCTGAGGGACCCACAGAGGAGCAAACCATTCTACCTTTGCCCACAGTGCAGCTATGCGCTCACTCGCGCGCTTGTTGGCCAGCCATGTCGGGTCATCGGTAGCCGATATTTTGGGGAAATACGCTGTGCCGCCTTCGGCCGTTAGAACCACTGCAGGTGTCGGTCGAAATATTCCGACATTGCGTTCGACCGTGGCGACCACGTTCAGTCCCGCCTCTTTCGCCCAGATGGCAACGTCGCCGGCGCTCAATTCGCTTAGGTTAGGAAGCGAGCGAGCTCGCCACCAAAGACCTGCAAACTTCCTCTGGAGCTTTACATCCGCGTTTAAAGGCTTGGCAGACATATCGACGTTTTCCTTCTAGTTATTGTGGTTTCGCTGCGAGGTCGAAAATCAATTTCGTCAAACTCGTCAACGCGGCTCCCATTTGATGGGACCAATTCGCTGCAACTCCTGCATGAGACGCCGCCGTAGGCGCCCCAAGGACTTCTTCGCGTCCTCGACGGTTACGTAGTCCTTTTGCATGCGCCAATAGCCTTCGGCTGCGATGGCCTCAATCTCGGATATAGCATAGCGGCCGCACTGCACCTCCAGGGCTAGTGTGCGCACAAGCTCCGAGGGATGCCCACACCATAATCTCCGTAGCTCGTCGTCGAGCGGGGTCACAAAAGGGGGAAGCCCATATCGGGCGCGTTCAGCGCGCAGTTTGCGTTCACGCTGCCAAGGCAAATCTGGCGCAGGAGGGTCAACGTATGGAGCCACCATGCGGTTGCGGTCACGCTTGGTGTGGTCGAGCCTGTACACGCACATCTCATATGCCCACCAGTCGCTCCGGGCTTCTTCATCCGTGAGCCATATTGGCGTCGGGGTGAAGCAAGCCTTCGCTTCGTTCCAGACGTAAGCGTCAATCCGAGGCCGTCTTGACGATCAGAACTTGACCTCTGAGAGCCGCTGATTCGCGAGCACGAGATCGAAGGCGGCGGGATCGAAGCTGCCGCCACACCACTCGAGGAAGTGGTCGTGC
>NZ_JBFRCM010000039.1:0-30303 GCF_040965735.1 Paraburkholderia sp. BR10936
AGCCCCGAGGGGCTTTGTTGTACTCGCGACGTCCGATTAGCGCAAATTCGGCGTATCGAACTCGATCGATCTGATTGCCTACCGCTCACCTCCGGAAAAAGTTGGTGTTTCCACACACTCTGGGTCGATGGGAGTCGTCGGAGCTTCCAGAAATTCGCAACGATGTGACAAGGGCAGACAGCCTACGCGCACCGACGGCAGATGCCCTATCACTCGAGAGTCCACGCAGTCGCGTCATGACGACGCGTTCCGTGACGCTCCCGCTGAGTACGGTGCGAACTGCACAACCTCTTCGCCGATCCATTCGTTGAGCTGTTCGAAGCGCCGTTGCAGGGGCGCGATTTCATTCAGGCCGAACACCTCTGCCGCCTTGTCGGCCGCGCCGAATCCGCCTGTATTGCTCGGCACGATCCCCATGAGCTGAGGCGGGATACGATGCGCCGCGAGCAAGTCGTCGCGCGTGACATTCTTGATATTGAAGAACTCGTCTTTCGCCGTGACCTCTGACACGGGAATGAGCTGAATGCCGTCTTTCTTTCCGTTCGGCGCGTACATGAACAGGTTTCGGAAATTGCCGGGTCCCTTGCTGCTTTTCAACGCCTCGCGCAGCTTGTCGACATCGCTTTGACTCTGCGCCGCGTCCGTCATGTAGAGAATGAACCCGGCATGCGAGCCGTTTTCGTAGTAGCGCCGGCGAAACAGTGTCGACGACTCATTGAGCCATGCCGCGTGCAGTGCGCCCAGGTACTCGGGCAAGCCGTACACCTCCTGATTAATGTCTGGCTCCATCAAGTGATGCACCGAGCCGGCCGCGAACTCGTGTTCGACCTGAAAGCCGTCGATCTGGAAGAAGCCTTGCAGGTCCGTCGACCGGCGCATGTATTTCGCCGGCGCGCGCTTGATCGCGAGCAACCCGCCGAGCCGGTTGCGCTTTTCCTCGGCGTAGGTGTTCCCGAACACCATGTAATCGAGCGCGAGTTTGCCGAACTCGTCGCGCGATAGCAGTTTGTGAGGGATGAACGTCGACGCGATCACGTTGCGCTTGAAGTAAATCGCCGAGCTGTGATGCACGCCCGCGCGAAACGACTTGGCAAGGGCCGACCATGACACGGGCGGCTCGTACCACTTGCCGGCCGCCCATGACTGTACGTAATCGAGAATTTCGCCGCGATCCATGACGGGCACAGGATCGTCGAACGTGAAGGCCTCTGCCCTTGCCGGCGTCGACGGGGCCGCCGGCGTCGTGCTCGAAGCGTGAAAGGTGCGCGTGCGCTTGCTCATGAGATCTCCATAAAGCCGGTATTGTTTGCGGTCACGCCCTCTAGCGGCTCGTTATCGAGCGCGTGCAGGCACGCCCAGGCTAGATCGGCGTGGCCTGTTTCCTCGCTGCGGCTCGCCTCGTATGTGACCTTTCGGCCGCTCGCCGTCATGGTCTTTCGAATCGCCATGAAGGATTGCGCGAGGTCCGTCCAGCCGGCATCGAATTCGAGCCGACCCTTGCCGATCACCGACAAGCCCTTGAGCACGAGCCGGCCCTTGATTTCGGGCGAGTAGTTGAGCGCGACCGCGCTCGGGTAGAACTGCTTAACGAGCTGGTAAACGCCCTGGCCGATACCTGTCGTGTCGATCGACATATATTCGACGTTGAATTGCTTTGTGATCTGGCGAATCGCCTCGGCCTGCCCTTCGAAGTCCATGCCGCGAAACTGGCACTTGTGCAGAACGCGAAACTTGCCCCCCGGCACCGCCGGCGGGGCGACAACGACAAGGCCCGCCGAGTCGCCGGAAAGCGCGGGGTCATAGCCGACCCATACCGGCCGGAAACCGAAAGGGCGCGGCGCGAGTGGCCTGAATTCGTCGGCCCATGCTTCCCACGAGTCGACCATGCAACGTTGCAGCTCGGCCAGTGGAAAGATCGACGCGCTATCGTCGATAAACTGACACATCAACAGATTCGCGTAATCCTGCGCGCTGTATTCAAGGCGCAGCTCGTCGATATCGAACAGGTCACAACCGCCGGCAAGCGCATCCTCGACCGTGACGATCTGACGCCACTGCAAATCCTCGCAAAACCGGCCGCGGCCGAGCGCGCTGTGCGAGATATCGAGATGAATGTGATCGGCCTTTGCGCGGCCTCTGTTGAAGTGCTCGCCACTCCAAAACGTATAGGCCGGGTGACTGATGCTCGACGGCGTAGAGAAATACGTCTTACGCCATTTCTTGTGCATCGCCATGCCTGACGCGACCTTTTGCAAGTCACGAAAGCCGCTCACCCAAAAATATTCATCGAAATAGAAGTTGCCGTGATAGCTCTGCGCCGTCTTTGCGTTCGTGCCGAGGAAGTAAAGAATCGCCTCGGGAATCTCGGGCCTGCGGCTCGGCAAGATGATCGGCTCGCCCGTCAATTCAACGTCTGCGGCCTCGCGCGCGAACTGGCAAATGTACTGCTTGAAAACGTGCGCCTGCGCCTTGCTGGCCGATAGAAAAATCTGGTTCCGGCCGGTCTGCAAGGCATCGTCCAGCGCTTCGCGCCCGAAATAGAACGTTGCGCCGATCTGCCGCGACTTGAGAATGTTGCGCGTGCGCTTGTCGCCGTTGCGATACCACACCTTTTGATAGCCGAACTGGCAATCAAGAAACGCCTCGTGCAGTCGCGCAACCTGCTCGTCACTGAACTCGTTACGGCCGGCCTTTTCCTTGCGTGGCGCTTTGTTGCGCGCCTCGATGTTCGGGTTTAGAACACTCTCTTTCCCCGTTTCGCCGTATTTGCGCACACGCGCCAACCGCTCGACCTGCCGGCCGAGCAAGTCGATTTCCTTGTAATCGCTGCCGGTTTTAACCGGCTTGGCAATGAGCGCACAAAAGCGGGTTTCTAGTGACGATTCCATGCGCTCGATCGGCGCTGCCTTGTCCCACTCGTCGCGCTGCTTCCATGCCTCTACCGTCGCGCGTTTCAGCTCCATATGCCGCGCGATGGACGTGACGCGCCAACCCTGCCAGTAAAGCGCGCGCGCTATCCGGCGAGGGTCGGCATTCGATTCGAGTGCGGGTTTGATGTCGGCTGTTTCGAGCATGGCCGCAAGTTTCCCGCGTCGCGCGCGCGCAAGCACGCCCGCCTGTGAGTGCCGAACGCGCGAACAAACGTCAACCGTTGAGCCATTGCGACGGGAAACGCAAGATATCAACTCACGTTGAACCCTTTCCAAACCCGTTGGAGAACTAACGATGCACTCTCGCAAGCAGTCGCTCATGTCGCTCGCCATTGCGGCGATCGCGTTTGCTTTCACGTTGGATGCACACGCGGCGACGGCCGCCGTGAGCACCGTTTTCAATGTGGACGCGCTCTTTTCCCTGCTGCACGCTCAAAACATCGGCATAGCTGGCGCGGCCGGCCTCGGCGCGATGGCGATCGGCTCGACGGCCGACGCGGCGAAGCTCGCGAACTCCAAGATGTTCCGCATTGCCGTCGAAGGCGCGACGAGCGACGGCCGGAACATTTCGCGCGAATGGCTTACGCAGATGGCGAAGAGCTACAACCCGGAGTTGTACGGGGCGCGCATCAACCTCGAACACTATCGCGGCATCGTGCCCGACGGCCCGTTCAAGGCATACGGCGACGTGCTCGCGCTCGAAACCCGTGACGAAAGCGGCCCGCTCGCCGGCAAACTCGGCCTCTATGCGCGAATCGCACCGACCGCCGAGCTGGTCGCGCTGACGAAGGCGAAGCAGAAGATTTACACCTCGTGCGAGATCGACCCGTCTTTCGCTGACACGAAACAGGCGTATCTGATCGGCCTGGCTGTCACGGATAGCCCCGCGAGCCTCGGAACCGAGATACTTTCTTTCGCAGCTCAAAACCCGGCCGCCTCGCCGTTCGCCGGCCGCAAGGTTTCGCCGTCGAATCTCTTCACGGTCGCCGACGAAACCGTGATCGAGTTTGAACCCGAGGCTTCGCCGGATACGCCGACGCTGCCGAGCCTGTTCGGCCGCGTGAAAGAACTGCTCGGCATAGCGAAGAAGAAGGAAGCGAGCGACGAGACGCGTTTCGCCGACCTGTCGCAAGCGATCGAGGCGACCGCGACGCACGGCGCGGCGCAAGCCGAGGCGATGGCGAAGCTCGAAAAGCAAGTCGCCGAACTGAGCGCGGCCCGCGAGGCCGATCGCAAAGCGTTCGACGAGCTGCACACGCTGCTCTCGAGCACCGGCAACGGCCAACCGCAACGGCCGCACGCGACCGGCGTGGGCGCTGCGCCCATTACGACCGACTGCTAAACGGCGTCACTTCCTTTCATAGCCCCGGAGAACACAACACATGCGCAACGAAACCCGACTGGCATATGACGGCTACCTTGCCGCGATCGCCCAGCTCAACGGCATCGCACGAGCGACGGAAAAATTCGCCGTCGCGCCGAGCGTGCAACAAAAGCTCGAGACCCGCATTCAGGAATCGAGCGACTTTCTGAAACGAATCAACGTGATGGGCGTGACCGAGCAACAGGGCGCAAAGCTCGGCCTCGGCGTCGGCGGTCCGATCGCGAGCACGACCGACACCACTCAGAAGGATCGCGAAACCGTTGACGTGACCGACCTCGACGAAAACGGCTACAACTGCACGCAAACGAACTTCGATTCGCATGTGACCTATGCGCTGCTGGACGCATGGGCGAAATTTCCCGACTTCCAGAACCGTATCCGCGACGTGATCGTGCGCCGGCAAGCGCTCGACCGCATCGCGATCGGCTTCAACGGCGTCACGCGCGCCAAGACCTCGGACCGCACGAAAAACCCGCTGTTGCAGGACGTCAATAAGGGCTGGCTGCAGCGCATGCGCGAACAGGCACCGCAACGCGTGATGGATCACGGCGCGACGGCCGGCAAGATTGCCGTCGGCAAGGGCGGCGACTATGCGAACCTCGACGCGCTTGTGTTCGATCTGGTTGCGAACATGATTGACCCGTGGCACCAGGACGACACGGGCCTCGTCGTGCTCTGCGGTCGCGGTCTGCTGCATGACAAGTATTTCCCGATCGTGAACACCGTGCAGGCACCGACCGAGACGCTTGCCGCTGACGTGATCCAAAGCCAGAAGCGTATCGGCAACATGCCGGCCGTGACCGTGCCTTTCTTCCCGGCTCATGCGCTGCTCGTCACGAGTTTCGACAATCTGTCGATCTACTATCAGGACGGCGGCCGCCGTCGCTCGATCGTCGACAACGCGAAGCGCGACCGTATCGAGAACTTCGAATCGTCGAACGATGCGTATGTCGTCGAAGACCTCGGCCGCGCCGCGATGGCCGAAAAGATCGAACTCGTCGCGACGGGGGCGTAATGACTAGCCCCGCCCAACGCCATTTTCAGCGCGTATCCGCGCAGCTCGCGGCGGCCTCGGCCGGCCAGGGTGAAACGCTCATCGGTAGCGCTTACGAGCTGATGCTTGCGAAGCTCGCAACCGATCGCCGTCGCCTGAAGTCGATCGCGTCGATCGAACGCAAGATCGACGTCAAGCGCGCCGAGCTGCTGCCCGAGTATGTCGATTACGTCTCTGGCGCACTGAGCGGCGGGCGGGGCGCACAGGACGATGTATTGACGACCGTCATGATCTGGCGCGTCGACGTGGGCGACTACGCCGGCGCGCTGGAAATCGCCCGGTATGCGATCGAACACCGGATGACGCTGCCCGACCAATACGACCGGCCGCTCGCGACCGCGATCGCTGAGGAGTTCGCCGAGGCCTCGCTTTCATCGTTCAAGAAAAATGGCTCGCCGGCCGTCGACGGCGCGCAACTCGCCGAAGTCGCGCAGCTCGTCGCATCACACGACATGCACGACCAGGTGCGCGCGAAGCTGCACAAGGCGATCGGCTACACGGCCGAGCGCGCCGGCGACTTCCCGGCGGCACTCGAACACCTGCGCCGCGCGCTCGAACTCGACGAGCGCGCCGGCGTGAAACAGGACATTGCGCGGCTTGAAAAGGCCCGCAATGCGACCGGCGCGCAGTAAGACCGCCGCCGGCCGCACGTAAAGAGCCCTCCCCGGCCTGGGCGGCGCCGGCTGACGATCGCAACACCTGACGGAAACGCGATCCGACGCCGGCCCACCGCCCACCTTTTCCGAGCTGAAACCATGACGACATTCAACGCGATCGAAGCCCCGACCCTCACGCCTGAAACGGCCCCGCCGGCCGGCGAGCTGATCGTCGCTAACGTCGCATGGTTTCCCTCTATCGACCTCGCGCACATGCGCGAAGCCGTGCGTCTCGTCGGCACCGTGACTACCGCACGCCTGCGCGATGCCGCGATCGCCGCGATCGACGAGGTAAATCGCGAGCTGCAAGCGTGGCGCGCGCAGCTCGAAGCAACCGGCGTCGCCTCACTCGCCGAGCTGCCGGCCGACGCAATCGGCGGCGAAAGCGTGCAGCTCGCCCGTTACCGGCGCGCGGTCTATTTCCTCGCGCGTGCGGACCTCACCGAAAAATATCGCGACTTCGATAGCACGAAATCCGGCGCGGCCGACGCGGCCGAAGTCGAAACGACGATCGACGCCGATCGACGCAACGCACGGCAGGCAATCAACGACATGCGCGGCGTCGCGCGTACAACGATCGAGCTGATTTGATGCGCGTCTATGCACAACAGGGCGATACGGTCGACGCCCTATGTTTCCGCTACCTCGGCCGCACGAAAAGCGTCGTCGAAGCGACGCTAGAGCTAAACGCCGGCCTCGCCGATTACGGCCCCGTGCTGCCGCTCGGCCTCGCGGTCGACCTGCCCGACGCGCCGAACGATCAATCAACCGTCCAGCTCGTCAACCTTTTCGACTAACCCGGAGCCGCCAATATGGCCGAACCTAGCACCACCGCTATTGCCGCTGCCTCGGCCGGCATTGGCTTTGCAAGCCTGTTTCCCGGCATCGACGGCAATGCACTGATCGGCGCTTTCACGGGCGCGGCGCTCGTCGTTGTCACGTCGAAAGACCTGTCGATCGGCAAGCGCTTCGCGTATCTCGTGATTTCGCTGATTGCCGGCTACCTCGCCGCGCCTGATGTGGTGAGCCATACGCCGATCACGAGCACCGGCGTCGCCGCTTTCTTCGCTGCCGCACTGGCGATTACCGTGACCCTGCAACTGATCGAGCGCATCAAGTCTTTCGACCTGTTGTCGCTGTTTCGAAAGGGCTGACCCATGCACAACCCCCTCGCACTGATCGCACTGATCGCGTACAGCCTCGCCGCGCTGCGCATCCTTGCCTATCGCCGCGACGGCGCGCGGCATCGTCAACACGTTTCATGGGTCGCCTGGCTGCTTCTCGTCGTGCTCGGCGGCTCGGCGATCGAACTGGCCGTGCATGCGAACACGGTCGGCTACTTCGAAGCGGCTCGCGCCGTTCTTTTCGCTGTTTTCATTTTTGGCGCGCGTGGCAACGTTGCGCGCCTGCTGCGGAGTGCATGACATGATCCTGAGAAAAGGCGACACCGGCGACGAAGTGGCATTGCTGCAAAGACGCCTCACTCGCGCGGACTTTCCGACCCCGGAAACGCACGTGTTTGACCATGCAACCGAATCTGCGGTCATGGCATTCCAGAAGGCGTGCGGCCTCGTAATCGACGGCGTTGTCGGCAACAAGACGTTGGCTGCTCTGCTTGCCGGCTTCGCCATGTCGGAACACCTGACCGACGCTGACCTCGCGAAAGCGGCCCACACGCTCGGCGTGCCCATCGCCGCGATCCGCGCCATAAACGAAGTCGAATCACGCGGCGAAGGTTTTCTCCCCGATGGCCGGCCCGTGATCCTGTTCGAGCGCCATGTGTTTTACAAACGGCTCAAGGCACGCGGCTTTGATGTTGACGCGCTCGCCGCGAAGTATCCGAACATCGTTTCGCCCACTGCCGGCGGATACATGGGCAAGGCGGCCGAATTCACGCGCCTTGCGATCGCCGAGCACATAGACGCCGACGCCGCGCACGAGTCGGCGAGCTGGGGCGCGTTTCAAATCATGGGCTACCACTGGCAAGCTCTGGAATATTCGAGCGTCGACGATTTTGTCGCGCGCATGCAGCGCAGCGAAGGCGATCACCTCGACGCGTTCGTGCGCTTTATCGCGGCCGATACGGCCTTGCTTTCCGCGTTGAAGGGTAGGAAGTGGGCGGCGTTCTCCAAGGGCTACAACGGCCCGGATTACGCGCGCAACCTGTACGACGTGAAGCTCGCCCGCGCGTATGAGCGATATGCGGACATGACCACGCCGGCCGCCCCGACGAAGGCCGCGGCATGAACGCGATCGCCGTGCGCCTCGGCGCGATCGCGCTCGTCGTGCTCGCGCTCGTCGCCGGCTGGTTCTATGTGAAGGCCTTGCGCGCCGAGCTGGTCGACGCGCAAGACGCCGCGCGCACGGCGCAAGAAGCGGTCGACCGGCGCGACGCGACGATCGCCGACCTACAGACCAAGGCGCGCGACAACGCCCGCGACCTCGCCCAGCTCGAAACGAAGCGCCAACGCATCGCGGCCGAGCTGTCGCAATACGACTCCGACTTTGAGGCCTTGAAGCATGAAAACGACACGCTGCGCGCATGGGCTGACGGCGCTTTGCCTGACGATGTTGTGCGCCTGTACAAGCGCCCCGCGATCACCGGAGCCGACGAATACCTTTCTGCAATGCGCGCCCGTCACGCGCTGCACGCTGCCGGCGACGGCCCCGCGCACGAATGACGAGCTGCGGCGAGCGCTCGACGTGACCGAGGCCGCATGGGGCGAATGCGCTGCCCGCGTCGACATGATCGCGGCGTGCCAGGCACGAGGCCTCCCCCTGCCCGACGAGGCCGGCCATGAATAAGGCGAACAGCCTGCGCCGCGCGCTCACGGCAGCCGTGCCCGCGCTCGCGACCGATCCCGACAAGCTGCTCGTGTTTATCGACGCCGGCAACATCATCGCGACGGGCGCACAATCGACCTCGTTCGACTACGCCTATACGCTCAATGTGATGCTGCTCGACTTCGCCGGCGACGGCGATATCGTGTTCGCTGCGCTGCTGCAATGGGTTCGCGCGAATCAATCCGATCTGCTCACAAACGACGAGCTGCGCAAGGCCGGCATTTCTTTCGAAGCCGATCAACTGACGCAAACGACCGTCGACCTGTCGATCAAGCTCAAGCTCACCGAAAGCGTGCTCGTGTCGACCGACGACGCCGGCGTTCAGAAAATCACACACGTCGACGAACCCGTGCCCGAGTGGGACGTGCAAGGATTGGTCGACCCGTCGCGATGGACGAACTAAGCGCCCTCGAATCGTGGGCCGGCGCGCTGCTCTCTCAGCTCGCGCCGGCCGCTCGTCGCACCGTGACGCGCGAGATTGCGCGCGAGCTGCAACGCAGTCAACGCGCGCGCATCGCGCAGCAACGCAACCCGGACGGCACCGCGTACGACAAGCGCAAGCCACGCCCGAAAAAGCACCTGCGCGACAAGGCCGGCCGCATCAAGCGCGCGGCGATGTTCGCGAAGCTGCGGCAAGCCCGCTACATGCGCGCGGATTCTGATGCGGCCGGCCTCGTGATCGGGTTCGCCGGCCGCGTGGCGCGCGTGGCACGCGTCCACCAATACGGCGAAAGCGATCGCGTCGCGAAGGGCGGCCCGAAGTACAAATACCCGGCCCGCGTGCTGCTCGGATTCTCCGACGCCGATCGCGACATGATCCGCGACCTCGTGCTCAAGCACCTCACAAAATAATCGTTCGCCCCCCGAAGTTTGTACCCGGCACGCTAACAAACGCCGCGTGATGACTCGCGCGTGCGTGCTCGGCAACATGGAGGCCATGAACGCAAACGAATCCTCACGCCGATTTTTGAACGGTATCCGCAAAGGGACGGTCGCGGCCGTCGACGGCGCGCTATGCCGTGTGGAAAGCGGCGATTTAACTACCGACTGGATTCAATGGTTCAGCCCTTTCGCCGGCGAGTCGATCGAGTGGCTCGCGCCCTCGATCGGCGAAGGGGTCATGCTGCTCTGCCCGAGCGGCGACCCGACGCAAGGAGTAGCACTGCGCGGGTTCTATTCCGACGATTTCCCCCCGCCGAGCACCGACCCGGCGAAGCATGTACGCAAGTACCGCGACGGCGCGCTCGTCGAATACGACATGGCCGCCCACTCTCTCACCGCCAACCTGCCGGCCGGCGCGACCGTGCTGATCGTGGCACCGGGCGCGGTCAACGTGCAGACCAAAACCGCGACGGTCGAAGCCGAGGAAATGACGATCGACGCAAAAAATACGACCGTAACCGGCGCACTGCTGGTTAAAGGCGCGTTCGCGTTCGAATCCGGCATGACCGGCAAGGGCGGGGCCGGCGGCTCGACGATGAAGATCGAAGGCGCGGCCGACTTCACGGGCGAAGTGAAATCGCAAGGCGTAAGTCTGCCGGGACACAAACACCAAGCACAGGGCGAGAACGCCCCGACGAGTGAGCCGATCAAATGAAAGGAATGCACGCAACGACCGGCCGCGCGACGACCGGCCTCGCCCACCTTTGCCAGTCGATCACGAAGATTCTGTCGACGCCCCTCGGCTCGCGCATCAAGCGTCGTGATTTTGGTTCCGAGCTGCCCGAGCTAATCGACGCGCCGAACAATGACACGACGCGCGTGCGCCTGTACGCCGCGACCGCGACGGCGCTCATGCGATGGGAGCCGCGCTTGCGCCTGACGCGCGTACAGCTCGCGACCGAGGCGAACGAAGTCGGCCAGGGCGTGCAATACGTCGACCTTGAAGGCTGGACTACGGAAACCGGCGAGCCGGTATCGACGCGCGTGCAGCTCACGAACGGGGGTGCAGCATGAGCGCGACCCCGATCGACCTGTCGCGCCTGCCGGCGCCGGATATCGTCGAAACGATCGACTATGAAAAGCTGCTCGCCGAGCGCAAGGCGAAACTCGTATCGCTCTACCCGGCCGATCAACAGGCCGATGTAGCGGCGGCGCTCGCGCTCGAATCCGAGCCGATGAACATTCATCTGCAGGAAAACGCCTATCGCGAAGTCGTTTTGCGCCAACGCGTCAACGATGCTGCGCGCGCCGTCATGCTGGCCTATGCGCGCGGCACCGACCTCGAACACCTCGCCGCGTTCTTTGAGATCGAGCGGCAAACGATCGTCGAAGCCGACCCGGCCAACGATATCGACGCCGTATATGAGGACGATACCGACCTGCGCGCGCGCACGCAGCTCGCGCCGCAGGGGTTTTCCGTCGCCGGCCCCGAGGGGGCGTATATCTCACTCGCCCGCAACGCTGACGGCCGCGTGCTCGATGCCTCTGCGGTTAGCCCCGCGCCGTGCGAAGTCGTCGTTACGGTCCTGTCACGCATCGGCGACGGCACGGCCCCGCAAGACCTGCTCGACAAGGTAGACGTCGCATTGTCGGCCGATGACAAGCGCCCGCTCACGGACCTCGTAACGACACGCAGCGCGACGATCAAGCAATACGCGATCCGCGCGACGCTCGTTTTCTTCGCCGGCCCCGATCGCACTGTCGCGCTCGCCGAGGCAAACAAGCGCGTCAAGGCCTACGCCGACGAAATGCACAAGCTCGGAATGGAAATCACGAAAGACGGCATTTATGCCGCTGCGCGCCCTGCCGGCGTGCAAAAGGTGATCCTCGCCGAGCCGGCCGACGACATACCCGTGTCGAAGCTGGAAGCGGCCTATTGCACGGCGATCGAGCTGATCGATGGAGGCATTTACAACAATGAGTGACCTTCTCGCCCCGAACTCCTCGACGGCCGAGCGCAACCTTGCGCGCGTCGGCGCGCGAATCAGTGACATTCCGACGCCGATCGCCGTGCTGATGGACCCTGACGCGATCCCGCTGCCGCTGCTGCCGTGGCTTGCGTGGCACCTCGGCGTCGACGCGTGGAAAGACTACTGGCCCGAGCAAACGAAGCGCGCCCGCGTAAAGGCGGCGATCCCGATCGCGCGCAAGAACGGCACGGCGGCGGCCGTTCGGCAAGTTGTCGCCGCGTTCGGCGCAAACATCGCGCTGCGCGAGTGGTTCGAGCAAACGCCACGCGGCAAGTCTGGGACGTTCGACGTCGTGCTCACGGTTAGCTCGCGCAACGGGCAGGCACCGACTGCCGAATTTGTCGCCGACATCATCGCGGAAATCGACCGCACGAAGCCCGTCCGGGCGCATTACACCTTTACGCAGGGCTTTGCGATGCAAACCGTGCAGCGCGTCGCGGCGGCCGTGCGGCCCGCTTTGTATCGCCGTCTTTCTTTCTCGGATACCTGAATATGGCCGGAACCCTCATCACCGTTACCGACATTGGCCGCGCTGCGCTCGTCGCTCAAGGCAATGACGGCACGACCGCGCACAAGGTTGTCGAAATCGGCCTCGCGACCGCTCCTTTCGCAGCTGACAAGGCAATGAAGGCGCTGCCCGGCGAGCGCAAACGCATCAAGACATTCGCCGGCGAGAACGTCGCGGCCGACACGATCCATGTGACGTTAAAAGACGATACGGCCGATCAATTCACGCTGTACGGGTTCGGCCTTTACCTCGAAAACGGCGTGCTCGTCGCGGCCTATGGGCAAGCGACACCGATCATGGAAAAGTCGCCTGACGCGCTGCTGTTGCTGTCGGCCGATATGCAGTTCGCGACGATCGATGCCGCGCAGCTCGTTTTCGGCGACGCGTCTTTCACGAATCCGCCGGCGACGGCGCAACGTCAAGGCGTGATCCAGCTCGCGACGCTAGCCGAAGTCAACGCCGGCGCGGACGCGGCGAAAGCCGTGACGCCCGCGACGCTCAAGCCGCGGCTCGACGCGAAAGCCGACCTCGCCGGCGCGGATTTCACCGGCCGCGTGAGCACGACCGATTCGATCCGCCTCGCGTCGGCTCCCGGTAGCGGCGCAACGCTCGCCCCCGGCAACGGCGACAACGCATCGAGCACGATCAACAATGTCGCCCTGCGCTCGTCGTTCGGTATTGGCCTCGGCCCGAGTGTCGACGGTATGAGCGTGCCGAAATCCGAGTTTTCGCACTGGTTCGACACGCGCACGGGTAACGCCGGGTTTCGCGGCGCGCTCGACGTGGGCGGCCTGATTACCGCGCAGACCCCGCCAGCGGCCGATGCGTCGAAGAAAGTCGCGACAACCGAATGGGTTCTCGCTGCCGTGACTAGCGCGCTCGTCGGCCAAATCGTTTTTGAAGCGCGCACCATCGCACGAGCTGGCTTTCTCAAGCTAAACGGCGCGCTGCTCAACCGCGTCGACTATCCGGCACTGTGGGCGTATGCACAGGCGAGCGGCGCGATCGTCACCGAGGCGCAATGGTCGGCGAACAATTTCGGCTGCTTCTCGACGGGCAACGGCACGACGACATTTCGAATCCCCGAGCTGCGCGGCGAATTCCTGCGCTGTCTGGACGATGGGCGCGGCACTGATGCCAACCGAGCCATTGGCTCGTGGCAGGCCGGACAGAACGCCAGTCACGCCCACGGCGCGAGCGCGAGCGGGGTCGGCGACCACGCGCACAGCGCATGGACGGACGCCCAGGGCTGGCACGGCCACGGCGTCAACGATCCGGGCCACTCACACCCGGCGATCGACATTTCATCAAGCGGCCGTAGTCCGTACCTCGGCAACGGCACCGGCGAATTTTCCGGCGGAGGTAACACCCGCCTCGGCGTGGGCGGCAATGCGTTCGCGACCTACGGCGCCGGAGTCGGCATCTGGCTCAACGGCGACGGCACCCACGGCCACAACATCGGCGTCGGCGGGGGCGGCAACCACTCGCACGCAATCACCGTCAACGCGGACGGCGGCAACGAAGCAAGGCCGCGAAACGTCGCTCTGCTCGCAATGATCCGCGCTTTCTAAAGGCCCGAAACCATGCTTATTCATAACTACGACTCCCAGACCGGCCAATACCTTTCGAGCCACCTGGCCGACTCCGACCCGCTCAACCTCGGCCGCTGGCTCGTGCCCGCATTCAGCACGACCGACGAACTGCCGGCACGCGGCCCGCTCGAATGGCCGTTCTACCTCAACGGCGCATGGAAGCTGCTGCCCGACTGGCGCGGCCGGATTCTCTACCGGCAGGACAACGGCGAGCCGGCCGAAATCCTCACCGCCGGCACGACGCCGGCGGAGGCCGGATTGACCGACACGCCCCGCCCCTCGGACGAATACGCCTGGATTGATGGCGCATGGGCGCTCAATCCCGAAGTGGTCGCCGCAAACGCGCGATCGGCCGCGATGGCGGAGTTTGAAAAGCGCATGGCGCGCGCCCGCGACATGAACGCCGGCAAATCCGACGCGCTCGCGGCGGGCCTGCTCACGCAAGAGGAGGCCTATTACTTTCGCGCGTGGTCGACGTATCAGCTCGACCTTGTGCGCGCGATCCAGCGCGACGGCTTCCCCGATGTTGTGACGTGGCCGGCCGATCCGATTTCGTTCGAAGTCGCAACGGCCCCCGTGATGGCCGAATTCGAAGCACGCATGGCAAAGGCGAAGTCATACACGGACGGCAAGGCCGAGGCCTATGCGGCCGGCACGCTGCCCCCGCGGGAATCCTACGAATACCGCGTATGGAGTGAATACGCGAGCAAGCTGCCGGCCGTTCTCGAGCGCGACCCGCTGCCTGTCGTCCATTGGCCGATCGACCCGCAACCGTTCCCCGAGCCGGCGACCCCTGAAACGCCCGAGGCCTCGCCGGCCGATCCCGCGTAACGCCGCAAGCGTCGCGAGCTGCACCCCGCCCTTCACTGCCCCTAACGAGGATTGCACATGGCAACTGACTACCACCACGGCGTACGCGTTCTAGAGATCAACGAAGGCACGCGCCCGATTAAAACCGTATCCACGGCCGTTGTCGGCCTCGTGGCGACCGGCCTCGATGCCGACAAGGATATGTTTCCGCTCGATACGCCCGTGCTCGTGACGAACGTACAAGCGGCACTCGGCAAGGCCGGCGACAAGGGCACGCTCGCGCGCTCGCTCGACGCTATCTCGGCGCAAACGAAGCCCGTCACGATCGTCGTGCGCGTCGCAGAGGGTAGCGACGACGCGGCGACGACGAGCAACGTGATCGGCAAGACCGACACGAGCGGCCGTTTTACCGGCATGCAAGCACTGCTCGCCGCGCAATCGCGCCTCGGCGTCAAACCGCGCATTCTCGGCGCGCCTGGCCTCGACACGCAACCTGTCGCGACGGCATTCGGCACGCTCGCGCAAAAGCTGCGCGGGTTCGCCTATGTGTCGGCGAATGGCTGCGAAACGAAGGAAGCGGCGACCACGTATCGCAAGCAATTCAGCCAACGCGAAATGATGGTCCTGTGGCCGGATTTCGTGGGCTGGAACACGAGCACGAACGCATACGACACGGTTGACGCGACGGCGATCGCGCTGGGCCTGCGCGCCAAGATCGACGAGGAAACGGGCTGGCACAAGACGCTCTCGAATGTCGGCGTCAACGGCGTCACGGGTATCAGCCGCGATGTTTTCTGGGACTTGCAAGACCCGGCGACCGATGCGGGCTATCTGAACGAGCAACAGGTGACGACGCTCATCAACTCGAAAGGTTACCGTTTTTGGGGGTCGCGAACCTGCTCGGACGATCCGCTGTTCGCGTTCGAGAACTACACGCGCACCGCGCAAGTGCTCGCCGACACGATGGCCGAGGCGCACATGCTGTATGTCGACAAGGATCTACACCCGTCGCTCGTGCGCGACATGATCGAGAGCATCAATGCGAAATTCCGCGAGCTGATTCGCTACGGCTACCTCATCGGCGGCGAAGCATGGTTCGACGAAAGCGCGAACGACAAGGATTCGCTCAAGGCCGGCAAGCTCGCGATCGATTACGACTATACGCCCGTGCCGCCGATCGAGAACCTGATGCTGCGCCAACGCATCACCGACCGTTACCTCGCCGATTTCGCCTCGCGCATCTCGGCCTAACCAGGAGCAACACAACATGGCACTGCCAAAAAAGCTCAAGGCGTTCAACCTGTTTCACAACGGCGAGAATTTCGTCGGACAGGTTGCCGAAGTCACGCCCCCGAAGCTGACTCGAAAGATGGAAGCGTATCGGGGCGGCGGCATGAATGGTCCGATCGATATCGATCAAGGGCAAGAGGCGATCGCGCTCGAATGGACGTGCGGCGGCCTCATGCGTTCGGTTATCGCGCAATACGGCATCACCACGCATGACGGCGTGCAACTGCGCTTTGCCGGCGCATACCGCGCCGAGGACACGGCGAAGCCCGACGCCGTTGAAATCGTCGTGCGCGGCCGTCACAAGGAACTCGACTTCGGAAGCGCGAAACCCGGCGACGATACCTCGTTCAAGGTTTCGACCTCGTGCAGCTATTACAAGCTGTCCGTCAATGGCGAAACGCTCGTCGAAATCGACCTCATCAACATGATCGAGAAGGTCAACGGCGCGGACCTGCTTTCCGAGCTGCGCAACGCGATCGGCCTGTAACCGGCCGGCGCTGCCCTGCCCCGCGTGCCTGGTCGACGTACCGGGCACACCACCGAAACACAACAGAGAACGAAATGACCGAACACGCAATGCACTCGCACCACATCAACGACGCCGGCCACTCGCACAGCATCACCGGCCCCGGCCACTCGGACAGCATCGCGCCGGCGACGCAACCGAAGCCGAACACCGTCACGCTCGACTACCCGATCGAGCGCAACGGCGGGCAGTCGATCGCCGAAATCACGCTGCGCAAGCCGGCCGCCGGCGAGCTGCGCGGCACGTCGCTTAACGCGCTCGTGAACCTCGATGTTGACGCGCTCGGCAAGGTATTGCCGCGCATCTCGTCGCCGACGCTCACCGAATTCGACGTGCAGCAGCTCGACCCGGCCGACCTCGTTCAATTGGGGGTTGTGTTCGCCGGTTTTTTGTTGCCGAAGCGTGCTCAGTAGAGCACGGCATACCCGATAGGGTCGAAGAAGCGATGGCCGATATCGCGACGGTTTTCACGGGCTGGACACCTCGCGATATGCACGACTTTACCCTCGTGGAATTGGCCGAATGGCGCGAGCGCGCGCGAGCACGAAGCGGAACGGAATAGAACACGATGGCAAACGGTAGCGACCTCAAATTGCGCGTGCTGTTCGACATGATCGACGGCGCGACGAAGCCCCTCAAAAACATCATGGCGGGTAACAAGGGCCTCGCAAAGTCGCTGAAAGAGTCGCGCGACGAACTCACGCGACTCCGGAAGGCGCATAAGGACGTTACCGGGTTCCGCGAAATGGCCGCCGGCCTCAACCGCACCAAGCGCGAATTGACCGACGCAAACGCGCACGTCAAGGCACTAGCCGCCGGCCTGCGCGCGAGCGGCCCGCCGAGCCGTCAAATGATCGCCGACTTTGAGAAGGCGAAAAGCGCGACGGCGAAACTCGCGACCGCGCACCGCGCGCAAACCCTGAGCCTTAACGAGCTGCGCACGCAGCTCGGCGGCGCTGGCATCAATACGCGCAACCTCGCGCAGCATGAACGCGAGCTGCGCGCGAGCATCGCCGCGACGAGCGGCACGATCGACGGGCAAGTGTCGAAGCTCGAACAGCTCACGCAGCGCGAAAAGGCGATGGCCAGCGCGCGCGCGAAAATGGGCAAGCTGCAAGGCACCGCGGCGAATATGGCCGTCGCCGGCTATGCAGCGAAGGCGGCCGGCTCGCACATCATCGGCGACCTGTCTGAAACGCTCGATCAATCGAAGGCCTTCGAAAGCGAAGCCGTGCGCATCAAGGCGCTCGGCCTGGGCGATCACGCGACGGCCGACGCCGTGAAGTATGCGAAGGCGATGAAGCAAATGGGGACGAGCACGACGGATAACCTCACGCTCATGCGCGACTCGCTGACGATTTTCGCCGACGAGCACCATGCGCAAATGGTGATGCCGACGCTCGCAAAAATGAAATTCACCAACGAAGCATTGTTCGGCGCGGAGGACGGGCACGCGAACGAAGAAAAGTTTATGAATATGCTCAAGGTGATCGAGCTGCGCGGCGGCACCAAGGACGAAGCGACGTTCAAGGACGAAGCGAACATGGTGCAAAAGGTGATTACCGCGACCGGCGGCCGAGTCGGCGGCGATCAATGGATGCAGTTCATTCAAACCGGCGGCGTCGCGGCGAAGCAGATGCGCAAGGACGCATTTTTCTACCAGATGGAGCCGCTTATTCAGGAAATGGGCGGGCACGCTGTCGGCACGGGCCTTATGTCGGCCTATAACAACGTCTACCAGGGCAAGACGACCGTCAAGGCCGCGCGCGAGCTGGTCGGCCTCGGCCTCATCTCGAAAGACGGCGTTGAGTACAACAAGATGGGGCAGGTCAACCACTTCAAGACGGGAGCGCTCAAGGGTAGCGACATCCTGAAAAACTCGCCGCTCGAATGGATGGAAAAGGTGCTGCTTCCCTCGCTCGCCGCGAAGGGCATCACCGACCCGAACAAAGTCAAGGACACGATCGCAACGATTTTCACGAATCGCACCGCTGCAAACCTGTTTACGACGATGTACATGCAGCGCGATCAAATCCACAAAAACGAACGGCTCAACGCCGGCGCTGACGGCATCGACGAAGGGGCCGAGAAGGCGAGCCAGATGACGCAAGGCCGCGAACTCGAAGCGCTCGCGAAAATCCGCGACCTCAAGCTCGAAATCGGCCAGAAGGTTTCGCCGATCTATAACGCCGGCCTGTCGCTCACGGCCGGCCTGCTCGATAGCGTCACAGGTTTCATGAAAGAGCACAGCACGGCCGCACAAGTCGTGCTCGTGACGCTTGCCGCGCTCGCCGCGATGCTCGTCGGCGGCGGCATGTTTACGATCGCGCTGGCCGGCGTGCTCGGCCCGCTCGCGCTTGTTAAATTCAGCATGACGGCGCTCGGCATGCAAGGCGGCATCCTTTCGCGCGTGCTCGCCATGCAGGCGGGCGCGTGGCGATTCCTCGGCCGCTCTGCCATGCTCGCCGGCCGCGCGATGCTGATGAACCCGATCGGCCTCGCGATCACGGCGATCGCTGTCGGCGCGTATCTGATCTATCGATACTGGGAGCCGATCAAGGCATTTTTCGCCGGACTGTGGGGCGACATTCAACAGGCGTTCGCCGGCGGCCTTTCGGGTATCGGCGCGCTCATCGTCAACTGGTCCCCGCTCGGCCTGTTTTATCAGGCATTCGCGGGCGTGCTGCGCTGGTTCGGCGTCGACATGCCGGCGAAGTTTTCGGAGTTTGGCTCGAATCTGATTTCAGGCCTCGTCAACGGCATCACGAACGGCCTCGGAACGGTGAAAGAAGCGATCACCAACGTCGCGAGCAATACCGTCACATGGTTCAAGGAAAAGCTCGGCATTCATAGCCCGTCGCGTGTTTTCGGCGAACTGGGCGGATTCATCTCGCAAGGCGCCGCGATCGGCATGGAAGCCGAGCAAGGGCGTATCGCGAAAGCGGCGATCGGCCTCGCGACGCTCGCGGCGACCTCGTTCGGCGGGACCGGGGCCGCACAGGCCGCCGGCGGCCCCGGCGTAGCCATTGACACCCGGCCGGCCCTGCAAGCGCGCCAGGCGGCCGGAATTGCGGACGGCGTGGCATCGGCGGGCGGCGGCGATCAATACATTTTCCACATCACCGGCTCGGACCCGAAGGAGATCGCGAATCAGGTACGCCAGGCGATCGAGCAAATCGAGCGCAAAAAGGCATCGCGCGCAAGCTCGCGCCTGTCGGATTAACTGGAGATATCGAAATGATGATGGCCCTCGGGCAGTTTGTTTTTAGCCTGTCCACCCTCGCCTATCAAGAGCTGCAACGCAAAACGAGCTGGAAGCATCGCAACACGCCGCGCGTCGGCGGCCGTGATGCGCGGCAATACACCGGCCAGGGCGACGACTCGATCACCATGACGGGATGGTTTGCCCCAGACCAGGGTATCGGCAAGCTGTCGTCGCTTACCGAGCTGCGCAGCATGGGTGATGACGGCGACGCCTTTGCGCTCGTCGACGGCGCCGGCAATGTGTACGGCGCATTCATCATCGAAGGCCTCGACGAAGGGCAATCGTTGCACCAGAAGGACGGCACGCCCAGGCGCGTCGAATTCACGTTGAGCCTCATGCGCGTCGACGATGGCCTCGTGAAAACGAAAACCGAGCCGGCGAAGGACGAGGCGCAATGAAGCAACCGACCCCGATCTATCAAATCACGCTCAACGGAAAAGACCTGACGAGCAAGATCGAGCCGCGCCTTGTGAGCCTGTCGATCGACGAGTCGCGCGGCGAAGAGGCCGACACGCTGACGCTCACGCTCGACGACTCAGACGGCAAACTCGCCATACCGAAGCGCGGCGAAGTCGTGCGCGTGTCGATCGGATGGGCCGACACGGGCCTCGTCGACAAGGGCTCTTTTACGATCAACGAAGTCGAACACGCCGGCGCACCGGACACGATCACCCTACAGGCGCGATCTGCCTCGATGACGAACGCCATGAGCGAGCGAAAGGAAAAGAGCTGGCACGGCGAGACGATCGGCGCGATCGTGCGCAAGATCGCCGGCGCGCACAACCTCAAGGCGGCCGTAGCTGATGCGCTCGCGAAAGTCGTGATCGCGCACATTGACCAAACGCACGAGTCGGATATGTCGTTTCTCACGCGCGTCGCGAAGCGATACGACGCCGTGATGAATGTGAAGGATTCGCACCTGCTATTCATGCCGATCGGCCACGGCACGAGCGTAAGCGGCAAGCCGCTCACGTCGATCGAGCTGACGCGGCGCGAAGGCGACCGGCACCGCTACCACGTATCAGAACGCGAGAACTATGCCGGCGTGCGCGCGTTCTATCACGCGACCGGGCGCGCGAAGCGCAAGTCTGTCGTCGTCGGCGGCGAGAACAATCACAGCCTGAAGGTTTTGCCCGAGACATACCCGACCGAGGCCGAGGCGCGCGCCGCTGCGACGGCCGAACTCAACCGCACGCAGCGAAGCCAGGCGACCATGAGTTACACGCTCGCGCTCGGCCGGCCCGACCTATACCCAGAAGTGCCCGTCTATCTCAACGGGTTCAAGCCCGATATAGACAACGAATCATGGCTCGTGAAAAAGGTGCGGCACGAGCTGAGTGACGGGGGCTATACGTGCGAACTCGACCTAGAAGTGCGCGACGATCCGACGAGCGCCCGGCATCGCTCAAACTTCAGGAAGCCGGGCAAGTGATGAAACTGCGCCGATGCTGTCAATCGAAGGCCTCGGCGCTTGACTGCATCAAGCGGCGAGGCCGCGTTGCCAACGCGCCTGGAGCGGCGCGATTTTCTGCCTCATGACAACCTGCGTTGCAAAGTCGGCATCGTCGGGTATCGGCTCCCAAAAAAATTGGCTCTGAAATAGCGGGATGGCGTTGAATTTTCGCGACTTGAAAAACGGCCCCCGATTGCGCTTGAATTCGCTGTATCGATCGCCCTTGAATCTTTTGTCGATAGCGGAGAACGGCAGGACTCTTTCCGCGATATCGGAAACCGGCGTTTCCGCTGCCTGCGCCTTGAAGCTGGCGAAGGCGTCAAACTGGTCGTGACAAATGACCTGTATCGCCGTTTCTGGCATGCCGTAGCGTTGCGCCCAAAGCACATGCCAACCGGATTCGACCTCGTTGACGAAGTCAAACAATCTCTCGCTCAGGATGTAGGCGTCTGATTCGATATGGATGATTTTTTGCACGCCAACGGCACGGGCAATTTCGATGGAGTGGAAAAAGCTTCTCCACCAACCCGGATACTCCGCCACACCTTGCCGGCCTAGATTGTTCGGAAATCGAACTAAAACGTTGCTGCCTGCCGAGTACCGAATCGGATCGGTATGAGAGACGGTTTCGATAGTCGCACTAGGGGGCGTGAAGGGCGATCCATCATCAATCATGAATTTCATTGCATCTGCAACGGGCGAACGGTTGTAGTACTTCAGCCACCGCAAATAACGTTCGTCCCATGCTTTCTCGTCTTTGATGAAGCTCGTACAAAAGATGATGGATTGCACTGCGCAGTCTCCTTAGTTGGACGGCGCGCATTATCCCACGTCGAAAGCTGTACGAAAGACAATAGAAAGCAAATTCAAAGAAAGCTTTGCTCGACGCGGGGGGGGGGGCGCCGGCCGCGTAGCTCTCGAGCTGATCCGATATCTAGTCCCGTCCGCCTGAAGCAAGCGGCTGCCATTCGGCTGGGTGGTTCCCCGTCGCCGCGCAACGCTGCCTGAGACCTTCCTGCCGAACGATGCTGCCTATCGTGTAGCGAGTGCCCGCATATTCGCAATGCGGCGTCGGGGTGACTGTCTGGGGCTGGGTCTCATGGCTCGAGCGATGCCCCACCCAGGCGACTGCGGCAAATACGCCCATTGCCGCAATCAGGGCGAGGAAAAAAAGAAGCCACGAGGTTTGCATCGTATGTTTCGGCAAAGGCGCGAATGGGGAGTGCGCGGCGGCCGGCACCGAAGTGGCGAAGCCGGGTTGGTGATGTGCTGGAGCGATCGGCGAAGAGACGGCTGGAATCGACTCGCCGCCTTCCGACAACGCGGGCGGCGGCGCCGCCTGATCGGCTGTTCCATTGCGTAGCCACCCGTCGAGATAGCGCATTACGCGTTCAAACAGGTCTCGTGGCAACTCGTCCATGCTCTGAAACTTGAAACAAGTCATCAGACGCCGATACACAATGAGCTTTTCGACGCCAGTCCTCTCTTCGAGCTCGAAGACCTTCGCCGCAATCGCGCGCCGCTGTCGATCGCTAATGTATCGCTTCGATTCCTCTCCGCTATGGAGATGGATATTTACGTTGGCTTGTGCGTTACTGGACTTCACATCTCGGCCGGCAACCTGCCCGACCTCCCCGGTGAACTTCTGCACCATCGACTTCTTGTTCTCCTACGGCTGGTCCTGCCGTATTGCGTGGTTCGCTCAGTCGCTTTCGCTGTTTTGCTTCTTACGCGCCTTGCTTGAACCCATGTTGATCGTGAAGGCGCCGGTTACGTCGCCGCTCACTTGCTGGCCAACGTTCGCGCCCCTGAAATCCTGCTGGAATTTGCTCGGCACCGTGCCCGCAGCAAGTGCACCAAGCGCAGCAGCACGAACGGCCTCAGGTGCATCGCGATATCGCCGCACAAGGTCGGACTCATCGGCGGAAAGGTCGGACGTGTTGTGGCGCCCGGTAACGATATAGAGCACGTCGACCCCGGCCGTTTCGATCGAGGCGAGATAAGCGGCATCCGGCAGGCGCTCATCTTTCTCATACCGGAGCTGCGCCTGCTTGCCAATGCCGCCCAGCGTCGCAAGCTCAACTTGGCTCAGCCGGAGCCGTTGCCGCTCTTCCCGCAATCGCGCGCCAATAGATTCCATTTGGACACCAAATTCGTTGACAGGTACCCAAATGGGTACTAGCATTACAGTTGTGCAAGGTTAATGACAGGAAGTATACGACATGCTTCGTAAAAAGCCCCCCATCACTCGCTCACCGCGAGGCGTGCTGTCGAGCAAGCCGGTTTACATGCGGCTCATGCCCGATGAGCGCCGCAAGCTCGAAGAACTCTCCGCGTCGCTTAACAGATCAACCTCTAGCGTTGCGCGCCTGATCTACCTCGAAGGCGTTGAGCGGTACCAAGCCAAATTTACCGGCTCGGACGCGCAAGCGCACTCAAATACTATTGCAGGGCATTGAACCATGCGGAGCCCTGCCCTCATTGAACCATCGCTGCGCCAAGCGCTGCACGGCCCGAAGCGTCAAGACGTGCAAGCCGCACTCGGTTGGGACGATTCGCAAGTCAGCCGCTTCCTGAGCGGCGGGCAAGGAGTTGTCATCGACAAAATTGACACGCTCGTTGCTGCCGTCGGCTTCGTTCTCGTTACGCGCAAATACCTCGACGCCGTCGCCACGCTCGGCGAGGTGGGTGTGCACTGTGAATGCGCCCGTCGCGGCTATGGCGAATGCGGCCCAGGGAGGTCGTCATGCGAATCCTGAACCGCTGCCCCCACTGCCGCACACGCGCCACCGCGCGCAGCAGCCGCGAAATGTCACTGACTTTTCGCGAAGTCACGTACCAATGCAACAGCCCCGAGTGCGGTCACACCTATGTGGTGAACATGGAATTCGCCCGCACGCTGTCGCCATCGGCAACACCCAATTTGACGCTGAACTTGCCGCTCTCGCCGCACGTGCGCGAACGCCTCGCGCAACAACTCGAGCTGCCCGTCTAGCGCTCTAACCAGCATCCACTGTTTCCCCTCGCATCGTGCCTTAGCGGCGCGAGGGACTTTTTTTGCCCAAAAAAAGGAGATTCGCATGGCCACACTTGCCGCTACGCCAATCGTTATGCCGTTCGATCCGGCAAGCCTTCCGCTGGAACAGCGTCGCAATTACCTACAGACGCTTTGGAGTGCCGACGTCGACCCATTTGTTTTTGTCGGCACCGCGCGCCGTCTCGGATACGTGCTCGGCTGCCGATGGGATGCCGACGCCGGTATGCCCGTACTCAACCCGATCGTCCTGCATTGATGGCATGCGCACGCCCATCACGGAGTTCGAACTGCGCGCGGCATGGCATCGCCTGCGCATGGTCGGCGACTTCGAAATGTCCATGCGCAACCGCGCCGTCCGCCTTGTCGTCGAATCCGCCGCGCGTGCGATGCAGGCCCGCGAGCAGATGCGCATGCGCAATTCGATCGACGCGAAGCGACTCGCAGCGAACGACGACGACTGATCTATCAGCGCTGTCCGGCGGCGCACCGTCTCTGGAGCAATCTCATCATGAAAACCTGCATTTTCAGCATCGGCGTGTTGCTGATGCTCGGCTTCTCTTTCACCGGCATGGCTCTCACCGCCGGGGGCATTCTTCGCCAGCTCAAGTTGCGGAATGCGCCGCTGCTGTCGCTGGCGCTCGCGGCCTGTGCGCTCATCGCACTGATTACAACGCTGGCTTGGTCTGTTCCGCCTCGGGGGTGAAGCAATGAACGCCACAAACACACCGGTCATTCGATACGAACTGCTTACGTCTGCAGGCCTGCGCACCGTCACAGGTGAGCACGTCGTCATACCGAACAACGCTGGCGCCACGTTCGGTATCCATGCCGAGCGCCACCTTACGGACGGCCATCCTGAGAAGTGGGTCGTCACTCACCTCGCCTCGGGAATGCAGAGCGGCATGGGTGCGACGCGAGCCGGCGCGATCACACAGGCGACGACGAACCTTGAGCGTCATCGCCACCGCCTTCGGCAGATGCTCGACGAGGCGACGATCGCACGTGCCGGTTTTCAGTTCGCCACGTGCCAGTTCGAGCGCAACCGCCTCGAATTACTCGGGGAGAAATACATATGACACCCGCCGCTCACACCACGCCGGATGACGCGGCATTGCTTGCCGCGATAAAGGCAGCCGCCGAAACGCTTCGGTTCGACAACCGGTCAGGCAGCCTGCAGCGTCAATGCACGCTCGGCCTGTTTGTCGCCGCGCTAAGCGACCAGCTTGCCCTTGCGTTCCCCGCATCTGCGGGCGCCCTGCATGCCCTCGTGTTCAGCCCGTCGACAAGCGGTAACCCGGCTGAAACATCCAAGCAGCAACCTCTGTAACACATGTAACGATGGCCACAATTGACGAACTGAAACAGCGAATTGACCTGCACGACCTTGCAGACCGCCTCGGCCTCAAGCGCGGCCGTGGCGGCGACCGTGCGCTCTACCATTCGCCGCTGCACGATGACAGGAGCCCGTCACTGTCGATCTACGTGAATCACCCGAAGCACGGAACGGGCTGGCGCGACCACAGCGCCAATGTGGGCGGCTCCTGTATCGATCTCGTGATGCACGCGCGCGGCAGCACTGTCGCCGACGCTGTGCGCTACCTGCACGACGCCTACGGCATTCCGGCGGACCGTCCCGAATCGGGCGAGCGCCGCGAGAAATCGACCGTCGAATACATCGCCGACCGGTGTTTCGCCGAACGTGACCGCGTGCGCGAATATCTGGGCAGTCGCGGCATCTCGGCCGAAGCGATCGACGCGGCGATCGCCGCCCGCTCGATCGGCTTCAACATGTGGGCGAGCCCGAAGATCGCCGCCGGCGAGGTCGGCCACGGCGGGCCGGCCGCCGCGTTCATCGTGCGCGCGCCGGGCGAGGCCCGTGTCGTCGCGGTCGACATGCGCTATCTCGACCCCGCGCAGAACGGCGGCGTCAAAACCCAGACGCAGGGCGACAAATCCGGCTACTTCTGGACTGCCGACGCCCGCCGGCTTGGCAAGGCCCGGCGCGTGGTCGTCGTCGAAAGCGCGATCAACGCGCTGTCGATCGACACTTGCGCGATGCCCGGCGTCGCGTCGCTCGCGCTGCGCGGCCTCGCCAACGTCGACGCCGTCGACTTCTCGTCGCTGCGTGGCAGACACGTCGTCGTCTGCCTGGACAACGACGAACCGTTCGCGGACGGCCACCCGCGCGCCGGTCACCGCCCTGGCCCGGAAGCGGCATGGGCGCTCTATGAAAGGCTCACAGCGCTCAACATCAGCGCTGTGCTCGTCGACCAGGCCGAGTGGCTTGCCGATCTCGCAGACGGCGAAAAGACACGTCGCCCCATCAACGACGTGAACGACTATCTGCAGCTGCGCGGCGCCGCCGAACTGGCGCGAGCACTCGAACAGATTGAGCCGTGGCTTATCGCCGGTATGCCCGGCGATGCGACACGCCGAGGCCGGCCGCGCATCTTCCTGCCGTCGCACGATTTCGCGCAGTACTGGCGCTTTCGCCTGCGTCCCGACTTCACGAGCTACATCACGAAGATGGACCGGAACGAGGAATCGGGAGTCGAGACCCCGGTGACGACTGACCTGTGCGGCTTCCGCATCGCCGGCATCAGCCGCGTGTCCGTCGCGAGCGCAACGTCGACTATGACGGGCGATGCCGACCAGGCACCTACCGTCTATTTCGCGGTATCGGTGCAGGCCCCGCGACACGGTGCACAGCTCATCCGCCGCGTGATGCTCGACGACCAGCTCCACAACGTCGACCAGTGGGGCAAGTTCGGCCCGATCTGGGCGCCGGCCCCGTTCAAGCGCATGGTGAACATCCTTGAGCGCGGTGCCGATCTCGGCGCGCGGCAGGCCGCCAACTTCGTCGGGCTCGCATGGCGCGACGGCCGCCTGATCGTGAACGAAGGCCCGGACTGCTACTTCACCGAGGCCGACAAGCAGTGCCCGTATCACAACCTGACGTTCCCGAGCGGGCCAATCGGCGACGCGCGCCGCGTCATCACGGCGTACCAAGCGACATTCAAACAGAACGCGGCCACCATCCCGCTCGTGTGGGCACTCGGCGGCCACCTGAAGGCCCTGCTCGGCTTCTGGCCGCACATCACAATCCAGGCAAACAAGGGAGCGGGCAAGTCCACGCTCATCAAGCGCCTCGAGCGCTCGCTGGCGTTCACGATGTTTTCGGGGCAGTCGCTGCAGACGGAATTCCGGCTGCTCACCAGCATCAGCCACACCAGCCACCCGGTCGGATGGGAAGAGCTGTCGGCCCGCCGGCAGGACGTGATCGACAAGGCGGTCGGGCTGCTGCAGGAGAACTACCAGTACACGGTGACGCGCCGCGGTAGCGACATGACGGAATACCTGTTGTGCGCGCCCGTGATGCTGGCCGGCGAGGATGTGCCTGTGCGCAGCCTGCTCGGCAAGCTCGTGCGCACGACGCTCACCGGCAAGCGTGGCCCGCTGTTGCCCGACGAGCTGCCGCGCTTCCCGCTCCGGCAGTGGCTCGAATTCCTCGCTGGCCTCGACAAGCGCGCCGTCCTCGACCAATACGCAGCGCTGCTCGGCAAGGCGCTCGCCAACTGCCGGGCGAGCGGCCAGGACGACGGCGCCAAGCGCATGGCCGGCAACTATGCGGCCGTCGCACTCGCCTGGCGCTACCTGTGCGAGTTCGCCGGCATGGACGCGAGCGAAGGCGATTTCCCCCGCGACCTGCTGACCGAGATGAACGGCCACATCGCCGAGACGAGCGCCGACCGCGAGCCGTGGGTCTGGATCATGGAAACCGTCCTGTCCGAGATCGACGGCGGCAACTACAAGCACCCTTTTACCTTCGACACGGTCGACGGCGAGTTCTGCCTTCTGCTGCGCACGGGCCACGTGATGGATCACATCGCCCACACCAGTGCGCTGCGCGACAAGTGGAACGGTCTGCCGGTGAAGTCCGATCGTGTATTTAAGGCGCAGCTCAAGCACGCGGGCGTCGTCGTCGGCGAGAAGGAAGTCGAGCGGCGCATCTACACCCGCCGCGTCCCGTACCTCACGCCGGTTTCACTCGGGCGTCTCGCTGCGTTCGGGCTGCACGTTTCGGTACGCGAGGACCTGGCGACCGACGCCCTACAGGGAGGCCACGCATGAAGCTCCAACCATCATGGCAACGACCGGGCATCGACCCGGCAGTAGAACAAGGCGAGTTTCGTCGCTGGGAGCCGACAGGCAGCGCAGAAAACCCGTGGATTTCTGGACGGGGCGCGCCTAAGTCCTTGATTCCTGAAGCGAGTGCCGCCACGAGTCACCCCGGATTTGCCACGAGTCATGCGGCTTTTGCCATGAGTCTGTTTTCGACGCTGGCCCGCGACGCCCCTTTCTTTCCTCTCTCTAATTCATTGAAAAAGAAGAAGAAAGAATACGAGGAAGGGCAAAGAATCAGCCAATACCTCGTGCCACGAGTCGGGGCTGTTTTGCCATCAGTCGCGCACGCTGCCTATTTTTTGGGCCATGAGTTTTCGGGGGTTGCCATGGGTGAATGATGGCAACTAGTGGCACAACAAATCTTTAAAAATCAGTCAGTTAAGGTTCATATCCGCGCAAACCATCAATCCACGAGTTGCGCTGCGTGTACCTCCTTTTCGCGATGAAGATGACCATGCAACAATATTCCGGCTGCGGCGGCATGTATCTCGGCCGCCAAGAATTGCGCGAATTAACCGGCACACCGATTCGTATGCGTCAAGTCCTGTGGCTCGTGCAACAGGGATGGCCGCATGTGGTCGACGTCCACGGCCGCGTGTTGGTCGCACGCACTTTTCACGATAAACGGATGGGCATCATCGATTCGAAGCTCGCGCGTACTCCCCGGGCCGCAGTAAGCACACCGCTCAATCTTGGCGCAGTGTGATGGGACGCCGGGCACAAACTCCAGGCGCAATCCCGCGCCTCCGCATACGCAAGAACGCCAACGGCGCTCTGCGCTACTACTACGACCATGGTGAAATCGAGGGGCGTCGCTTTCTGGAACCACTCGGCGCAGATCGCGTCGTGGCGCTCCAACGATGGGCTGAGCTGGAAGGCAGACGGGTGCCGACGTCCGAAGTCACACGGCACACGTTCGCCATGCTCGACCGCGAGTATCGGCTGAGGGAACTACCGCAAAAATCGACCGCGACGCGCCGCATGTACGACCTGTTCCTCTCCCGGCTGGCAGGCGTCATCGGCGACCGCGAGCTCGACACCCTGAAACCGGCCGACGTGGCGAGTATTTGGCGAGCCACCGCGGAGAAGCGCGGCATCGTCACAGCGAATCGAACCAAAGCAGTCCTCTCCCTCGCCCTGAACTGCGCACGGTTGTGGGGCATGATGACGATCGCAAACCCATGCGCTGGGGTGCGTGGAAAAAAAGAAACCGGTCGCCAGGACGTGCTGATCGACGACGAGCTATATGCGTCCGTCCATGCCGTGGCCGACGAGCCCTTGCGCAATGCGATGGACCTGGCCGACCTGTGTGCACAACGACCGGCGGACATCTTGGGCGTGCAGCGCTCAAACATCGTGAAGGGCAATCTCATCTTCAGGACGCGCAAAACGGGCGCCTTCGTCACGGTCCAGATAACTGGTGAGCTCGCGAACCTGATAGACCGCCTGCTCGCATGGCGCGGGTCGAAGGTCGACGTTTCCCCCTATCTTCTGCGTGACGAAGAGGGCTATCCGCTAACGAAGGGCCAATTGCGGTCACGGTTCGACAAGGCCCGCGATAAGGCAGGTATCGACAAGGCGAAATTTCAATTCCGCGACCTTCGCGCGCGTGGCGTGACGCACAAGACGATCGACGAGGGAATAGAGGCGGGGCAGCGCTTGGCGGGCCACAGCGGGCCCGGCATGACGGCGCGCTACGTGCGCGGCACGCGCCCCGTAAAACCCTCGCGTTGATGAATTTTGGAAACGCGGAGGGTGTTTTGGAAACGGCAAGGGGCTACGCAAACATCGCGTAACCCCTTGCTGTGTATGGTGCCGGCTGCAGGACTCGAACCCGCCACCTGATGATTACAAATC
>NZ_JBFRCM010000040.1:0-29566 GCF_040965735.1 Paraburkholderia sp. BR10936
GAGGCTCGGTGCTAAAAACCCCCTCCAGATAGATATAAAGGACTGCAAAACAACCGCAGAACCAACCTCAGCCCCGACATCTGTATTTAGCCGGGACCCCGACATCTGAAAATGGCTTTGACATTTGTTTGTACGGGCTAAGTTGTAGTGTCCGCTTTTAGCCAAGTTCAGATGTCCGCTTTTTGGACGATCGTAAGCTAACAGATCGCTGGGAATCCAGTGTTTGGGAGCTTTAATGGCGGCAACAGAACGGATAACAATGACGATGCGCGAGCTGGACAGATTGAAGCTCATTCAGGACGTGGTGGACGGACGGCTCAAGCCGCTGCGCGCAGCGCAGCGGCTCGGGCTGACGACCCGGCAGATTCGCCGGCTGGTTGGCCGGTTTCGTGAGCACGGGCCGCAAGGCCTCGTGTCGCGGCGACGCTCGCGGCCCAGCAACAACCGGCTAGACCGCGTAACGGCAGACCGGGCGCTATCGATTGTCCGTGAGCGTTACGCCGATTTCGGGCCCACGCTGGCCTGCGAGAAGCTCCGGGAATGCCACGGCATCCAGCTGGCGAAGGAGACGTTGCGCAAACTCATGATGGACGCAGGACTATGGGTTCCGCGCCGGCAGCGGCCGCCGAAGATCTATCAGCCGCGCGCACGGCGTACGTGCCTGGGCGAGCTCATCCAGATCGACGGCAGTGAGCATGCGTGGTTCGAGGACCGGGCGCCGCAATGCACGCTGCTGGTGTACGTGGACGATGCGACGAGCCGGCTGATGGAACTGCACTTCACGCAGACGGAATCGACGTTCAGATACTATGAGGGACAGCCCGCGTAAGCCCCCTGGAGTAAAACGGTTGATCTGGACCGTTTCCCGGAAGGAGCACGCAAATGGACGCACCCGAGAGAACCCCGCACGCGCAGGACACCGCGATCACCTGCAGGCTGTTTGTCGCCTTTGAACTGGGCGAAAAGAACTGGAAGCTGTCACTCGGTGATGGCGTACGGGCTCCCAGCCGTTGCACGGTAGCGGCCGGCGACACCGCTTCCGTCCTGACCGCTATCGTGAAAGCCAAAGCTCGCTGTCATCTGCACCCTGACACCTTGGTGCTGAGCTGCTATGAGGCGGGTCGCGACGGCTTCTGGTTGCACCGTTGGCTAGGCGTACAAGGGATTGTCAATCTCGTCGTCGACTCGGCAAGTATCGAGGTGAACCGACGCTCCCGACGTGCAAAGACCGACCGCCTTGACGCCGACAAGCTGCTTTCCATGCTGATGCGCTACTACGCTGGCGAACGTCGGGTCTGGGCAGTCGCCCGAGTCCCAAGCGCACAGCAGGAAGATGAACGACGCGTGCATCGTGAACTCGAGCGCCTGCGACACGAGCGCACCGCTCACATCAACCGGATCCGATCGCTTCTCGTGCTGCACAACCTGCGCACAGAGCGTGTAGGCGGTCGTAACTGGGCCCGTTGGTGGGCAGAGCATGCTCAGCAGTTGCTCCCCGCCCTGCGTGCCGAGATCGAGCGTGAATTTGAGCGACTCTCAGTTGTGAGCCACCAAGTGAAGACGCTTGAGGGATATCAGGAACAGCAAGTCCGCAGCGGCGCGCAACCCTCAATTGCAGCGTTAGCTCGCCTGACGGGTGTCGGAACCGGAAGTGCATGGACTCTGTTCAAGGAACTGTTTGGCTGGCGCAAGTTTCACAACCGTCGAGAGCTTGCCGCCTGCCTGGGCCTTACGCCCACGCCATATAGCAGCGGGACCAGCGAAACAGAACAAGGCATCAGCAAGGCCGGCAACAGGCGCGGTCGCTGGCTCATGGTCGAACTCGCATGGTGCTGGCTACGCCACCAGCCCGCAAGCCAACTGAGCCAATGGTTCCATAAACGATTTGCTGGCGCAGGAAAGCGTGCCCGACGTATCGGCATTGTTGCACTAGCTCGTCGTCTCGCGATCGCGCTATGGCGGTATACGGAGCATGGTGAGATTCCGATTGGAGCAACCCTCAAGCCACACCGGAGTGCGGTTGCGACCTGAACCATCTGCGTCGACAGACGGCACGAGTCTCAAGGTTTGCGCGCCCGTGAAGTAGCGGGATTGCCCGACGGGTAATCGTCCTTCAGATGGGGCGCGTCCGAACGGAGCGCTGCCCGCGTTAGCGCATGCGGTATAGGGTGACCGGCCGTGGTGCCGGCACGGATAGAAGTTAGATCGGGCATACGCCCGACATCGAGCGCTCCGAACCAAAGACTATTGACACGTGTTGAGCACAAGGGAAAGAAAACCGAAAGCTACTTGTTGACGCACGCGAGTTATCCACCGCCTGCCGACGTTCTGGTCATGTGAAGGGACCCGGCGGCAGGCGGTGGATAACTCGCGGAGTCCTAAAGGAGAATCTTGCGAACAAAACTGTCATCGAGGGGGCTTGACTTCGAATACCCCATAGAAGCTACTTCGAGGCAACGCGCGCGTACATCGAGAGCTATGGCAAGCCGGGCGCGTTCTACAGCGACAAGGCCAGCGTATTCCGCAACACCAGCGCCGAGCGTACCGGACGCAGCGTGACGCCGTTCGGTCGCGCGATGTACGAGCTGAACATCGACACGATCTGCGCCAACAGCAGCTCGGCCAAGGGCCGCGTGGAGCGCGCGCATCTGACGCTGCAGGACCGCCTGGTGAAGGAACTGCGGCTGCGCGGCATCAGTACGCTGGCCGAAGCCAATGCATATGCGCCCTCCTTTATGGCCGCCTACAACGCACGCTTTGCCAAGCCGCCGAAGAGTGAGTTCGATGCGCACCGGCCGCTGCGGGCCGATGAGAGCCTCGATACGGTGCTGACGTGGCGCGAACCGAGGAAGGTCAAGAAGTCGCTGACGGTGCAGTACGACCGTGTGCTGTACCTGCTGGACGATACACCGGAGAACCGCAAGCTGATCGATCGGTATATCGAGGTCTGGGAGTATCCGGACGGACGCATCGAGCTGCGGGCGGATGGCCGCGTGGTCCCGTACCGCGAATACGACAAGCTGACCGAGGTGGACCAGGGCGCAGTGGTTGAGCACAAGCGGCTAAGTCACGTACTTCAGGTCTCGCAGGTGATTCAGGCCCAGCGCGATAACGAACGGATTGGTAAAGCGCCTTCGCGAACGCACCGTGGGGACTCGACCCGAACGGAGCGCAAGCAAGGCCACGCGCGCAGGAAGAAGCAACGCGAATTTACACAGGCCGACATCGAGCAGGTGATCGTCGACCTGGCCGGGCAAAAGCAGCCTTCGCAGGCCCAGCGCAAACCAGGTCATCGATCAGCAGGCGTTAATGGAACAGGGGCGAATGCCCTGCCCGTTCATGATCCGATCTTCGACACTGCGTGAGCTGCAACCCGTGAAAGACAAAACCTGAACCCCGCAAAAGCGGACACTTGAACTTGGCCGGGAAGCGGACATCTGAAAATGGCTTTGACATATGTTGTACGGGCTAAGTTGTAGTGTCCGCTTTGGGGGTGCGGCGGAATTCTTGGACTATTAGGAGCTGGTCCATGTATTCATACGAAGAACGCATCCGAGCGGTCAAACTCTACTTGAAGCTTGGAAAGCGCCTCACCGCGACGGTTCGTCAGTTAGGCTATCCCACAACGAAATCGCTCGAACGTTGGTATCACACGTACGAGCGATGTCTGGATTTGCCGAAGGAACGTATCTGCTTGAGGCCGCGCTATTCGGCGGAACAAAAAAAAGCGGCTACAGACCACTATATGAGCCATGGCCAGTGTCTGGCAGTAACGACAAAGGCCTTGGGATATCCGGGACGCGGGACGCTCGTCGCCTGGCTCGACGAGCTGCATCCTGAGCGAAAGAAGCGCGTTCTCGGGAAGGCTTCGGGTATTCGGTATGCACCGGAGCTCAGGCAGACAGCGGTCATCGATCTGTGCACTCGACGAGAAAGCGCGGAGGAAGTTGCTAAAAGGATTGGCGTGAGCCGGCCAACGTTGTACAACTGGAGAGATCGGTTACTCGGTCAGGAGGCTGCTTCAGCCATGACACGCCGCAACGATCCGCCGCAGAGCTCCGAGAAAGCGACGCTGGAGCAGCAAGTCGAATCACTCCGACGAGACATCCGGAAGCTCCAGATTGAACACGACATTCTGAAGAAGGCCAATGAAATATTAAAAAAAGGCCAGGGCGTCAACCCGCAACTCCTGACGAATCGGGAGAAGACGGCGCTGGTTGATGCCCTGAAACAGACTTACACGCTGCCGGAGCTTTTGGCTGAATTGGGGCTCGCCCGTAGCTCCTACTTCTATCACCGGGCGCGGATACAGGCTGCCGACAAGTATGCGGGTGTACGCAGTGCCATCGCAGATATCTTTGAATTGAACCACCGCTGCTACGGATATCGCCGGGTGCGGGCGGCACTTGGCAGGCAGAAAGTCTTCATCTCGGAGAAGGTCGTTCGGCGCTTGATGAAGCAGGAGCAGCTAAGCGCGGCCACAACGAGGCGACGTCGATACGGCTCCTACGCTGGAGAAATAGGTCCGGCTCCAGAGAACCTTATCAACCGGGATTTCCGTGCCGCAGCACCGAATGAAAAGTGGCTCACAGACATCACCGAGTTCCAGATTCCTGCTGGCAAAGTCTATCTGTCGCCAGTTATTGATTGCTTCGATGGGCTTGTGATCAGCTGGTCGATCGGTACGCGACCAGACGCCGAACTCGTAAACACGATGCTCGATGCCGCCATCGAAGCAATCGGCAGCAGCGACAGCCGACCTGTTGTCCATTCAGATCGCGGTGCGCACTATCGCTGGCCAGGCTGGCTTGCCCGGATACGTGAGGCAAGGCTGATTCGCTCAATGTCGCGCAAGGGCTGCTCGCCCGATAACGCAGCGTGCGAAGGATTCTTTGGACGGCTGAAAACGGAACTGTTTTACTCGCGGGACTGGCAGACCGTCAGCACCGACCAGTTCATCGAGGTCGTTGACTCGTACATTCGCTGGTACAACGAGAAACGGATCAAGATCTCGCTTGGCGCACTCAGTCCGATTGAATACCGGGAGAGCCTCGGGCTGACGACATAAACCCGTCCAAGAATTCCGCCGCACCCCCTTCTGGCTCATTAGTGATGTCCGATTCCTGCCCTGGTTGAGGCGCACGAGCGGCTAGTGATCCGGTACCGGGAATCTGGCGCGACCGGGCTGACGTCGCGCAAGCGCGGTCGCCCCGGGAATCGCCGACTGGATGTCGAGTTGGCCCGACGGGCGCTGACGATTATCCGGGACCGTTACGCCGATTTTGGACCGACGCTGGCTGCCGAGAAGCTGTGGGAATGCCACGGCCTGCGGCTGGCGAAGGAAACGGTGAGGAAGCTCATGACGGACGCCGGACTGTGGGTGCCTCGCCGGCAGCGGCCACCGAAGGTGTATCAGCCAAGGGCACGGCGTGCACCAGCCCATAGCCGAGATCGTCTAGGATCGCATTGAGCAACGCCACCGGCGAAGGAAAATAGTGCCTCGGGTACCGGCCGACCGTCACACCGAAATGTGAACGGAAGAACACGTCATGCAGGGCGTCCTTCCGGTCAAACAGGATGGCGGTGGCCTTGAGCGCGCCCGGCAAGGTCAGGCCACCGGCGAAATATTCGCGCGCGAAACATAACGTCCCGTACCGTCCGTAATGGCTGACTCGAAATCCTCTCCTCGGGTCGGGTGCCAGCCAGTCCTGGACCATACGTCTCAACGACACTCCCGAAATCGCCATAAGTTCCTCCATCATTTCGACGGCGACGGTACTGCGCCCCTGAAGATCAACAGTCGTTAACACGCGGTTGATAGCGCCACCAAGACCTAGACTTACTTGGGACTTGCGTTTCCGCGCTTCGGCGGCACATCGGTGCAGACGCCCTCGTACAGCTCGGCGGCCATGCCGATTGACTCGCCCAGCGTCGGGTGCGGGTGAATCGTCTTGCCGATGTCGGTCGCATCCGCGCCCATTTCCACCGCGAGGCAGACTTCGCTGATGAGGTCGCCCGCGTTCAGGCCGACGATGCCGCCGCCGATCACGCGATGCGTCTCTTCGTCGAAGATCAGCTTCGTGAAGCCCTCGTCGCGGCCGTTGGCGATCGCGCGGCCCGAAGCGGCCCACGGGAACACCGCCTTGCCGTACTTGATGCCTTCGGCCTTGCACTGGTCTTCGGTCTTGCCGGCCCACGCCACTTCCGGATCGGTGTAAGCCACCGAAGGAATCTGCAGCGCGTCGAAGTACGCCTTCTCGCCGTGCGCCGCTTCCGCCGCCACGTGGCCTTCATGCACGGCCTTGTGCGCGAGCATCGGCTGGCCGACCACATCCCCGATCGCGAAGATGTGCGGGACGTTGGTGCGCATCTGCTTGTCGACTTCGATGAAGCCGCGATCCGTCACCGCTATGCCCGCCTTGTCCGCGCCGATCTTCTTGCCGTTGGGCGAGCGGCCCACGGCGACCAGCACGAGGTCGTAGCGTTGCGGCTCGGCCGGCGCCTTTTCGCCCTCGAACGACACATAGATGCCGTCGTCCTTCGCCTCGGCCTTCGTGGTCCTGGTCTTGAGCATGACGTTCGCGAAGCGCTTCGCGTTGTACTTCTCCCAGACCTTCACGAGGTCGCGGTCCGCACCGGCCATCAGGCCGTCGAGCATTTCCACGACGTCGATCTGCGCGCCGAGCGTCGCGTAGACGGTGGCCATTTCCAGACCGATGATGCCGCCGCCGATCACCAGCATCTTCTGCGGAATCTGACGCAGTTCCAGCGCGCCGGTCGAATCGACCACGCGCGGATCTTCCGGCATGAACGGCAGTTTCACGGCCTGCGAACCCGCAGCGATGATCGCCTGCTTGAACTTGACGATCTTCTTGCCGTTCTCGCCCACCACTTCCATGTGGTTCGGATCGAGGAACGCGCCCACGCCCGTCACGACTTCGACCTTGCGCGCCTTCGCCATGCCGGCGAGGCCGCCCGTCAGCTTCTTGACGACGCCCGACTTGAAGTCGCGCAACTTGTCCAGGTCGATCTGCGGCTTGCCGAACGTGATGCCGTGCGAGCCGAGCGCTTCGGCTTCGTCGATCACGAGCGCCGTGTGCAGCAGCGCCTTCGACGGGATGCAGCCCACGTTCAGGCACACGCCGCCAAGCGTCGAATAACGCTCGACCAGCACGGTCTTCATGCCGAGGTCGGCGGAGCGGAACGCCGCCGAGTAGCCGCCGGGGCCCGCGCCGAGCACGAGCATGTCGCATTCGACATCGGCGCTGCCGCTGAAGCTGCCGGCTTGCGGCGCCGGCGCTGCTGCCTTCGGCGCTTCAGCCTTCGGAGCCGGCGCCGCTGCGCCTTCTGAAGCCTCGACCAGAGCGATCACCGTGCCCTGCGAAGCCTTGTCGCCAGCCTTGATCTTCACTTCCTTCACCGTGCCCGCGACGTCGCTGGGCACTTCCATCGTGGCCTTGTCCGACTCGAGCGAGAGCAGCGTCTGCTCCTTCTCGATCACATCACCGGTCTTGATGTTGACTTCAATGACCTCAATGTCCCTGAAGTCGCCGATATCCGGCACTTTTACATCGATAAGCGTCATGGATTGATTTCTTCCCTGCGGTTGTACCGGAGCTCGTCGCGGATCAAAGCGATACCCGTCGATAGTCGGCCAGAATCGTGACGAGATAGGCATTGAAGCGGCCAGCTTCTGCGCCATCAATGACGCGATGATCCCATGAAACCGACAGGGGCAGCATGAGGCGAGGCACAAACTGCCTGCCATCCCACACCGGCTTCATCGCGCTCTTCGACAGGCCGAGGATCGCCACTTCCGGTGCGTTGATGATCGGCGTGAAATGCGTACCGCCGATGCCGCCGAGCGACGAGATCGAGAAGCAGCCGCCTTGCATCTGGTCCGGCTTGAGCTTGCCGTCGCGCGCGAGCTTCGAGAGCTCGGCCATTTCCTTCGCGATGTCGACGAGACCCTTCTTGTCCGCGTCGCGGATCACCGGAACGACGAGGCCGTTCGGCGTGTCGGCGGCAAAACCGATGTGGTAGTACTGCTTGAAGACGAGGTTGTCGCCGTCGAGGCTCGCATTGAACGCCGGGAACTTCTTGAGCGCCGCGACGCAGGCCTTGATGACGAACGCGAGCATCGTGAACTTCACGCCCGCCTTCTCGTTTTCCTTGTTCAGCTGCACGCGCAGCGCTTCGAGGTCGGTGATGTCCGCTTCGTCGTTGTTCGTGACGTGCGGGATCATGACCCAGTTGCGGTGCAGGTTCGCGCCGGAAATCTTCTTGATGCGCGACAGCGGATGCGTATCGATCGGGCCGAACTTCGTGAAATCGACCTTCGGCCACGGCAGCAGGTTCAGGCCCGTACCGCTCGCTGCCGCTGGGGCTACTCCAGCGGCAGCGCCAGCCGGCGCAGCGAGCGCGCCCGTCATCACGCCCTTCACGAACGCGGTGACGTCGTCCTGGCTGATGCGGCCCTTCGGCCCGGTGCCCTGAACTCGCGTGATGTCCATGCCGAGGTCGCGCGCCAGTTTACGCACCGACGGCGAAGCATGGCTTGATCCGCTCAGCCCAACCTCCTTCTCCGGGATCACGGCCGCTGGCGCAGGCGCGGATGGATGACCTGCCGGACTGCGCTCCTCATCAACAATGGGTGAGCCATCTCGACGCCCGGTCTTCTCGCTCGCGTCAACCTTACCGGTGACCGCCTCGGCCGCCGCACCTTGCGGCTCCATGAGCAGGATGACCGAACCTTCCGACACCGCATCGCCGACCCTGAGCTTTATTTCCCGAACGACGCCACCAAAAGGACTGGGCACGTCCATGGTGGCCTTGTCCGACTCCAGCGTAACCAGCGATTGCTCCTCCCGTACTACATCACCGGGGCCAACCAGTACCTCGATGACGGGGACGCCCTTGTAGTCGCCGATGTCAGGCACCTTAATCTCTGTTACACGCACTTCAGTAATCTCCCAATCGCGGTCCAAGGCGAGCGCAACGATCGTTGCGTAGTGTTTCTCGCGAATGCGTCAATGCCAGAACAGGCAGCAGGCGCCGGGCTGCCCGAAGTCCTGGCTATGTTGAACATTAGCCATGCTGAACTACCGGTCGACATCGCGCGAATTCATCAGCATGTCCGTCAGTCCCGCGCCCGCTCGAACCATAGGCCAGACGTTCTCGGACGGATCGATGGCAAAGTCCATGAATACCGTACGCTGCTTCATGGCAAGTGCTTCGCGCAGCACGGGCTCGACATCGCATGGTCGATCGATGCGAAAGCCGACATGCCCATAAGCGCGGGCAAGTGCGACAAAGTCAGGCAACGCGTCCATGTACGAGTGGGAGTAACGGTCGCTATAAGTCACATGCTGCAGCTGCCTTACCATGCCGAGATAGCCGTTGTTGAGGGAAACGATTTTCACCCCGAGGTCGTACTGCCTGCAGGTCGACAACTCCTGGATACACATCTGGATCGAGCCGTCTCCGGTTACTGTGACCACATCCGCGTCCGGAAGCGCGCGTTTGACGCCCATCGCATAGGGCAGTCCGACACCCATGGTTCCGAGGCCTCCCGAGTTGATCCATCGGCGAGGTTTATCGAATCCATACAGCTGCGCGGCCCACATCTGGTGCTGTCCGACATCCGAACAGATATAGGCATCGCCTCCGGTAGCCTCCCAAAGTCGCTGAATGACGAACTGAGGCTTGATTACATCTTCTGCCGGCTCATAGGCGAGGCAGCGCTTCTCACGCCAAGTCTCAATCTGTGTCCACCAGTCCTTCCGGTGCCCAGCATGAATACGTTGTGCTTCGAGCTGTCTCAGTATCGCGCGCGCCGCGGTCTTCACGTCTCCCACGATCGGAATGTCAACCTGCACCCGCTTGTCGATTGTCGCGGGATCAATATCAACATGAATAGTCGTCCTGCTATCTGACCGAAAGTCCCCGGTATTTCCAATGACCCGGTCATCGAATCTCGCACCGAGCGCAATCAGTACGTCGCAATGCTGCATCGCCATGTTGGCTTCGTACGTTCCATGCAGTCCTGGCATTCCGAGGCACCGCCTATCCGAAGCGGGAAAGGCGCCAAGCGCCATCAACGTGTTCGTCACCGGGGCATCGAGTCGCCGCACGAGTTCCGCAATCTCCCCGCTGGCAGCCGATGCAACCGCTCCGCCGCCAACGAGAATGCATGGCCGGCGCGAGCGCGCGAGCGCCTCGGCGGCCCGCCGCACCTGTCCCGCATGAGGTTCCGTGCGCGGACGGTAGGATCGCAGCGTGACGGATTCAGGTATGCGCAATGGCGTCTTCGCCTGAAGCACGTCTTTGGGAATATCCACCAGCACAGGCCCGGGGCGTCCGGTGCGGGCGATATGAAACGCGCTTTTGAGCGTCTTCGCCAGTTGAGAGACATCCAGCACCAGAAAGTTATGCTTGACGATCGACCGGGTAATTCCGACAGCATCGCACTCCTGAAACGCATCGGTTCCGATAGAGTGTGTGGGCACGTTACCGGAGATCACCACCATCGGAATGGAATCGAAATAGGCAGTCGCAATGCCTGTCACCGCGTTCGTCACACCCGGCCCCGATGTCACCAGCGCTACGCCGACCTTTCCCGTCGCGCGCGCGAAACCATCCGCCGCGTGGACGGCGGCCTGTTCATGGCGAACCAGCAAATGGGTAACATCGATGGATTCGTGGAGCGCATCGTAAAGCGGCAGGACCGCGCCGCCTGGATACCCCCAAACCGTCTCAACACCCTCCCCGCGCAGGACGGACAGGACAATCTGTGCTCCCGATGCATCGCCGTCCCTGCCCGAAGTATCCGGAGCGCCGGCTTTCGCAACCTGTTGGATCTCAGCACCCGCAATCTTCATTATTAGCTCCGGTAGTGCCTGCCCGTCACCGTTGCCACGGCGCGGCCCGGTTCGCGTCATGCTTGCCATAGCGATCAACGGCACGCCTGACGAGCTCGACCGCTACTGCACCGTCGTCCGCGAGCGCTTTCAGCGCGGCAATCGCGATCGAATGTTGGTCGACTTCGAAGAAGGCCCGCAGCGCCGCACGGGTGTCACTGCGTCCGAAGCCATCGGTGCCAAGCGTCACATAGCGCCGCGGCACATATGCACGAATGAGTTCGGGAACGGCGCGCACATAGTCTGTCGCCGCGATCACGGGCCCGTGCGTGGGAGACAACGCAGACGTCACATACGGAGCGGCAGCGCGATCCTCGTCGAACAAACGATCGGTGCGTTCGGACGCGACACCGTCCCGGTGCAGCTCGGTAAAGCTGGTGACGCTCCATGCCGATGCTTCGATGTTCCAGTCTTCCTTCAGCAGGCGCGCGGCCGCCTGCACTTCGCCCAGAATCGCCCCCGAACCGAGCAACTGGACCTCAGCCCGATCGAGCGATGTTGTGTCAAGCGGATACATGCCCTTGAGCACACCATCACGAACGCTTTCGATGGGTGCATCCGGAAGTGAAGGCTGTGCGTAGTTCTCGTTCGTCACCGTCAGGTAATAGAACACATCGCGCTGACGTTCAATCATCTCGCGCATGCCTTCGTCTACGATCATGGCCACCTCGTACGCGAATGCCGGATCGTAGGCGCGGCAGTTCGGTACCGTCGAGGCCGCCAGATGGCTCGTGCCGTCCTGATGCTGCAAACCCTCGCCACCGAGTGTCGTCTTCCCCGCCGTTGCACCGATCAGAAAGCCACGCGCACGCTGGTCAGCGGCAGCCCAGATGAGATCGCCGATGCGCTGGAAACCGAACATCGAGTAGTAGATGTAGAACGGCAGCATGGGCAGGTCGTGCACGCTGTATGAAGTGGCTGCGGCGACCCACGAGGACACAGCGCCCGCCTCCGAAATGCCCTCTTCCAGTATCTGTCCGCCCGTATCTTCCCGGTAATACAGCATTGAGCCCATGTCTTCGGGCTCGTACAGCTGCCCGAGCGGCGAATAGATCCCAACCTGCCGGAACAGATTCGCCATACCGAACGTGCGTGCCTCATCGGCGACTACGGGAACAATGCGAGGGCCGAGCGACGCGTTTTTCAGAAGGCTCCCGAGCATCCGCACGAGCGCCATCGTGGTCGACATCTCCTTGCCGTTCGCGTCCAGCGCAAATTGCCCCCACGCCGGCAATGCGGGAACAGGCAGCATTTGCGACGCGGTTGTCCGCCTGCGGGGCAGATACCCGCCGAGCGCTTCGCGCCGGGCATGCAGGTACCGCATTTCTGGACTGTTGTCCGCCGGCCTGTAGAACCGCAGCTGCTCGACGTCTTCGTCGGAGAGGGGCAAGCGGAACCGGTCGCGAAACGCTTTCAGTTGTTCGACGTCGAGCTTCTTCTGTTGATGCGTGGTCATCCGGCCCTGGCCGATCGAGCCCATGCCGAAGCCCTTCATTGTCTTCGCGAGAATCACCGTGGGCTGCCCTGCATGTTTCAGTGCCCTGTTGTACGCCGCATACAGCTTGCGTACGTCATGGCCACCGCGGCGCAGGCGGTCAATATCGTCGTTGCTCAGATGCGCGGCAAGCGCAGCCAGTTCCTCGTTCTGTCCGAAGAAGCGTTCGCGGTTGTAGGCGCCGTCATTGGCAGAGAAGGTCTGAAACTGTCCATCGACGGTATGAGCAAACGCTCGCAACAACGCGCCGGTGCGATCGCGTGCGAAAAGACCGTCCCAATTAGAACCCCACACGACCTTGATGACGTTCCAGCCCGCCCCCGTGAATTGCGCCTCGAGTTCGTCAATGATGCGGCCGTTACTTCGCACGGGGCCGTCAAGTCGCTGCAGATTGCAGTTGATCACGAAAACGAGGTTGTCGAGCCGCTCGCGTGCGGCGAGCGACAAGGCACCGATCGATTCGGGCTCGTCCATCTCGCCGTCGCCAAAGAAGCCCCAGACCTTGCGGCCTTCCGTTTTGAGCAGCCCACGGTTCTGCAGGTAACGCATGAAGCGCGCCTGGTAGATCGAGTTGATAGGGCCGATGCCCATCGATCCCGTCGGAAACTGCCAGAAGTCAGGCATCAGCCACGGATGCGGATAGGAACACAGACCCGGACCCGCGATCTCGCGACGGTAGTGCTCCAGATGCTGCTCGCTCAGGAAACCTTCAAGGAATGCGCGCGCGTATACTCCCGGCGACGAATGGGGCTGAAAATAGATGAGGTCACCGCCATGAGCATCGTTCGCACCGCGAAAGAAGTGGTTGAATCCAACCTCGAAAAGATCCGCTGCCGATGCGTAGCTCGCGATATGTCCACCGAGTTCGCCGTAAGCGCGGTTCGCTCGCACCACCATCGCGAGCGCATTCCAGCGTAGTGCAGCGGCGAGTCGCTCTTCGGTATCGACGTCACCTGGAAACGGCGGCTGCTGTTCGACCGGGATGGTGTTCGCATAGGGCGTGACGTTCGCACGCGCCGTTGCGATGCCGCTCGACAATGCATGCGCGGCCAGGCGGTCGAAAAGATACTGGGCACGTCCGAGCCCGACATGCTCCACCACGCCATCCAGTGCGGAGATCCACTCGGCAGTTTCCTGCGGGTCGTTGTCCATGCGGGCTTGATTGAGGGCAAGAACGGGCTGAACACCGCTCGATAAATCGGTCATGGCAACTCCAGGCTAAACAGTGAGATTCGTGAGCTTCGAGACTCGTGCGGGTCGTAATTTCGAATTCGAGGACATGGGAAGAGCTTATCCATCCCATCACAAAATGTGCGTCTCTTTTGTGGGGGAGTTTTCAGCTCAAATAGGGTATAAATTCTGGTAACGATGCCTCACATGAGATTTCCATACTATGACGTCCGAAACAAAACTCCCGACCCGCCGGTTAGACCGCACCGACATCGCGATCCTGCGGCAGTTGCAGGACAATGCGCGTATCACAAACGCTGAGCTCGCCCGCGCGGTTAACCTCTCGCCCACTCCCTGCTTCAATCGCGTACGCGCACTTGAAAAGCTCGGCCTGTTCCGCCAACACGTGACCCTACTCGACGCCGGCGCGCTCGGGTTACGTATCAATGTGTTCATTCAGGTTAGCCTCGAACAACAGGTAGAAGACGCGTTACGCGTTTTTGAAAAGGAGATCGAGGATCGGCCAGAAGTGATGGAGTGCTATCTGATGACAGGCGACGCCGATTATCTGCTGCGCGTCGTCGTGCCGGACATGCAAAGCCTTGAGCACTTCATCGTCCAATGGCTCACGAAAATACCTGGCGTGTCGAACATCCGCTCCAGCTTTGCGCTTAAGCAGGTGCGGTACAAGACAGCGTTGCCGTTGCCGACCGTTGGCCTCACGTTGCCGAGTGGCGAGGAAACGCCTCAGGAGTGGACTTGAGGGTGGCAGTAGCCAACGTCTAGCGTTGGCACTGGTAACGCCCTTGTGCCGACAAGTAGTCGACCGGGAAGACAGTTAATGCAGAAGCTGAAATGCCCAGTCGCACACGGCCGCTGGTACCTCAACCGAATCGCGAACTATAGGATTGAGTCGAACTCGTTCCTTGAACAGTTAATATCTTCACACCGGCACTAGACGACGCGAGCTCGACACCTTTTTCCCCTGTCGCGCTGAGGCGAGATTGGGTCAACAGACATCGGTTTTCGAGCCCGCGTGATCTCATCGATTTGGTGCTTGGCTGAGTCGACTAGAATTTATGACGGAGCCCGAGGCGCAAAGCGAGCTGGCTGTTGCCCGAGGAAACACCGTACGCACCGGGTACATATGCGAAATCCAGCACTGAACCCGTCGTATCTCCTCCTACATGCTGATAGGCACCCTGAAGATAAACGTCTGTTCGCTTTGAGATGTTGTAGTCACCCATCAACCCGACCGTCTGATAGTTCGGATGGAAGCTGCCCGCTGCCGTGGTCATCGTCGCGTGCGTGTAGGTGTACATCGCGCCAACATAGAACGCTGGCGTGAACTGGTACTTGCCATTGATTTCGAAGTTCTGGAAGCGGAGGTCCGAAGCCGGACCACTGACAGGCGTAATAGCGCCCACGTACCCGGAGTTCACCGGATTCTTCACATCCACGTTCGAGTATGCGAAGCCGAAAGTGGCGCTTCCAATATAGTAGTTGATACCAGCACCAAAGATGCGCAGCCGGTCACCCACAAAATTTTCATCGCCACCATTGTTGATCGCACCGGTCGCGGTTGATGACGGATTGTTGGCCTGTAGATAGGACGCCGCGATCAGGATGCTTCCGGTCTCATATTGTGCTCCCAGACTATACTGACGATTATTGGCGAAATTGGTGTCATTTGAGAAGCTGTAAGTGCCACCGAATTGGAAGCCACCGAAATTCGGGCTGGTATATTTCGCCGTATTGTTGACCCGAAAAGTGCCATCCGTATTGTCGTTGTCGTATGGGTGCGAGAGCAGATAACCTGCCCATGTTCCATTTGCTGTCGTCAACGAGAAGTAGTCGACAACAGAGTCATACTGGCGACCAAAAGTAAGCTTGCCATACGTCGAACTTGACAGCCCCACGTATGCCTGACGTCCAAACATCAGGCCGCCCTGGCCGAGCTTGCCGTTGTTCACGTTGAACCCACTCTCGATCTGAAACACGGCCTTCAGCTGGCCACCGAGGTCCTCCGTACCTTTCAGTCCCCACCGACTACCCTGCACGTATCCGCTTTGTAGCTCGTATGCCCGGCTTCCAGCTGCATTATTCGTGAAGTCAAAACCTTCATCGATGAGTCCATACAACGTGACGGTACTTTGCGCATAGGCGGACACTCCGATCCCGGCCAATACGGACGCCACCAGCAATTTCGCCTTCATATCATCGTCTCCAAACGTGGTAGTTATTGAAAATCAATTTGTAGTACGTAACAACTAGTTTGCATAAAGTGGTGGTGCTCTCCCGTTTCCCGAGCCGCGCATTCTTCATCGCCCCGGTCGCATCGATCCTGCAATGCCACACCGATCCTCACTGCGCGGCAAACCTCGGCTGAAACCGCGGTCCCGCAACGTTGCCCGAACTACTCGGGCTTCCTCGCTCCGACAACTATGAGTGCGCGTTTTCCAATACGACCTGGGGGCCTAACGTATAAACCTCTCGGAGCGTAATGCCAGCGTTAGGTTCGTGCCCCGTCGAACGCCGGCAGGATTCTTTGTGGCCTCAATTTCCTCATCGATTCACGATGTTTTGGTGCAGCCGCCGATACCCTCCTATCGAAGTCGGCTGCGACCTCGCATTATTTGTGCAACAACTGACTCAGAAACTTCTTCGCTCTGATATGCGTCGGATTGCGGAAGAAGGTATCCGGCGGTGCACATTCGATGACTTCCCCACCGTCCATAAATACGATACGGTCAGCAACTTCACGAGCGAATCCCATCTCATGAGTCACACAGATCATCGTCATGCCATCGTTCGCAAGTCCGGTCATCACATCGAGTACTTCTTTGATCATCTCCGGATCGAGCGCTGACGTCGGCTCGTCAAACAGCATGATCTTTGGTTTCATGCAGAGCGCACGAGCAATTGCGACGCGTTGCTGCTGCCCACCGGAAAGCTGTGCCGGATACTTCTTCGCCTGGTCCGGTATGCGAACCCGGTTGAGGTTTTCCATCGCAATCGCCTTGGCCTCCGCCCGCGACGCTCGGCCAGTACGGATCAACGCCAGCGTACAGTTGTCGATCACGCTCAAGTGAGGGAACAGATTGAAATGCTGAAATACCATTCCGACATCTCGGCGCATGTGCGACAACCCCTTCATCTTCGCGTGCATCTCGACACCGTCCACAACGATCCGGCCTTCCTGGTGCGTCTCCAGCTGATTGATGCAGCGGATCAGCGTCGATTTTCCTGATCCTGACGGACCGCAGACCACGATCCGCTCGCCGAACGCCACATTCAAATTGATGTCGCGCAAAACCTGAAATTCGCCGTACCACTTCGATACACCTTCAATTGCTACCGCGATCGACTCGGGCGTATTCGCTTGCAACCCCGCCGGTTCGCGTGGTTGCGACATTTGGGATACCATGTTTTCCTCCACAACACTTCAAACGTCTTGATAGACTGCTGTCGGCTTATCGTTGAGGAGCGCCAATCCCAAGGTGGCGCTCGACCTTTCCGACCAATACGACCGCGATCAGGGCTAGTGCCAGAAAGAGCACACCAGCAACAAGCATCGGCTCAGCGTAACGGTAGGTTTCGGAAGCCACGTCCATTGCGCTGCCTAGCATTTCGGGAACCGCGATCACCGCCAGGTATGGCGTAGACTTCAGGATCGCAATGGCATACGCACCCAGAGGCGCGGCCACGTTTCGCAACATCTGCGGAGCGATAACGAAGGCCGTGGTGTCCCACCAAGTGAGCCCGAGGCTTTTCGCACCCTCGCTCTGGCCAACCGGAACGGCGTCGATGCCGGCCTTGAACACTTCGGCCATATATCCGGAGTAGTAAAAACTAAGTCCGAATACACCGATGAATAACGCGGGCAAGACGATTCCGTAAGAAGGGAGAACGAAAAACAGGAAATAAATCTGAACAAGTGCCGGAGTAGACCTGATCGCATCGATGATGAATTGAACCATCGGACGCACAACGGCATTGGAACGGCGCAGCATTTCCCAGACGAAACCGAGCGCCAGCGCACCCACGAAGCTCAGGATCGCAACGAGGATCGTATTCCCGACACCTTCCAGGACTTGCGGCACGATTCGCAACGCAAAATCAAAATCGAAGTTCATGACCGCCCTCGCCGGCTCCCGTGCGATGTCTCAAGATATCGCCCAAAAATAGTCACTGGATAACATAGAATCAGATAGGATAACAAAAGACTCGAATAAATTAACAACGGGTTATAGCTCAACTCCGAGATCTCCTTGGCACGGAACGTCATGTCAGACAACGTAATAAGAGATACCAATGCGGTTCCCTTGATCAGTTGAATAAGATCGTTGATGAACGTTGGAATCATGGCTCTGATTGCCTGCGGCAACTCGACAAGACAAAGCACCTCGAAACGATTCAACCCCAAGGCCAAGCCTGCCTCGCATTGTCCGCGAGGCAGTGCTTGCAAGGCGGCGCGGACCGACTGACTGCTATATGCACCCGAGTTCAGTCCGAGCACGAGTGCGCCAACCGTGATCCCGGAAAGATGAATTCCAAAAGCGGGAAGCGTATAGTAGAACGCATAGAGCAGCACAATAACAGGCGAGCTTCGCCACAGCTCGATGATGAATGTAATTGCTTTGCGCGGAGTGCCAGTCGCGAAGTTCTGCAATATTCCAGCGACCAGCGCAAACGGCACCGCATACAGGAGTCCGAGTAGAGTGACGGCCGCGGTGATACCGAACCCCTTGTATATTCCGATAATGACGTCAGGAAAGTTCATGCGATCGCTCCTCAGATTGACAAATCCCGATCATCGATAATCCGCGCCACACACCGCTTTCGCCGTTACGTCAGTTGGCGCCATCTCGGTTTCCCCGAATCCATATTTTTCGAAGACTTTCTTGATCGAACCATCGGCCTTCATTTTTGCTAGCCCCGCGTTATACAGGTCACGCAGTTTCGAATCCTCCGTCCGGAATGCGATTGCCGCGTAATTGGCAACCTGCTGCCCATTCTTTACCAACCCGGTAAAGGGCGTCGCGCGCTCGAGCCGGTTGCCGACGTTTGGATCCTTGAGCGTACTGATTACAGTTGAAGCCGATTCGGTGTCGGCGTCAATGCGACCGGCCAGAATGGCTCCGACCGAAGACTCGACGTCTTTAAGCAGAAGAATCCGATCCTTGGGGATTCCGGCAGCGATCGCATGCTCGACAGCAGAACTTCCCCGTCCGCCGCCAAACCGAATCGCTGGGTTCTTTGCAACGTCCGCATAACTATGGATATTGAGAGGATTCCCTTTCTTCACCAGAAGCGCATCGCCGATAGCCAAATCCGGATTGCTGAAAATTACCTGTTTGCAGCGCGTCGGGGTAATTGCCAAGCCCGAAGCTACGGCATCTATCCGCTTGGAGAGCAGGCTCGGAATCAGCGCGTCGAAGTCGACGACGACAAAGTTGATTTTCTTGACACCCACCTGACCGAGAACGGCCCGGATCATGTCAGGACCGACGCCAGAAACGCTGCCATCGGCGTTTCGGTATCCCCACGGCACCTGATTGTGAATTCCTACCGTGATTTCCCCACCGTGGATCGCCTGGCTATCGCTTGACTGCGCCTGGGCGATGCTGCCGCCAATCAGCGTGCTCGCCGCAGCAAGAACAAGCGCCAGCCGTTTACTCCAGACCTGGATCGTCATAACTGTCTCCTTTCCTTTTGTTGGTGCGTTGAGTATACTTGGCATACCAGGCATGTCAAGCAACGATCTTCGACGGTGCACTCGTGTTTACCCGAGTAGCGAAACTGGAAGGTCGATCTAAAGCCGCTTGAATAAACAGACCAATACTGGAGACAACTTTGTCCTTGTACGAGACAGTGCGCGACGAACTTCTCAAGCGGGTCAGGAATGGCATATACGCGAGCGACATGCCGATTCCGTCCACCGCCATGTTGAGTAAAGAATTCAATGTCAGCGTGATTACCGTGAAGCGGGCGCTGCGTGACTTGCAGGCCGCTGGCGTGCTGGTCACGATTCGCGGCAAGGGCGCCTACGTGAAGAAACAGCAGCGAATCCTGCGTCAACTCGATATGCGCATGTCGTCCCTGCATGGGGCCGACATCAGCTTGATCTCGGTGACGCGGGAAAAGATCGGTGATCCGTCCATGGCCACGCTTGCGGCCCCCGACCATACAATGCTCTGCGTCAGGAAAGTCATCTCATCAGACGGCTCACCACTTCTCTATGACGCCAGCTACCTCTCGGCGAACGTAGAAGACGAGATCATCGACGAGTTCGGCAGCAGCTTTATCGTCGACGCGCTGAAGCGCCGCGGCATCCGGCTCGTCAAGACACAGATCGTTGTGGAAGCCTTTCCTGCTTCCGATCGCGCGGCCGAGATATTTGGGGTTCCGAACGGATATCCGATGCTGCGTCGCATTTACAAGATGATTACCACCGACGCGAATTTGACGATCTATGGCGTTGTTCAAGCTCCGTTTGATCGCCTCGCCTGTTCCATTGACTTTCCGTCTCATGACATGGAGATCTAAAGATGACTGCACTTCAACTCGACATTCCTGCCGTCTTCCGTGCGCCGGCTCCCCCGGTTCCCGAAAACGAACTCCGCCAGCGATTGACCAACATCCGCCGGGAAATGGCAAAAGCCGGGATCGACGTTATTGTTTTGACCGACAAGAAAAACGTTGACTATTTCACGGACTACCAGGAACTCTCCTGGGATCACAAAGCACGCCCGATCTTCGCTGCCATTTCATCCCAAGACTTCGCACTCTTCGGCAGCCTTGGCGAAGCAACAACGATCCAGCTCAGAGATCGAATTTTCGAGCCGGTCTACTACAAAGGCTATCTTGACGAAGCTGTCACCGCTGTTTCGGACTGGCTAGAGGGCAAGACGACCGGGAGCGGTGTCCATATTGCAGTGGACTATGGTCAAGACATGTTCGGACGTGGTTCGTTGGGATTGATCGACGCGCTCAGTTCGATCGATGCGAGCGGTCGCGTCAAAAGTGCAGCCGATGCGATCTGGAAAGTCAGGCTGGTCAAGTCCAGATTCGAAGCCGATCTCAATCGAACCGCATATGAGATCGTCAATACGGCATTCGACCAGACGATCAAGCACGCCTATGTTGGCATGACGGAGTACGAACTTTATTACCTCATGCAGGCACAGATCTATCTGAACGGCGCCGAAAGTGCCGATCCGATTGCGATGCTCTTTTCCAGCGGCGATTTCGCCTACGCTCGCACGGCGAAGGATCGGAAGCTCGAAGTAGGTCATTACGTATGGACCGATTTTCGCGCTACGTATGGTGGGTATCCGGCCGATCGCAATCGGATCGCTCGTGCCGGTGACCCCAAGGATTGGGAACTCGAGACCTACACGGCGGTGAGATTGCTGACGCTGGATGTTGTCAACCATATCCGCCCCGGAATCACGTGTTCCGAGGTGTACCAACACTTCGACGCACTGTGGCGCGACGCCGCATTGGGGTCGGTGTACGGCGCCGTATCGCGCATCGGTCATGGTGGTGGCCTCGACGTAACCGAGCCGCCGTCGCTGTCGAGGGCCGACACGACGGTCATCGAGCCAGGGATGATTCTGCACATCGAACCGAAACTTGAGCGCGATGGCGCTGTGTTTCAGTTCGAGGAAGTGGTCTTCGTCACCGAGTCCGGCATCGAGTTCCTGTGCCCACCCTCGCCAGAAACCCTTCCCGTGATTCGATAAACATCCGATCTCTCATAGGTTTCACATGTCAGGCTCTACACGAATCTGGTCGACGATCGACTACGAAAAGAACGGCAAGCAAGTCGATTGCTTGCGGCTGCCGATTTCCACCGACACGTCCGCGTATGGCTGGATTCCGATTCCGGTCGTCTGCGTGAAAAATGGCGACGGTCCGACTGCGGTACTGCTCGCGGGAACGCATGGCGACGAGTACGAAGGCCAGATCGGCCTTATGCGCATCGCGAGACAGTTAGTCCACGACAATCTGCACGGACGCGTGATCATTCTTCCGTCACTCAACTTTCCGGCGGTCAAGGCGGGGCGAAGGGTTTCACCCATTGACGGAGGCAACCTCAATCGCGTCTATCCCGGGCGCGCGCACGGTACCGCCACCGAAATGATCGCGCACTATGTCTGCGAAGTGCTTCTGCCGATGGCCGATCTCGTCGTTGATCTCCACTCGGGCGGCCGCTCGCTCGACTATATGCCGTGTGCACTCGTCCGTAGCGCAAATACGGAAGCGGAAATCGAACGCCTGCACGACCTGCTGCGTGTATTCGGCGTGCCGCTTGCGGAATTCACCGACGGCGCCGGTGGCGGCGGCAATACCACACTGCCTGCTGCAGCTGCCCAATTCGGGGTGCCGGTCATCACGGCGGAGCTGGGCGGAGGTACCACGCTTCGAGGCAACGGCTGTACGCTGGCCGAAGAGGGCTCGCTCAGACTTCTCAAGCATCTTGGCATCCTGTCGTCATGCGACGTGCCCGATCCCGCGCAAGTCACGTTGATGAGTTGCGAGAGCATGGACCTGTTCGTGTATGCCGAATACGACGGGTTGTTCGAGCCCATGGCGCAGCTCGGCGAGCGAGTCGAAGAAGGTCAGCTTGCCGGGCTCCTGCATTCGATCGACCGACCGCATGACCCGCCCGTCGAAATCTACTTCCGCCGTGCGGGACTGGTCGTTTGCAAGCGGCATCCGGCATTGGCGAGCCGCGGCGATTGTCTTTTCGGACTTTTGGAGGACGCGGCCACGTCATACCTCCCGGGAGCGAACTGATGAGCCGACTCAATCCCAACGTTTCCGGCATGAAGTGTATCCAGTGCGGGCTAGTACACGCGCTGGACGACTATTTCGAAGGTTGCCCGTCGTGCCAAAGGGCGGGCACACCGGCGAGCGTCGCACCGCATTACACCGCTTTTCCGGCGGACCTGAATACCGAAAACATCACGGACTGGCTGTCGTATCGCGGTGCTACGGGACTGGGAGAAGGCAACACGCCGCTATCGGCGCTGCCCCGGCTCGCCGTCGCACTGGGCATCGATGCATTGCATACAAAAAATGAATTCTGCAATCCAACCGGCTCCCACAAGGACAGGATGGGTGCAATCGTTGTCCAGCGAGCGATCGACGTCGGCGCGACGACCGTCGCGGTTGCATCGAGCGGCAATGCCGGGGTTTCGACGGCAGCCTATGCCGCCCGAGCCGGTATCGAATGTGTGGTCGTGACGACACCGGAAATCAGCCCGAACTGGCGCAGAGCAATCGAAATGCATGGCGCGCGAATCATCGCGACCAAAAATCCAGACGATCGCTGGGCCCTCATCGCCCAGCGTGTGCGGCAGGGCGAATGGTATCCGGTCACAAATTCGATCATGCCGCCCGTCGGGAGCAATCCGTTTGGCGTCGACGGTTATCGCGCAATCGCATTCGAACTCTACCTGCAATTTTCGGCGCGTCCGCCGACGGACATCATCGTTCCGACCGCACGCGGTGACGTGCTCTGGGGTATTGCGAAAGGCTACCGGGACCTTCGCGACTCGGGTCTGGTGCACTCCATTCCAAAGGTTCACGCTGTCGAACCATTCCCACGAATCAGTCTAGCGCAACAGGGGCATGGCATGGTTTGCAGCGACTATTCGGGGGACACGGTCATGGAGTCAATCGGAGGCGATACCGTTACTCGCCAGACTTTACTGGCGCTCGATTCGACTGACGGTGTGGGTGTCGCGGTCCGCGATGAACAGGTCATCGCAGACCAGCTTGTACTCGCGCGTGAGGGACTGTACCTCGAGCGCTCGAGTGTCGCCTCGCTCACGGGACTGCGCAGATTGATAGATCACGGGCAGATTGGACAGAACGCTCGCGTCGTCATGGTGGCCACTTCGCATGGCTACAAGGAGCAGCCCGAATTCGGCGATTCGCTATCCGCGATCAACGTTTCTCGCGAAGCATAATTCTAGACATAGAGGGCACGAATGATAAACGAAGAGGACTGCACTGCGTCGGCTGACGCGCAATCCGCGTCGTCACACCGGGACCATATCCTGTTTCCGAACAATCCAGTCCATGCACACGCCGGGCTGTTAGCGCGCTTTCTCACGGATCTCAGCTACGAGCGCATTCCCGAAGACGTCGTCCATAAGGCAAAACTGCTGACGCTGGACACGATCGGATGCATTGTTGCCGGAACGGACACGGTGCTCGGCCGCAAGATCCTGGCCAGCTACGGGAGCACCAAACAACAAGATGGCTGCACCGTTTTGGGAACCTCATTGCGTATGCCGCCATCGCTGGCTGGCAAGGTGAACGCGTGGTTGTCGGATGTTCTCGACTACGAGGACGTCGCGGTAGGCCATCCAAGTGCGACGGTCATACCTGCCGCGCTGGCGCTCAGCGAACATCTAAATACCCCACCAAAGCGGTTTCTCGCCGGTGTCGTCGCCGGTTATGAGGCAGGTCTCCGACTGCACGACGCCACGCAAGCCAGTCCCGAAGTGTATCTGCGATTCGCTGTATATCACGCATGGCACGGCCTGGCTGCCGGAGCCGCCGCCATGGTCGTCGCTGGCGGCTCGGAAGAGCAGTTCCGCTCTGCGCTAGGCCACGCCGCGGCCAATACCTGTCTGCCTCTGTGGTACGTCCAGTATGGACAGCCTGCGCATGCACTCAAGGCGAACTATGGCCAGATGGCCCTGGCGGGAATCGAGGCCGCACTCTGCGCACGTCACGACATCATCGGCCCCTTCGCGATGCTTAGTGACCCCCACAGAGGTTTCGCTAGCATCATTGGATCCGATCGATTCAATGCCAGCCTGCTTTCTGCTGATCTCGCCCACAATTGGCGAACGAGAGAATCGTCCTTTAAAGCATTTCCATGCTGCGCATTTCTCCATACGACCATCGAAGCAATTTCAAATCTGGCCGAACAGCACTCGATTGACCACAAAGATATACGCAGCATTCAGATTCGGACGATTTCAAGAATATCGGAATGGTTCTCCGACAGGCGACCGCCTTCCGATATCAATGCCCAATTGTCCGTCCAGTATGTATCTGCAATGGCGGCGCTCTCCCTCCAAGCGGGACGAGAATGGTATGAACCGTCCTTGATGGCAAGCGAGGACGTTCTTGAATTGATGGAAAAGATCGACGTCGAAGTCGATCCGGTCGCTGAGGAAGCATTCTGGAAGATCGATCAGCATATGTCGTCCGTGACCATCATGCTATCAGACGGTCGTTTGCTCGAGACGTCAGTGAAATGGCCACTGGGTCACTGGCGCCGTCCGTTCGAGGATGCAGACGTGGAAGAGAAGTTTCTGCGCAACCTCCGAGGAACCGCCTTGGTGTCGAAAGGCGCGGAAATCTTCGAACAAGGAATGGACATGGAAAACCATGGCTCGATGCGCGAGTTCATTGAGTTATTGCGCATTGCAGACTGATGATGATCGCGAAGCAGCGGCAGTAGGACCCTTGGCGTCCGACGTAACGATCCCGATCGGCCAGCTCGTGATCTTCAGTGCGAGATCGGCAAACTTGAGTGCGCTCGTGATGTTGCTATCCCGGTGTTCTCGTAGAGGCTCAGTCGCGACGCCCGCGTTACGACCCCGGGGGCCGTTATGCCGTTTGGGGTAAGCTCCCCAAGCCATGGATGCCGGTCGCTGCGCCATATCGCCCTATTTTCAGTTGGCGGTTACACCGAAATGATACCTAGTATATTTTGCGAGGCGCATGAGCTTCAAGGTGAGACCTGAACCGTCGTTGATGTCGGTGCGCCGATTGTTTAGCGCCTTCCCGACATCCGACAGTTCGCCACAGGACGCCTGGGCTGTTTCGATGTAAAGCGGTGCGCCGGATGCTGCCCGTTGTCCGCAAAACGTTCCGTAAATGCTTGGGATACTAGGCATCCATGGACGCCCGGGCTATAGTCCCGTTGGTCCCATCGACCTTTCGCGCCCGAGAGTCAACTTGATCAAGCCCCAATTACAACCCTCCCCGTCGCTGCATGAAACGGTACGCGAGGAACTCCGTCGACGCATCGCAGTCGGCACCTATTCTCCCGACGCCGCGATCCCGTCGACGGCCATGCTTAGTGAAGAATTCGGTGTTAGTTCGATTACGATAAAGCGTGCGCTACGCGACCTGCAAGCCGCAGGGACGCTCGTATCGATTCCCGGGAAAGGAACATACGTCAAACAACAAAAGCGGCTGTTGCATCAACTCGACGCGATGCAGCCGTCGTTTGACGATTCGAGCATACGTTCAGTATCGGTCACGAGAGAGAAAATATCCGATCCGACCTTGAGTACGATCGCCCTGCCCGACCACGTGATGCTCTGTGTCCGAAAAACGATCTGGATGGACGATGCGCCAGTCGTGTACGACACGACCTATCTTTCTCCGGATATCGGCGACGATATTGTGGACGAGTTCGGAGAGCGCTTCGTCGTCGACGCTCTGGCCAAGCACGCGATCCACGTCACCCGGACCTATCTGGTCATCGACGCGGCACCCGCCACCGCCGAAGTGGAAGAAATATTCGGCGTTCCCAATGGCTATCCCGTGCTGCGGCGGCTATATCGGATGATGACGAGCGAACCCGGAATTATCGTTTATGGCGTCCTCCAAGCGCCGTTTGACAGGCTCGCATGTACCGTGGACTTCCCTTGAATGCAGGCAGTCCTCTCGTCGGCCTAACTCAATTGCATCGGGGACTGCGGCGAGAAGCCTCCTTTACCCTGCCGCGACTCGATACATGCCCGCGCATACGCGAACGAAAGCAAAGCCTGCGCAACGGCACTGAGTCCCGGCAAGGGGTAGCGACAAGGTAAGCACTTATGCCCTGTAGCGCATAAGTGCTTATCGTGGTCAGGGGCCAATCAGCGGCTCTCAGAGACCAAGTTCTGATCGTCAAGACGGCCTCGGTTTGACGCTTACCTTACATTCGCTGCGGGCAATGGTTCAAAAAATCCATTTTGGACCAAAATCAACGGTGCGTACTCCAAATATTTTTACGTGGAGATGGGCTTCTAATTGCACGGCGAATCCATCTTTTACGCGTATGGTGATGGTGTAATTGCCACCGAGGCTTTCTGTTCCGATTTTTTCAGTACGAGTTAGCTGGCCGTCCGAGAATGTCAAAAGGGCCTCACCGATTGTAAATCCGAGAATTTTGCTTTTGACAGCAGCGGTGTACTTGCCATCCTCTGGATTTTGAATTTCTAGATGAATGCTCGCTATGGCTAAGGGGATGTCCAATTTATATGGAAAACGAATCGCGCCACGGACGGCTCGGATTTTGAATTCGTTAAGAATAGCCCCATCTTTTTCGAGCAGCTCATATGCTTCTTTGCAGGCCGCGTCAAATTCCTGCTCGGACAGGCCGCTATCTGTGCGTAGCTTGTCACGGTCGGCATCGTTGCGAAAACTTATGGTATCTACAACAGCTTCTGTTGACATAATGATCTCTCGTGCAAAATCATTGAATTGAATGGGCACGCACGACGCGATGGCCGGTAGCACTCCTTCGCTTCCGCCCCCCAGAACACGCGTATCCCCGATGAACTCCGTAGCAGTAAGAAAACCCATTTCTTATTGCTTAGCAAGCAAGATAGTCCCACCAAATGGCAAAGTCACTGATGCGAATCAAGGAAATGCTGTTTGTGGGGTTCGCCGCCTTGGCTGGCTCTGGTGCAAATAGGGCCGGCGAATGGGTTAGAGTTGTCGGAACAAAACGAACCGACGAGCCGAGATGAGCAAGCTGAAGAGTCCGGAGAGGTTGTTCGGCGGACGCCATTTTGATCGGGAGATCATCATTCTGTGCGTTCGCTGGTACCTGCCCGTGTCGCGATCGCGTTCGCGTCGGTGCCGTAATACGGTTCACGTCGAGCCAGGTGCGAACCGCCGCGTAATGCCGGAACAGCGTTGGGGAGGTCTCAGTGTCGTAGCCTAATTGCATGGTGTCGCCGATATCGGCGGCTGCCCGAACTTGTTCAACGACGCCGCCGGAATGGTATCGAGCGGAGGGAAATAGTGCAGTTGCTGAAAGACCTTCAGCAGCACCAGCAGGCCCAGTCGAGGTCGCTCGCCGCGCGTTGACCGGCGTGCCCATTCGAGCTCGTCGGGCAGTGGCGTGTAGCAGGTTTGCAGTTCCCGGGATGCCAGGACCTCGGGGAAGCGCGGGTACGCGGTGCGTTCGAGGGTAGCCATTGCGGATCGTCCGGATCGCAGAGGGCCGCTCAGATTAGCGCAAGAAAAATCAGAGGTTACTGCACAAATCCTAATAACCGGCGCAGTCTTTATAACTCCAAGGCTTATGATAGGAACTTATGCTTACCTTGTTGATACCCCGTTAACGGACATACCTCCTCTCTCTGCCAACGCTCTTTCGCCCGCTTGAATTCTGGCAAGATCAGCGTCCATTGCCTCCGACCCTAGCTGACGGGCGGCCCGGACGTCTCTTGCTGCGCGCTCAGCCGCCTGTCGGCTGGGGAAGCCTTTGGCGGCGGCCCGGGCGTCTCTTGCTGCGCGCTCAGCCGCCTGTCGGCTGGGGAAGCCTCTGGCGGCGGCCAGGGCGTCTCTTGCTGCGTGCTCAGCCGCCTGTCGGCTGGGGAAGCCCTTGGCGGCGGCCCGGGCGTCTTTTTCTGCCCGGTCAACCGCGCCGGTCGTCGTTACGCCTAGTTTTTGCGCTTTTTGATACATTGATTTTCGCCTTGCAACTCGGTCTAGGGCTTTCTTGTCGCCTTGCTTCAGTTCATCATCGGTGACGTCACATCCAACAAATGTGTCCGTATTGACGACACCGCCTGGCTTGTGGCTGCAATTGATAGGCTTGACGGTTGTGGCGCTCGAGCGGGAACGTTGCGAGGGGGGAGGATAGGGCGCGGCTGCCACCTGCCTGCCCTCGCGGCTGGAATTTGTCACTGTTGCTGGCGCTCTTGAGGAACTGGCAAGTGAGCTGGGTGGGAGCTGCCCAGACGCATCGGAATAGCGCGAGTCATACGTCGATCCGGTTGCGCGACTATCGATCCCGGAAGGCAATGGTGCGCCAGCGAAGTCTTGAGGGTTGCGGCGCGCAATCAACTCCCGCGTCAGATCGGCTTGAGAGTAGTGCGTCAGTGCGCTGGCTGCTGGACCACCGCTGCCTGCAGGGGCGCTTTGCGGCGGAGGAGCTGGATTGCGCAACTGATCTTGCAGTTCAGCAATCCGACGATCGATGCGGCCGTCCACGTTTGCAAGGTAGGACCTCTCGTCTTGCAACTGCGTGATCTGTTGATCAAGAGTAGGCGCTACGGTCGGTTGGTTTATTGAAGCGCGGGGAACATGTGATTGACCTGACTGCCCCCTGCCTCGTTGGGGCAGTCCACCCAGCACAGATGCTGCATTCTGATTCTGGCGGAATTGCCGGATGTCATCCGCCTGGTAGGGAATCCGGCCAGGGCGATGCCGGTTAACCTCGTTGGTGGTGGACTGCGCGTCATAACCTTGCTGAAGGTAATAGCTGGCCATATGCTGTGAATCAGGCGATAGTCGCATGGTTGCTCCGGTGAATGGGTCTGGTGTTCGATGACAATCCTTCGTGGCGCGTTGGCACAGGCGGCCAGCACGCGGTTGAAGAAGCGCTTTGCTGCGGCCTTATCGCGATGTTTCTGCAGCAGGATGTCGAGTTCGGCGACGTGCTGGTCGACTGCCCGCCAGAGCAGATAAGGCTCACCGCGCAACGTAACGAAGACTTCGTCCAGATGCCATGTGCGCCCAGGCTTGCGGCGGGCAACTTTGACGCGATGTGCGAGGCCCACGCCGAATTTGTCGCACCAGCGGCGGATCGTCGAACCTGTCCGCATTTTTGTGGGCGAGGCGGTTAAAAAAAACGCTACCCGCGCGCCCGCGTAAACCGCTCGCCAAACAGGATGGCAAACTGGTTCATCGCAGATTTCCAGTCATAGGCATGGCGCAC
>NZ_JBFRCM010000041.1:0-26015 GCF_040965735.1 Paraburkholderia sp. BR10936
CCCGCGCGGCGAACATGAATTCCGCCGGGAAATCGCCGCGCATTTGGCCTTGTCACGCGGCATTGAGTGCCAGCCCTCGCAGATCTACATCACGGCAGGATTCTCGGGGGCGCTCGGTATCGCGCTACTCGTGCTTCAGGCCCAAGGCCGCAAGGCATGGGTCGAGAATCCCGGATATTTGCTGAGTCGCAAGGCCCTGGAAATTGGCCAGATCACGACGGTTCCGATTCCCGTCGACGAAGAAGGCATTGACGTCGGCTTCGGCGAAACGCATGCGCCGGATGCCGCGTTGGCGCTGGTCACCGCGGGGCAACAGGCGCCGTTGGGTCCGACCTTGTCGCTCGCGCGCCGGCGGCAACTACTGGAGTGGGCGGCCCGGGCGCAGGCATGGATTATCGAAGACGACTATCTGGGCGAGCTGCAGCTGAAACGCCGCGCGGCGCCAGCGCTGGCGTCGCAGGATCGAGCGGGGCGTATCATTCACATCGGGACGTTCAGCAAGACCATCAGCCCGACGCTGCGACTGGGATTTGTGGTGGTGCCCCCCGCCCTGGTACCCCGCTTCGATGAAGCGGCAGCGTGCCTGTCTTCCGCACCGGGGCCGGCAGTACAGATGGCAATGGCCGAGTTCATGCGTGACGGGCATTACATGCGGCACTTGCGTCGCATGAAACGCATCTACGCGGGCCGCAGCCAGGCACTGATGACCGCGCTCGAGTCCAGGGGATTCGACGCCTATCCGGCTGGTCTGGCAGTGGTGGTTCGGCTCGCCGATGGCGCCGACGACAAGCGGATCGCACGGGAGTCCTATGCCTACGGGATCGCGCCCGCGCCGCTATCGATCTGGTACTGCTCCGAGTCCACGCAGCGCTCCGGGCTGCTGCTTGGCGTTGCGCCGGCGATCGAACAACAGATTCCAGCGGCCTGCGATCGCTTGCATCAGCTGATCCGCAAGTTGAGCTGATGCGAAAGCGCCGGCAGGTCGTGGGCCAGCTGGTACGCCATTTCTTCCGGTTTTTGGTACTTTTTTAACGACCAGTGAACGGACACAATGCCGTTCACGGCTGGCGCGTCACGTTGCGCTGAGCCATTTCTTTAAATCACCGCTGCACTGCGTCGCCACGCAGTCTTAGGAGGAATCGAGAAGATTTTCGTTGCAGGCGCCACCGGCGCCGTTGGACTGCCGCTGGTGCGCGTGCTCTGCGCGCAGGGTCATGAGGTAACGGGGATGACTCGCGCCGGCGCGGGTGCCGACCGTAGAATGCATTAAAAGTGTCACCTTTGCGACAATAAATGTGTCACCACGAGAGCGCGGGGGACCTCGGTGATCCGTCCGGTCCCTTAGCCGTCGCCCAGCCGGTCCGCCCGCGTGGGCCGTATTGAAAGCGTCACATGTTCGTCAGTAAAAGTGTCGCCGCCGAGGGCCGACGCGCCGCAATCCAGAAATCACATTCAAACTCAGTAACTTGTGGGACGCGAATTGTGCACAGAATCACGCCGGCACAAAGGCCGTGCCCACGGCTCCGCGTCAATGCGACGATTCCGGCGCGCCCATCGCTGCGGTACGCCCGTCGAAACGCCTCGACAACAGAAACGCAACCGACGCCGCCACGACCGGTACCAGCACCGAGCAACCGAATGCGGCGTGAAGCAACCCACGCTGCACCAGCGCGCCGGCAAGGAGCGATCCAAGACCGGAGCCGACGTTATAGGTCGCGCCGATCGACGCATTGGCCTCGTTGAAGTACGCCTTGTCGAACGTGAGCGGCACGCGAACGAACGCCGCGATGAACATCGGCGTCATCACCAGTCCCGCGACGAACGCGACGCAGCAGGCCACGGCGGCCGACGTCGTCCACAGCATCGGCAACGTGCAGAGCCCGACGAACGCCGGCATCGCTAAATACAGCTTCGACGCCGTCGGGTTCGACATTCTGAGCTTGCCGTAGACGAGGCCTCCCACGAGTCCGCCCGCCGACCCCAGCGACGCGAACACGCCCGTCAGCGACGCCGTGTAATGCGCGCTCGACCACGCGGCATAGGCGATCGCGCCGACACCCATCGTCAGCGAGAAGCCGAACATCGGCACGGCCAGCGCCAAACCGGGCTGCGTGAAAACGAGTAGCCGGCGCGTTCTGCGTTTCGAATCCGCGCTGCCGGCCGGTACATCATGAGTCTCGTCGAGCACGGCGCCGACCGTTGCACCGGCATATCGCGCGAATCTGAACAACAGGAACGTGCCGCCGCCTATCGAGATACCAGCCAGCAGAATCGCCCAGTCGGGACCGACCAGCGCCCAGACGGCCGACACCAGCAACGGCGTCAGCACGTAAATCCCTTCCTCCAGCAGCGAGTCCATGGCATGCAGCGCCTGACGCTCGCCTTCGTCGGATGCGATTCTGGACCAGATGGAACGTAGCACCACACTATTGAGCGGCGTCAATGCAGCGCCGACTGTCACGAGCGCGGCGCCGATCAGCTTCGCATGCGACAGATGGAGCACTGCGAAGCCGCCGGCCACACAGGCGATCGAGATGAGCGCGAACCTCGGCAGTGCGCGCCGCGCGCTATGACGATCGATATAACGGCCGCGCCACGGCGCCGTTGCCGACGTTGCGAACATGAAGCACACGGAAACGATGCCCGCCGAAAGATATCGGTCCCCCTGCACGAACAACGCCGTCAGCCCGAACGGCAACAAACCCGACGAAAAGCGGCCGACGCAAACCGCCAGCAGCAAGCCGACAAATCCGCGCTTCGCCAGCAGCGCCCGATAGGAAACCGAGGAGTTAGCCATGCGTCATTCGGCAATCAAAAGATGTTGCGTTGGGGATTCGAACACGGCGGCTTCGCTCCACGCCTGCAATAGATGCAGCGCTCTTTCGGTGACGGCCAGGTCGAGGCACGCATCGAATTCGTACGCTTCTATCGAAACCTGATGTTTATTCCGGCGCGGCGCGACCCGGCCGACGATCTCCGCGCCGGCCAGGATCGGCATGAAGTAGTGGCCGAAGGCGCGCTCATCAGCCCGCTTGTAGGCCTCAAGCGTGTACGCTTTGCCGAACAGCCGCTGCAGTCTTGGCCGATACCAGACGAGCGAATCGAACGGAGAAAGCGGCGTCACGCAGTCGAGTTTCGTCCTCGCCAGCGACTCTGCGCGCCGCGATAGCCATACGGGTTCGATCCACCCATCGACCGTCCCTTTGGGACAGTCGATGGCTTGAAGCGCGCGCTCGACCCTGTCCCGCCGAAGCCGGAAGTAATCGGCAATGTCGTCGGAGGTCGCCACGCCTAGCGCCTCGACGACTTCAGCGACGAGATGGTCAATGCAATCGTTGTCCGACGGCTCGAGCCTGAGCAACGCCTCGGGAATCGCCTTGCCCGTCAAAGCGTATTCGCGATGCGTACCGTTGCGTGTGGTCGACACGACTTCGCCGGTCCACAACAGCCATTCGGCGGCGATGCGCCATTGCGACGAGCGGTTCCAGCCCGTCCCAGTCCCCTTGGGCAGGTCTTTCACGGTAATCACGTCCCGCTCGCGCAGCAACGCTCGCAACGAACAGACGGTATCGGCGTCGACCGCCGGACCGCGCCAGCCTTTGGCCAGCAGATGCCGGCGCATGAATGCGAACCAGGGCCACATATCCAGCGGCAGGATAGCCATCGCATGGCCCGGATAGGTAAAGATTTGGAACGGGCTATCCGCCGTCAGCAGCGACTTCGCTCGTTCGAGTGGCACGCCGCGCGACAGGCAGACCAGTTCGTGCGATTCGCGGATCGCTTTCAACGGGTCGAGCTGAACGCACTTCACATGATTGAATACCTGTTCCAACGATTGGCTCTGGTGCTCGAATCCTTGGCTTGCAACCGCGATAGTCCGCGCAACGTCGAGTGTGAGGGTAGTCGGCACTGGGATGACATGCGTTATTGAACAATAAAAAAGGCGCGCGAAAGAGGCGGATCTTCAGCCGATCCGCCCTGCTTTCAGCCCAACGCTCTATATGGCTTACACGGCTGCCGTGTAGAGCGTGGTGGCGGCCGAACGCCCGGTCGCCTTCGACGGATCGAACATCGACACGCTGCACGGGCCGTGTCCGACACGGACCTGGTTATAACACTCTACCGGCAGCGGCGCCTTCAGATCGACGCCGTTCACATCGACGAACGTGACCGAGTGCGGGATCAATTTCAACGAAGGCATCGGCGCGCCTCCGGGACTGCGGGAGAAATTGGAGATCACCAGCACGTCCGCGTCCTGAATGATGCCTCGCGGCGCGGGTCCGACTTGGATATAGCGAATCACCGACATGCTGTCGATCGCGATGGCGGCGACGGCGTTAGTGCGCTCCAGCGTCGCGAACGCGACCTTGCCGTCGGCGGAGAACGCGACGGCGCGTGCGCCGCATGCGCCTTCGTCGCAATCGACTGGAATGCGATGGCTCACCTCGTCGGACGCGAGGTCGATCACCGGAATGTGGTCGGCAGCATTGCAGGCGACGAATGCATATCGGCCACCCGGTTCGATGTTGAGGCTGTACGGGTTCGAATTCTCGCCCAGGACGATCGTCGCGATCTGGCGGATACCGTCCACTTCGCCATGAGAAAGACCGGAAATATCGAGCTTCGCAATGTGCCCACCGCCCCAAATACTGACGTAAGCCGATTTGCCGTCTTTTGTAATCGCCATATGTCGCGGATCGGCGCCCACCGCGATTTGCGTCAATTCCTTTCGGGCTTGCAGATCGACTACGGATACGGTATCGGAACCGGAATTGGATACCAGTGCATAGCGGTCGCCCGGCACGATGCCGATACCGCGCGGACCAAAACCCACTGTAATCCGGCCGACCTCTTTATGCTCGAAAGCGTCGAGCTCGGAAATAGTATTGCCGCTCGTATTTGAAACGAAACCTCGCCCGTTTTGCGTAAACTTCACGGACCCCCGCGGCGCGTTGCCGACGCGGATTTGCTTGACGACCTCGTACACATGGCCCTCTTTGCGGATGACGGAGATGGTGCCCTGGTCGGTGTCCGTGGAATAAAATTCGACGCTCATTGCATTTTCCTTTCCTTGAATTGCGTTTATAAGATAATCATCGAGAAAAACGGAGGGCGAGCTTATATTCCGATATCACTCCTTTTGAGGATATTTGTTTTGCATAAAATTAGAATATACGAATCCCCTGATGGGTGGCCTAATATATAGGCCACCTCATCCGCCATTGAAATCACGGAGCATGGATTAGCCCACCTGTGTATTCGCAGGATAAAAGTAATTGATTAAAAAAGTTGCGTCAAACAAATTTTGACGATGTCAAACCCGTAAAATGGAAATTTTCGCTTTGGCGGCGTATCATCGAGCGGACGCAATAGCTGTCCGCTCGCACTCGTCGCAACGCTCGCGAAGGCGGCGATGAAGCACGAGGAACAGACACCGAATAGCGCAGGAACAGGCGGTGGTAATCACGGAGAAGATTGCGCGTCTTGTGCCGTAGAACAAAATAAAACTGTCAACCGTTGCGACAATAAATCTGTCACCCCGCGCCGGGCACCCGGCCCGGTGGCGGAGTGGCACTGGGATACGCCTATGGCAAGCACGTCGCCACCACCTACGAACTTCCCGTATCGACCCGTTGTAGTCCTTCGAGCCGCCATGTATCAAACGACGATTTCCGTTGTTGTCCTTCAGGCTGACGTTGCGAACGGCAGATAGTTGACATACTGCGGCCGGCCGGTGACGTAAATCGGCCATCAAATATCCAAAAATGAACTCCTAAGCCTCGACACCGCTAGCGCATGGGACGTGGCGCAGTGCGCAGCCTCGGCTTGGGCCCGGGCCGTCAGATACCGAACAAGTTGCGCTGAATCTGACGCAGATGCCCTGTCAACACCTCGCCAGCCTCATCTGCATCGCGGTCACGTAGCGCTTCGACAATCGCCCGGTGCTGTGCTTCGTACTCCTTGCGTCGCTCGGGCGTTAGCGAGTGGCGCTTGAGTCGCCCCCATTCGCCCTGTTCGCGAACTCGATTGGTCAACTCAAGCACTTTCAGGAAGAAAGTGTTGTGTGTCGCCAGCGCAAACGTACGATGCAACTCGCCGTCCCAGTGCTCGAATTCTTCTACCGTTTGCGCCGCTTCGGACCGCTCGATGCATTCCATCATCCGCGCGAAGTCGGACGACGTGGCGTTGCGCGCTATCAGCTTCGGCATCAGCGGTTCGATGAGAAGCCGCGCCTCCATCAGCTCAGCGGGGCTGGTCTGCGTTTCGGAAATCTCGTCGATGACGATTTCCGGCGGCGGCAATGCTTTCGCAGCACCGGGAAGCACAAAGGTTCCACTGCCCACAGACTGCGTAATCAGGCCACGGTCCTTCAGGTCCTGCAAAACGCGCCTCACCGCGCCGCGCGAAGCACCGAACTGCTCGCTCAATTGACGTTCAGCGGGCAGTTTGACGCCGTCACCCATACGGCCAGACGCAATCTCATCGTAGAGATACGCCGCCAACGCTCTCGCACCGGTCGCCCTCACTGGGCTTTTCGCCTCGACTTCTCCCATCGCAATGCTCCCCTGTTGCATTGACTAAATCTTACCACATCATGTACCAATTGGTTGATATTGTTGGTTAACCCCTACTTGCAAGAGGTCCAATATGGTTCTACAGTACATCATACGCAAACCAATTGGACTAACTTAGGAGCCAATTCATGAAACTCGCAAACCTCCATGTTGACAGCGCAGCGCTGATTGCAGTCGTGGATGTCGACAAATCGGTCTTCTGGCCAGTGTCGGCGTTGGTCCCGGATTTTAACCGCGATATGGTCCAATTGGTCCAGTCATTCAGCCAGTTCAAGGGAGACCTTCGCCCGCGCGGCGAAGGCCGTCCGCTGAGCGACGCCACCGTACTTGCGCCTATCGACCAGCCGCGTCGCAATATCTTCTGCGTCGGCAAAAACTATCACGAGCACGCGGCCGAATTCCAGAAGTCGGGTTTCGACAGCAGCGCCAAGGACGGCGAACACGCCCCGGAAGCGCCCGTCATCTTCACCAAGCCGGCAAGCACCGTCATTGGACCGGGCGTCAAGATTCCCCGCCACGTCGGCGTCACCAGCCAGCTCGACTACGAGGCGGAGCTTGGGGTCGTTATTGGCAAGGCAGGCCGTGGAATCAAGAAGGCGGACGCAATGGAGTACGTTTTCGGCTATACCGTAATCAACGACTTTACGGCCCGGGACCTGCAAAAGCTCCACCGCCAATGGTTCATCGGCAAGTCGCTCGACGGTTTCTGTCCGATGGGACCTTACCTTGTCACCGCTGACGAAGTCGACGGCCAGAACGTTGACGTGAAGTGCTGGGTGAATGGCGAACTGCGCCAGAACTCGAACACCAAACAGCTAATCTTCGACATCCCGACGCTTATCGAGACGCTGTCCGCTGGTATCGAACTGCAACCGGGCGACGTCATCGCAACCGGCACACCGGCGGGCGTTGGTATCGGCTTCAACCCGCCGAAGTTCCTGCAAAGGGGTGACGTGGTTCGCATCGAAATCGAGAACGTCGGCGTGCTGGAAAATGAGGTGGGTGAATGACAACGACTCTGGTCAAGAACATCGCGGTCGAAGTCGACGGCGATGGACAGGCGGTAGTCTGTATTCACGGCCTCGGTGGTTCGTCGAATAACTGGACCCCAGTTCTTTCCGCCTTCGAGGGTATGAAAGTCGTCCGTCCCGAGCTGCCCGGTAGCGCGCGTTCGGCGCTCCCTTCACAACCGCTGTCCATCGACCTGTACGTCGCGACGTTAGCTGCTGTGCTGGGCGAACTAGGCATCTCGAAAGCGCACGTCGTCGCACACTCGATGGGCACTATCGTCGCCCAGCATCTGGCCATCAAACACCCCGAACTCGTGAAGAGCCTGGCGCTGTTTGGGCCGCTGCTTGCCCCTCCGGACCAGGGTCGCCCGGGCATTCAGGCTCGAGCAGCGCTGTCGCGAGAGAAAGGCATCGCGGGCGTGCAGGAAATTGCCGACGCTATCGTCAAGGGTGCGACGAGCGCTGAGACGAAGGCTCAGCGTCCAGTCACGGTCGCACTGGTGCGGGAAAGCGTGATGCGCCAGTCGCCGGAAGGCTACGCGCAAAGCTGCGAGGCACTGGCAGGCGCGCAAGCAGCCGAAGTCGAAAAGATTTCCGTACCGACGTTGCTGGTCACCGGTGATGAAGATGGTGTGGGTCAACCGGCCGCGGTAAAGGCAATTGGCGAGCGCGTCGCTGGAAGCAAGGTCACAGTCCTCTCAGGCTGCGGTCATTGGACGACCTTCGAAAAGCCCGCCGAATGTGCCGCAGAGCTCAAGGCCTTCTACAAGTCAATGCAGTAGGTCCCCCACCTATCGGAGGAGACATGAACAGAATCGCTTTTACCAACGTAAACATTTTCGACGGCACTGGGGCCGACCCGTATATCGGCGAAATTCTGGTCGAAGATAACCGGATTACCCGTGTAGCAAAGAACGGCGAGAGGGTGAATGCAGCTGGCGCGCACACCATCGACGGGCGCGGACGGTTCATCATGCCAGGCATGACCGAGGCGCACACCCACTTTTCGTGGAATGACCAGCCCTCTTTGTCGGCAATTCAATTCATGCCGCCGGAAGAACACATCCTGTGGTGCGTCAGGGTGGCAAAGCGCTATCTCGAAATGGGCTTCACGTCTGCGCTCGGCGCTGCTGCCGCGAAGCCGCGCCTGGACGTCGTGTTGCGCAATGCAATCAACGCCGGCGAGTTCCCTGGGCCGCGGTATCTGGCCGGCAGCCAGGAAATTACGACACTCGGAGGTCTGGGTGATAACACGTTGCCTCATCTGCCGTTCCGTGAACTGAACTTCGGTGAGGTTGTCAGCGGGACAGAAGAAGTGCGACGTGCTGCGCGCATGTTCATCAAATACGGCGTTGACCAGCTGAAAATCAACCTCTCAGGTGAATACATCGCAGGTATCCCCGCAGAAGTCTCGCCCTTCTCCGAGGAAGAAATAGCGATGCTGGCTGCGGAGGCGAAACGCGCAGGCAAGCGAGTTGCCGCTCACGCCCGCTCGAGCGAATCGGTCAAGCAGTGTGTCCGTCACGGCCTGGAGCTGGTCTTCCACGCAAGCTTCGCGGACGAAGAAGCGCTCGACATGCTCGAAGCAAACAAGGATAAGCACTTCGTGGCTCCCGGCATTGGGTGGCTTGTCAGCACGCTGTATCACGCCGAGAAGTGGGGCATCACGGAAGAAGTCGCGACCAAAATGGGGTACGCGCGCGAACTCGAAATCGCATCGGAGACGCTCACCAAGATGCACAAGCGTGGCATCCGGATTCTCCCGGGCGGCGACTACGGTTTTGCCTGGATGCCACATGGCACGAACTCCCGTGACCTCGAGCATTTCGTGAAGTACATTGGCATGACGCCGAAGGAAGCACTGTTGTCGGCAACCAGCCTAGGCGGCGAACTGATGATGCAACCGGACAGCATCGGGAAACTGGCGGCAGGGTATTACGCAGACATCGTTCTGGTCGACGGCAACCCGCTTGAAGACCTGAAAGTGCTGCAGGACCCAGCGAAGATTTCCCTGGTCATGAAAGACGGTGAGCTTATCAAGAGCTGCTACGACATGAAGGCGCCGGAGGGTGCCATCCACGTCACCGGAGGCAACGAGCCTATGAGGGATGAAGGCGTCAAGAAGGCAATGCACGCCGAATCCCGCTGAAGTCCCGCCGGGATATTCACTCCAGTCCCGGCTGTTTCCCTGAAAAAATGGAGCCAGCTCTGGCTATACGTTCGGCGTGGGCGTACGAACGTACTTCTAGTTCTACTGGACGGGGTAGCCCTACGAGAGTCACGGGATGAGGGAGCGGCGGGCCCGCTCTCGCAAACTTAAGCCAATCTCCTTGGCCCGTGCAGCACCCGGAGCGTTTGAAAGTGGCGCTTTGAGACTCACATCTCCCTCAGCCCCCGTGAGACATCGACGGTCGTCGCAAAAGGGCTCCATTGCCGACGTTCAAAATGCATACGCGAACGTCCCCTCATGGCCGATTGGGTGAGGTCGCCAACGGCCGCTTAGCGGCACTCTAGTTTACAAAATCTGGATTTGGCTGACTGACCGGTTTGGAGAAAGTTGTCTGACCGGAGTGGGTCGCGAAGCGCCTCTCGCTTCGCGACCTACCGCGCGATTCGCAGGCGCATTCTGCAGCAGGCGCGCGTGTAAGGTACGCCCCACCCCATAACCCGTTACCTATACTGGGGAGATGCCCAATTCCTCAACACCACGGTCGTTTCCCGGCACCCCTTCTCTCCCCGCGCTGCGTGAGCGGTTGAAGTTTTCTCGAAAAATCGAAGCAAAATCGATATATGAAGATAAGTCTTCTTGCATTGATGGCAGTCTACGCCGCCTTGCTTGCCGAAAGTACCGCACACGGGGCCACGAGCATACCGATCCCTTTCCCGCGGCGCCTTCTTTGCCTCGTCTGATGGCTTTCGCGAGCCGCCGTCTCAGAGCGACCACTCCCCTTCTTGAGCAAGCGAGGAATCCTGCCGTTGGAACGGTCGCAGCACTCTGGAATCTGACGGACTTGCTACGCGCCCAATTCGGCCATTGCGGACGCTCAGATGTCGCCGTTCGTAGGGCAGCTTCAGGTCGCTCTTCAGCCATCCATAAACGTGTGACCACGAATGTCAGCTCTCACTGCGGTCGGATGAGTACTATCGATCCTGAGTCACTCAGCCCCAACGGCCACTTTCCCATGTTCAACGGCCACCCAGCGCGCACTTGGCAGGCGTCGCGCTGGGCCAGGACTGCCCATCGAGAATCTCCGATTGCGTGACCGCTTTACCGCGCGGACAGCGCATTGGTCGATCGCAACGGCGAACACTTCACTAGAGGTCGATATGTGCGGGCGCGACAGCCCCAAATCCTCGCCTAGTAGATAATGCCCACACTCGCAAGATTGGGAGATTCACAGAGGCCCAAACTTAAGCATGTCATACATGCACACGAGCTTGTGGAAATTGGTTGCGACGTTGGTTTTTGAGCTGTTCATCAAAGAGATGTTTTGCGTTAAGAACTCATGAAGCTGTTGCGGCTTCAAAGCCTTTTCAGGCAACAATCCGGCGTAGTTAACAACCGTTTCAGAGTCACTTTGCTTCGCGTAAGAAGCGAAGTCTTTGCTGTATGCGGCTATCGCGTCAGCAGTACTTCGACCGACGCTCGTCGGGCGGAAATCAGAAATGATCTTTTTGCTTGCCTTCGATACCCGTGGTCCGATCTGACTTGCATCCCACTTGGGTGTGCCTTGAGCGGCTTGAAGATATTTGAAGACCGGGACGTACGGAGTCTTTTTTAACAGTTCCGGCAAAGTATCGCGCACAATCAGATCTGCGCGATAGCTTCCGTCGTTGAAAAGCACATCCCTAACAATGTCAGGGCGGCTGATCGCCGTGTAACCCTTGTCGCGTAGCCGCTCTTGAATACCCACACCGATTGCAACCTCAATCGCACTTACGTCGGTAGAGTCATCGATGTCTTTCACGTATACACGTTCGCTGGGCGTCGTAGTATGTACAAGGTCAAAAACCTGCTGCTTGAGAATACGGAGAATCTTCGCCGGAATCTTCCGCTTAATCTTTGTGAGCGCAGCGAGGACGTTCGCCATATCGAAAGTCGTGACCTGAAACACAGGCAATGACCTCCCGTCGCTGGACAAGATTGTTCGCTCGAACCTGTCCTCTGTACTGTCTCGGTCCCATTGCACAAAAATCAATCGATCGGCGAGCTTTTTTACGTTCCCTGGCGACAGACAACCGATCACCGAATGAATGATGTCGAGGATGTTTTTATCGGTGAGCGAATACCCGAGGAATACGATAGGATTCTCGACAAAGAACGTCAGTAGTTTCGAGGCGAGGTAGGGATTGCGCCGATGAAATTCGTTGTAGTCAGAAGACGTGAGGACCAGTGAATTCGGATCGTCATACGAGCCATGGATCTTATAAATCTCGCCGATCCCTTGGATCTGCGCAAACAACAACTCCTCTTGACCAACATATACTTTGTAGTCGGGGAACAACGCCTCCAACAATCCGTCCCAGTTAGTAGTCACGATGCCGTCGACCACGACCTGCCTAAAGAGTTCAAGCTCAGATAGCAGTGCAGCATCCGCGGTAACCATGCCCGCCGAAGTGATGTACTTGGCTATTTCGAACTTCAAGGCCGACTCGTCATTACCTGCCTGCTTTGAAAATTGGTCACGAGAATCCTTGTATTTTTTTTCCTTCCACCATTTTGGATGGAACTCCTTGGCCATGGCAGACGCCAATGCCGGTAGATCACCGTTTGCGCTGCTGCTCAGAAAGCCATAATCAAGGTCATGTAGCTCGCATTGCTTCTCCAAAAGCCCCTGCCAATCTTCCAACCCGAGGTAGCGGCGCGCTATACCTGAACCGACAAAGAGATAGGGTGGCGATGCGAACTTTTTGAGATGGGCTTCGATCTGGTCTGTCAGACTCATTATTGGCACTCGACGGTTTCTGGTCTCGGAATATTGCTAGGGAGCATATTAACAGTGCCGGCACGCGGCGGTAGGGAGAGCACCACTACTGATTCGCCTACTCAAGCGATCACGCGAGTGAGGCTGGGCAGGCGCAAGCTATGGCAGAACTACGAATTACGCGCGGCGCACCCGTAAAGTACTCCCATAGTGCAGCTACGGCTGATTTTCCTGCTCGCTGAAACGCAGGTTGTGGCCGATCTTCGCCCCACGGCTATACGCACCGCGATTGCGAGTTGGGCGAGTCGATGCAAGAGGCATAAAGCGGCCCTCTTCCGCCGTTTGACCGCGATCAATCGCTATGACGACTCCAGAGATGCAACAGGCAACTTGCGGAGGTATTGGCTGGCGAATCTTCGCAGCCGACGCAATGGTCGGTGCAACACGCTGTAGCCTGCGCGAGAACGCCATCATCATAGCCTGCCGAAAAGGCAGCGTTCCTATCTGCAGCGACGTCCGAATCCGGCGGCGGCCGGGGGCCGCCCGCTCGAACGATTAGTCAGGCGTCAGTTTGGTGGAGCGGCTACTCATTCACAGAGATCGCCCGAAAGCTGCCTTCGACGATTTCAACATCCGGTCCGTGGAGACTCGTCGAACTGGTGCTCTCGGCCATGAAGCGACGCTCATCCGCGACTTCGCCTATTCACTAAGACGTCGGCTCCGCCTAGGAAACGGCCGCTAGATTGGCGAAGGCGCACATTCTTTCACCCGCGCGGTTGTTGATGAAGTCGTATACGATAGCTCTTGCTTCTCCTTCGAATATATACAAACGCTCAATTGTGTCCATTATTTCTCGGTTTCTTTGGTGCCTTGCGAGTCTTTGTAGCGGACGCAGTCCTCGCGGCCCGTCGTTGTCGCTGTTGACCCACATTGAGCACAAGGAAAACGACCTTTACCTCACCGAAGTCCGCCCTGTACCGCGCCACAAACCCCGGTGGTCGAGAATCGTTATGAGGAATTGGCTCACGCCCAAGGTAGCCAAAACCCGGAGGGCTGGCTGTCTCGGCCGACGTCTCCAAGAACTGCATGAGCGCGTGCTTGTCTTCGATATAGGCGTAGGTAAGATGAAAAAAGATCCTTGGATTTCCGTAACCAAGTAGCTTCTGAAAATGACTTTCCAAGTCCGCCTTCATCACATCTTGAGTAAGCGGCTTGTCACAAACTATCGCTTCGATCAGGGCAAGCACGGAACCACCCCAGGTAACGAGAAGATCCCGCTCGCCCGGATTGCCTTTAGCACTGAAGCCGCCTTTCGACTGGTCTCCGACCGACCATCCCAGAAATTGAATGCGCGCCGCCAACAATTGCTGAATAAAGGCGGTCAGATCATCTTCAACGGCGTCAATCTGGACACCTTTCATCATCGGGACGAGAGATACAACGGCGTCGGCTGCAGCTCTGACGTAGTCGACCAGCAGCGCTTCGAACGGATCCGCCTTCCGTTGAAGCACTCTGGCTTGGTCAGAGGGATTCATCGTCCGGAATCTCGCAATCGCAGATGCAACGTTGTCCACGAGATCCTCATAAACTGAGACGTCGGGTGCCGAGAGAAAGGCTGCCCCGTTTGCAATGTGACTTCGTGATGCCGCAAGCACCGGCGTCCTTCCCAAAGTGTGCTCAGCGACATCCAGCGCTGCGGTCGCCTCCGACTGCCGTCCCAACCTGGCAAGCGCAACTGCACGATACGCTGCGGCAGTATCTTGCAAACGAACCAAGTTCGTGGCTGATAGTACGGCAAGAGCTTGCCCTGGTTCGGCCAGCGCGAGCAGCAGCAACGCACGATTGCATTCCATGGCCTCATCTGTAGAGCCCGCTGGAAGCAGTGCCGTCATCCGTTCCACTTCTGCAATCGCCTTTTGCCCCTTGCGGATTTGTTCGCCCTTCAACAGCCCGAAATTATCTGCCTGAAGCAACTCACTGATCTCGGCCGCGAACCAGTTGGTTGCGAAGCGCAGGGACGAACGCTTGTCGAATAACTCCGCGAATAGCGTTTTTGCCCAAGCGGGATTTGGGTTGGGTCCCTTCAGTGCAGCAAGCGCGCGAAATTGCATTAAGGTCTCAACCGCCGCGGCCTGCTCAAAAGGCGCTGGGAAAATTGGATCAGCCGTGGACGCAATTGCCGCCCAGTCCTCACGTAGAAAATCGAGGCGGAGCTGGTTTTGAAAGCGGATGAGTTCGCGTCCGGCGGGCTTCCCAAACGTCTTGAGTCCAACCTCGGCCTTCATATAACTTTCAGCAGCGTCTGCGGCACCAGCAGTAAGCAGCTCGTCAATGCGGGCCTGCATCTCCGGAAGCGAATGAATCGCTCCTGCGTCGATCGGTGCGAGCGCTGCAATTCGCTGTTGAATAGAGTGGCGGAGATTGGGAGGACTTCCCGAAAGCAACTGTGCCAGCATGAGGGGCTCGTCGGTTTCGAGAATCGCTGCCAGTAGAGTCTCCTGTCGCGGTCGGTCGACAAACGTCAGCGCCGCGGAGAGGTCAGCGGCAAGCGGCCGGTCGGAGACCGACATTGCAACATGTTTCTCGAAACGCGGGGCGAACGCGGCGATGCGCCCTTTCTCCTTATGTTGTAGTGCAGCTGTCCGGACTGCAGTGACCAAGGCGTCAAACAGGTCGGCGGGTATGTCTTCCGTTCCACCGACAGCCGCGCGGCACAGAATCCGGATGTGCGCTCGCAATGAACGTCCGATGGCATCCGCAACGACAAACTCATTGTCGTCCGCAGTCACAGCGGACAACCGCGCGCGCACGTCCAGCGGATAGAGGAACTGCGCTCGTAGTGCCTTCGTCCGGTCAGCCATGCGAGCAAGCGCAGCCGCACCAGCTGCCCCAATCCTGTGAGCTGACAGCCAATAGTTGTCTGTAGCGATGGAGTGTGCATAGGCGGCTATAACGGTCTCAGCATTCACCTCTCCTTCAAGACCACCAAGGTCAGAAAGATCGAGGACAGCGGCAAATTCAGACGTCCCAACACCCCTGCGCAAGTCCGGCCCATCGAGCGCCTGCGTCATCGCAAGTAGAACGGTTTTGGTACAGCTGGAGAGCTCTCGACGGAAGGTTCCAATCAACAGATCCGCGCCAGCGATATCGTCGATGAAACCAGGACCGGCCCGACCATGTAGCCAGTTGAGCAATGCTGCCGCCTCGCCAGCGTTCGTCCTTCCGGTGCGCAGATGTTCTCCTAGTATGGAAACCGCGTCCGCAAATGCCTCGGCTTGGTCAATCTGGATATCGCGTTCCACCAGGCCGCGGTCCCATGCGCCGGTCGGCGACCTCCACTGGGCGATCATGAGGCAAGCGAGGGCTGAGCTTGGAGGATGAATGGCCAAGTCTGCGAGCAGTCTCGGGCAAGCCTTAACCCGAAATAACAAATCAATGAAGAGCTCGGCTCGTTCGACAGCCAAATTGACAATCCGACCCGCTACCGGGTGCGGAGCGGGCGAATTGTCCTCAACATCTGCTTCTGCAAGGAGCAGCTTGGCTAGACCGAACAAATCCCCGCAGACGTTCAGAGAATCGTAGGCGTCGGCCTCGATTGGCTGAGATTGCGCCCAAAGTGCTTTATCCACCAGCGTATCGGGCGGCTGTGGAAATCGAGAGTCAGCGATAGCCGCCTCCATGTTGTGCGCCAGCGCCGCTTGCTTCGCATAGAGGTTTCGCGTTTCCATCCAGCCATAAAGACCCGGGTCGGTCGCAATTCTATGAAATGCTGCCTCCCGAAACGCCTTGGCATCCGTTGGGCTCCAAACCAAGCCAGGAACGAGTGATGGATATTGTAGTAGCCGCCACAGATCCATCCACCGGCGAAGAGCACGATCCTGCGTGGCCTCCTGCGCTAAGGTCTCTTCCCAGAGGCGGGCGGCGATCCAATCCGGCGTTCGAGTGACGATCCTAGGCGATTCGGTACGCTCTGCCTCGATGGTTTCGACCAGATCCGCAAGCTCGGGAGCCGACCGGATGCTGGCACAAACTTCGTATCGGCAATCGTAAATGCTGGAAAGCAGAGTCTTACGGGCGTCCATCACGCCCGCTGGAGCCTGCATTACGGCCAACCGTAGATCTCGACCCATTTCGACGCGGTCCCAAATCCGACGTAACCAACCCGAATTGGCCAAAGCCAAGAGGTCGGCAGGCTCGTTAGCGCTCGGCGTGGCCTTGGCATAGTTGTCTTCTGCAATTGACCATTCTTTGTTTGAAGAAATCTTCAAATTTGTCAGCAACTTCAGGACAAGCTCGTCCGGTGTCACTCTCAAGTCCGGATCAAGAAATCGATGCTGCTGAACGACGCGGAGCTTGGCGGCGAAGCGATCCCGCAGAATCCGTCGCGTCTCACTTGGAACATGGTTGAAACTAAGGAAGCGAGGCATCGGTTGAGTCCATCTATAAGTGATTAACGCTCAATCAATATGGTAGCGATAGCAAAGCAGAGCCCCGTGTTACGGCGAGCAAAGCGAAGGTCTGCTGTTCGGAGAGTGCAAGACATATGGTCATTTCGAGACAAAGGACATTGCCAGAATGCGCGAGCTCGCTGAGATGTTCCCGGGGGCTATCCTCGTCTTCAGTACTCTGAGAGACGCACTGACCGCGAAGGAGATCGCCTCAATTGGCAAGCTTGCGAAGTTCGGGCGAAGGCACTGGAAAGCCGAGCGCTCTATCAACCCTGTTCTAATCCTCACCGGTACTGAACTGCTGGGTTGGAATCGCCCCCCCACTGTTGGCCTGAAGCGCAGCGTGCAAGATTCGCTCACGTTCACGGATTACTCGCCCTCTGTGATGCGACTCAGCAACTGTACCTGAACCTGCCGCCGCTGCATCAGGAATGGCAGAGGCGCTCGGAACAACGGAGGGCGCGCCGGAAGACACCTCGCGAGGCTGAGTAGATTACTTAACCCCAAATCTTCTAGCGCGGCGTTGGGTGCCTAGGTGTCGGTAGAAATGCGACGATATTGCCGCAACGCTAGCCGTCGAATATGGCGAGGATGTTCGAGCGGCCAGCGCGCCCACATCAGGCTTCGCTGGCTCTCGGAGTAATAGATCCTCGGTCGCTGTTTCATTTGCAACACCTCCGCTGCTCACGCAGGTTGTAGTGTGTTGCATCGACCGGTTGAATCCGCCGCCGGCTAGCGCCCGACGACGGAGCGCGGCTATCGTCTCGGGGTGGTATCTCATGCAAACGGCATAATGCGAGCTTCGCCGCGCTACGTTAACGCTGAGCATCCTGCTTAATGAAGTTGCTCGGAACTTCATGAATATGCACCTACCGGGTGAACCGGGGCCGGCTGGACGGACGTCACCGTCCAACCGGGCCAGTCCCGGGAAGTTAATGCCGATGGCCTTCCCAACTCCCAAGGGGCTGTTTTGCCCCAAGCGCTGGAAGCGGCGTTGGTTGACAAGCGATTGCGCGAGGACGTTGCGTTCAAGTCCTTCGCTATGAAACCAATCCCGCGGTGCGAACTCCGGCACCAGCGGCTTGATTCGCATTTCAAGGTCAGAGAGGCTTGCAATGTCGATAGAATGCTCGCCCTCGGCATAGACGTCGACTACGCCACCGTCTTTGCCGCGGGCCCATTCGTCCCATATACGTGGATACCAATGCTGCAACGAACAGTACGACCCCTTAGCCGGGCTAGAGTTTGCCGTAGGAAACTCTAGCGTTTTCGCATACTCCTGCATTTCATCCATGGTGGAATGGCGACTGCGAATGAATGACGCGACGTCGAAGTGCTTAGGATCGTGCGGCCATTGCCGTCGCTCCTCGACGAGGAACTCAATCACCACCCTCCGGAATGACTCCTCCTGCAAAAATTGCTTCGGGAGCGGAAGTACGTTCCTACCAGTGGCTCGAAGATTCCAGAGATCAACGACGTCTTCGACGCTGTTCGCATCCATGAAAAAGATACATGCGTGTCGTCCATAGTTCAAACGGCCTTGATTGAGAAGGCCCCATGCCGTAATTCTTCGTGGGAAAAGGACGTCCTGCCCGGTAAGTTCCGGAAACGATTCCGCCGTAACCGGTGGTCGCTCGATGTCCAGCGGCTCACCGTAATGGCTGGTTATTGCCGACAGAATGCCGTCGCCGTATTCGCCATATACGCCTGCCCAAAACAGTCCCAGCTTATTCGGAATAACTGGAACAACGACTTTTGTGGGATACTTTGACTTGTACTTGAAGCATTCCTTGTAAATCGCATCGAGCAGTGTGAATGTGCCAATACCGTAGGTGGGTTCGCCCAAGGCTTGCGCCCGCCCCCACATTTCTTCCGGCTTTATAATCGGGAGTCGCGTATCGGTGATATAAGCCGGAAGGCTTCCAGAAAACTGTACTAGGATGTCTGGATCAAAGGCATCAAGGTAGCCGCGCACCACGTCACTTGAGGCAGGAAGCGACAATGGCCGTTCGCGCCAACTCGCTGGCATCCGCTTGAAGAGCGGGATGATCGGAAAATAGACCCCTCCCCACAGACTACTGGCGAGACGGATCGCTTCACGAACCTGCGATGCGCTATTGGGATCAACCAGGAAGGCCAACTTGGTCGGTCGAATCTTGATGTCAACGGTGCCACGCATATGATCAAATTGTATTTTTTTGCGATGACGAAGTTTAACAAGTGTGCGGGAAGTACGTTGGCGCGTCGTCCGGCCTCTGCCCGCGTTGGGCTGGTTCAACGCGCCCGTATTTAGAATGCACCACGCAAGAATTTACGTGAACAGTAGACAAAAAATTGCGAACCACCGAGGTGCCTTAGGAACGCCCGATCGGCTTCGAAAAACGCATAGAGTCAAAGATATCCAAAGCAGCGAATCCCACAGGCAGAAATCATTCGGAGATCGGACGCTCGAAGACGGCACGCCGAAACTCCACTTGGGATCGAACGTGTGAGTTCGCAAATGCAGGAAGCTGACGTCGGGCTGCTCAATGCAACCAATGTCTGCAATCCTCCACGTTGCTGACGTAGAACCCGGCGCGCCTCAATATTGGCTATGGCCGACAACTCGCCGCCCGGGACGCCGCTCAAATGCCCCTTCCCGTCTGCGACCTGCCTAGCCGTCGTATTGCGTCTCAAGGCAGTGATGCGTCGATCCGCCTTCCGCGCTGCCCACCAGCACTCATCCGGCGTGCCTAAAGGCGGTTACCTGGAACGAGGTGGGCCGGTTCACACGGGCGGCCGCCGGCGTCAGTTCGCCTCCCTCTGGATGCCAGATAGACCATAGATGCGTTTGCGATAAGTCGCCTTAACAAAACCGGGCTGCACCTGTAGCGAAGCGCGCATGTCGAGCCGACGGACACGATCCACGAGCTGTGCGCGGCTCACGCCCGGCCAGGCAACCGAGATCAGCCGGCCGACCGCCGAAAGAACCGATTCCGGTGGAGAGTCAGCCAGCAACGCCAGTGATACAAGCTCGAGACGGTGTGCCATGGGGTTCGAGGCACGCGGCTTTGTGTCCGCGCCCCCTCACGGAAATACTCGGACGTCACACTGATTCAAAGCGACGCACAAAGGATCCTGAGTGATCAGTCGTAGAGGGCCACCAATGAAACGTGGCCAGCATGTCGCTCCACCAGCTACGACTGTATCGCCCCGTTACGCTGCTGCGACTTCAGGCGTGGCGGCAGCCCCAACTGCGGCCGGTGCCTTTTTGGCAGCAACCTTGCGCGGTGCCGAAGCCTTTTTCCCGGGTGCTATGGCCTTGCGTCCACGCACACCCTTTGCCGGAACAGCCGCTGCCCGGCCAGCCTTTTTCGTGCCTACCGCCGTCTTCGCCGCCTTTTTAGCCACGACACGCTTCGCGGCAGCCTTCTTCGCAGGAGCCGCCTTCTTTGCGGGAGCCGCCTTTGCGCCAGCATTCTTTGCCGTTGCACCGGCTTCAATCAGGAATTTCGAGCGATCCTTGACATCGCGGATCCAGAGCGGCGCAAGGCCACGGCCCGACCACGTCGCGCCCGTTTTCGGATCCGCGTATTTGGGCGCAACGTGATGCACGGCCGCACGCGGGGCTTTTGCTGCTGCCTTTGCACCCGTAGCCGCCGGCTTGCGACCGCGTCGTTTACCAACGAAGCCTTCAATATCAGCGACAGTCAGTCCATGCTTTTGCATCAGCTCACGGATTTTGGTCAGGCCCACCGACGACTGCTTTTCGGCAATCGCTACTGCCTGCTTCTGGAGTTTTGCAATTTTCGAGTTGATTGCGTCCAAGGTAACCATTGTCTATTCCTCCCTGTGGGGTTTACCGTCCATGCGATCCTGGAACTTCCCTGGCTTATTTCCCAGGCACTTCGAAGTTCGGTCTGCCCGTCAGAATTGACGCCATCGTCGCGGTCGTGATTATGACTTCATCAGTACGCTCGTGCAAATTGAATGCACGGCGCAAAACGGATTGAAGGTCACCGGAGATTAAAAATAGACTCACGCCTGAGTTGTCTGCGCGTAGCGGAACCGCTGTTTTCCGCTCGCACGCTACCTTGCTGCGAGGTGTTTAATTCCCTGCTAACGCACCACGTGCCCGCGCATCAGTGTTCGCATAACCGATGATCCGGTCTGTTGCGCACACACGATCGTGCGCGCAACACACGACGACAGAAGGTACGCAAGCATACGAGGCGTCGTTTCCCGATTGCCTTATACTGTTTGAAAACGCCGTCCGCTAGCTTGGACACTTCCCCCGTGCCGCTCCCAACAAGACGTTGGTCAAAACACCACCACCTTCTTCGCTGCGTCAGCACGGGGGCACCAAGTCGCGTGGTATCCTGGCGGCACGCGATTTGGAATCATCTGTCCAAAGACAGTTCATTGCGCGGAGAATACTGAATGGATGAAAGAGTGCGACGTGAAAGTCGCATAAGGAATTGTCATCGCTACACGAGATGACCTGCTGTTCCACCAGCAGTAGCCTACCAACACGGGCGTGGGGAGTAATTCCTGGGTCTGAAGCTGTTGGGACAATGCACCTTCTCTTCGGAGTGGTCGAATCCGCGAGGATAGACAACGACTGTTAGCACCACTACGGTCGGAGGGCTAGGCTTGGAGGTATGGTTAACGCATGTGAACTATCGATAGAACTGTCGTCATCATTGAGGAGCCAAAGGTGCTTGCGGTATCGGGCTCTGACCAAAATGGTATGTAATCGAGTCTGCTCTCCGTCTTTCTGGGGGCACGTGGATCACACGGTTACCGGCGGATAGATAGAACCTAACCCTCTGTGTTTCTTATGCGGAACACGGTAAGCCCGTACCCCCGCCATGGGCACAGTAGTCGCCCGGACTGGCAGGTCAACCGTAAGGAAGGCTGTTGGGAGGACGGGTATGAGATGTCGGAAAAAGCGAAGGCCGTCCTGTAATGGGTCAGATAGAGGTTGAAATATCACCTCCAGGGAAACCGGGCATCACAGCCAGGCATACTGGGCAGACTTCCGACTGGTCTCCAATCACGAGAAACCTTCTAGAACCTCTATCAAGGAGAAAAGCAAATGAACGCTGATGCTTTGGCGTGTGCGTCTCCTGCGAAGGAGGTGACATGGCACCAGATCAACTGGTCCAACTGTCACTCCAACGTACGGAGGCTGCAAGCACGTATCGTGAAGGCAACACGGAACGGTAGGTGGGGAAAGGTGAAAGCCCTACAGCACCTGCTGACCAACTCATTTAGCGGCAAAGCTGTCGCCGTTAGACGAGTTACGGAAAACCGAGGCAAGAAAACCCCGGGCGTCGACGGCACAACATGGTCGACACCGGATGCCAAAGCCAAGGCCATCCCAAGCCTGAGAAGGCGCGGATACCGTCCGCAGCCGCTGCGCCGGGTCATGATTCCGAAGGCAAGCGGGGGTACACGTCCCCTTGGTATCCCAACAATGAAAGATCGGGCCATGCAAGCGCTTCATCTGCTGGCCCTGTCCCCGGTAGCCGAAACGACCGCCGACCCAAGTTCCTACGGGTTTCGGCCGGAGCGTAGTTGTGCCGACGCTATCCAACATTGCTTCCTGATCTTCCGCCGAAGAAACGCGGCTCAGTGGATTCTGGAAGGGGACATCAAAGGCTGCTTCGACAATATCAGTCATGACTGGATGATCGCCAACATCCCTACGGACAACGTGATTCTACGGAAATGGTTGAAGGCCGGGTACGTTGAACAGGGTAGGTTGTTCGACACCGACGCCGGCACCCCTCAAGGCGGCATCATTTCCCCGGTGCTGGCTAATATGACGTTGGATGGGTTGAACGCCCTCCTCCCAAAGAAACTGTTTGGGCGGGCGCGGCTGTCGGCCCAGATCAACGTTGTACGGTATGCGGATGATTTCGTCATCTCGGCGCGTTCCCGCGAGTGGATCGAGACCGAGATCCTGCCAAAGGTCACCGCTTTTCTGGCGGCCCGCGGTCTGACTTTGTCGGCAACGAAGACAAAGATCACGCATATCGACGACGGATTCGATTTTCTTGGTCAGACGGTCCGGAGATACAACGGTCAGCTCCTAATCAAACCATCGAAAGAGAGCATGAACAACTTCCTTCGAGAAGTACGGACGGTCATCAAGGGCCATCGTTCGGGAACCCAAGCGGCACTCATTAAACGGTTGAATCCGATGATTACCGGTTGGGCGAACTATCATCGAGCGGTGGTTTCCAAGAAAATCTTCAGTCGCGTCGACTCGGAAATTTGGCATATGTTGTGGCGCTGGATCAAGCGTAGGCATCCCGGTAAAGGTAAGCGGTGGATGGTTGCGAAGTACTTCCGTCGCAAGAATCACCGGCACTGGGTTTTCAGCTGCGCCGAGTCACAACCGAGCGCCGATCGAACCGTCAATCTGCGGAACATGGCAGACACGAAGATCGAACGCCACACAAAGATCCAGCAAGAACGCAACTGCTACGACCCGAAGGATGAGCAATACTTCGAGCAGCGTCTCTCCAGCAAGATGTGGAAATCGCTGGAGGGACGTAAGCAGCTGATTCGGTTGTGGATGGCACAGGGGGGCGACTGCCCCGTTTGTTCGCAGAAACTTGCGGACGACAAGACTTGGGACAGCCATCATATCGTTCGCCGGTCTCTCGGCGGGTCGGATGGAAACGCCAACCGCGTGCTCCTGCACCCGAACTGCCATCGGCAGGTTCATAGCCAGGGTATCACCGTCGTAAAACCGGCTCCCGTTAAACGGAGCTTTATGGAGGCTTGAGCCGTATGCGGGGACAACTCGCATGTACGGTTCTTAGGGGGGAGATGGTCAGCAATGGCCGTCTCCTACCCAATAAGCGCGAAAGCATCGTGGCCTATCTGCGGCGACGGATGGCCGAATTTGAAATCAAACCGGAAGACATCGCCACTTCAATTGCGGCAGATCAGGAGCGGTTGCGAGCAGTGCGTTTCCGCGACGCTTCCGGAAACACATGGGATGGTAAAGGTGCCCCTCCACAATGGGTGGTTCAGGCAATCAGCGCCGGACAGTCTCTCGAGCATTTTGCAATTGATCCGGCACCGACCCAGGTCCCGGGCAAGCGCACCGGCACCGACTGGCGCAATGACCCGTTTGCTGGGACCAGACTCGCAACAATCACGACAGAGGGCGTTGGCGTCGCTTGAGTGCCGCCCCGCTCAAGCGCCGAATGGTCGCCAAAGCCAACGCACGAGCTTTTAGCTCGTCAGACGTCGCCTGGTGCTGATATGACGAATGAAATCCAAGGGATCACCGGCTCTCGTGCAGGATCTGCAGACTGAGTTAAGCATCCGCATATGGCCTCCCCTAAACGACATTCCTCACGCGCTTCGAAGGCAGCCGGGTTAATCGAACACAGGATCTGTGCGTTGCATTCTGCTGCCGAGCATCGCGCGACGGCTACGAGGAAGCACTATTCGATATACCAGGAGACGGGCCAGTAGGCGGACGGACTGCAACCGCGTCACAAGGCGCAGGTCCTGGGTCTTCGCCCCTATCGGGCGAAGAGGATCAGCCCAATCGTGGCAAGACCCCCGCATAAGCCGAGCGCGGTGATGACGAGCGAAACGATAGCCTCTTTGCCCCGCGCTTGCGGGAACATCCAGTTAGCGAACTCACTGATTTTTGATGCCATGATTAGCCGACGCTCCGGATTTGACAGATAGAACCCGTCGGTCCGACGGTGGGTGATCGTTCGGTTTTGACAATGCACCCGCAGTTTCTTCATTTCCGCGGCGTCAGAACCGTTCGCTGCGCGCGACTTGCCGTCTCTGAAACTTCAGGTGAACGCGTATGCGTTCGCGCGGGCGTCGTGCAGCGCGTGGTGATCGCTCAGGCCTGTGTTCATAAAAAAGCGCTCTTTCTCAAGGTCACAGATCCGGCGATAGACGTTTTCAGTTTTCCAGCCTGTCGGCATGCGACCGCCGATCAGGCGTTCGAGCAGCCGGAGATCGCCTTCATAGTCGAAGCACAGAACGGGCTCGGGCCTGAGTGGCACCTGGGCGAGCCACGCAAGCACTTCTCGGGAGACCTGACGTAACGGCATGGCACGACCGGGTGGTATGCCCAACTGCGGCAGCACAGTTGCACGCACGAAGTCGCTGCACAACGCACGATCGAAGTCGGATACTTCCGCGTAAAACTCGCGGCGGTCTTCGCCCACGATCGCCAACGAGATCAGTTGGCAAGCTTCAAACGACGTGAACTCGGTATCAAGGAAATAGCGTGTCCTCCATGGGCTGCGTGGAGCGGTCATAGACGTTAGCCTCCTGTTCCTTTGAAGGGGCTGCCAGGTGTTTCCAATGAGAGTGACTTGGGCGCCGTCTCAAACCATCCGGTATTCGCCAAGCGGCAGCCCATGCTCCTCCACATAGGCGTTGGAGTACGCAATTGCATCCGCGTTCTCCTTCAGCCAAAGCTCGGCACGCCTGTCAGCAACGGCCCGTGCAAGTCCGGCCTCTGCCGCCTGCGACACATCAACGCCGAGGGCTTTCGCTTCAGCGAGGAGCGACCCGGCCAGCGATACAGTCATCGATTTCTTCAAATGGGTGTCATCCGCCGCCATGGACCATCTCCTTACAGATTTCCGAATATGCGCGAAAACGCCCCTGCACGAAGCGAGCATCTCGACACGACGCGCCTATTCGTCTCTGCCCGCGGAATGGGCAGGGCAGCGCGTCATCATCCAGCCATTCTTGCTCACCAGTTCTCCCTTGTTGCCGCATACCTCACAAATCCGGCCGGTCATTGTTTCGGCAAGCTCGATCATGGCACGCTGGCGGTCGTCTGCCCCGTCCGCATAGAAGCGCAGAACCCCGAATTTTTCCTTGACCTGCACCGCGACTACCTGCGGCGCGCCTGCGGACGTGGTCGCGTGCTGAAGGTTCAGGGCTAGCTAGATAGCGTCAAGCAGGATGGCCGGTTTACCGACAATCATTTTGGCCGGTCGACCGGGGTGATTGTCGGTGGTTATTCGGTCATGGTTGTCGCTCCTTCCTGATGATTGTCGCTGGATGATTGTC
>NZ_JBFRCM010000042.1:0-22439 GCF_040965735.1 Paraburkholderia sp. BR10936
CGAACTCGCCGAAACGCTCACGGCACGCGCGCGCAGCCATGGCCACGTGCTCGCGCTCGACGTGCCGAGCGGCCTCGACAGCGACACAGGCAACGTCGTCGGCAGCGGTCCGGCGGTGCGTGCAACCCATACCGTGACCTTCATCGCGGCCAAGCCCGGCCTGTACACGGGCGTTGGGCGCGACTACGCAGGCGCCGTCGCGGTCGCGCCGATCGGCATCGACACCGCTGGCACACCGGGCGCCGCACACCTGAACGCGCCCGCGCTCTTCGCCGCCGCGCTGCCCGCCCGCGACTTCGCCACCCACAAGGGCACGTTCGGCACGCTCGCCGTCGTCGGCGGCGATACCGGCATGTGCGGCGCGCCGATTCTCGCGGCGCGCGCGGCGCTCCTCACCGGCGCGGGCAAGGTTCACGTGGGCTTTCTCGGCAGCGACGCGCCGCCCTACGACGCCCCGCACCCCGAACTCATGCTGCACGCGGCGGCCAGGCTCTCGCTCGGCGCAATGGACGCCGTCGCGGCGGGCTGCGGCATGGGCGGCAGCGCGTCGGCGCGCCAGATCGTGGACGCCATCCTGCGCCTTCACGCCCCCGTGCTCCTCGATGCCGATGCGCTCAATCTCGTCGCGCGCGACGAGGCGCTCGCGGCGCACGTCGCGCAGTCGGCGACCGCGCGCGGCGCGCCTTGCGTGCTCACGCCGCATCCGCTGGAAGCGGCGCGCCTGCTCGGCTGCGACACCGCCGCGGTGCAGCGCGACCGCCTCGCCGCTGCGCGAACACTTGCGGACCGCTATGCGGCGGTTGCCGTCCTCAAGGGCAGCGGCACCGTGGTCGCCGCGCCCGACGGCCGCGTCGCCGTCAATCCCACCGGCAACGCGGGCCTCGCCACGGGCGGCACCGGCGACGTGCTCGGCGGCATGATCGGCGCGCTGCTGGCCCAGCGCGTGCCGCCCTATGAAGCGGCGCTCGCGGGCGTCTACCTGCACGGCCTCGCCGCCGACACGCTGTGCGCACAAGGCGACGGCCCCGCGGGCCTCACGGCAGGCGAACTCGCGCCAGCGGTGCGCAAGCTCATGAACCGGCTCTTTTACGCGCCGTCTTATGCCGCCTGAAGCCGCATGCCGCGCGTCCGGTCGCACGGCACGCGGCTTGCTTCACGGCGACGCTGGCCGTACCTCCCACTCCCGGCACAGCCGCAGGCATCACAACGCTGCGCAGTGTCGCGCGAGGCCGCTATACTGATCCTCCGCACGCCGTCTTCTACCGGAGGCGGCCCGTGCTTGCCCGCGGCGCGCGAAGCGCGCGTTCGGCCAGACCGGCGAACCGCACCTGCCGCCCTCCATTCGTGATCCCTCGCTAGACGAACATGACGAATCCGCTCCCCGCCTGGTCCGCGCTACAGACGCATTACGAACAGATCCGCGACGAAAAGCTGCGCGACTGGTTCGCCCCCGCCAACGACCCTGCGCCGACGCGCGCCGAACGCTTCACGTTCGCAGGCGCCGGTCTCGGCGCCGACTTCTCGAAGAACCGCATCACCGACGCCACGCTCAAGCTGCTCGTGCAGCTCGCTCGCGAGGCCGGCGTAGAAGCGCGCCGCGATGCGATGTTCAAGGGCGAAGCCGTCAATCCGACTGAAGGCCGCGCGGCGCTGCACACCGCCTTGCGCGCCACCGAAGCCGACGCCCCGTACCACGCCCAGATCGCCGCCGAACGCGCGAAGATGGCGAAGTTCGCCGACGCCGTGCGCAGCGGCGCATGGACCGGTTACACGGGCAAGCGCATCCGCCATATCGTGAATATCGGCATCGGCGGCTCGGACCTCGGGCCGAAAATGGTCGTGCACGCGCTCAAGCATCTCGAACTGCCCGAGATCACCTCGCACTTCGTCTCGAACGTCGACGGCGCGGACCTGTGGCGCACGATCGAAGACATCGATCCGGAAGAAACGCTGGCGATCATCGTCTCGAAGACGTTCACGACGCTCGAAACCATGACCAACGCGCTGTCGATGCGCGACTGGTTCGTCAAGCACGGCTGTCCGCAAGGCGAACTCGCGAAGCACTTCGTGGGCGTCTCGGCCAATCCGGCCGAAGTCGTGAAGTTCGGCATCGCCAAAGAAAACGTGTTCGAGATGTGGGACTGGGTCGGCGGCCGCTATTCGTTGTGGTCGGCCGTGGGCCTCTCGATCATGATCGCCATCGGACCGCAGCAGTTCGACGAACTGCTCGCCGGCGCGCACGACATGGACAAGCACTTCCGCGAAGCGCCGCTGGAGAAGAACCTGCCCGTGCTGCTCGGCATGATCGGCATCTGGTATCGCAACTTCTTCGGTTCGCAGAGCTATCTCGTTGCGCCCTACTCCGAAGCGCTGCACTTCCTGCCTTCGTATCTCCAGCAGCTCGAAATGGAGAGCAACGGCAAGTCGGCGCGCCTCGACGGCAAGTTCGTCGATTACGCGACCTCGGCGATCACCTGGGGCGAGCCCGGCACGAACGGCCAGCACGCGTTCTTCCAGATGCTGCACCAGGGCACGACGATCGTGCCGATCGACTTCATCGCCGTACTCACGCCCGAGCATCCGCTGGCCGACCATCATCCGAAGCTGCTCGCAAACTGCTTTGCGCAGAGCGAGGCGATGATGCTTGGCCGCACCGAGGATGAAGCGAAGAAGATTGCCGGCCCGGACAAGCCCGAGCTCGTGCCGCACATCATGTTCCCCGGCAACCGCCCGACCACGACGCTGCTCGTCGATGCGCTCACGGCCCGCTCGCTTGGCGCGCTGATCGCGCTCTATGAGCACAAGGTGCTGGTGCAGGCTTCCGTGTGGGACATCAACCCGTTCGACCAGTGGGGCGTGGAACTCGGCAAGATCCTCGGCAAGGTGGTGGAAGCGGACTTGAACGCGGCAAGCGCCGATGTGAAGCCGCACGATTCGTCCACGGCCGCGCTGATCGCGCGCGCCCGTGTGGCGCTCAAGCGCTAAATCGGGCAGAAGCGGCGTGCGCGTGCACTGCGCACGCCGTTCACCGGACAGACGTTAACGCCCGGCTTCGACATTGCTCGCGTTGCGCGAGGATGCCGCGCCATGCGGCGCGTTGGGCACGCGGTGGCCCGCTTCGATCGTGATGATGGCGTCGCAGCGCTGCGCGAGATCGACGTCGTGGGTGACGAGCACGAGCGTCGCCCCGTTCGAGCGATTGAGTTCGAACATCAGGTCGATGACGGCGTGGCCGGTGGCGGCGTCGAGGCTGCCAGTGGGCTCGTCGGCGAACAGCACCGCGGGGCGCGTCACGAATGCGCGGGCGAGCGCCACGCGCTGCTGCTCGCCGCCCGAGAGCAGCTTCGGATAGTGGCCCGTGCGCTCGGCAAGACCCACACGCTCGAGCAGCGTGCGCGCGCGGGAGAACGCGTCACGCGTCGACATGCCGCCCTGCAGTTCGAGCGGCAGCGCGACGTTCTCCAGAGCGGTGAGATGCGGCATCAGCTGGAACGACTGGAACACGAAGCCCACCGAGCCGTTGCGCAGCGCCGCGCGCTGATCTTCGGCCATGCCGGTAAGCTCATGGCCTAGCAGGCGCACCGAACCCGCGCTCGCGCTGTCGAGGCCGGCCAGCAGGCCGAGCAGCGTCGACTTGCCGGACCCGGAAGCGCCGACGATCGCCACACTCCCGCCCGCCTGCACGGTGAGGTCGATGCCGTCGAGGATCGTCAGTTCGCCGGTCGCGTCGGTGACCCGCTTGGTCAAACCCCGTACTTCGATGACTGGATCGCTATTCATTCGCACATGATGACGCACAGGTTAGCCGTGAACCAGAAGCGCGCCGCGCGGCGCGCCGCCCTTTCCCGCGCTTGGTCCCGCTTCAGCGCGCTTGCCGCTATCGCCACCTTGACCGCTGCTGCGTTGCTGGGCGCCTTATGCGGCACGACCGGCACCGCGCTCGCTGCCACGCCCGTCTCTACTGCCAACGCGGCGACAAACCCCGCCGCAACGGCGAAGCCGAACATCGTCGTGCTCGGCGACAGCCTTTCGGCCGAATACGGCCTGCCGCGCGATACGGGCTGGGTGGCCCTGCTGCGCCAGCGGCTCGCCAGCGAGCGGATCGATTATAACGTTGCGAATGCGAGCATCAGCGGAGACACGACCAGCGGGGGATTCACGCGCCTGCCGCTCGTCATGCAGCGCATCAAGCCCGCAATCGTGATCGTCGAACTGGGCGCAAACGACGCACTGCGCGGCGTACCGCTCACGACGACCGAGAGCAATCTGCGCGCCATCGTCGCGCAGATCCGCACGGGCGGTGCGAAACCCGTGCTCGTCGGCATGTATGTGCCGCCCAACTACGGGGTCGACTATACGCGTGACTTCCACGCCATCTACGAGCGGCTGGCGAAAGAACTGAACGTGCCGCTCGTGCCCTTTCTGCTCGCCGGTCTCGCCGACAAGCCCGAACTCTTCCAGGCCGATCAGATCCATCCCACGCAGCAGGCACAGCCTTTGCTGCTCGAAAACGTGTGGCCAACGCTCAAGCCGCTGCTAGGCAGCGGCGTGCGGCGCTGAGGCGGCAGCGGGACAAACGCGCGGGCGTCCTCACCGGGCGCCCATTCTCAGGGCCCGCCCTCGGCGCGTTCAAGCCGCTCGAGCCTCTCGGCCAGCGTGGCGGCGGGCAACCGCGTCCCGCCATTGGCCACCGTTTGCGTCAGACACGCGAGCCCGCGAAGCTTCGCTGTCTGAATCCGACCGACCCTGACTGGAGGGAAGAAGCATGAAATATTTACCTCTCATTGTCGTTACGGCAGCCCTTGCTGCCTGCGCCAATCAGCCAATGCCGAGCGGAGCACAGTCCGTCGGCACGAGCCAGCAACCGCCTGCGACGGTTGCCCAATGCATCGCGCAAAAATGGGCCGACAAGTCGCAACAGCAAGTCGTCTCGCAGTCCGTGCTCGCCAACGGCCAGGCTGTCGACGTCTACGTCCCTGGCCAGCAGCCGCCTAACGGCGCAGCCGCAACGGTGCGCCCGGCATGGAGCGCCAGCGCGAAGACGTGGGTCGGCTTCCGCTCAGGCGGCGGCGCCGGTGGAGACGCCACCAGCGACATCAGCGCCTGCCTCTGATTTCGCGCTCGCCAGAACGCAAAAAGCCCCGCGTTGTATCGCGGGGCTTTTTTTGCGCCGGCTCTCGACGCCGGCGGGCGGATACGCGGATCGGGCTTACTGGGCGTTGTCGCCGTCGCCCGACTGGCTGGCCGAGCTGAGCGAGCCGTAGAGCTTCACCTTCGCGCGCTCGCGCAGCGCGTCGAGGTACGCCTGCACCTGCGACTGGCCGTCCACCTGGGCCAGCTGCTGCTGCGCGGCGGCCAGACGCGGGCCTTCTGCGGCCGCACCGTTGGTCACGCTGTTCACGCGGTAGATCGCATAGCCGTCGTTGCCGAGGTCCACGCCCACGTAAGCGGGCAGCTTCTGCGCATCGGCCTTGAAGACGGCGGACAGCGCGCCGGGCGGCAGGCCCTGTGCGTCGTTGCGCGACACCTTGAGCGCCGACGAGAAACCGTCGGTGGATTTCGACTTCTGCAGCTCCGCGAGCTTCGCCTCGCCGTCCTTGTGCGCGATGTCGGCGGCCTGCTGCGCGACCACCTTCCGGCGCACCGCGTCCTTGACCGCGGCGAACGCGGGCACGGCGGCCGGCTGGTAGTTCGTCACGTGAGCCGAGATCAGCGTGTTGTTGCCGACGTCGATCGCCTGGGTGTTGTTGTGCTGGTTCACCGAGTCGCTCGCGAATACCGCGTCGAGGAACTTCTGGTTGTTCAGCGGGCTGTCCGGCGGCAGCGCTGCATTCGGCTTCGGCGTGACCGTCGCCGTCTGGATCGTCAGCTTGTACTTGTCCGCGGCCGGCTGCAGGCTCTTGGCCTGCTCGTAGACCACCGACGTAAAGCCATCGCTCGCGTCGGCGAGCAGCTTCGCGGCTTGCTGCGTCTTCACGTCGTTCGTGATCTGCGCCTTCACGTCGTCGAACGGCTTCGTGACCGCCGGCTTCAGGTCCGTGACCTTGACGATGTGATAGCCGAAGTCCGACTGGATCACGTCGCTGATCTCGTCCTTCTTGAGCTTGAAGACCGCGGCGTCGAACGCCTGGCCGCCCGCGATCATGCCGGGGCCGAAGTAGCCGAGGTCGCCGCCCTTCGAGGCCGAACCGGGGTCCTGCGATTCCTTCTGCGCGATCTGCGCGAACTGGTCCGGATGCGCCTTCACTTCGGCGAGGATCGATTCGGCCTTCTGCTTCGCGGCGTTGCGCACGTCGGCGCTGGCGTCCTTCGGCACCGTAATCAGGATGTGGCTCGCGCGCACTTCTTCCTGCGTGCGGTAGTGCGCGATGTTGTCGTCGTAGTACTTCTTGAGATCGGCGTCGCTCGGCTGCACGCCGGCGGCAACCGTCGCCGCCGAGAGCACGAGATACTGGATCTGCGCCGTCGCCGGCGTGGCGAACGCGTTCTTGTTCGCGTCGTAGTACGCCTGCAATTGCGCGTCGGTCGGCTGGACCTTGGGCGCATAGTCGCTCGTGTGGAACGCGAGGCCCTGCACTTCGCGCTGCTGCTCCGAGAGGCCCGTGAGCTGCTGCGCGAGCGCCTTCGGCGTGAACGCGCTGCTGATGATCGACGCCGGCAGTTGCTGCATGGCGAGGCTATAGCGCACGCGCTCGTCGTACTGCTCCGGCGTCATACCCTGCATGGCGAGCAGCTGCTTGTACTGGTCGAGGTTGATCGAACCGTCAGGATTCTTGAGCGACGAGATCACCGGGTCGGAGAGCAGCGCGCGGCGCACGGCGTCGTCCGAGGCGGTCAGGTGCAGGCGCTGCGTTTCGTCCACGAGCACGCGCTGCTGGATCAGACCGTCGAGGATGTCCTTGCGGTGCTGGGGCGTGTCGAACATGCTCGCATCGAATTGCGCGCCAAGGACCTGGCGGGCCTGGTCGAGCTGCTGGCGCGCGGCGTTGTCGTATTCGACACGCGTGATCTTGTGCCCGTTGACGCTCGCGACGTTCGCGCTTTCATCGAAGAAGCCCCGGAAACCTTGAATACCGACGAAGCCCAGCCCTGGCAGGACGACCAGGAGCAGCATGAACATCATCAGGCGTTTGTGATTGCGGAAAAAGTCGAGCATGCGTGACCAGACGTTGAGGGCGCCAAAAAACGGAACGCCCGATATTACAACAGCGGCCAACAAAAAAGGCGAACCGGAGTTCGCCTTCTTGTCGAGATATCCTTGGCGGAGCGGACGGGACTCGAACCCGCGCCCCCCGGCGTGACAGGCCGGTATTCTAACCAACTGAACTACCGCTCCGTGCGGGTGCGCTACGTACCGGAACTGAAGCTGTGGTGGGTGCTGAGAGGCTCGAACTCCCGACCTACGCCTTGTAAGGGCGCCGCTCTACCAACTGAGCTAAGCACCCAGCTTCATGCTTTCCTGCGCTGCTTCCTGTAGTGCGACTTCTGCTGCGCTACCCATCAGGTAGCGAGCCCGCTAGTTTAGCGCATCCTTCAGCGCTTTGCCAGGCCTAAATTTGGGCACCTTCGCCGCCTTGATCTTGATCGCGTCGCCAGTCCGCGGATTGCGGCCCGTGCGCGCCGTACGCTTGCCGACGGCGAACGTGCCGAAGCCGACGAGCGTGACCGAGCCGCCCTTCTTGAGCGTGCCTTTGACGCCGCCGATCACGGCGTCGAGTGCGCGTCCCGCAGCCGCCTTCGAAATGTCGGCTTGTTGCGCAATATGGTCAATCAGTTCCGTTTTATTCATTCCAGCCCCCGAGAATGTGTTTGGGTAAACGTAAGAAAGAAGGTCAACTTATTGGATAGACGTCCCCGGCATAGCGCGGGGCCCGCTCATTTAACGGGGCCGCAAATGCCGTGTCAAGCGGGGTTGAGCCTGATTTGGCGCGGGATTCGAGGGATTTTTTGAGGGAGTCTTCGAACAAGTGGGAAAAGGCCGAAAAAAGCGCTGGTTGTCATCACAACGTCAAGAATCGCGACGCAAGCAAAAAGCCCGCGGACCATGCCGCGGGCTTTTTGGGGTCCAACGCGCCGCGCAGGAGCGCGGCTTGTCGAAGGCGTACTGAAGGTGTACCGAAGGCTTAGTGCTTGACGACTTCCGTCGCGCTGGCGTCCTTCGATTCGGCCACGGGCGCTTTGGCGTCCTCGGCCTTCACTTCTTCTTCCGGCAGCGGCTGCGGCACGCGTTCGAGCGCGAGTTCGAGCACCTTGTCGATCCAGCGGACCGGCACGATTTCGATCGAGTTCTTCACGTTGTCCGGAATCTCGGTGAGATCCTTGACGTTCTCTTCCGGGATCAGCACGAGCTTGATGCCGCCGCGATGCGCCGCGAGCAGCTTCTCCTTCAGCCCGCCGATCGGCAGCACTTCGCCGCGCAGCGTGATTTCGCCCGTCATCGCCACGTCGGCACGCACCGGAATGCCCGTGAGCACCGACACGAGCGCCGTCGTCATCGCACCGCCTGCGGACGGACCGTCCTTCGGCGTCGCGCCTTCCGGCACGTGGATGTGGATGTCCTGCTTCTCGAACGCTTCGTCCTTGATACCGAGACGACGCGAACGCGAACGCACCACCGAGCGTGCCGCTTCGACCGATTCCTTCATGACGTCGCCGAGCGAACCCGTGCGGATCACGTTGCCCTTGCCGGGCATGACCGCCGCTTCGATCGTCAGCAGATCGCCGCCGACTTCCGTCCACGCAAGACCCGTGACCTGACCGATCTGGTTTTCCTTCGCGGCCAGACCGAAGTCGTACTTGCGCACGCCGAGGAAGGTGTCGAGATTGGCGCTGTCCACCGTGACGGCCTTGTCGGCCTTCTTCAGCAGCAGCATCTTCACGACCTTGCGGCAGATCTTCGACACTTCGCGCTCGAGCGAACGCACACCCGCTTCACGCGTGTAGTAGCGAATGATGTCGCGGATCGCGCCTTCGGTCACCTCGATCTCGCCCGGCTTCAGCCCGTTGTTCTTCTTCTGCTTCGGCAGGAGATAACGCTGGGCGATGCTGACCTTCTCGTCTTCCGTGTAACCGGACAGACGGATGACTTCCATCCGGTCCAGCAGCGGCGGCGGGATGTTCAGCGAGTTCGACGTGGCGACGAACATCACATCGGAGAGGTCGAAATCGACTTCGATGTAGTGATCGGCGAACGTGTGGTTCTGTTCCGGATCGAGCACTTCAAGCAACGCCGACGACGGATCGCCGCGGAAATCCATGCCCATCTTGTCGACTTCGTCGAGCAGGAAGAGCGGATTGCGCACGCCGACCTTGGTCAGGCTCTGCAGGATCTTGCCCGGCATCGAACCGATGTACGTACGACGGTGACCGCGAATCTCGGCTTCGTCACGCACGCCGCCCAGCGCCATGCGCACGAACTTGCGGTTCGTTGCGCGCGCAATCGACTGCCCGAGCGAGGTCTTGCCGACGCCCGGAGGCCCGACGAGGCACAGGATCGGCGCCTTGACCTTGTCCACGCGCTGTTGCACCGCGAGATACTCGAGAATGCGTTCCTTCACCTTCTCGAGACCGAAGTGGTCTTCGTCGAGCACGGCTTCTGCATTCGAGAGGTCGTTGTTGACCTTGCTCTTCTTGCGCCACGGCAGGCCGATCAGCGTGTCGATGTAGTTGCGTACGACGGTCGCTTCCGCCGACATCGGCGACATCAGCTTGAGCTTCTTGAGCTCGGCGTCGGCCTTCTTCTTGGCTTCCTTGGGCATGCGCGCAGCCGTGATACGCTTCTCGAGTTCTTCGAGATCCGCACCCTCTTCGCCTTCGCCCAGTTCCTTCTGGATGGCCTTGACCTGCTCGTTCAGGTAGTACTCGCGCTGGCTCTTTTCCATCTGGCGCTTCACGCGGCCGCGAATGCGCTTCTCCACCTGGAGAATGTCGATTTCGGCTTCGAGTTGCGCGAGCAGATGCTCCAGACGCTCCACGACCGGGAACATCTCGAGGATGTGCTGCTTCTGGTCGAGCTTGAGCGGCAAATGCGCGGCGATGGTGTCAGCAAGACGACCGGCCTCGTCGATGCCCGACAGCGACGTCAGGATCTCCGGCGGGATCTTCTTGTTGAGCTTCACGTACTGGTCGAACTGCGAGACGATCGCGCGGCGCAGCGCTTCGGTTTCTGCGCTGTCGGCGTGGTCCGGTTCGAGCGGCATCACTTCGCACGAGAACTGCGTTTCCTGCTCTTCGATGGAAAGCGTCTTCGCGCGCTGCAGGCCTTCCACGAGCACCTTCACGGTGCCGTCGGGCAGCTTGAGCATTTGCAGGATGTTGGCGACACACCCTACTTCATACATGTCTTTTTCGGTCGGCTCATCCTTCGCGGCGGTCTTCTGCGCGACGAGCATGATGTGCTTGCCGCCTTCCATAGCCGCTTCGAGGGCCTTGATCGATTTCGGTCGGCCCACGAAAAGGGGAATCACCATATGCGGGAAGACGACGACGTCTCGCAGCGGGAGCAGCGGGAGCGTGGTGCGTTCCGGCGGGAGGAGTTGGGTTCCTGACATTTCATTTCCCCATGAGTGGAATCAATTGTTCGGTAATTGAGGCCTGAGATACCGATTGCAAGCCTCGCGCGTGTGGGAAAAGTTCAGTGACTCCAAAATAGTGCGCCATCGACCACAAGATTAAACGAAAAAGCCGTTCATCCCATTGTATGAACGGCCCTTTTCCGGAACTCTTTAGCCGATCACCACCATCAGTTCGACCCTGCAACCTTCGGAGCGTCTTCGTAGATCAGCAGCGGTTTGCCGTCGCCGTCGATCACGTTGTCGTCGATGATGACCTTGCTCACGCCCTTCATGGCCGGCAGCTCGTACATCACGTCGAGCAATGCCTGTTCCAGGATCGAGCGCAGGCCACGAGCCCCCGTCTTGCGGCGGATCGCCTTGCGGGCGACGGCCTGCAGCGCAGCCGGGCGAATTTCCAGCTCCACGCGCTCCATGTTGAAGAGCTTGTGATACTGCTTGACGAGCGCATTCTTCGGCTCGACCAGAATCTTCATGAGCGCGGCTTCGTCGAGCTTGCCGAGCGTGGCGACCACGGGCAGACGGCCGATCAGTTCGGGAATCAGGCCGAACTTGATCAGGTCTTCCGGTTCCGTTTCGCGCAGCACTTCGCCTGTGTCGCGCTCCTGCTTGCTCTTCACGCTCGCGCCGAAGCCAATGCCGGTCTTTTCCGTACGGTCGGTGATGACCTTTTCCAGACCGTCGAACGCGCCGCCGCAAATGAACAGGATATTGGTCGTGTCGACCTGGATGAAATCCTGGTTCGGATGCTTGCGGCCGCCCTGCGGCGGCACCGAAGCCATCGTGCCCTCGACGAGTTTGAGCAGCGCCTGCTGCACGCCCTCGCCGGACACGTCGCGCGTGATCGACGGGTTGTCCGACTTGCGGCTGATCTTGTCGATTTCGTCGATATAGACGATGCCGCGCTGGGCCTTGTCGACCTCGTAATTGCAGTTCTGCAGCAGCTTCTGAATGATGTTCTCGACGTCTTCGCCCACATAACCGGCTTCGGTCAGCGTGGTGGCGTCGGCGATCACGAACGGGACGTTCAGAAGGCGCGCGAGCGTCTGCGCGAGCAGCGTCTTGCCCGAACCCGTGGGCCCGATCAGCAGGATGTTGCTCTTGGAGAGTTCGACGTCGTCCTTCTTGTCGAGATGCTTCAGACGCTTGTAGTGGTTGTACACCGCCACTGCGAGAATCTTCTTCGCGCGCTCCTGCCCGATCACGTACTGGTCGAGGATGTCGCGGATCTCCTGCGGGCTCGGCAGGTCCGAGCGCGACAGCGCCGCGTCGACGCCGGCACCGGCGGCTTCGTCGCGAATGATCTCGTTGCACAAGTCGATGCATTCATCGCAGATGAATACCGACGGACCAGCGATGAGCTTTTTCACCTCATGCTGGCTCTTGCCGCAGAACGAGCAATACAACAGCTTCTCGCTGTTAGAACCTTTCTTGTCCGCCATGGATAAATGAGCCTCCGGACACTCTGTTACATGATACGCCGTTTCCCCCGGCGAGGCCGGAGGGTGCGTGAACCGCTTGCTGTGACGGCGTTGGGGGCCGCAGGCCGCGAAGCGCGTTTGCCGATTATTTCACAAGGTCTGCGCGGCGTCGGCTATCCCCTTTTGTACGGGGGCCGAGCTGTTCCTTTACGTGCCGTTGTCACGGCTTGCGCGCCCTTCGCAGGGTCGGACGCGCAAAACCGCTCGCGCAGATCAAGGACGCTTGTGCAGGACCTGATCGACGAGACCGTAGGCCTGGGCGTCGTCACCCGACATGAAGTTGTCGCGATCCGTGTCGCGCGCAATGCGCTCGACCGGCTGACCCGTATGGTGCGCGAGCAACTGGTTCAGGCGCTCCTTCAGGTACAGGATTTCGCGAGCCTGGATTTCGATGTCCGAAGCCTGGCCGCGCGCGCCGCCGAGCGGCTGGTGAATCATCACGCGCGAGTTCGGCAGCGCGAAACGCTTGCCCTTGGCGCCCGACGCCAGCAGGAACGCGCCCATGCTGGCCGCGAGGCCCATGCAAAGGGTCGAAACGTCCGGCTTGACGAACTGCATCGTGTCGTAGATCGCCATGCCGGCCGACACCGAGCCACCCGGGCTGTTGATGTACAGGCTGATGTCCTTGTCCGGATTTTCGCTTTCCAGGAACAGCAGCTGGGCGACCACGAGGTTGGCCGTCTGGTCGTTCACTTCGCCGACCATGAACACCACGCGCTCCTTGAGCAGGCGCGAGTAGATGTCGTAGGAACGTTCGCCGCGGCCGCTCGTTTCGACGACGATCGGCACGAGGCCGAGCGCCTGCGGGTCGAAGTCCCGCGACGAGTGGGAGGTCAACGTATCCAGCGATTGAGCGCGAATGGTCATGCGATGCATCCTTGTCTGGAAAAGTTCTTCTATATACCCGTATGGCGACGGACCCCGGCTAAATCAACCACACGGACAGCATGGCTAAAACCTGCGGATGCAAAAACGGCGTGCTGGCCGTCGGTCGCTCCGACAGCCGGCACGCCGTAGCGGGCAGATTTAAGCCTGCGCCGTCGCGCTTGCCAGTTCTTCGAAGCTAACTTGCTTGTCCGTCACCTTGGCCTTGCCGAGCACGAAGTCGACGACGTTCGATTCGACGACATAGGCTTCCATTTCGGCCAGACGCTGCTGGTTGGAATAATACCAGCGCACGACCTCCTTCGGGTCCTCATAGCTTTTCGCGAATTCGTCGACTTCAGCACGGATCTGCTCCGGCTTCGCCTCGAGGCCGTTGGCCTTCACGAGTTCGGCGAGCACGAGGCCGAGCTTCACGCGGCGCTCGGCTTGTTCCTTGAACATTTCGGCCGGGATCGGTGCGTCCTTGGCGTTGGGCACGCCACGCTGCGCGAGGTCGGCGCGCGCCATTTCGACGAGGCGTTCCTGATCCTGCTCGACGAGCGCGTTCGGCACGTCGAGTTCGGCGATCTTCAGGAGCGCGTCCATCACCTGGTTCTTGACGATCGACTGGGTGCGGCGCTTCGCTTCGCGTTCGAGGTTGTCCTTGATTTCGGCGCGCATCTTCACGAGGTCGCCGTCGGCGATGCCGAGCGACCTGGCGAATTCAGCGTCGATTTCCGGCAGGTGCGGCCACTCGATCTGCTGCATCGTGATCGTGAACTTCGCCGTCTTGCCGGCGACGTCCTTACCGTGATAGTCCTCGGGGAATGCGAGGTCGAATTCGCGCGACTCGCCCTTCTTCAGGCCGATTGCCGCCTTTTCGAATTCCGGCAGCATGCGGCCTTCGCCCAGCACGAACGCGAAGCCTTCCGCGGTACCGCCCTGGAACGCGACGTCGTCGATCTTGCCGACGAAGTCGACCGTCACGCGGTCGCCTTCCTTCGCTGCGGTGTCGGCGCCACCGTCACCGTGCTCGCCAGCTTCGCCGCGAGCGTGGAAGTGCACGCGCTGCTTGCGCAGGATGTCGAGCGTGCGGTCGATTTCCGCTTCGGTGATGGTCGTGGTCGTGCGCTCGATTTCGGCCGTCGCGACGTCGCCGAGCTTCACTTCCGGGTAGACCTCGAAGGTCGCGTCAAACGCGTAGTCGCCTTCAGCGGCTTCCGACTTCGGTGCGAAGCTCGGCTGGCCGGCGACGCGCAGGTTCTCGGCGCGGCTGATGTCGAAGAATTCCTTGCCGACCTTGTCGCTCAGGACTTCGGCTTCGACCTGGCCCGAATACTGCTGCGTGACCATCTTGAGCGGCACCTTGCCCGGGCGGAAACCCGGCATGCGCACGTTTTTCGCGAGTTTACGGATGCGCGAATCGATTTCTTTCTGCACGGCGTCCTTCGGCAGGGAAATCGTCACGCGGCGTTCCAGCTTGCCGAGGTTTTCAACAACGTTAGCCATGGCTTCAATCGTCCTAAAATTGTTCGAGCGAATCAGTAATCTGTGGTCTTTGCGAGCCGCGGTCCGCCTGGATCCGATGTGGTCCAGCAACCCGCTTTGGAGCTGAACGCAGGCGCCTCGTGCGCCGCTCAACAGCGCCGAAACGGGCGGCTTGCGGTGCGGTTGCGTCAAAAGAGCCAAGTATTTTAGCAAACTATTTCCCGGTCCCACTGGAATTGCCGTTTGAGTGTGCTATGTGGCTGTTTTTGACCCGGTTTCGACCTGCTTTTGAGCCGCTGCGAGCCTCAAATGCACTCTGATGCGCGCTATCGCAACGCCGCTATCCAGCCCACCCGGCGAGGCTGTTAAGCTTACGCTCGCGCCGGACGCCCCACCGGCCGCAGCCGCTCCCAACACAATTCTTCCAGCAGAGACACCATGCCGAATTCGTCGACTGACGCTCCCGTTATCGTCATTGCTCCTGATTCTTTCAAAGGCTCGCTCAGCGCGGACGGGGTCGCCGCCGCGATCGCCGAGGGCATCCGCCGCGTGCGCGCCGACGCCGACATCCGCATCCGCCCGATGGCCGACGGCGGCGAAGGCACGCTCGACGCGATGCTGTCGATGGGCGGCGAGCGCCGCGTGCTCACCGTGGAAGGCGCCGCGGGGCCGAAGCGCGACGCCGCGGTGGGCCTGCTGCACGACGGCAGCGCGATCGTCGAAACGGCCGAGATCGTCGGCATCACGGACCCCGTGGGCATGGGCGTGCCGGTCGACGCGCGCAGCACGCGCGGCATGGGCGAGGCGATCCGCGCACTGCTCGACGAAGGCGTGCGGCGCTTTTACGTGGCGCTCGGCGGCAGCAGCACCAACGACGCCGGCGCGGGCCTGCTCGCGGGCCTCGGCCTGCAACTCTTCGATGCCGTCGGCAAGCCCCTCGAACCCACCCCGCAAGCGCTTGTGCACGTAGCGCGCGTGGACGTTTCCGGGCTCGACGCGCGGCTTCGCGAGGCATCGTTCGTCGGTATGTCGGACGTGGACAATCCCCTTACGGGCGAGCATGGCGCAACCGCCGTGTTCGGCCCGCAAAAAGGCGTGACGCCCGAGCAGGTCGCACCGATCGACGCGGCGCTCGGCCGTTTCGCCGATCTGCTCGAAGCGGCGCTGGGCCGTCGCGTGCGCGACGAAGCCGGTTCCGGCGCGGCGGGCGGCCTGGGTTTCGCGCTGCGCATGCTCGGCGCGAGCTTCGAGCCCGGTGCCGAGGTCGTTGCGCGCACCATCGGTCTGGACGAAGCGCTCGATCGCGCGGACTGGCTCATCACCGGCGAAGGCCGCTCCGACGTGCAAACGCTGCACGGCAAGGCGCCGTTCATCGCCTGCCGCCGCGCCGCGGCCGTGGGCGTGCCGGCCACGCTGCTCTCGGGCGCCGTGGATGCAGCCGCCCTGCCGCGGCTCGCGGAGCATTTCAGCGGCTGCTTCTCGCCCGCGCCAGGCCCCATCACGCTCGAAACCGCGATTCGCGACGCCGCGCGCCTGCTCGCCAACGAAGCCGAGCAGCTCGCCCGCCTCAAATACGCTGCGCGTACATCCAACTAAGATCCGGGCAGACCGGCCGGGGCCCGCCGCCCCGGCTTCGTCGCCCGCATCCGCGTGGCCAGGTCGCGGCCAGATTCATGACCCTCGGCGCGACACGCATTCCACAGTAAGCGATTAATAGATTCGTGCACCGCACCGGATGCGCTGGACAAGGGTTAGGATGCGTTGACCGGCGCGCAAGATGGGGCAACAATCATGGAATCGCGACACGTGTCGCGCCCTTCCCAAGCGACCAGACCAGGACTCCCATGAAGGCAAGCAAAGCCGGACTCGAACAATTCCTCACCTATCGGCTGCATGTCCTGAACAAACTCTCCGAACGTGGCGCGAGCGAACGCTACCAGGCGAAGCTCGGCATCACACTTCCGGAGGCTCGGCTCATTGCAGCTGTGGGGGCGTTCGGCCCGTTTTCCGTGATGGAGCTTGCGCGTCACGCAAATCTCGACAAGAGCCAGGCAAGCCGTGCAGCCGAGGCGCTGATGCGCCGCGGCCTCATGCAGCGCGACACGAGCGAGGAGGATGGACGCCTCGTGCTCGTTTCGCTCACAACCGACGGACGCGCGCTGTATCGCAAGGTCATGCCCATCGCGCGCAAGTGGAATGTCGACCTCTTCGCGAGCCTCGACGACAAGGAACGCGACGCACTCGCACGTGCGCTCGACAAGGTGATCGAAGCCATGCAGACCGAACCGTAAGGCAGTCCGAACAAGCAGAGGCAATAAGTCAAACAGATGGCGGCCAGAGTCAAGCCGCCATCGCGAGAGCTTCGCGTAGAACGCGCCCAAGCCGCGCACAAACAAAAAGGCCATGTACCGGAAGGTACATGGCCTTTTTACTTTGGTGCGTGAGGCCGGACTCGAACCGGCACACCCTTGCGGGCGTCAGGACCTAAAACACTTCCTCGCGCATAAAACACCTCCTCGTAATTCTCACCCTCCCGTACACCCCGCAGTAAACCCTTGAAACGGCGCATAGTTTTTATATTCTCGCCGGTCTTCGCTTGCGAGACGCACCCGGACACCGTATTTAACCGTACTTTTTCGGGGCCTTTTTACGGGCTTTTGTGAGTGCGCGCACATCTCGCAGCATGTATCGCGCGAGACGTCTTGCGAGACGACCATTTTGTACCCAAAATTGGGGTTCGTCTCGTTGAGTTGCGAGACAGCCTGAAAACAGGCACTTTACAGGCTGCGAGACGCAAACACCACAGGCCATATAACACGCGAGAGACCATGCCAGAAGTGACAATGACGACCGAGGACGTAGCACAGTACAAGTGCGCGCCGGGCAAGCGGATGACTATTTACTACGACACCGCTTTTAAAAACGAGCTGCTGTTCCGGGTGATGCAGACCGGCACGAGAACGTGGCTGGTTGAGTGCGCAAACGCGCTCGGGACCCGTGTACAACGCCGTATCGGCTCCTATCCGGAGATGGACCTCGCGACGGCTCGCCGTGAGTGCGTGCGGGTGCGTGATGACATTTCGGCCGAAGGTACAGAGGGGGTTTCAGACCTTTCCAAAAAGACGCTCTGGCAAATTCTCGAGGACTGGCGAGACACGAAGCATCGCAAGGATTCGACGCTGCATGGCTACGAGAACATCCTGAAAACGCACGCGGCAGAATGGCTGCACAAGCCGCTGCGTTTGATGTCGCGAGAGTGGCTCACCGAAGCTTGCCGACGCATTGCTGAGGACCGGAAAGCGCCGAGACAGTCCGACCACCTGTTTCAGACCATCCGCGCGCTTGCCAATCACGCCAAGCTGCCGACGAATCCCGCTGCGGGCATGCGCAAACGGGTTAAGCAGTCATCGGTCGAAGGCGCGCGGCCGATGTTTGCCGGAGTAATGCGCGCGCTGTTCGACGCAATCGACCTACTCGACCCCTACCCGCGTGTCTACTTTTACACAATGCTATTTACCGGCTTCCGGTCAGAAGGCGCACTGGCCATGCAGTGGCATCTGCTCAAGCTGCGTAACGGAGGGTCGACCTATCATCTGGCTGAAGAAGCCATCGGCTTTAAAAAAGGCGGAGGATGGGAATATCCGCTGCATCCTTTTCTTGCAGAGGAGCTGCGTAAACTCCAGGCGTACCATGCCAAGCGCGGACTGGGCTCGCAGTATGTCTATCCCTCGCTGTCATCGCGCGACACGCCGTCAGCGACGCCCACACTTGCGAGAGCGGAACGTGAATACGTACACCACTTTAACGGCTCGCTTGCACGACTGCGAAAAGAAACGGATATGCCACAGCTGCGTCCCAATGACTTCCGTGACACGGTGGCAAGCTACTCGATGGCGCTGTTCGGCAAGAACATGATTACCGAGAAGCTGCTCGACCACCGGATTGGCGGAACAAACGTCAATGCACAAAACATCGGCATCCTATATGTCGGCGCGCTCCCACGTTCTTTTGATGCCACTGCACAGGTCCGCAAGGTCTGGGCTGACCACAGCGAGGCATGGAGACCTTTCGTCGAAGCATACGGAGACGCACTGTTAATGCTTGCAGGTCGGCTGCAGGAGCGCGACATGTCGCCGTATCAGCTCGAGCTGTGGAAAACGAAGGTCAAGCCCATTTTTCGTGTCGACCAGGACTTCAAGCTTGAGGACGGCTTTGAGACCAAAGCGTGGCTGGATTTTGTGGCACAAGCACCTCAGATGGCGCTCAACACAGACGCTGCGCACGAAGCTGCTGAGCGGCTCAACGCCATCACGACTCCGTGACAGTTTCGAGTACGACGTAGCGCGCGATACGCGAGGCGCCGCGTGAAAGTAAAAAGCCCCGCGGTCGCGTGCGGGGCTTGCTGTGGCAGGTACGGCAGGTCAGGCTTCGTCGGAGTTGAACGTATCGCTGATGCCACCCGCTTGCCGTCCAAGCTTTAGTGCCTTGTCGACGGACGCCTTGTCCTCCGCGGACATGCGCTTGGCGTACTTCTGAAAGTCGGCGTCGTTTTCGAAAAAGCTGCGCAGAACCTCCTCAATGAGTTCACCGCGTTCGACGGGATGACCGTACGAAGCTGTGTAAAACAGGCGGTACTGCTCAATCGCCGTCCGGGTAGTCAACTTGAGGTTGACGTTGATGCGGTCAGTCGGGTCGATGGTCGTAAATTGCTTTAGTGCTGGCATTGAGAGGCCTCGTGCGAGAGTGTGGTTTTTGTTGTGTTCCGAGGTCGTGCTTCATTGCGCTCACCGTCGTCACAATGCTTATAGTCACCCCGAGAAAACTGCCCTCCCCTTGAGAGCCCATCCCACGTACTTTTCACGCACTTTAGAGGAAATACTCTAATTTAGTTGAGGCGTACGTCGGCACGCTCACTGCGTGCACCGGCCGGCGGCGCCGTTGCGCCGCATCCTCCGCACCGGGGCATGAAAGAACTGCGTGACCGATGAGGGGCGGCTACCCGCCGCCCTGTTGCCAAGGGCGCGCCCCTCAGGCGCGCAACCCCGCTCGCTTACGCTCGCTCAGTTTCTTGCCCAAGTCAGGTACTTCGTCGGGTACAGGCTTCACCCCGCTTTGATTGCAGCATCCCGGCCCGCCATAAGAGACCGCCGGAGCCGGGTTACACACACCCGCAGTTGTCTCTTGCACAGCGTCGCTGTGCGTCGTACAGCACCCGTCCTGCCAGCAATAGCGGAAGCACCTTGAGTGTCCGACCTCGGACACTTTTCAGCCGCGCCACGAGTGTCCGACCTCGGACACTTTTGGGGCACCCAAGCCTCCGTATCGCCGAACGGACGGTCCCGCTCGCTTCGCTCGCTCCTGCGTTACGCGCACCCCCAAGCTTGCGCACGTGTAAGCCCTTCAGTGCGTGAGCAGGCTCCGTACGGGTGTGGGCGTTCGCCGTTATTTGTTTGCAAAGACAGCACAAAGCAGGCTCCGTACTGCGGTAAACAACAGGGCTCTGCTCGGCGCTGGGGAGTGTATTTCGCCGGTACTCTGTTCGGCGCTCATGAAAGCTACTTCGTCCGGCGGTCAGGAGGCTCCATGCTGTTGCTATGGAATGGCGTGACACGGGGTACAAATCGGGCTTTCGGGGAACACTCGGTTAAATAGACGGCGAGCTGCGCAGTGCGCCGCTAAGCGGCTTCCTCCGGCGCTGGCCAGCACCGACTCCGGGCGCATCGCGCAGCGAGCAACGCTCGCTGCCAACAAAAAGTCCGGCGTGAGCCGGACGGTGTTCGTACTGAGAACAGCGCAGCCTCAGTGGAGGCCTTTTCCCCGTATTGGCAGCGCCTCGACGGCGGCCGCGGCGCGGTGAAGGTCGTCGGCAATCTGACGCGCGCGTTCGAGCGTCAGCGGCATATATACAGTCGCGCCGCGAACCTCCCCTTGAAGGTACACCTCGGAGGTCGAGCCCGCCTTGACGAGCAACGTATCAATGTAGGTTTTCCTGTTCATGATGTGAGAGAGCGTGTGATGTGTGTTGTTTGCATGAGGCGGCACGTCGTGCGTGCCGCTCTTTGTAATCAGCTGACTTACTTCGTGACGGCAGAGATGCTGCCGATGTTGACGGTCAGCTCATCAATCCTTGTTTCCAAAATCATCCAGACAGCCTAGCTTCGCGTAACACCCAAACGTGGCCTAGCCGTACGCGCCGCTTCCGCAAGTGCTGCGCGCAGCGCGGCCGTATCGCCACCCAGACGACGCCCGTAGTCCAAGTACAGCTCTGCGGGAATAGAGACACTCATACGCGTAACGTCTTCGGATTTTACGAGGATGTGCTTGGAAACAGCGGCGACAACAGAGGTCGTGCTTATTCACGTACTTTGTTGTGTTCAAAATTTGATAGCAGGGAGGCGTCCAGAGAGGCTTGACATTTTCTATATCGAACGCCTTCTGGCGGGGTTCAAATTGAAAACAAGGGGGCGTCGCCCAGCGAATAGCACGGAGTTGCGATGAAGTGACACCGGCGGGAGTGGACGCCGGTGTGTGGAATTAAGCATGAACTTGAAAATATGGAAGGCCGACGGGGCACGAGCGCGTCGGGGTGAAAACAGCGTAGTACCCTAGCCGGTTAAGCCGCGGACGAAGCCCACGCGGCTTAGGTCGGACAAGCAGACGCCACAAGGCTTTGCAAGCAACAGCAGCGAATTCGCCTGTGGGAATCCCCTGTTTATCCATAATAAACGGCCTCCTAAACAGGCAAACGATGCGAGCCGCTTGGAAGCCACCACGGCTACACTGCGCTCAGTTAGAGTCAATTCACGGACAACGTGGGCAAGACTCCCCGCGCGGAAAGTACAAACGGTGCGTCACGCAAAAATGGTACGCCCCCACGCCATCTCCCGAGCCCCCGTCGTGTCTCTTCGCAACAATACCTGTCGGCGAGCCCTTCTTTGCCGCCGCTTTCTTCGCAAGCACTTTCTTGGCCGCGACCATTTTCCTCGCGACTGCCGCCTTCTTCGCCGGTACTTTCTTCGCAGGCACCTTCTTGGCCGCGACCATTTTCCTCGCGACTGCCGCCTTCTTCGCCGGTACTTTCTTCGCAGGCACCTTCTTGGCCGCGACCATTTTCCTCGCGACTGCCGCCTTCTTCGCCGGTACCTTCTTCGCAGGCACCTTCTTGGCCGCGACCATTTTCCTCGCAACTGCCGCCTTCTTCGCCGGTGCTTTCTTCGCAGGCACCTTCTTGGCCGCGACCATTTTCCTCGCAACTGCCGCCTTCTTCGCCGGTGCTTTCTTCGCGAACATTGTCTGTCCTTTTTTAGGGGTTGCGCGCGCTTCGCGCAGCCGTCTCATTTTGAGTGGTCGGTGCCGTCACGCGACTCGCGCACCACTCGTTGCAGTTGACATCGAAGTCGCACCTTGGGCCGCAATCAAATTGGTCTAGTCGAACCATCATGGGCTGCCTAATTCGATTGGCCGTCATTCTGAGATTTCTTAAAGAATTCCGAAAGAAATCGGTTATCCAGGCGCCAACGAATGATGTGGTCGGTGAACCATGCGCCCCACGCCAGTACTGCCCCCGCCCACTGATACAGCGTCCCAAAATTCGCCGTAAAAAGCAGCGCAATCAAGGCTAGCATCAGCGACAAGACACCGACCTCCTGCAGCCCAGTTGCAATCTGATTATGGCGACGAGTCACTTTGTAGGATTGCACGTTCAGCGAGCTCATAAAAGCCACAAAGCTCACAAAAACATACCAAGTCGGAACTTTCAGGCTCACACGAGTGTTTGCATCCAAAACCGCCAGACCAGCCACAGCCGTGAAGCTAAAGCCCGCTAACGAGAAGATAAAGGTGCGGTGTACATCTCGTTCCTGCGCCGCCTCCGGAACAACTTCATTCATCAACTGACGCCACTTTACAGTAAGCGTCAATCCGAGGCCGTCTTGACGATCAGAACTTGACCTCTGAGAGCCGCTGATTCGCGAGCACGAGATCGAAGGCGGCGGGATCGAAGCTGCCGCCACACCACTCGAGGAAGTGGTCGTGC
>NZ_JBFRCM010000043.1:0-20942 GCF_040965735.1 Paraburkholderia sp. BR10936
GTCGGCCCTTGCGGTTCGATGGTCGCGCATTCCGTGTGTCCAAAGTAGTCCCCACCACTTGAAGTAACGGACATCACTTTGGACACCGGCTTCAACTCTGTCCATGCGGCCACGAAATGACGCTTACTTCCAGACCGCCCACTTGTACTCCCAACACGGCTCCATTTTCTGTCAGAATCACTGTATGAATATACAGTATCCTGGAATTGCCGACAGGAGGCAAGATGACCATTGCCCAGTGGAGGTCCCATGTGCACAAACTATGCATCGGCTAGACGCGATAGATTGTTTAAACATTTTGGGGTCGAGCCGCCCGACAGCCCATGGCGCGACGATGTGTACAAGGACTATCCCGCCCCGATTATCCGGAGCGTAGAAGGTATTGAGCGCGCGGACGTCGCCACATTTGGGATGGTCCCCCGCAAGCACATCCCGCCGGGTGTCCGCGTCTTCGACACGATGAATGCACGCACGGAGACCGTTGGAGAGAAGCGCAGCTTTAGCGGCGCCTGGAAACGGCAGCAACTCTGTCTCGTTCCATGCGAAGCCTTTTACGAGCCGAACTATGAGTCAGGTAAGGCTGTGCGTTGGCGCATCGGCATGGAGTCAGGCGAGCCCTTCGGCATCGCCGGTCTTTGGCGGGAGTGGGATGAGGGTGAGGCGGGCAAGTCACTATCGTTCAGCATGCTCACCGTGAATTCAACTGAGCATCCGCTCATGAATCGGTTTCACAAACCCGGGGACGAGAAGCGCTCTGTGGTCATTGTGCGGCCATCGGACTACGACGCCTGGCTCGCCAGTCGTTCAATGGACGAGGCGCGGTCATTTCTGAACTTGTTTCCAGCGGAGTTGATGCACGCAGAAGCTTGTCCTGCTCTCCCGAGAGCGGCCAAGGCTCGAGCGACTACATCAGAGGACGAGGGTGTCAAATGAACAGGCGGTGGGAACGAGCGACGCACGTGGGTTAGATGGCAGCACAAGCACGAAGGTCGGCACGCGAGCCAGCAAGCTTGCTACTATGGAAGTCAAGTTCGCGTTCTGCATGATGCGCTCAAGGCTGGGAAGAGTCCGGCCCCGGTTTTGCATTCAACGGTGAGCACCTCGGGGGAAACTGATGATGTCAACAGCTAACGCGGCAGGAGGCGGAGACTTACAGTTTACGCCAGCGGTCTTTTCACCCGATGCAGGTGTTCTCTTCTCTGTATATGGACTGAACCTCGGGTACCACGCGTTCACTCTTTCCTACGAAGCGGCGTGTGAGCAACTGGGCGCGCGGCATCAGACCCAGCAGGAAATGCTGCTCGCATTCCAGCTTAACCACCCGCGAATCGCTCGAGCCATCAAGCAGAAGACGTTGCCGCAAAACGGCTGCCGGGTTGTCCTTGAAGCTGCTGATTTTGTTGCGCAGTCAAGGCCTCCGAGTGCCGCCGAGGCGACTTCTCATTCCAATGACTCGGGACCGTCGGGTCTAGATGCCGAAGATGAGTGAGCGGTGAGTAGCAACGCCGGCGGCAACTCCAGCTGCAGCGGCGAACGACGCATTTGCCCAGGCAGAGGCGGTATCGCCTGCGGCAAAGACTCCGGGAACGCTCGTCTGCTTCAAGCCATTGACCCGAATTACTGGACCCATCGGCCCCTCTTCAAAGTCACACCCGAGCTGCTCGGCAAGACCACTGGCCATGTGAGTGCGCGGGCCGACGAACAGGGCGTCGATGGCAACAACTCGACCATCGGCAAGACGTAATCCCGTCAGGTCCGGTGCATCGCCCAAGACCTCGACCACGGGGCTGCGCTCAATGAGCACGTTCCGAGCTTTGAGCAGGGCAGCGTCCTCAGCACTCTCTTCAATAATGCCCTGTGTGAAGAACGTCGTTGGCCCCCAATCTGGAATCAGCAACGCCTGATGGATTGATAGCGCGTTCGTTGCCAGGACACCGAGCTTCCGGTCGGCAACTTCATAGCCGTGACAGTACGGGCAGTGGAGCACACTGATACCCCAACGCTCTTGGAGACCAGGTAACGCAGGTAGCTCATCCCGAACGCCCGTTGCGAGCACTAACCTGCTTCCCTTGAAGGAGCGTCCGTCGCTCAACGTGACGACAAACTGTTCGTCGGTGCGCTGGGCCGCCTTGGCTTCAGCCGTCACGATTTCAACGGTCGGATATTTGGCCAACTGAGCCGTGGCATCACTGACGATATCCGCCGGGCTTTTGCCGTCCTGGCCGAAGAAGCCATGCGAGTGGGCAGCGAACCGGTTGCGAGGGTTTTTCCCGTCGACCACAAGCACGCGGCGCCTCGCCCGTGCCAGTTGCATGGCTGCAGACAACCCGGCGAAGCTGCCGCCAACCACGATGACATCAAATTGCGACTGCATGAGGTCCTCCCATTCTGAGATTAGACAAGGAGCGCCGACAGGTCGGAGTCCTTGGCAATGCACACACGTAACACGTGAAGTTACATAATAGCCCTATGTTATCCTCTTTCGCAACTTATCGAGTTTCATGAAAAGGTCGACCGAGATGAGAGTTGATAGCCGGATGTCGCGCACGTTGCACGCGCTGATTCATATGGAGCGTGCGGATGGCCCCCTGACGTCAGATGCACTGGCGGAAATGCTCGGGACGAACCCGGTCGTCGTGCGGCGCATGTTCGGGGGTTTGCGGGACAACGGATACGTGCAGTCGGAAAAGGGGCACGGTGGCGGCTGGGTCTTGGCCAAGCCGCTCGGTGAAATTACGCTCCTCGATATTTATCGCGCGGTGGGCGAGCCGCCATTGTTCTCTGACCTTGTGTCGGAAGACCACCCCGAATGTCTGGTTGAACAGGCCGTAAACGCGCACTTATCGGAGACGCTCCGGGAAGCGGAAAGCGCACTGCTAGCCAAGTTTGAGAGCGTCACTATTGCAATGCTTCTCTCTGACTTCAACGCCACATCGACTGGAAGGCGAAGAGGTCGGCAGCGTTGATGCGAGAAGAGTGCGGACGGTCGAGCACGATTGCACCGAATACCATGCGTCCTGCTTTGACCGCGCGCTGTAGAGGCGCGTGAAGCGTTAGCGAATGCTTCGCGCGCAAGACCGAGTGTCCCGTTCTTGTACCGAAAAATCCACAATCAGCGGCGACAGTTCTTACGGGAAACGGCAATGTGCTGACTGTGCGTCGGACATTCGCGGGTATCAATTCTTCGACGTTGTCTTGTGCAAGCGGGCTTCGGCGGATGCCCGCGCGCGGGACCGCCCAAGGTCGATAGCTTCTCGAATATCCATCTCGAGGGCGCCTTTGTCGTGTTCTGGCGATGCGAGGTTGCCGAGTTCGCCGTCGCGCTGGATAAGCCAAAGCGCCGTGGCCACAATGCCGATGCCTACCGAAGGGTCGCCGGCTTCTAAGCGCTGCAGCGTTGGGACGGTGATGCCCATGCGTTTAGCCCAGGTCTTTAGAGATTCACTGCGGCGTAATCGCGCAACGGCTAAATCTACCCCCAATTGTTCAAGGGCAGCGGTCGTTGCGGCAGGCAATTGTGTAAGGGCACGAGAAGTCTTCGGCATACAAATAGATATATACGAAATACAGCTTTGCGTAAATTTCTATTTGCACATTCGCGTAAGAAGGAAACTTCTCGGGCGGTCCGATGCATATCGGAGAAGTGATTCCGTAGAGGCTGCGACCCATCTCTAGGCGGTGACCGCCAAGCAGTCGCGCGGTGAATATCATCCGGGTCGCGGAGAAGAATTCGGCGCGCCGAGCCGGACGCGTGTCGGCCTGGAAAGTGACCAACTACCCAGCTGGCAGAGCAAGCTTAACTGTGTGTGCCAGTGCGCTGCACGCGCTGTCGCGCCGTGTCCGCGACGGGCGGAAACACGTTCCAGTAACCGTCGTCATGTAGGAAGAAGAACAGGGCGTGCGACCCCGTCGGTAGCGAAGTCTCCACGCACGCGTAGCGGGTTCTGCCCCAGCGCGTACGACCGAAGGCGGTTACGTGCGCTGCCGTACTCGGGGCGAGCCATTTTTCGACTTGGTACCGCAGTGACTGCGCCTTTGTATCTTTCATTTGCTGCTCCCGTACACCGGTACTTGCGCAGCCCATGTGGCTGAGATAGCGCAAACGCCAACGACCGGTCGCCCTCGATGTACGACGCATATTTCCTGCGCCGCATCTAGAGCTTAAGAAATCACTTTAACCATAGCGCCCGAAAGCTGGCAGTGCGTGTATCCTGGCGACATGTCGACAAAAACAAGAGTAGCCCAAAAGCGCGTGTTCGGCGGTTTTGGGCAACGATTGTTGGTGCCCTGCACCACATAGTTGCTGGCCCGTGAAGTCACGAGCCTGGATTGTTTCCCGATAGCCGGCCATCCTCCTTGCGAGGAACATGAAGCCCTGCGCTCCAACGCGCTAAGGTGTTGAAAGAGCGGAGGCAAAAATGGGACCAGCCGACTTCGGCGCATTCGAGCACGAAGGTTGGGAACGTGTCGCGCAGGCCTATCACACGTATTTCGGCGATTTGACTGCCCAGTTGAACCGCGCGATGCTCGAGACGCTTGGCGTGGGGCGTGGCATGCGCTTTCTCGACGTCGCATGCGGGCCTGGCTACCTCGCTGCCGCAGCCAGGCGCCGTGGTGCGGACGTCGCCGGCGTGGATTTCTCGGTCGCGATGGTCGACAAGGCGAGGCGCGTTTTTCCGGAACTCGAATTCCGCATCGGCAACGCGGAGGATGTGCCATTTCCCGACGAAAGCTTTGGCGCAGTGGGAATCAGCTTCGGGATGGAGCATTTTCAGCATCCTGAGCGTGCGCTCGCGGAGGCGTTTCGCGTGCTGCAACCTGGCGGAAGAATTGCCTTTACAGTCAGCGCGACGCCGGACAAGGCCATCGGTATCGGGATGGTGTTAAAGGCCATCGAGAAGCACGGGACGACCGATGTGCCAGTTCCGCCGGGACCGCCTTTCTTTCGGTTCAGCAATTGGGGGGAATCGAGGCGCGCGTTGCTCGAAGCCGGGTTCGTCCAACCAGAGGTGCGAGAGGTGGACCAGACTCTGGTGCTGAGTGCACCGGATACGCCGTTTCACGCGCTCATGCGTGGCGGCGTCCGGTTTGCCGCGATGCTTCACGCGCAGACGCCGGTCGCGCTGGCATTGATTGAACGCGCCGTCGAGCACGACGCAGAGACGTATCGGAGCGCAGCCGGGGAACTTCGGATTCCTATGTGCTGCGTCTTGGCTTCCGCACTCAAGGCTTAGTGCAAGATTGTTTGCGGGAAGTCCAAGCAGACCTCGTTATGAAGTCCAACGCGGTCTGGAAGATTCGTAACGGTCCGTTATTTAAACAAACCCTTGGTGCCGGCGATACCCGCCAATGGCTGAAGTGGGGAAGGCCTGCCAACATGACGCCTGACTTGTTCCCCGGCGAGTTATCACCGTGCAGGCGGCGCGACACAGTGCATATCGCCCACGATGGCGAATATCGCGGTACATCGAACGTTCATTAAGTAATTTGTAAAATTGCCGTTGAGCGGTGCGCGGCAGTCGGGGAGGCACCGCGAGAGCAGAGACGACCCCAACAAGAGCAACGACATGCCACTTCCTAACGGTGTAGACCCCTCCGGTCTGATTCAGCCAACGTGTCCTTCGGCGGTCTGGATGGGTAACCGCGGCGTGCTCCACGACGAGCATCGACAGCTGCGTCGTACATGGGAGCGGAAGCAATGGATTACGTGCCTGCTGTCATACCAGGGCATTCGCCGGTATCCGTTGATGAAGCCCGGCTCGTACACAGAGCTGTTCTTCCTCGATGAGGCCACGGCGCTGAGTGCGGGGCACCGACCCTGCGGTCAATGCCGGAAGACTCAGTTGGGGTTGTTCAAGGATTGTTGGGTACGCGGCAATAACCGCCCGTCCAGTACGCGGCTCGCCGACATCGACAACGCATTGCACGTGGAGCGAATGGCACGCGGGAACAGCAATGATTGGTCCGGTGCGCTCCACATGCTGCCGGCAGGCGTCCTCGTAGTTTGGGAGGGGAGACCGCATCTTTGGGCCGGAGGCACGCTGCGCGCCTGGACGCCGTGCGGATATGGGAACCTCGTTCCCGTTGTCGATGACGCTGCGGCCGTCCAACTTTACACTCTGCCATCTATCGTGAAGGCAATCGCAGCTGGCTATCCCGTTCAGATGCATCCCAGCGCGGCGCAGTAACGGACGGCAGGAATTTGCTGCGCTCTCGTAACTCATTCATTGAGGGGCACATTGCATGTCGGTTTTCCTTGAGGAGCACGGGGCCAACGACGGGCTCGTAGCGTTTCAACGCGTTTCCCTCTCCAGCGGTCACAATGAGAGCTGGCTGCAGGAAAAACTGTATCAGCACGCATCCCTGATTCCGATGGTAGAGATGTTTGGCCAGGGTGAAGCGTTCCTCCCGCTGTGCCGGGAGTTTCCCCTTAGGCACGGCGCGTCCAACGTGTTTCTCGACCTTTTGGGTGTGTCGCCGACCGGCCGGCTCGTTTTGATTGAGTGCAAGTTATGGCGAAACCCGGGGGCGCGCCGCGAAGTAATCGCGCAGCTATTCGAGTATGCATCGCTGATGTCCGGGCTGACCTATTCTGACCTCGAAGCCAAGCTCAAGCAGGCCCGCGGTCTGCCTGGCGAGAATCCGATGTTCAAGGCAGTAAGCGCGGCTCATCCGGACATTGATGAAGCGAGCTTCGTCGATTCGGTGAATGCGTCGCTGCGCAGCGGCGATTTCCTGCTTGCCATCGCTGGCGACGGCATCCGCAGCGACCTGCATGCCCTGCGCAATCTTCTCGCCAATCAAGGCGGACTCCTCGCCCGGCTGGCGCTGCTCGAAATTCGGCTCTTCGGGGATGCGAGCGGCCGCACGCTACTTGTACCCAATGTGCCCGTGCAGACCGAACTAGTGAAGCGGGAGGTTTTCATCAGTGGCCGCAGGGAGCACCCTGCCGAGCAAGTCGAGCGCCCTGTACCGGAACGGGGCGAAGACCCGATTGCGAGCAATGAGCCCAGAACTGCCGCGCCTGCAAGCAGTGAAGCACGTGCGAAGAATCGGGAGTTCTGGGAGTACTTCATCTCTGTCGCTCGTTTTGACCACCCGGACCAGACCGCACCGCGCCTCGGGGGGAACAACTATGTCCGCCTAAGCTTGCCTGGCCCGGTGAACGGCCTCGTTGCATACCGGGTTGCAGATGGGCGGGTAGGCCTCTTTGTAAATTTCATCGGACCTGAGGGCCGCGAACTCATGCATGAGTTGCTTGAAGACCAGGACGGGCTGGAAGGTGAGCTGGCACTGCCAGTTCGCTTCAATTTCGGCGATACCGCCGCCGGCAGCGACAAGGTTGTAGGCTCGATGGCGGTCGAATATACGCCGAAGGAGGGTGTCGACAAGGAGAAGGAGCAGATGGTCTGGCTGCTCTGGAACACTAACGTCTTCGTGAATGTGATGCGTCCTCGATTGGCAGCAGTCACGGTATAGCTATTAACGACCTCCCTCGCGGGCAAAGGACACCCGTATGAAGACTTTCTTTGCCGCCGTGCTGGTTCGCTGGGCCGTTTGTGTTCCTCGGTTTCAGACTTCTCAAGACTTCTCGACGTGTTTGAGAATTCTCGGATTCGATGAGAATTCGGGCAACCGCGTCGACGAGGAGTGCCAAGGTCTTCCTGCGCCAAGCGCTTATCGGCGCCCAAGCGGCATCGAACGCTTTGATGTCCGCAGGTTGGTTCTCGGAGGAAGGAATTGCAGACCTGAAACGGCCATCTTTTGCCTAGGCCGCTGCACACTTCGACAACTCGGATTGGTGATGTGGCATAGTGCAACGAAATATCTTCTTAAAGGAGAGAACTATGGCCACGCTTGAATCCATCCAAGCAAAAATTGCGAAGCTTCAGGCTCAAGCTGAAGCAATCGTTGTGAGCAAGTCGACGGTTGTGTTGGACAAAATCCGTGACCTCATGGAAAAGCACGGTATCGGCGTTTCAGATATCGAAGCGCACGTTGGAAAGCGCCGTGGTCGCAAGGCAGGGGCAACAGCTGCAGTAAAGCAGAGCACCTCGGCCGCGAAGTACGTTGACCTCAAGACGGGTGCGACTTGGTCGGGCCGCGGGCGGGCGCCTGGCTGGATTGCGAGCGTAAAGGACCGCAGTAAGTTCTTGGCCACTGGCGCTGCGCCGAAGTCGGCTGCGACTGCGCAAAAGACGCCGAAGGCTGGAAGATATGTTCGCGGCCCGCAGCCAGCGCTATACGCGGACCCTAAGACTGGTGCAACTTGGAGCGGTCGTGGCCGTGCACCTGCTTGGATTGCGAACGCGAAGGACCGCACGAAGTTCCTGATTTCAGATGCTGCAGCACCTGCTTCGACGGCTAAGGCTAAGGCCAAGAAGGCTGCGCCCGCAAAGGCCGCTCTGAAGACGACGGCGAAGAAGGCTGCTGCCAAAAAGGCGGCGGCGAAGAAGGTTGCAGTCAAGAAAGCGGCAGCGGAGAAACTGGCTGCGCCGGCGCGGAAGGCGGCTCAGAAGAACGGTGCTGCCGCCAAATCGCCTGTCACCAGAAAAGCACGTGTGCCGAAGCGCACGGCGAAATCTGAGGGCTCCGTCGATGTTGCCGTTACTCCGGCACATATTGAGGTAGCGAGCGCGCCTGCCGCAGCCTGAGCTACCTCCAAGTCGGGCTGTGGGGACACTGCCCCCGCCCGGCCAAGCATTCGTGGGTGAGGCTGCCGTGAAGGCAAGCACAGTTGCTGGTATCGATGTTGGCGGTGCAAGTAAAGGATGCCATTTGGTCATCCTTCTGGATACAAGCATCCTCAGCAACGCGAGAGGAGTGACACCGTCGGAGATGCTGCAGGAGTGCGTGAAATTTGATGTGACGGCAGTAGGTATAGATGTGCCGTCTCGATTGGCAGAGGCAGGTTAGTCGCCAAGCTAAACGGGAATTGGCACGGCAGCACATTCACTTCTTTGCTACGCCATCGCGAGAGCGCGCGAAGTCCAGCCCTAGCCGCTTCTACGACTGGATGCTGTGCGGTGAGCAGCTCTATCGTGCATTTGCCACCGTTTATCCGCTTTTAACTTCCCAAGAGTACACGGGCCACGGTATGAATATTGAGACGTTCCCGCATGTCATCACGTGCTCAGTGTTCGGGAATGAAAATGTCTGCGCCGAAAGGCAGCTCGTCGAACGCAGAAAGCTCCTCGAATCGTTGGAGTCAATCCGACGCCCTTGAGGGCAATTGACGACGTGGATGCCGCATTGTGCGCCTGGACTGCGGGTGCTTGGTAGCCGAGACAACAAAGTCCTACGGGGACGCTGTGGGCGGATACATCGTTGTACCCGAATGCGGCATCATCGGCTGACTGGCGGACAGCATTCACGAGCGAATTGGATACCTCGGGTTGCGCCCTCGGGACCCGCTACCGCACGCTCTCGTTTCTACCTTCTTGTGGCGGTGGAGCACGAGACGATGACAAGTATGCCAACGTCCATCCAAAGGACTGTGCTCATTCCGTCGCTGGCCACCGTTAAAAGCGAGCTTGAATCTGGTCGAACCGTCGGGCCCGTCCCGCCACGTGGAGCCGGAGAGTCGCTCAGCAACTCTTCATAGGAGTCGGAAAGTCTCGCACAAACCCTTTTTTTGTCTAAGATTTACCGAGCATATGCCATATCCCTGTCATGAATTCTTACATCATGGCTTCACATGAGCTGGCTGCAAGATGGGGTTTCGGCACGGTTTGTGCGTTTAGCGGGCTGGTGTGGTGCTGTCTGTGGGCGTGTGCACATTAACCGGGTGCGCCGCGAAAATACACTGTTGTGGGTTGGCGCAACCTGGGAGCCGGTCATGGCCAACGAAGCGAAGCGCGATAATGGGAGCGGGACCAGCGACCGCTGGCTTTCCACTCGCGTGGGCGGAGTGCAAATTGGCGCCCATGTGAGCGAAGAGGATGCACCAAATTCGGAGATGACCATCTTTTGGGCTGCCAGACTAGCATTGTCTGAGTTCACCGAGGTGGTGGGTGAAGCGGAGCGGGCACTGGGAGAGAATGCGCCAGACCGCATCCTCATTGCATATGGTGACACGAAGGAGACGCATCGAACGGCTAGTCTGGCCGCCCGTCTTGCCGTGTTCTCGAAGCGTCCTGGATTCGAGGCTTTTCGTGCAGAATTTATGGTGCCCGGCGGAAAGGTCGTCGCATGGGCCAACACCGCCGAGGTCGATATAACGCCCGAATCACCGAACATTGGCATCAGTATCCCGCCATGGATGTGGGCAGATTTTCAGTCGGTCATTGCCCACGGGATTATTCTCACGACACCGCTGGTCGGCGTCGCCTCGCCGGGCATGGTCATGGCGGCATTAACCGACATGTTGGCCGACGGAGCCACTGCACACTAGCGCGGGAGACCTACTGTGAAACCCCGTTTCGTAGCCGGTTTGTTTTATGTAAGTATGGAAATTAGAGACCAATCTGGGCCCGTAAAAACTATCACTCGCAGTACGCCCCATGCAGAACACGTCGTAACAGTCGAGAACATCTCAACGCTTCCCCGTGACATTCACGTTTTTAGCTCGTTGCCCAATGGAACCCGTCACGTTGAGTTCGCTAAGACGCCGCCAATCGACTCGTGGGATGAGCAGGTGATGCGCATTCCAAGCGGCTCATTGCGGACAGCGGTTTGCCCGGTGAGACGAAACGGGGCCCAGTCAGTCGCAAGTGTTCCATTTCAACTCAACAGATTGCTTGAGCGACTTGGGGCCGCGGCCGTATGGATGCCGATAGCGTCGCCATCTATACCATTCGATATTATTGTGCAAGCGGGCTAGCCTAGTGCATCAACCGAGAAATCAAATTCCATGAGGCGATATTGATGGAATCGGCTAATTTCGTGCTCGCGATTACGCCTCCGGGACTAGCTCTTCTTGTAGAGGCGGCATCTCCGCTCAATGAACGTTTCTTTAGAAACAGTGTCGCAAGGGACTTGACTCGAACCGGTCATGCGAACAGCGAAGCGTTGTTGGATGTGATGGTCAAATCGAATAAGGCTTCTGCCGAATTAGCTGGTTTAGCCCCAACCTTTGTCAGTTGCTTTGCGACGAGCTTCTCCGTCGTTAATGAGCTGAGGCAGGGTGGGCTATGGTGGATTCTTGGCTACGCAACGATTTTCGTAGCTTTCCTGCTTGTCATTATCAAGCTTGTTCACGGGAAAACTCTTTTTGAGCTAGACGATGAAGCTGCGGTGTCGTGGCGTATGAAATCTGGAACTCGGAAGCGGACTGCGGTTGACTTGTCATCGTACGCCGTTTACGCAGCCAACATTTTGCTCATCCTCCTCACCGTCGCGGTCTTCTATGCAACCCGAAATAGCTCCGCTCCGGCTTAAGGGGCGTTCGCCACGCCCGACGCAGAAGTAGAGACCTCTTTCCCTCAGAGGTGAGCTTGGCCGCCGGCTGAGGATTGGGGCCCAACGCGCTGCAATGCGCGGCGTCGTCGATGAATGCTCTGTCCATCCTCGCCGTTTGCAGGTTCCGCGACCCAATTCCCTCAAGTTCTGAGAGAATCTCACCGTAAGAAACAAAAGGAAGAGGACCGCATCGCCTGCTGGGTACGATGGCGGGACAGGTGTCGGCCTCTACTCGAGGGTATATGCAAAAAGCATACAACAAGACCACATTGAGACCAATCAATAATGAAAATAAGAATCGCAATTTGCCTTCTGGGCATCCTGCTGGCGCCGTGCGCCTATGCAAGTGAGTCGGCCTCTGTAATCTTGACCGATGGCCCAACGTTGTTCTTTATCGTGGTGAACGCCGTCCTGACCTGGTACTTCGGCTTTCACAAATTCAACCGCTTCTCCGTTTCCCACGGCCCTGAAGTCCTCACGACCGTTGGTATCCTCGGATGCTTTTTCAGCATCGCCTTGGCGCTGCTGAATTTCGACGCGACAAATGTCTCGGACAGTGTGCCGCATCTTCTCGAGGGCGTGAAAACCGCTTTTTGGGCGTCCGTCAGCGGCGTGCTAGGTTCGCTTATCCTCCGGTACCGACACTACACGCACAAGGACCCAATTCCTCAAACTGAGGGCGCGCCGAAGTCGGCCACGCTCGATGATGTCGTCGCGGCGACGCAAGCTCTTCAGCGTTCCTTGTCCGGCAGCGAGGAAGGCAGTCTCCTCACCCAGTTGAAACTCATGCGCCAGGAGCAAGGCGACGAACTGCGCTCGCTGCGCACGTCTTTCGATACATTCGCCCAGCGGATGTCCGAAGATGGTTCGAAGGCGCTCATTGAGGCACTGAAGGAAGTCATTAGAGATTTCAACACGAAAATTAGCGAGCAGTTTGGCGAAAATTTCCGCCACCTCAACGTTGCGGTCGAGAAGCTGGTCGTTTGGCAGCAGCAGTACAAGGAAGAGCTGGACAAACTCCAAACGCTCCAAAAGGAGTCGGCCGAGGACTTGCGCAATGCGTCGGCGGGCCTTGGAGTCTTCATTGACAGGGCCGGCGGCTTTGCCGCCACCGCGGCTGCTCTCGAAACGACGCTGCGTGGCCTTGCACAGCAACATCAGCAGATTGACCAGTCGCAACGCTCGATGGCTGAGGTGCTGCTACAGATGAAGGACGTGACGCCCCAATTCTCGCGCAAGGTGGATGAGATGACGGAGTCGATGAAGCAAGGCGTCGCCAAGGTACAGTCGGATGTGTCGGACGTTGTGAAGAACCTCGGCACCCAAATGCAGGCCTCGTCGTCGGAAATGAAGCAGCTTCTCACCGATACGCTGCGCAAGTCGCAGACTGAGGTGAACGACGGCTTGACGCGTTCGATGGAGGCAGTGCGTCAAAGCGTCGTCGCCCTCGACAAGGGCTTGCAGGAAGAACTCAATAAGAGCCTCGAGTCGCTTGGCCGCCAACTGGCATCTCTCTCCGAAAAGTTCGTGGCGGACTATACGCCACTTACCGACCGCCTTCGCGAGGTCGTTCGCATTGCTGGCACGGCGTGAGGTGACGAGTGGAATCGGAAAGCAATCAGTCGCACTGGATACCGATGGCCGACCTGATGACTGGCCTGATGCTGGTCTTCATGCTTTTGACGGCAGCGTTCATGCTTCGCGTCGAAAAGACGACGACGCTGGTCGTCAAGGAGTACGAGACCACGAAGAAAGATATGCAGCTCGCGCTGCAGAAGGAGTTCGAGAAGGACCTCAAGCAGTGGAACGCCGAAATCCTTGGCGACATGACCATCAGGTTCAATGACCCCACGGTACTGTTCGCAACCGGGTCGTCGGAGCTTCGCCCCCGGTTTAAAGAGGTGTTAGGGCAGTTCTTCCCGCGCTACGTGGCATTGCTGACGTCCCCGCAGTTTAAGGATGCTGTCAAGGAAATCCGGATTGAGGGGCATACGAGTGCAGCTTGGACCGGTACAACGGATGCGCGAACCGCGTATTTCAAGAATATGGAGCTGTCGCAGGCTCGCACCCGTAGCACGCTCGAATATCTGCTTTCGATGCAAAAAGTGCAGCCGCAGGAGACGTGGTTGATTCAGCACGTGACGGCCAACGGGTTGTCGTCGTCGCATCCCATATCACAGGAAGCGCATTCGGCCGCAGCACAACTCGCGAACCAACGCGTTGAGTTCCGCATCGTCACAAATGCGAGCGACAAGATGGACCAAATTGCCGAGAGGTTACAAAAATGACCTTCAAGCTACCGGACTTCTTGGGCTGGTCCACGTTTAACGGGTTGCGGCACAAGATGGGCGCACCCTTGGTTGCGAGATTTGGTGCTCAGCATGTAGTGACCGAGATTGATTTGCCCGTGATTGACAGGCTACAGGGCAAGGGCATCGACGTCACCGCTGACCAGATTCAGGTCTTGGATGACGGCACCCTAGCGTATAAGGGCTACCGCGTTTTGGTGTACATCAGAGACGTGCCGTCCATCGGGGCTCGGGGTAGCATGCCCAAGTACCATTTCGCGCACTGCCGAACGCTTGAGACCATGTACAGGAACCATCGGTCAGAGCGCTATGTGGTTGCTATATCGGACTCGGGTTTCTTTCACGTCAACGTCTTGGACAGCGGCATTAAATCCGAACCGGTTCGGTTGGACGTCTGCCAGAATTGCTTGGCGCACATCCGCTGGAAGGGCTTCGACATGCAAATGGCTCGCCCGAGCCGACTCTCGATTGTTGGGGAGTTCAAGCTCTCGGAGTTCTTTACAACGTACCCGAAGGCACTGCTAGCAGTTACACCGAAGCATTCGTCAGATACAGCCCCGCTGAACACATACACCGACAACTGGCCTGAGGTTTCTGCCAGAACCCGTAGCATTCGCGGCTATAAGTGCGAGAAATGCGACATTGTCTTGCCTGGGGGCGAGGCCAAGTTTCTTCACGTGCATCATCAGAACGGCCAGAAGCATGACAACAGCGACGAGAACTTGGAGGTTCTATGCATCGGTTGCCACGCGGAAGAGCCGATGCATGCTCACATGAAGAGCTTGCCGGACTACCGAGAGTTTTCGGAGCGTTACCGTAGGCGAACCTGATGCGTTTGCCGTTGGGTTCGGCTCGCGTGATGAGCGCCTACCATCTCGAACTCTGGACCGGCACTCGACGCACGAACACGGCAAATCGAGATAACAAGGGGAGCACAAATGGGATGGGGCTTCAGAAAGAGTATTAAGATTGCACCTGGCATTCGCGTGAACTTGAGCAAGAACGGTATCAGTACGTCTATTGGTGGCAAAGGGCTAACGTACAACACTCGCGGTCGGGTCACTGCCAGCATTCCGGGCACTGGCATCCGCTACACGCATAACGTCAACGCGAGGCGAACAGCGAATCCGGTTCGGTCTGTCGTTGCAGGTAGCAGCCGCTTCGACTCGGCAAGCACCACGCAACTTTCAAAGCGGGAGCAGGCCGCGCGTGATTTCGTCGCACAGGTTCAGTCACGCACCACTGACGCGCTCCTGCAGTACTTCTTCTCGCATGGCGTCTACGTTCGGCGCGATGACTTGTCTGAAGCAGTATTGCTTGAGGAGCATCAAGCGTTCCTTGAGACACTCGGCCGCGAGTTCGAAGCGACTACAAAGGCCATAAAACTTGCCGTCGACATTGGTTCGATATCGCTAGCTGAGAAAGAAAAGGCAATGCTGGCGGTGTACGAAATTGAAGGGAAATGCACAGCGCACCTCGGTGAGCACGGACAGCTTGCCAACGAGGCGATTTTCCTCGCAAATGCTGTTGCGTCATGGCCAAAGTCGCCGAATTTCGTCGGGCCCCTCGCAATCGGCCTTCTGACCTCACTTTTCATCTTGATGGGCAGCATTCCAATCGGCCTCGTCTTCCTCGTCGTCGCATTCGGGTATGGTTGGCACAGTCTCAAGTCGTTCAAAAAGAAGAGTGCAGCGGCCAACGAGTCGCTCGAAGCGGCCAACGCGCGGTTTGATTCATTGCTCGCAACGGAGATTTCGCCGCGTCCGACTCTTGCAGTGACCGACGACTTCGTCGGAACGAAAGCGGCTGGCTTTGGAGCTGTCACTATTGTCCTCGCGATGTTCGCTGTGTATCAGAGCAGCCACGGCGTCCATCAAGATGCCGTGGCGTCGTCTGGTACCGAGCTGGCTGCTGCCTCGGCGGCCAGTGTGACGGCGGCGACGCAAGGAGACGCTCAGCATTCCGACTTCGGCTGGCTTCTCGGGAAGTCGCCCCATGACGTGGTTGGGGACAAGCGCTTCCGTGCAGCGTTCAGCCACGTCTCACGCGCCGACTGGAAGAAGTTCGTGGACCGCATCACTGTTAGCAGCGCCAGCGGTATCTACGAGAAAGACGGCTACATCATGGGAGAGGGTTGCAAGCCTCACGAGTGCGTATCAGACAACGCGGCGTTCGCCATCAACGCGGCTACGGGTAAGGGCGACATTGTGTTCAGGGAAACTGCCGATGCGTCGACAGGCAAGTCAGCCTCGAAGGTTGTGACTTGGAAAGACCTTCCTCTGGAGTCGACGCCGCTGGCAGATTGGCTGAAAGCAAACGAGGCGCTGTCGAGCCCCGGCTCTGTCGCGACGCCTTCGAGCGCGCCCGCGACGCCAACCCTTCAGACCAGCTTTGATTGCAGCAAGGCGCGCTCTGATGCTGAGCATTTGATTTGCTCGGATGCCGAACTGGCGGCCGATGACGTGAAACTGGCGTCAATCTATGCGAAGGCAAAGGCCGCGGCAGCCGACCAAGTTGCCTTCAAGGAACGTACCCGCGCGGAATGGAACTACCGCGAGCAGACTTGCCATGACCGCGATTGCTTGTCGAAGTGGTACGCCGACCAGAAGACGGCGCTTCAGCGAATCGCTGATACTGGCAACGCACAGAGTGAATGATTGACTGTAGCGTCGGACAGCTCGGACGACCGGTGCAAGTCAGGGGTGCCGCCGAGAGCTATTAGCAATGAGCAACCGGGTGCGCTATTGGCCCAGTTCCCGAGCTAACCGGCGCCCGACAGAATGTGCACGTACGCCGGCTTCTGAGGGATGAGGTCGTAGAGAGCAATCTCATTTGCGGGGTACTACGCCGGTACCGCCTGCTCACGTCGGCTCTTCAGAGCGTTTGAACATCCATGTCCGCGAGTGGGTATCCCGTACGCCTCCTTGCTACACTCCGGGCCGGAGCCGACGTGTGCCTGTTCGCTCGCTCAAGATGGTGAATCCGGTTCAGGCAGCGCCACTCGATGAGCGCATGGCTTATCCTTGTCACGGCAGATTCCGTTGAGTCGGCGCATTGGAGTGCAGGTGACCGAAGAGCTGCCGCCGTGAGCAACATCCTTTCTGTCGCTTAGCTTGAGCAACTGCGTTGCGGCGCCACTGGTCTCATGCGGCAGGCCAACGTCCCCCTCAACGATGCTCAAGACCGCCTAGCGTCAGAGCGCGGGTTCAAGAACTCATCTGCCGGCGGTATTCCTGGCGCTGCGCGACTAGCCGGCACCTAGTAAGATGACATACCTCATGACCGTACATTTTGCCAGCAGTTCAACGACATGGACCTGACCAAAGACATATCACTGGAAACGCTGGAGGAGCGCCTCTTCGCCCTCCAGCGTGACACGAGTCAGACGCTGCAGCTCGTCACAACGCCTCCGAGACCGTCACCATTTTGCGTCGAGGCGATGACGCTCCAGTACATAGTCACGGTAGCGCGCAAAGTTGGTGAACAACTTGTTTCGCGGTTCATGGACCTGTCAGTTTCCAGCGAACACCTCAATGAAGTGTTGCGGAAGTCATTTGGCAACCCGCATGTGCTTGTGGCTTGGGTGATGGCGCGCGCGGCGGAAGATTCGGCTGGCGCCAGGATTGAGCGGAACGTCGCTGCTCACTTCAATTCGTATCTGGATGCGATGGAGTCGTACGACTTCATGAACACGCATGAAACAGCAGAGTTGAGGGCTAACCTAATCTGTGTGCAGCGCGCGCAGCGCGAATATGTGCGTTCGCTCTACGCCCAGGTGGATGGGCGGAATGTCATGCGGCCATACCCTGAAATTCGGCTGGTTGTGCAAGACATCTTGAGCCAGCTCGCCCCACAGTGGAACGGCCAGCAGCTGCGCGAAATCGCTGGCCCATTGGCAAGCCTTGTGCGTGAGCTGATGGAGAACGCAGACTGGTGGGCTCGCACTGATGTGAACGGTGGCCTGTATCACAACGGAGTTCGAGCCGTTACATTCCGCTTGGTCAAGCTTGACCACGACAGTCAAGCGGTGTTTGCCGGCGCTAACAGTCACCTCCAAGCCTATCTGGCCCAATTCCTTGGGGAGAGCTCAAAGAGGGCACAAGGTGACCGGCCACAGCGGATGTTTATCGAGATGTCTGTCGTAGATTCAGGGCCAGGTCTCGCAAGGCGTTGGCTTTCGTCAAAAGAGGATTGGCAGCCCGGTCAGGACCCTCTGGAGGTCAATGATATTGCGGCGGAGAGCCGCGCTATTGCGGAATGCTTCAAAAAATGGCGGACGTCGTCTAACGATGCCAACCGCGGGGTGGGTCTCTTCTCCATTGCTCGCATTTTGCGTGAGCGAAACGGATTCATGCGTCTGCGCACTGGAAGGCTCGCTTATCTCTTCGGGACCGAGTCGGCGATTCGCAACGTCGCGTCACAGGCGTCAAAGGCTCATCGTGAAGATGACTATGTTTACCTGAAAGACGGTACACACGTGTTTTTCGAGGGAAGCGACGTCAACTTCTTTTTGCGCCCGTGGAGCGAGCGTGAATGTGCCATCGCTGAAGGGACATCGTATTCGATTCTGTTGCCGGTGAAGAGCTAACATGGAAGCATTTTCGGTTTCATCAAAAGCGTTCCCCGGCCCATATTCGACGCTGATTTTGTTTCTGGGCAGCAGAACTCTCGACAGCGCGGAAATTGAGGCGCTGTTTATTGGCTGGGCAAATACTCACATCGTTGAGCCCGAAATCATAGTCATCGGGGAGCAAGCAAAGGTCTCGGAGTTTCTGGAGCAGAACGCGCGCGGCGAGCGGGTCGACGGACTAGAGCGGCTAACTCGGCATAGCACGTTGCGGTTCGCTGGCTACAACAGCGCCGGGCAGGTGCTTGAAGTGACGAAGGACGGTGCAAAGGCGGACGTCGACCTCACTGGGTGCTACCGGAAGGCCGTCGCTGAGCGTATCGGACAGGACGTCCGCAATGGCGACATCGTCGTACCAGCGCCGCCGAACTTCTGGTTCGAGAAGCTCTCTGGGCGGTACGCCAGCCACTTTATTCGAGCGGAGTCCCTGCTGCAGAGCACCGCGACGATTGAACTGCTGGCACTTGCCCTTCTCAAGCCGTTCCATGACTGGTGGGTGAGCCAGAAGCCGAGCCAACGCGCCCGGACGAGTCTCTACATCGACACGATGGGTATCTGGCCGCTAGCAGAGAAGCTGACACAGCTTCATCGCTGCGAAGGGCGCAACGACACCGAATACATTATCGAAAGCTTCAAATCCTACGAGGGTCTCGATAACTGGACGCCGCTCGGGCGAGCGGCCTTCGTGCTCATTTCGGCTTCGACGTCGGGTAGCCTGGAGGCGAAAGTACGTGAGCGCTTAAGTCCTGCAGCGATTCACGTCCATACGCTCATCAGACTTAAAGCTGAGGAGGGAGCTACAGCCGTGGACGGAAGCGGCGTACTGTATGAACTCCCAGCGAAGCTTTCGGGCGTGCCCGCGCTGAATGAGATGCGCAGTGAGTTCGTTCCCGCCGCGAAGTCTTTGCCGCTGGGAGACGAAAGTATTCAAATTTCGGGCGAGCGCTTCTTGAGCCGGTACGCGAAACCTCGATTGGTTCGCCTCGTGTACAAGGCGCTTTCCGAGAACACTCGTAGCGCGTTGGCTGAGCTTGCGCAGAAAAATCGACTCTCGGCAGGGCAAGTGAAGTTCGACGGCGCGAGTCGTTGGTCCATCACTTTCGACGGAGGATTGACACAGAAGGCCATCGCTACGGCACCGGCGGGCAAAGTTTCGCTGCTGAAGGACTGGCTGAAAAACTATGCCTTCCCCGGTCCGGTGGCCGTCGTGTATCCTGCGGCCGGCGGTTCTGCATCTCGGGAGATTACAGTCGATGCCAAGGCTGTCGCGGACGCCGCGGCGATTGAACTCAATCAGTATCCGGGGACGGATGCGGTTGTGCTCTCCAGCGATGATTTGCTCGCAACGTCGAAAGTGCAGCAGTTTCAGCTGGAAACGCGCGGATTCATTGTCATCTGTCCCGTTGTTGGCAGCGGCTTTGTGTTCAAGCAAATTGCGGCACTTTTGCGCACGATTCAAAAGTCCGGGCCACGTCTTTTCTTGAGCTATGTGGCGCTGCCCGAATCGGAAGCGCAGTTGAATCAATTGAAGCAGGACCTTTCCAGGTCCGATGCGAGCGTCTCATACACGTTCCTTTGTCAACATGCTTTTCCCGTTGGTCGGCTAGAGCAAGCACTCAACTGGCAGGCGGAACTGGAGCTTCTCAGGCAGCTTATTGAGGATGTGAGGGAGCAACGTCTCCACGTGCCACCATCGCTTGAAGAGCGTGCTTCGGACCTAGAGGGTGGAGTGTCATTGGCAGGTGACAGAGTCTTCTTGCCTACGCTGGCAGGCGCAGCTCCAAAGTTATCGAGCGGATTCGCTCTTTGGACCGGGAGCGACAAGATATCCGGTGACCACCTTGGCGCTGCCGTCCTGCTCACCATGGCTACGCTACTTGAGGCAACTCGTGCGGCAAACAGTAAGACGCCCGCGACGACGTTGGGTAAGAGCCTGTTCCAGCAGGCGCTGTTGGACCCCGAAAACTTCACTCGATATAACGATGGCGTCATTCAAGCCGCGATGCTGCGGGCCGCCTATCCCTCCGAGTTGGACTATCGTTCACATCCCGGGGCCAGCAATGATATGGCGCGGCTTATGGCAAAGTGGATTCAGCTGGCGTCGCATCCAATCGGCGACGCTGCGCCGGAGTTCTTGCTCGCGATGGCGACGGGGAAGCTTCGTCTCTGCCCGCACCACGAACGCAGTGTGCTTTTGGAGGCAGGCAAGGGCAGTGGCCGCTCGTGGTTGAGAGCGCTGGCAAAGATAAGCTGGCTTCGCTGCGGTTACGACGAAGCTGATTGGACGGGAGTCAGTGAAGCGAGCGAACAAGAAAATTTGGCAAAGGGCGCCTGATGTGACACGCTGTGCTCAGAACCAAGAAAAATAGACTTAGAGATACGCCGCTAACGGGGACATCGATGCCACACTTCCTCACGTCAACTTGTTACTTGTTCCCCGCGTTTCCTTTACTGACGCGCGCATGGTTGTGTGTAAAGTGTAAGCGTCATTTCGTGGCCGCATGGACAGAGTTGAAGCCGGTGTCCAAAGTGATGTCCGTTACTTCAAGTGGTGGGGACTACTTTGGACACACGGAATGCGCGACCATCGAACCGCAAGGGCCGAC
>NZ_JBFRCM010000044.1:0-20507 GCF_040965735.1 Paraburkholderia sp. BR10936
TCACCAGCCGCACCGCCTCCAGCTTGAATTCCAGGGTGTACCGCGCACGCTTCAATTGGCTCATCTTCGTTTCTCCTTGCTGCAGTTTAAACCTCAGCAAGGGATACGTTTTTCAGGGGCAAGCTCATGCATCGGGGCACGTCAGGAAAGTTTCCCTTTCCGGTGCGGATAGTCGGCAGCTGTGCCGCGAGTCGTAGTAAGCGACTATGAGGCATCTCACCTCAGCTACAAAATCGATTGTTTGGATAACACTGATTCGCATCGCAAATGAGTTCGCGAACGACATGTATGGCGATGGCTCGCCAAATCCAGTGGGGAAATCCAATTGCGACAAGAACAGCAACATCGAAAGTTGCAGCTGATTGCGGGTTTTTCAGAAGGGGCGGAATTTGTCTGCGTGCCCCGTCGGGAAAGGTTCGCGGGGTTGGCGAGGGTAGACGGGTTAAAGGCAAGGCTTTGGGGATACGAGAACGGCTGCTAACCATTGCCGACAGGCGATTCGCACGATATTGACCGTTGAGAAGTTCGAGCAATTTATCTTGCCGCATCCGAGCCGTGGCCGGCGCGGACCGCCGCCGAATTCGATCTCACGAACCTGCGCCTCAAAGATATCAGTGCTCCCGCTATTTGGAAGGCAGTCCTGTCAACTCGATGAGGTGGCGGCGAATACGCCGTTTCTCGCTCGAATTGAAATTTGCACCAGATCTCAAAAATCCGTCCTTCGCTTTCTGATTAGCCGGCCCGCAGGCCAGAAACTCGTCTCATTTCGCTAATCTTACTGGGTCATAAAATCCCTTTGCGTCAACGAGATACTTGGTAATACACACTCCGGAATTCGCGATGGGAGAAGATATCGATGAATTTGACACGTATCTGAATTATCTGGGGCAGGCATTAGGGGCACGCCGATCGTCATGCCGGCCTCAAGGGTTGCTGTTCGGGCTTGGCGTTGCCGCTGTCGCGCAATAGCGTCGAGCCGATGGCCGCGCACATTGACCCACTTCACGCGAGTGCGACGCACCAGTCACTCCACCACTTTAGACTGGTCTGATCCTGCGGTCTTGCAGCGGGTACGCGAATGGGTGATGCCCGCTTAGATGCACACGCAAACGGGGATGAAGCCCAAATCGAGTGCCAGTTGCCTGCTTTCGCCGCCTTCGTACGCTTTATCCATCAACAGGTGCAGCGGTCAATTGGCCGGCCCGAGGCTCTTTAGCAATTCGCGTCCCTGCGGCGCGTCGCCTGCGTGGCCGGCAGACAACGCGAACGTTATGGCTGTTCGAGCATCCGCGGCAACCATATAAATCTTGGTAGTCCCTCAGCCTCGGGACTTTACGATTGCTTGAGGTCCGTTTTTTAACGCACCGGTGCCGTCAGGATGAACCTTTACCATAGTGCTATGCAGCGAAACCGCGTCGATCCTGATGCGAATGATCTGTGCACGCTGCAATTCCGTGAACACGCGACGCAGCACGCCACTTCTGGACCAGCGGTTCATCCGCGTGTAAATCGTATGCCATCTACCGAAGCGCTTCGGCAGTCCACGCCACTTGCAGCCGTGCTCGGCGACATAAAGATCGCATTGCACTTGGAGGTTCGTCAGACTGACTGTTGCCACACGTTGTCGTGGCAGACAATGCTCGATCCGTTGATATTGGGCTTCGGTGATTTCCATCGCCAGAGTGTACGATCAAACGACATTAGCGTGAACACGCCATAGGACCACTTCTCCACCGGGGCCACGTCACCATCCTTGCCTGTTCGCAGATCTTGCTCCGATACAGCTGCGCAAACTTCCGCAGCTGCGCAAGTTCTTTTCGAAATTTGAACCGAGCCTGATCGGCATCGAACACCGTCACGGTTCGCACTTCTGGGCTCTGGAATTTATCTCGCAGGGGGGCACACGGTTCGACTGCTGCCGACACAATATGTGAAACCCTTTGTGGTCGGCGGCAAGAACGACGAGAATGATGCTTCCGCCATCTGTGCAGCTGTGCCACACCCGGCATTGATCCAGCACCGATCAAGTGCCGAACAGCAACCATTGCAGTCGGCTCATCGCATGAGTGAGCGGGCCGTTTGCGAGCGAACCGTGAAGTCAAATCAGATACATAGCATGTTTGCATGCAGAAGAGGGGTTCATCTTCCGGACGGCCCCTGTCCAGCTTCGGTAGGACTTCAATGGTTCAATGGACTGGGAGTCGGTGCCGTCGCAGACGGCTCTCGTGCAAACCTCCTTTGATCGCTATCCGGCGCTTTCGTGCTCGCGGATCAATTCCGCCACTAGGCGAACGAAATATCGGATGCGTCGCGGCGCTTCGCGCGGGGTTGGCGAAGGTTTCGCAACAACGGAAGGCTGCGCCTTGTGCGTAGTGCTGTACTGTCTTTCCAACGGCCTTTCAATGGGTGACAATGCCGGGCGTGCAATGTCGAATAGAGGAGCGCGAGCACGGCGTCGTCAATCGCTGGTGTGTCATGTTCATGGCGTTCATCTCGGTATCGTTTAGACGCGTGCGCAAAACCGTTCGAGACGTGACAGAATTTCATCGGCCGACTTGCTCCAGACGAGCGCACGTGATCTGCAACCTGTTTCAGGAACTTGAGCACCTCTGTTCCTCGCGCGGCATAATCGCACAGCAACTGCCTGTTACCGTCACTAACGGAGTGAATTGATGATCGTCCCTGCAACGTCGGCTTTCAATGTGCACGAGCTCGCTCCGCCGCGTGCCTCCGCAGCAAATATTGAAATATTTTGCATCAGCTTCGATTTTCGCGTCATGCTCGACTGTCCCGCATTCGCTCCGCTCTCGGACGATGAGCGTGCGAAGGTCGCGCGCTTCCGACGCCGCGACGATGCGCTGCGTTGTGCGGTGACGCGCGTCGTACTGCGTCAGTTGCTCGCGGAACGAACAGATTCGGAGGCCAGTGAATTGCGTTTCGAGCGAGACACCGGCGGACGGCCGCGTCTCGATAAGTCGATGCAAAGCGGGTTCGGTGGGCAACTCGACTTTAACGTTTCGCATTCGGAGCAGTATGCTCTGATCGCAATTGGCCGGCGACGGAGGGTTGGTGTCGATATCGAATTTGCGCGCAAAGACATCAATTGGAGGAAGCTCGCATCAGCGGTATTTGCGCCGCGCGACGAGGCACAAGTGACCGCTTTGCCGATGTACAGGCGAACCGACGCGTTTTATGACGTATGGACGGCAAAGGAAGCGGTGTTGAAGGCACTTGGCGTCGGCATCGGAGGGGGCATGACATGGTTTTCTGTACTTGGCGACAGGCAGCACGAACCAAGCATCCTAGTTAGCGAGGAGAGCGTATGCAATCGCGACTTGATTGCGAGACTCGACGCAGTTTGGCTTCGTGCCCTGAGCGGTTATGCCGCATGTGTCGCGTGGTCGCGCGATGCGGATTCGTGGGATGCGTAGTTCGCAATGCAGGTTAAGCGCATCTCGTTAACAGAAGTTTTGTACCCTTCGCGCAGGATCTGGATAGTGACCACCGCGTCCATCACGCTGCATGCCAATCCACAGTGTCTTCGCGCCGGGTTCACCGTCGCCCTTGCGCCCGAGGTCTGTGAGAGCTGCAACGTTTCAACCCGACATGCGTTCTTCAACACATTGAAGAACATCTCGATCTCCCGCCTCGCGCGGTACCAGTCGATCAGTTCGGTGAGTACATGTGCATCGGACACCTCGCGGTTGCTCAGCAGGCGCCAGACGACGGACTGCACACCGGTGGGCGCATCCACTTCACATGCCTCAACGCAGTTCAACTCGACGCCGCCGCGCCTAGGTAACGTCACGCGCTGTGCACGCAGCAACTTCTGCACTGTTGGCCATAGGCGCTCCGTTCAAATGAACGGAGTGAACCGAATTGGAAAGTTCGAGTTGCGCTTGCGCCCGTTGCCGCTGGCTTCTGCACGCCGCCTGCAGGGTGGCTCCTTCGCCGCCCATGCAGTGGCTCGATTAGGCCGCCCCCGAATTGGCTCTATAACGCCGCCCGCTGTGGACATTGCCAAAAAACATCTTTCAGGTGCACTGGGTCGACCCGGATTCCGGTGAGATCGTCACTCCCAATGGTGTGAGTTTCATAACATCCTCCGATTGATGTTCGGTTACCGTCGCAAAAATCCACCATGCTTTGTAGCTTTGACGGTAGATGGGAGGTTTGAGTGCAAGCTCAAAGTTGTGGCGATCGCCGGGAAGAAGTGCCTGCTCTCGGGCGGGCACTTCAGTGTGGACGGAACGCTGATCCAGGCGTGGGCGGGGCACAAGAGCTTTGTGCCCAAGGACAGTGACGATCAGGACAGCGAAGGTGGTGGTACGGGCGACTCCAAGGGCGAGAAGCGTAGCAACGAGACGCATGAGTCCAGGACCGCATCCCGGTGCGCGGCTCTATCGCAAAGGCAAAACGGCCAGCGAATTGCGTTACATGGGCCACACTCTAACCGACAATCGGCATGGCCTGGTGGTCAACGCACGCGTGACGCGCGCTGACGGGCATGCCGAGCGTGAAGCAGCCAAAGGTCATAATCAACGACGCACGGCAAGCGGCAGGAGACGCGAGTGCAGAAATCACGCTAGGTGCAGATAAGGGTTACGACGCACAGGAGGGCTTCGGGTGGGCCAAAACCGTGGTGCGCAGCTTGAAGAAGGTGGACCAGATGTTCGTGTTGAACATGGCCGTTTACAATCTCGTGCGCCTGCGCTCATTGGCACAGGTACGCCCATAGTGGCGAAAAAAAGCGTCAATATGGCCAGCAATTGGCCTCAACCCGCCGAACCAGCATGAGCTTTGCGTTGAAATTTCACAATGCGACGGAACGCGCAGCGAGAGCCGCGTAATCGCAGAAAGCCTGCTTCTAACGGGAGGTACTTCAGCAGCCTGCTAGGCTAGAGCGGTAGCCGAATTGGCGAACATCGAACCACTATCAGCGAAATTGATGGCATTTGGTTTGACAAACGTTTCTTTGCCGATTAGCAATCGTAATTGCCCGATTAACTGAGTTAGCTGCTGTTGCTCTATTAATTGTGTGCCTGTGCGAAACGTTGGTTAGGAGTTTTGTGCAGGGTTTCTCCGGTAATTCTCCAATGTGTATTCCACCCCGATACCCTTTTTGTTTGGGTTTCGGGGCGATTTTTTATGCAACGTGTTTCCAGCTTTTTCCTATTTTTTATTGGCGTTGTTGCATAAATCTAGCTGCGCATGCTGACGTTTACGCGCAACAGCGTCCGGGAGGGGCTCTGTTAACAGTTCGGTTTCCTGCGTACATTCTCAATTTATGCCGAGAAGATGCGGAAGGACACGACCAGCAAGCAATCGAGTTCCAAAGCCAGTACCGCGTCAAAAACTGGGCGCAGTACAACGCAGGCAGTTCATCTGCATGGTGCGGAACTTGATCTTCTGTTGCGGTATCCGGTGCAGAGCATTACGGCTTGCTGGGCTTCGGTCTTGACTGCCACAGATTTCCCCAGCATCTGCGTCGCCATCCAGATGGCACGGGCGTCTGCAGCATCGTTTTTATTGCGAATGTTGAAAACCTTGGCAAATTTCGCCGGTATCAGCTTCACCTGATGTCCCATTTCAATCAGTCGTCCGGCCCAATGCTGGGCGCCGCCGCATGCTTCATGCCGACTAGTCAAGGAGCACGATTCGCGAAGTGCTCCAGAAATGCGGCTCGCTTGATTGGCTGTTGATGATCTCCCCGGTATCCGGATCCATCCAATGCAACTGCATGACGTTCTTTGCGATGTCAGGACCGACTATCCCATAGTTCATTGTGGATCCTCCGGTTAGCCTTGGGAAATCGTCATGATCTCCCACTTGGGCACTTGATGCCGTCGGCCCGCGAGGATCCACTGTCCTGCATTTCCTCACCGGCCGTGGTGGGGGGGGCGTTCGTTCCATTCCGTCTCATGAGCCTGCCGCGTTCTTAAAACGCAAGTCGGGGACTGCCCGTTGCGAAGTGGAAGCGCGGATTGCTCGAATACCGGGCTACGCCGACTTCAGGAAACTCCCTTCATGAATCAGTTCATCGATCATCAATACCGACCCGTCATCAGTCTCATATGGACTGCACGCTACGCGGCAATGCAAGCGCCATCGCGAGTCGGGCAATGTCCCAGTGAAACCGGCTAATTCGCGCGCAACGGCAACGTCCGCAATGTTGGCGTTCTTGCGTGGGGTTACGAGCTTGCGATATCGCCGGCACAGTCGCAACTGCGCATCCCACGCCCGATCGATAATCGCTTTGGGCAGCCCTTCGTGTCGCTGCTGAATCTCGGGTGCCGAATTCGATTGGGACGTGCACTAGCCGGCCTATCTGGCTGCAGGTCGCGCTCATGAGAAAGGCGAGGCGGCCAAGGCGCTGGTGGTCGACCGCAAGTTCTTCAATGAGACCGAGTTGGCCCTGATTACTGTAATGATCTCGTCAGTAAGTTCGTCGCTTTGATCGGCCTTCCTCGCGGTAATCCGTGGTGTTGCACATCAAACATTGTCGGACATGCAACACAGGCAAACCGACAAACGATTCTTGGCGCAAGATCCCGCAAGCGTTTTGGAGGGTGAATGCCCATCAATCATCCCGATCAGCAATGTGTTGTGAGATATCTATCCGGTGTGTCGTGGCGTTGGCTCAACTATTGCATCTGCTGTCGCGGGGAAATTAAAGCGGAAGGTAACGAAGCGTGAACACGAAACCAAAGCCTCACGAGCCACAGACAAGATCTTCAAAAAATGACAGTCGACATGTTATGTTATTGCGGCGTCCACTCAAGGTGCCGCGCTACGCGTTACTAAGGAAACGGCGCTCTGGATCATCAGTTCCATTCCGTTCCCTGACCGGGAAGTTTCTTCCTGCGTTGCTGTGCAGTCCGACGAACGATATATCTCACAAAGAAAGTTAACAAGGGCTCTGCCAGAATGAAGCTGTGCGGCGAAGTGAGCAGCATGTGAGCACCGACATCGACGCGACGGTCAGGACGACCTAATCGAGCAGAGCCATCGCACCTTCTAATCCACTAAATGACTGTTGAATACTTCTGAACTTATGCTACTGGAGCGTCGGGTGTCGAAGCGCACATGTTTCAATTATTCACGCGCTTTACTGTAGTTTTTATATTGCAACAAAGTTCGAAACCTGTATGAAGTGAATTCCTTACTACGACTCATTGCATAGTCCTCTTCTTGAACTGACATCGCTTGCTCGAGCTAAGGTCGTGATTGTGATTGAGGACGGTTACTTTAACGATGAACAGATCACGCACTGTGCGGTTTTCCCACGGTTGGTCGCTTGTTGCCGATGATCCGAAAGCCTTCATCGCGAGCGCGACCCTACTTTTTGACAGTAAGCGCTGCGTGACCGTTTCGGAAGCGTGCCAGGAACTCGCTCTCTGAGGATTGGGGAGAACTGCGGGGCTGGCGCAAGATATAGCGCCGTTACGCGATGCGGGCACTCGGTGGGTTCGGTCTCGCATCGTCATAGCAATGTGCGATCGGAAGGCGATCTATGCGCCATCGAGTTGTAACGTTGCTCGCGCCAGCCGCATCTTTCGCGGTTATCGGTACTGATTCTAATCGTAACCAGTTATCCAATCCAAACGCAATGAGCCATTCGACGATCATTCCACGGATACTTTTGCGGTCGTCCGCCGAGACAGCTGGTTTTAGTATAGGGCCGGTTACTTCAAGCATTTAATAGAGTGAGTGAGATTGAAATGAAAACACCATTGGCAGTGGACTACTTTTGTGATGCGGCACGGCTTTATCCGCACCATATAGCAGCGAGGCATGGCAGCGAGTCGGTGACGTATCGGGAGCTTGATGAGCAGTCTAATCGCATCGCAACGGCGCTGACCGAGCGCTGTGGCCGCGAGGCGCCCGTCATCGGCGTGCTGATGGAGCGAGGAACTGATTTATTGGCTGCGATGCTTGCCATTTTTAAGATTCGCGGTACCTATATGCCGCTTGATCGCCAGTATCCAGCGGAACGTTTGGATTACATGCTGGAGAAGAGTAAATGCTGCCTGCTGGTGACCGACCATAACTGCTACGAACAGGCGGCGTATTTGGAGGCAGCCAAACCGGAACTAGTGCTTCTTGATATTGAGGAAGCGCAAGCATCGAGCGTAGCCTTTGTCGGGCCCAGAGGCAAAGGCAGTGATCTTGCCTACGTCATTTTTACTTCGGGTACCACCGGTCAACCAAAGGGCGTAATGGTTGAACAGCGGAGCCTTGTCAATCATTTGCATGCTAAGGTCCGCGATCTGGCGATCAGTAAAACTGACCAGGTGGCGCAGACTGCATCGCACTGTTTTGACATTTCTCTGTGGCAATTTATGGCGGCGCTGCAAGTGGGGGCGTGCACGCGGATCATTAATAGAGACGTCGTATGCGATCCGTCGCGGCTGCTGCTTGAGCTGCGCGAATGCCAAGTATCGGTCATTCAATTTGTGCCGTCACAACTACGCTCGTTTGTGGCCGAAGTCGAATTGATCGAGGCACGCGCGCTGCCGGCGCTGCGCAGGATTTCCACCGTCGGGGAGGCATTGCCGCCCGACGTATGCCGACGCTGGCTGGCCATGTACCCGTCTATTCCCATCCTCAACCACTATGGACCGACTGAATGTGCCGACGGTGTCACGCATGCTTTGATTTCTAACTCTCCGGCGGAAGGTCAGGCATTTATGCCAATCGGGAAATCGATAGACAATCTGCAAATCTATGTGGTCAGGCCAGATGCAGCGGCGCTGACGCTTGTTGCGTCAGGTGACGTAGGCGAACTCTGTGTAGCCGGCGTTGGCCTTGCGCGTGGCTACATTAACGACGACGCGCGTACCGAGGAGGCTTTTGTGGTTAACCCTTTCAGCGATAAGCGCGGATATGATCGATTATACAAGACTGGCGATCTCGTGAGGATGCGTGAGGATGGCTTACTGGAGTGTCTCGGAAGAGCAGATCGTCAGGTTAAGCTGCGTGGCTATCGTATTGAGCTAAACGAGGTAGAAGGTTTGCTGGGGTTACATGCAGCAGTCGAGGCCGCGGCCGTAGTGGTGCATTACCCCGCTGACAATCGGGTGAAACTGACGGCAAGGGAAACACTAAATAGTCTGGGGGAAGCGGAAAGACTGCCGCGCCTCGTGGCCTTCGTCAAGCTTCGAGAGGAGGTTACACGGAGCGCTTTGCGCGAACACATGTCGCGTCAGTTGCCTGACTACATGCTGCCTGATCTTTTTTTCGAGATGGCGACATTACCATTAAACGCCAATGGCAAATTTGATTACAAAAAATTGCCTTCCCCGGAAAGTTTGCGTCCTTTGTCCGATGTGAAATATCTGGAGCCTGCTGACGGTCTTCAGGTTCGGTTGTGCAGGCTGCTAGCCGAGATACTGCATCTAGACCGGCTGGGACGAAACGACAACTTTTTGCTGATGGGCGGTGACTCGCTGCGCGCCATGCTTGCGATCAACCGTATTCGGAGCGAATTCGCCTGCGAAGTTTCAGTGGTTGACCTGTATCATTGCACAATAGATGAGTTGACCGAGCTCCTGGCCGAGAAAGAGGATGCGCATGAGTCGCTCCCCGCCATTGTCGGCAGTCGCCGTGATGAGGGCGGAGAGGCTCCGGCCAGCCACATTCAAAAACACTTATGGTTTTTGTGGAAGCTTGATCCAACAGCATCCAACTACACCCTGCAAACGGCGCTCGAATGCTGCGGAGAGCTTGATCGAGATCGCTTTAGTCGGGCTTGGGATGCGGTGGTGCAGTACTTCGACACACTGCGCATCCGATTCGTCGAAAAGAGCGGCAATCCATATTTGACCTTCGATTCACCGCCGAAGGGCAGTTTGCGCTTTATAGACCTTTGCGGCGACCATCGTGCCCCCAGGTTGGCTGAACTGAAGGCGAGCGAGTTTCATCCGTCCTTTGATCTCGCCGCGGGTGCACTGTATCGCGCACTACTAGTACGAGAGAGATCAGACCGGCATGTTGTCATCTTTACCACGCATGAAATCATTATGGACGCGTGGTCGCTTTCGGTGATGGTGCGCAAACTGCGTGAATTTTACAAGGCGGGAGTCAGCTCAGTGGACGGTCTCGAAGCCGAAATTTCGTTCGCGGATTTCGCGAAATGGGAGTCTGAGCAGTTTCGATCGGACTGCTGGGCGCGACAGCGCGCGTACTGGGCACAACAGCTGTCGGGTGAGTTGCCGGTGCTGACCCTGCCTTCCGATAAGCCTCGTCCGAGGCGGATGCATTACACCGGTAAGTCACACGCCATACAAATTCCGGCTCTCGCGGCGTCCAGACTTCGCGAACTCGCTGCGGACAATCGCACAACGCTTTTCAGCGTGTTACTGACGACGTTTTACGTTTTGTTGAGAGAGTACAGTGGACAGGACGATATCATCGTCGGCACTCCGAATGTAGTGCGCGAACAGTCAGGTACGGAAAACCTGCTGGGGTTCTTCCTAAACATGTTGCCGCTAAGGGCGAAGATAAATCCTGACAAGTCATTCATCGAAAATCTGGCCACGACGCAGCAAACTGTCATCGGTGCTGCCTTCAACAAGGCATATCCATTCAGTCGGATGTTGGAAGCAGTTGACGTGGTACGTGGAAGCAATTTTTCCCCCGTATTCCAGGCGATGTTCAACATGTATTCGGAGAAGGCAGAGCTGATTTCTGAGGGGCGGCAAGACGTGTCAATTGTCGCCCGAGAATTGGAAAACGGTTATACCAAGTACGATCTCACTCTTTACTGTCAGGAAGAGGGGGACGGCATCTATCTGCAGATGTCCTATTGCACCGAGCTGTTCTCCGACGAGCTCGTTTCCAGAATGCTGCTCAACCTGCAGCAAATTATTCAGGCGATCATTGCGGCGCCCGCAGCGCCGCTGGCAGAGCTGGATCTGCGGCACCCAGCTGAAAAGGCTTTTCTTAAGCGGTACAACGGAGGACGGCTGGCTTATACAGGCGCTAGTACGCTACGCGAAATGTTCGAAGTGCGTGCAAAAATGTCACCAGTGGATACTGCTTATTTCTGGGAGCGCGGCCGCATTTCGTACGCTGAGTTGGATGCAGCGGCCAACCGTTTTGCTAACAGACTTGCAGCCTCCGGTGTTGGTGCCGGCGACAGGGTGCTGCTTGGCATTGACCGCGGCATTAACGCGTTGATCGTTATTCTGGCTGCGATCAAGCTGCACGCAACCTACTCGGTGATCGGGGCAAATTATCCGGTAAGTCGCATACTTGAGATTGCCAAAGATGTCGCTCCCAATGCCTTCGTTGCCACGCCGTTGCAGCGGGAAGCATTTCGTGACAGAGGGCTGGTGCTACTGCCGTCGGAGGAAGTTGCATGCGGCAATGAGGAAACAGATGCCGCCCCTTCGCCATCTTGCTCGCATGAAGTGCTGCAGATCGTATACACATCTGGCTCTACGGGAAAACCGAAGGGCGTTGTAGTTTCCGCTACAGCATGCCTAAATCGTTTGCACTGGATGTGGGGGCAATTCCCATTTCAGGCCGGCGATGTCTGCGTCGTGCAGAAGTCGGCGGCGCTGGTTGCCAGTCAATGGGAAATCTTCGGGCCACTCTTACAAGGCGTTCCTAGTTTGCTGCTGAGTCAGCAAGAACTGCAAGATCCATCCCTGCTGCTATTGCAGCTCGATCGTTACCGGGTAACGCGTCTGCTGTGCTCGCCACCGTTGATCACCGGCATTTTGACGGCACAATTGACAGACGGACGGTCGGTTTCAGATTTGCGGCTGGTCACCTCAAGCGCTGAGGCGTTGCCGCCAGAGTTGGCTCGGCGCTTTCTCGAGGCGTTCCCACAGGCCCGTTTGTTCAACTTCTACGGATCCTCCGAGTGTAGTTCGAACGCCGCTTGGGGGGAGGTGTGCGAAGTGGGCGCTGATGAACGGACTGTCCCGATCGGTAAGCCGGTGGCCAATGTCGGCATAGCGGTCGTAGATGACAAGTTGTGGCCGGTGGTTCAAGGTGCGGTGGGGGAGATCCTGGTGACGGGTGACTGCCTGGCGAGTGGCTACCATGGCAGCAGGGAGTTGACGGCCGAGCGATTTGTTGATAATTCGGTGCCAGAGTTACAGCCTTTCGGAACTGTGGCTTATCGCACTGGCGATTTGGGGCGCCACCGTGACGACGGCCGCCTGGAGTTCCTCGGAAGGCGTGACAACCAAATCAAGATCCATGGCTTGCGCGTTGAACTGGATGAGATTTCTCACGTCTTGCGAAAATGTCCTGGGGTCGAGGAGGCCGCGGTGCATTTGCACCGCGCCGCGGATGGCGAGCCGCTGTTGACTGCTTACGTGGTGGGCACGGAGGCGAAGCTGCCGTCGACGGAGGATGGGTTCAGACAAATGCTCCGTCATTCGCTGTTGCCCCATACTATTCCCCGTTCATTTGTCCGCTTGCGGGCTTTGCCTAAGCTGCCGGGCGGTAAACTGGACCGTTCACGCTTGCCGTTGCCACGGCAAACCGCAGTGGGCGTATTCGCGCCGCTGGTCACCACGACCGAGAATGCACTGGCCGCGGTTTGGCAGGAAGTGCTTGGTATATCGACGATTAGTGCGGACGCGCATTTCTTCTCACTGGGTGGTACCTCTATGCTGAGCGTGCGCTGTGTGGCGCAGGCGGCCAAGATGGACATCCGCTTTTCGGTCAGCGAGTTGTACGATTATCCAGTGTTACGCGAACTGGCCGGGCTGGTCGATGCCCGCTCTGGCGAACTGGTGCACCATGATGGCCAAATCGGCGGTGGCGTGGAAGTAACGCCTACGATACGATTCATGAATCGGCGCATGGGTTTAGACGAGCATTTCAACATGTACGCGATCTGGCAAGACGATAGCTGCCGTTTGGATCCGGCCATATTGGAGTCCGCTATCGTCAGGTTGGCGAAAGACTACCCACTGTTGCGCACCAGGATCTCTCGAGATGACGATGATCTACGCTTCCATACCGGAGTCGGAGCGTTGCATCTGGAGCGAGTTGCATTGGGCTCGTACGCAGAGCTCGGTGATTGCACGCGAGAGGTATCTGGTATCGCTGAGAAAGCGCAATATGCATTCCGGTTCGATGGTCGTACCTGGATGTCGCGTTTCCAATTGATCGAGGCGGAGGTCGGTGGGCGGCCGCACAGTTGGATTTTTATCATAATTCATCATTTTCTAGTCGACGGCTATGGGTTCCGGCTGCTGCTGGACGAAGTAGAACGCTACTATCTGGCTATAGTGCATGGCCACGCGCCAGTTCCCGCATTCAGTGGCCGCGCGCAGTTGAATCGATGGGTGAAGGCGCTGCGCGAACATGTGAGCGGTTCGTTGGACAGCCACATTGCTTATTGGCGAAGCCGGCCATGGGAACTGCTGCGTGAGGATAGTGCTACAGTCCTCGAGGTTGAGCCAGTCGATAGTGGCGCTGATGCCAGCCGCCGCTTGTTCGAGATGCTCCATACTGGGCAGATGCACAGTGATGCTGCTTTCGAGGCCTTGTGTGCGCGCAAGGGGATTCGCTATCTGGACCTGGATGCGGAATCGACAAAGGTTCTGCTCGATCTGCATCCGGAACGGCACGGCTTTGACGCGTTCGACGTCATCCTGTGCGCCTTGGCGGAGGTGGCAGGACAGGGCAACCAGCGACGAGGGCTGTTTTTGGACAGCATGGACATGCTGCGCACGCCTATCCTGCCGGGTCAGGATCTGTCGACGGTTATGGGCTTTACCGCGGAGCTTGTCCCGCTGGCCATCGTTTGTGAGGGGCGACTCAGTGTGGCGGAACGTCTGAAAGTGGTGCGTCGTCAGCGCAATTCGGCGCGGATCCATGGCATTGGGCTACGGGCGGCTGCGTATCTGCTGCCGGACGATCAGGCGAAGGCACTCATGGATTTCGACTGGCCTCGTGTTGTCGTCAACTATCGCGCTGCGTTAGATAATCTTCGTACGCGCATGCTGCTCGGCCTTGCTCAACCGACGATCTGGACGGGTGATGGGATGGGGTCCAACCGTCATCACACGTTGCGGTTAGATATCGACAATGTGGACGGTAAACTTCGTATCCAGATGCATTGTGCGCTGCATTGCTTTTCCGCAGAGGAGGCGAACATGCTGGGACGTCAGTTGCTGCATTGTCTCGCGGCTTATGCCGGATGGCTCAGGGACAATAAGGAAGATGTGGACGCAGCAAGCGTGAAGCGAGCCATGGTATGAACACGCCAACAGTTGCGGCATCACGGATGCAGTCAATGGCCCATGATCGACTGTTGCCACTGATCCTGCGGCTGGCTCTTCCTTCCGTCATTGGAGTCACTGTCAGTGCCGCTTATCAGTTGCTCAACGCCTATTTCGTGGGACGGCTCGGAACAGCGGCACTCGCGGCGATGGCATTCTCGTTCCCGTTTGCAATGGGCATCACGGCAATAGGCCAGATCTTCGGTGCAGGGGCCGCCTCGTTGATTGCTCGAAGCTTGGGGCGCGCCGACGATCACTCTGCCAACGATTATGCCTCGCACGCGTTATGGTCTGCGATGGTAATTGCTGGCATTGCGGCAATCGCCGGCTGGCTGTTGGCTCCAAGTTTGCTGGCATGGCTAGGCGCTGGACCATCGACTTTGCCACTGGCGGTGGCCTATCTTCATTGGCTGCTGCTGGGCTATGTGGCAGTGGTATTCAATATGGTCTGTGGTTTCATCGTGAGAGCGGATGGCAATACCGTGCTCAGCATGACGACCCAAGTCTCATCCTTCGCAATGAACGCGGCGCTTGACCCGGTGATGATTTTCTGGTTGGGGCTGGGCATCGATGGGGCCGGTATCGCAACATTTCTGGCCCAGTTGTGCGGCTTAACCTTGTATTGGCGACATTTCGCGGGCAGGCACGGGGCCATCGTCTTATTGTGGCCATCGGTGGGACGCTGCTGGTGCCGGCTGGCGAGCATCGCCCGCATCGGCATTCCACCAGCGCTCAATACGCTGCTCGCGGTAGCGGCCATGTCCATGCTCAATGGGTTCGCTGCTCGCTACGGCGAGGCATCGGTGGCGGCGATAGGTTTGGCCAGCCGCTTGGCGATGCTGGCGGTACTTCCGCTGTATGGGCTGTGCATCGGGGCGCAGTCGGTTGTAGGGTTTAATGTCGGCGCAGGTAACTGGACACGGGTGGCGCAAGCGGTTCGGACTATGGTTGCCGTCGCGCTAACGTTCGCCGGAGTCTATGCCGGCTGGGTCGTGTGGCAAGCTAGGACCATCATCGGCTGGTTTACGCACGAGTCGGCGACGATAGAGATTGGTAGCCGCGCGATCTTACTGTTCCATTGTGCGTTGCCGGTGTTAGCGGTGCAACAGGTGTGTCTGCTTTTCATGCAGGCTAAGGGCGACGCAATCTGGGCAACGCTTGTAGCGGTACTGCGGCATGGCGTGTTTCTGATGCCCCTGATGGCCTTGCTGCAGCACGCTTACGGACATGACGGCCTGTTGTTCTCGGTAGCGGCTGCCGATATGACGGCGGGTCTTATCGCTATTGTTATTCTCTATAGTGAAATGCGGCAGATCGACAAGGCCTCCCATGTCTAACGACGTTTGACCTGTATCGGCCCGGATTGTTTGGACACGGTTTTGGCACTCAGGCGGCCTGTTTAAAAATCCATGCGTGACGGGGTTCGAGGGGTGACATGAACCCCAGTTTTTCCAGCCGCCATTCTCGGTTGTAACGGTCTTTGAAGTCAACGACAGCGTCACGAACTTCATCAACATTCTTGAAGATACGCCGGTGAATCGCTTGTTCTTTCATGTTCCGATTGAACCGCTCAGCAACGCCATTGGTTTGCGGTTCGGCGACGAAGGCGTAGCTCGCTGCCCCAGAATGGCTCAGTCAGGTTGGCCGATGTAGTCTGTCTTTGTGGCGTACGAGTAGTTATCCTTATTAGATAACCCTGTCTCCGGCGGCAGTGACAGTCCAACCATGCCACGTCGCGAAACGTTTCTGGAGCGCGGTACGATGACATGCCGCGTTCATCTGGTGTCTGGGCAACGCGAAGTGCTGCCGGATCGCACCGAAGCTCGAAAGAAACGCCTGCGTGCGACGTGCATCGCGAAATCCGCACATCTGGCGCTCCCGCCTGCGGGCCGGCTGGTGGCCGTTCTCGGCACGGTTGTTCACGCATGCGGCCGCTTTGACGAAGACGTGCTTCACATGAGCAAGCTCAGCAATGTCCGACTTCGCCGCCGGATAGCTGCGCAGCCGGTCGGTCACGATCTTGCGCGGCACCGGGTTTGAACGCAGCACCCTGAGGAAGAAGCGCTTTGCCGATGCCTTGTCACGCCGCTTTTGCACAAGCACGTCCAGTTCTGCGCCATGCTCGTCGACCGCTCGCCACAACAGATACGGCTCGCCGCGCAGCCCGGCTTGCGCCGCGCGGCCTTGGCGCCCTGGGCGAATCTGGCGCCGAACTTCTCGCACCAGCAACGGATCGTCTCATGCGACCACAACACCACGCTCGAGCAGCAACTCCTAGACGTCGCGCAGGCTCAGGCTAAACCGGAAATGCCAGCGAACCGCGCAGTTGATGACGACGGCAGGGAACCGGTGGCCGTGATAAAGCGTTTTTGTCTTCTTCATTACGTCATTCTACCGCCCCCTTTCCATCAAACTGTCAGAGCCATATGGCGAGCTCTTCCATGCCGGCGCACAGCACAGCGAGGTTGTCTGAGCCTCTCGGGGAGATTGCACTTTTCCAGCGATCATCGCCATCGACCACCGCGGTCCTGTCTTGAGCTGTGTCTCGTTTAAGACATCGATGTCGCAAGTGTGACGGCAGGATGCCAGCTAGCACGGCGAGTGGCGCCTTGTTTTCTCAGCTGTGTTTTCAGAAAGTCGTTGGCACATCGGTTGCTTGATAGGGATACGTTGACCATAACAATCTAGCAACTCACTTCTAGGAGTTCAGATGAAACTTGCTCGATCGATCCTGATGCTGCCACGACCGCCGCGCGCGCATCGTGGCGAGGTCTCTCATCTCATGATTGGGTTATCAAGATGGGCGACGGCTCCCCGACGAGGTCTGGACGGTGCCGTATCAGGAATGGGGCGAATGGCAGTGGAGGACATGGGTTGGCAGGTTCTTGCCAGCCTGCCCCGTCCCAAAAGCCATACCTTGGCTTTCCGCTTCGGGAGCGCGCGGAAGCCACGCTTCTACGAATGACTTGCACCTGTATTCCTGCGATCAAACAATATGATTGTGCGTAGCCTGAACGATGCTGAAGCGACGGATCACTTCGTCGATTGGGGCAATGGTACTAGCCACCGCCTCCTGACGGCTAAGGACGGCATGGGCTTTAGCGTCTGCCACACCGTAGTGCGCGCTAACACGGTCTCGTTTTTGCAATACCGTAACCATCTCGAAGCTTCTACTGCATCGCCGGAGAGGGCGAGGTGTGAGCATGAGCACGCAAGTCGATGGGGATTCGGGGCGGTTTGAGCGACTTGCGTGATGTAGCCGAGGGGATCTCCCTCAGGCATCTTGCACAAACAACGCCCAAGGGAGAGTCTCGCGTTTTCCAAGACCCGAGACCTTTGCAGTGTGCCGCACGAGTGCCCGTAATCCTGACTTCTACCGCCTGCTGCTGCGGATCGATCAAGACTTCGCCGAGCAACCCCGCTCGCAGCACTGCCGCCGCTGCAGAGGCGTTCTGCACAGCGCCCGCTATCGCCGCAAACCACGCGGCCTTACCCGGCAAGCCCGCGCCGAGTGCGGCGATTTCCGCTACAGCTTCTGCTGCGCCGAGTGCCGCCGTCGCACCGTAAGCGTGGCATCAGCAACATCTTGACTGGAGGTCGTGATCTTCAGACTGCGGTGCGGATCTGACCGGCGACGACCCATGGTGCGAGTTCGTGTTAGCGCCGATGTAAAACTGACCCACCCGTCGAAGTAAACCTGACCCACCTGGGAGAGGATGGCGGCTTTTTGCCGCCGATGCTGACTCAGGAGCAAGCAGTGGAAATCAAGGTATTGGCAAGACGGGGAACGGCGGTGCGAGAGATAGCGCGTCAGACGGGCCTGTCGCGCAACACGGTGCGCCGCTATCTGCGCGACGGACAGGCGGGCCGTTACAAACAACGTGAGCCGCGCCCGACGAAGCTCGACCCGTTCAGGGACTATCTGCTCGAGCGTATCGCCGCTGCACGCCCGCACTGGATTCCGGCGACGGTCCTGCTGCGGGAGTTACAGGACGGTGGCTACGATGGCGGCATCAGCCAGCTCAAGGCGTTCCTGGCGCCGTACAAGCGCCATGAAGCCGAGCCGGTGGTGCGGTTTGAGACGCCGCCGGGCAAGCAGATGCAAGCTGACTTCACAGTCATCCGTCGTGGCCGCGCGCCACTGCTGGCGCTGGTCGCAACGCTCGGATACAGCCGGGCAAGCTTCGTGCGTTTCACCGCCGGCGAGGATGCTGCGACATTGTGCGAGTGCCTGAGCGAAGCGTTCGTCTACTTCGGCGGCACGCCCGAGCAGGTACTGTTCGATAACGCGAAGTCCGTGATTGTCGAGCGCGATGCATTCGGTGAAGGCGAGCATCGGTGGAACACGCAGTTGCTTGCGGTGGCCGAGACCTACGGCTTCACGCCGAAGGTCTGCCAACCCTATCGGGCAAAGACCAAGGGGAAGGTAGAACGCTTCAACCGCTATCTGAAGGAGAGCTTCGTGGTGCCGCTCGCGGCCACGCTCAAGCAGTCGGGACTGAAGCTGGATGTCGAAGCCGCCAATGCCCGTATCGGCCGGTGGCTCGCCGAAGTCGCCAACGTTCGCGTGCACGCCACCACGCGCGAGCGACCGACCGCGAGGCTGACACTCGAGCAGGCAGCACTGCTGCCGTTGCCAACGCCAACGTCGGCGCCAGGACCTGCGCCCTCAAAGCTGCGCCGGGTGTTGCCGCGAGAGAGCCTTCAGCATCCTCTGGCGGTGTATGACGCGTTGCTGGAGGTCGCCGCATGAATCTCCAGCACGAACGGATTGCCAGTCTGTGCGCCCAACTGAAGCTCGACCGTATCGCCAGCGACTGGGGAGCGCTCGCCCAGCACACGGCAACGACCGACGCGAACCTGGCCGACTTCCTCGAGCAACTGCTGCAGTCGGAACTTGGTGCGCGCGAGGAGCGCAAGCGTCAGACGCTCACGAAGCTCGCCTCACTGCCCGGTATCAAGACACTGGAGCAATACGACTTCGGCTTCGCCAGCGGTGCACCACGGGCGCAGATACAGGAGTTGGGGAGCCTGACGTTCATCGAGCGTGCCGAGAACGTCGTGTTGCTCGGTCCGTCCGGGGTCGGCAAGACGCACATCGCGAGCGCTCTGGCCTATCGGGCAACGCAGGCGGGCATCAAGACGCGCTTCATCACAGCTGCGGACCTGATGATGCAGTTGGCGACGGCGCGCCAACAGAACCGTTTGCGTGAGTTCTTCAATCGGGCGGTCATCGGGCCAAGGCTGCTCGTCATCGACGAAATCGGCTATCTGCCGTTCGGGCGTGAGGAGGCGAACCTGTTCTTCAATGTCGTCGCCAAACGTTATGAACGCGGCTCCATCGTCTTGACGAGCAACCTGCCGTTCACGCAGTGGGCCACGGCGTTTGCTGACGACCAGACGCTCACGGCCGCCATGCTCGACCGGCTCTTGCATCACGCCCATATCGTGCAAATCAGTGGCGAAAGCTACCGGCTGAAGGACAAGCGAAAAGCAGGACAAACGGGAACGCGGGCAACAGCCAAAGCAGCCGCGTGACACAGGACCCGGGTGGGTCAGATTTACTTCGGCGAATCGTCGAAAGGTGGGTCAGAATTCAATCGGCGTTGACAAGTTCGTCGATGCGGTTGATTGCATGGTCGGCGATGCGTGCGAGCACGTAACGCAGATATGCTTCAGGATCGATGCCGTTGAGTTTTGCGCTGCCAACGAGGCTGTAGATTGCGGCGGCACGCTCGCCGCCGGAGTCTGCACCGGCAAACAGATAGTTGCGGCGACCGATGGCTACTCCGCGCAGCGCGCGTTCGACGGGTAGATTGTCGATCTCCAATTGCCCGTCATCGCAATAGCGTGTGAGCGCTTCCCACCGGTTCAGCGCATAGAGGATCGCCCGACTCGTGTCCGATTTGCGCGAGAGCGCCTCCAGCGTCGTTGTGAGCCACGCATGGAATTGATCGAGTAGCGGCCGCGCGTACTCCTGTCGATGCGCACGGCGCTCGTCGGGCGGTTTGCCCCGGATCGTTTCCTCGATCCTGTATAGCGCGCCAATACGCTCGAGCGCTTCAGTGTTCAACGCATTGGGGCGCGCTGCGTGTAGTTCATAGAACTGTCGTCGAGCGTGCGCCCAGCGTAAGCGTCAATCCGAGGCCGTCTTGACGATCAGAACTTGACCTCTGAGAGCCGCTGATTCGCGAGCACGAGATCGAAGGCGGCGGGATCGAAGCTGCCGCCACACCACTCGAGGAAGTGGTCGTG
>NZ_JBFRCM010000045.1:0-17091 GCF_040965735.1 Paraburkholderia sp. BR10936
TTGGCATGGACTTCCCCTCCTGTTGGCGTTGATGTAGTTCGACACTCCATCATGGCACTTCGATGCCGACTCGCGGCTTCCGCCGCAGCCTCGGGACGGGGAAGTCCCTTTCATTCGGATAGGTCCGGATCGCTCGTAACTGACAACGACACCGCGCTCGAACAGCAGCTCTTCAATATCACGCAGGCTCAGTTGGAACCGGAAATACCACCGAACCGCGAGACTAATGACTGCCGCCGGGAACCGGTGGCCGTGATAAAGCGATTTTCTTTTCTTCATCGTGTCATCTTGCGTGACTACCTCGCCAACGTGACAGTGCCCCCGCAACCACTTGTTATCGTAACGGCCCTTACTCGCCCTGAGTCCACTATCGCGACACAGCCATGGATAAACTTAACAGTCATCTTCTCATGAACTATCACACAGACAGTTACGACCAGCCCAACCATTTGTGCTTTCCGTCACTAAGCTTTGGGCAGCGGTTGGCGCGCCCCTTTTTCACGAGGACAGCGTGGCGTGATCAAGCTGTCGACCACGCAGAACCGAAATCGAAACCAAGAGGTCTTTTCGGCCCGTTAGGAATTGATTCTTACCTCATGGGCAGTGCAGCATAAGGATGGTCACGTGAATAAGGTAATGCAGTCTCCTCGCGCTGCGGTACCACCCCAATTAACCCTCGTCGTGGGCGTGGTATTCCGACTGGTCCATCTAGGCATCTATTGCGTTGAAGGTCCCGACGCGATGTTCCAAGAGACGTTCAATAAGATCTGCTGCGACGACCTTGCAGTCGACATTGAGCGAGAGTGGCTTCAAGAAGGCGACTTGGTGGTCAGTCTGTGCCGTGTTGAAAAAGCATTTGAAGTGTTAGGGAAAGCTGGCTTCAGGAGCGCGGACGCCGTCGTCACGATGCAACGTTACTTTGGCATCGAGCATGCGAAGGCCCGGCATTACGTACCTGCTGGGTGAGCCGCTCGACGTCCAGGTCGCGCTGATGCAACGCCACGCGAGTCCCGGCGTGCGCCTCCTGCTCCGCGCAAAGGGCGGCGGTCGCGCCAGAGAGCTGCTCCCGCACCGTGGCCAGCTCAGCGCCGAGCCTTGCGATTTCGGACTGCGCCTGCTGCCGCTGCCGGGCCGCAGCGGCGGCCTGCTGGTCGACGAGGGCTTGTGCTTCTTCATGCAGGCGGGCCGCGAGCCGGGCCGCCAGATCCTGGATCGCGTCCGAGAGCGACCCGGCGTGTGTCAGTGACGCGCCCTCATCTTCTTCCAGTTCCCTCAGGTAGCGGTGGATCGTGGTTTTCGAGCCCGTGTTGCCGAGCGCGATACGTATCGCGTCGATCGATGCGTGCTGCCCCTGTGCGAGCAACGCGTCGCGGGCGCGCTTCACGTCCATGCGCGTAAGACCGGTGCGGGCCATCTGCTTCCTCGCTCGAATATCGTACTGTATTACGTACCATGTATATACGTATCGCTGAACGCGGTCAAGGGCGGCCGGATGTGGGTGTGGCTGGCATGCGATAAAGGCGCATTATCCAGTGTGATGGTCCGAATCCGGGTGGTTCCGCCGCACAACCGGTACGAAACATGGAAATTGACGATCTCCAGGGGATTGCTGGTCAAATCGGGATGTCGCAACCCGGAGCGTGGACCACAAGCGTTTGATGTGTATAATTCAATTGTTTTATACACATTTACGAGGCGCGCCATGCGTACCAATATCGAGATCGACGACCGGTTGATGGCCGAAGCGCTTGCCGCAACGGGCATCCGGACCAAACGTGAAGCGGTCGAGCTTGGCCTGAAAACGATCATCCGGCTCAAGCAGCAGGAGCAGATTCGCCAGTTCCGCGGCAAATTACCGTGGGAAGGCGACCTGGATGCCATGAGGCGCGACCAGTGATACTCGTCGATTCAAGCGTGTGGATCGACTACTTCCGGGGGCTGGCTTCACCCCAAGCCAGCCGACTGGATGCCCTGCTGGGCCGGGAGGTGCTGGTCACCGGCGACCTGATCGTCGCCGAGGTGCTACAGGGATTTGCCGCCGAGTCGGCGTTCAATACTGCCCGGCAGCTGATGACGACGCGATTCGATGTCGTCTCGCTGGTGGGGCCGGATAACGCCATTCAGGCGGCCCGGAATTACCGCATCTTGCGAGCGCAGGGCGTAACGATCCGCAAAACCATCGATACGCTGATCGCGACGTGGTGCATTGAAAACGGTGCGCCGCTGCTCTTCAGCGACCGGGATTTCGATCCGTTCGTCGAGCACCTCGGTCTTCAGTCTGCAATGCGCGACGACTAACGTGCCGGTGACAGCAAACAGCAAGAAACGATACGGAATACGAATTCACCACCGGTTTCAGGCCAACTGGAGCTGGATATCTTCTCCGGGCGTGCGGACCTGATAGCCCATTGCCCGGTACCAGCACGTTCCGCCCCTGCCCGTACTGTTCATGTACAGCCGCCGCGATCATCTGCGTGCGCGGGGTGTCCTGCGCGAGCTGAGCGAACACCGCCTGGATTGGCGCGTCGGCCGCGACGTCCACTGCGGAGGTGAGCCTTTGCGGGAAGACCTCGAGCATCTGGGGCGCGCTGGCCGGGGATTTCGCCGCATGCCGGATCGGCCCGCACAGCATGAACATCACCGGTTGCTGGCTGTCGCGCCGCACGGGCGTCGCCGTCAGACCCAGCACGTAACGGGCATGGACGGCCTTGAGCACCGCCTCGAAGGAATCCGCCGAGACGTGGTGACATTCGTCGACAATGACATGGCCGTAACGCCGCAACAGCTCGCCGCGGGCACCATCGGGTGCCACGGATTGCAGCATCGCGACATCGATCCGGCCCGTCGCCTTCGACTTGCCACCGCCGATCGTGCCGATCGCGCGCGCGTCGAGTGCGAGAAACGACTGCAGGCGCTCGCACCACTGGTCAAGCAGCTCCCGGCGGTGCACAAGCACGAGCGTGTTGACGCCACGCTGCGCGATCATCGCGGCCGCCGTCACGGTCTTGCCGAACGCCGTCGGCGCATGCAGGATGCCGGTGTCGTGTCGCAGCAGGTCGGTGACGGCCGCCTGCTGGTCATCGCGCAACGTGCCGGCAAACGGAACTGCAAGCGGCTCGCCGGTGCAGCGCTCGTCGCGGATGTCGCAGGCGATGTCGTTATCGCGCAGTAGCGTCACGACGTCGTCAAGGCATCCGCGCGGCAATGCAATGTGGCGCGGGCAGTTCTCGGCGCGCCCAATGATGCGTGGCTTGTCCCATACGCTGAAGCCGCGCGCCTGGGCCCGGTAGAACTCCGGATTCTGGAAGGCGGCCAGCCGGATGAGCCGGTTGAGCAGTGCCTGCGGAAGCTGCGCCTTTTCAAGATAGAGCTGGTTCGCGAGCGTCAGTGTGAGCGATGCCGGCATCGTTCCGGCCAGCCGCTTCGGCTGCGCGGGTGGCGGCTTCCACGGTTCGGCCTGATCCTCCTCGGCGATGAACGCGACGTCGAGCGGGTGCGCACCGCCCGTGGCGCGAAAGATCACCCCCTCGATGTCGCGGCTGTCCATGGTTTGCACGGACGCGAGATACGACCACTGATCAGCGTACGGCTGAAAGCCGTCATCGACAAACACGCTCCAACCATGCTCGCGCGGGTGCTTCTGCAGCGGCAGGGCAATGAGGTTACCGAAGCCGCCTTTGGGCAGCACGTCCTGGTTCGGGAAGAGCCGGTCATAGGACGTCAGTTCGAGCTGACGGGTCCGGGTACAGGTGTGGCTGATGATGGCTGAGCCCATCCGTCGCGCGTCACGTGCAGCAACGGCCGACGAGAAGAAGATCCACGCGTGAGCGCCGTTGCCTGAACGCGAGATTTCGAGCGATACGGGCACGTCCATCTCGAGGCAGGATTGCCGGAATGCCTGCGCATCTTCACGCCAGCCTTCCTCGTCGAAGTCGACAGCGAGCAGGTAGCAGGTGCCGTCCGGCATTAGTGGATAGAGGCCCACTGTGCGATCGCCGGCCAGGTGCGTATAGACGACCTGGTCGTCCAGCGTCAGCAGTACACGATGCCCGCAGTCGGCACACCGGATGCGGGGCTTTCTGCCCGCGAGCGCTGACATGATCGCGCGGTACCTTGCCGATCACGCAGAAACCCTGTCTATCAATACCCTGCGCTCGCGGCTTGCAGCGCTCGCGCAATGGCATCAGACGCAGGGTTTTCCGGATCCGACGAAGGCACCGCATGTACGCAAGGTTCTCAGAGGCATCGTTGCGCTGCATCCCGCAACCGAGAAGCGGGCGAAGCCCATGCAGCTCGCGCAGCTCGAAAAGCTCACAGCCTGGCTCGATGAGCAGATCGCCAGGGAAGCAGACGAGCGCGAGCGCCTCGCGTGCATTCGCAACCCAATCAGGTGTTCACCTCGGACATCACGTGCATCTGAGCCGCAAAGGCAGTTGCTGGGATAACGCACCGACGGAAAGTTTCTTCAACAGCCTGAAGAACGAGCGCCTGCATGACACGAGGTATCGCACGCATCGCGAAGCCGTGGCGGACGTTCGAATATTTCGAAGAGTTTTATAACCGCAGTCGTCGTCACTCATCGCTTGGCTTCGCGTCGCCATCCCAGGTCATGCAAGACTGGCTTGTGGCTCAGCGGACAAGAGGTGCGGCTGCATAACCCGGGCCTCTGGAAGGCGAAAAACCGGGGGAATCTCACGTGACACTGTCAATCAGCATTGCCCTCGACCCGAAACATCCCATCCCATTCACTCCGTCCTCCATGCCAGCCGGTCGAACGGCGACTCGGATACCCCAAAGACCGAGACCACTGGGTCTTCTGCTATTAACTGATAAACCCGCTGTAGCGTTGGAAATCCTTCTGGAATCGAAAAGACAGCTTTCGCCTCATCCGAGGCAGGCCGTGCTTGTAAAAGCAATCTTGAGCTTTCGACGGAAATTCCACGGTCATGTAGCAACTCACCAACCGACTTCCTATCCAGCTCGTCAACAATATCATCGCCAAAGCATTGCGACACGTATAGAGTGTCAAACACAATCGGCATTGTAGCAATCGACGTCAACGTTCTGACACAGCAAATGGGTTCAATTGGAACATCAAATTCTCTGAATACGAAGCTTGAGAGCTCTTCTCGTGTTACGGAAACTATCGTGGTCTGTGGCTCAATAACAGGGGGCTGCCGACCGACAGAACGCGTAAGCGAAAAACCAAAATCAAGGATGAATCGTCGCTTCTCCCTCACAAAGATTCCACGCCCGGGCACGCAGTCCACTATCCCAGTCGACCGGAGATCTTCTATTGCGCGACCTACAGTTGTCACACTGACACCGAAACTATCGGCGAGCTCGCAGATCGACGGCAGTCGTTCGCCCACGGCATACTCCTGCTCTGCCACACGCCGCGTTATCTCGTGCCGAATTTTTTCGTGTAGTCGCTTTGCTATCATTTTTTCACTCAGAAAAACTCCACAAAACATGCAAACCTTAATCGCGGTCGCTCGTAAACTTATCATATGTTCTGTTCCACTGAACCAATGAAACTGCACTAACCTGATAGACGTCTATTGCGTTTCCACTGGGTGGTAGATCGCATTGAGTACTTCGACCGTGGCAAGCTGGACAAGCTTGTCCTCCAGCGCCGGCACGCCCAGCGGGCGTTTGCTGCCGTCGGCTTTGTCGAAGTACACGCGTCTGATAGGCTGGGGCCGGTAAGCCCCTCGGGCGAGCCGGTCGGACAGGTCCAGAAGCCGGCCTTCAAGGTCCAGTCCGTACGACTGCCACGTCTCGCCGTCCACCCCGGCAGCCCCTTGCGCTCCCGCCCGAAGTAAGCTGCCCGCAAGCGGTCGACCGCGTAGATGTGATGCAACAGGGTGGTCAGCTTTACACCCGGTCGGCCTTTGGCCGTCTGTCGTATGCCGTCGAGCGCCGTTCCCATGTCACAAGACCGCCCCAATCTGCGGGATGTGCGCGCTGCGACTGCATTGCCCTTGGCCTGCTGCCTTTCCTCCATCCACCTTCATATCAACCAAATTGATTCGCACGAGCGACAACTCGCTCGACGGGATAAGGGTCGTCCGCTCCGCGCAGCGTTTGGTCTCAGTGTTGTCCGTTCCTCGTTTCAATGTTTACCGCTTCCCTCCGATGACCACGTCGGAAGCTATTTCAAGAGCCTCCTAGACATCATGTATGGACCTGCCGCACCTCAAGTTACGCGGATTAAGCTTGAGGTGGGCTACACCGCGGCTCAGAGCCGCATTGAGGGGGCAGGTCATGAACAAGTTTAGCAAGTACGTGGGCCTGGATGTACATCAGGAAACGGTTGCAGTGGCGGTCGCCGACACGGCTGGCGAAGTGCGGTATGTGGGCGAGATTGTGAACACACCTGAGGCCATTGCGAAACTGGTCGCACAGCTCAAGCGGGGCACAGGACGGCTTGCGTTCTGCTACGAAGCCGGCCCCTGTGGCTACACCATTTGCCGACAGCTGCGGGAACTCAAGCAGGACTGCCAGGTCGTGGCGCCGTCGCTGATTCCGAAGAAGCCGGGCGAGCGCGTGAAGACCGACCGGCGCGATGCCCTGAGCCTGGCGCGCCTGTATCGCGCCGGTGAGTTGAGCCCCGTGTGGATTCCGGATCAGGCACAGGAGGCGCTGCGCGATCTGACCCGTGCGCGTGAGGACATGAAGCATCTGCAACGCCAGGCCAAGCAACGGCTGCTGTCATTTCTGGCGCGGCATGGCCATCGCTACACGGGCCGCTCCAGATGGACGCAAGCGCATTGGCGCTGGCTGGAAGGCATCAGGTTCGCCCGGCCGGAGCAACAGATCGTCCTGCAGGAATATATCGACACAGTGCTTGTTCTGTCCCAGAAATAACTTTGCATAGCCGAGCCACTTTCTGGAAAATTGAATCGGCAGTCGCGGTCCATACGAACGGTCGGCCGTGTTGGTTGTACTGCGCGATATATCACTCGATGCTGGTGATGAGTTGACGCACGTTCTTGAACGACCCTCGACGGATCGCCTGCTGTGTAATCAGGCCAAACCAGCGTTCGACCTGATTCAGCCAGCTTGAGTAAGTCGGCGTGAAGTGTATGTGGTAGCGCGTATGCCTGGCCAGCCACGCCCTGACCTTGGGATGCTTGTGTGTCGCATAGTTATCGACGATCAGATGCACATCGAGATCGGCAGGCACCGCCTGATCCACATGCCTGAGAAACGCCATGAATTCCTTATGTCGGTGGCGCGGCTTACATTGCACAATAACTTCACCGGTTGCCGTATCGAGCGCGGCGAACAGAGTGGTGGTGCCGTGCCGGACGTAATCATGTGTCACTCCTTCGAGATAGCCCAACCCAATCGGCAACATCGGCTGCGTACGCTCCAGCGCCTGACACTGGCTCTTCTCGTCGACGCATAGCACCAGGGCATTGGTCGGCGGACTCAGGTGCAGGCCGACGATATTGCGCACCTTCTCCACGAAGTAGGGATCATTAGACAGCTTGGAGCTTTTTGACCGATGAGGCTGTACGCCGAACAACGACAGATATCGGGCCACCGAACTCTTCGAAATCCCTGTCTGCGCAGCAGCGGAGCGCACGCTCCAGTGCGTTGCCCCGTCCGGCTTCTCATGCAGCATCCTCGCAAGCAATTCCGCGACTGCTTCATCATCATGCGTGCGAGGCCGGCCTGGACGGGCTTCATCATGCAGACCGGCAAGTCCGTGGGCAACAAAGCGCTTCTTCCAGTGCGTAATTGCAGGCGGTGTTACTTCGCACTGCGTCGCAATTTCTTGACCGGTATGACCGTCAGCGGCCATCAAGATAATCTTTGCCCGGCGCACGAGAGAGTGAGGCAGCGAACGCGAGCGGCTCATTGAGAAAAATTGCTCTCGCTCCAGCTCCGACACGACAAGCTCGATTCCTTTGCGTCCCATGATCGCCCCCAACTCACCGTGATTCGATCATAGACCAATCTGAATTTACGTTAAGTCATTTCTGGGACGAAATATTAGGCTTGGGCCGAGACAAGAAACGCTCAGTCAAAAGCCAGTTGAAGGCAATCACTTTTCTGGTGTAATTTCATATTCAAAAATATTCTGAATACCAATCGGGCCGCAGTAGGTTAGTCCTGTATCTCTGAAGCCAAAGCCTAGGTACATGCGTTTAGCTACCACATTCCGCGCATTGACGGCAAGCATTAAACGGTCGACATTTGGGCGATTGGACGCGATCCACCCAATAGCTAGTTCTGCCGCAGCTTTACCGTACCCCTTACCTTGGTATGATAGGCCCACCCGCAGGCTGTGCATCGTCATAGCGTCCGGATTCGCCCATTCTGGCACTGCGGCCTTTTCTCGAAGGACAAAAAAACCTACAACATCGTCATGCGCTACGACTGAAAAACAATGCTCGAATTCCGAATTTTGGCTTTGCCTCAGTTCTGAAAACACTACGTACAACGGGTCGACATATTGACATTGATCGGCATCCAGCCTGAGGTGCGCGACGGTAGCACTGTCGAGACACGACAATTCTAACAGCCTGGCATCGCCTGCCACAATGTGGGAGGTCGGTGCGGTGCAAAAGGATTGTTCTGAGGCACTGGCGACTGCTTGTGAGACTTCCAGTTTTTGCTGTCGAGAGACAAGCTCGGGCCTCTCTTCTTCAATGACACGAGAAAGAACCTCGTCAAGTGTTCGTCTCCCCCACGCATAACACGACCAACCGCTCAACACCTCCGTGGGTGCCTCCACAGTTACCGGTGCCTCCCGCACATAAGAAGACGTAATGGACAAAGACGAAAGCCAGTCGCCTTCATAGTTATAAATAGTATCGACATAGCGGTGTCCCTCATCTGGAAAAATCGCCACAACGTTTTTCCCGGGGTTCTTCCTGGACCACCAATCTGCCACTCTATAGGCTGCGCCACTGGTCGGCCCCATAAATAGCCCATGTTCTCGATGTAGTTGATGAGTTGCATGAAACACTTCTGCAGGCGTCAGCCAGTGAACCTCGTCAAACTGCCGATGATCCACGTTGGAAGGCACAATTTCCCCCCCGAGCCCACTAAGATCCCCCAAATCTCCGCAGGGCTGTCCGAACAAAACAGAATGTGGCATATCCACGCCAATAGCGTGTAACTCAGGGAATGGCACTCTTAAAAATCTAGTAGTGCCTGACATCGACCCACCGGAACCAACTGGCCCCACCAGGCAGTCGACCTTCACAAGTTTTTGGATCAGTAGTTCCGCGAACTTACCGTAGGCCAGTGGATTGCCGGTGTTAGAATATTGAGACGGCCAGAAGCTGCCAGGGATTTCCTTCAGATATTTAGCCAACCTATTTAGCCTAGCCTGTTGTAGCCCCCCTTGTGGTGCCGGATCGTTCACAACTTCTACGTGTGCACCAAGCTCTACAAGGCGGCTTTTAAGGTGACGATCGATTGCCCAATCGCTTACCAATATGAGTTTATAGCCATACTGAACGGCTAACATGGCTAACGCTAGACCAAATGTACCAGAGGAGGACTCGCAGATGGTGGCACCCGGTTTGAGCAGCCCCTCCGACACAGCTTGTTCGAGTATGAACCGCGCCGGAAGCAGCTTCATCAGAAAGAAGCTTGCCCCATAAAAATTAGCATCCAGCCTGACGATCCGTGGATTTTCGAAATCCTCAAGGTTTCGCATAATATTTCGATTCATCATCCTTTTATTCCCAGTGTTTTTATCACTTCGCGATAACAGTAGCTTCAAATCCTGAACACACTAATTCACGGGTAGCCAAATACATGTTCTCCGCAGTTCTTTCGCTCGCCGGATCGAACATCACGCCAATAACCGTTCCGCTGTGTGCTATCTGTAGTCCAACTGAACCATATTTTCGCCCAATTTCTTCAATATCGCGTAGACGTGGCTTTCGTAAAAATCGCTGATTAAGCCAAGTGCTTGCTGTCGCGACGCGGCCGAGCAATTTTATATCGGATGTATCAATCCCTTTACGCAATAGAGCTCGAATCGGTCGAAAGTTCTCGACCTCTTCTAAGTTGTACTGGGGCAATTCCATATCAAGCGTGTTGACAGTCTGTTCGGTATCCGCAGTCACACTTATAAAGTCAATCGGAGGAATCGGTCTCCTGAATGCTTCAAGAACAAATCCATCTCGTTGCGCAAATAGTACCGCCTGCTGCGAGAATATTGTTGAATCACATGCCGACTCAGCGCTTACTGCAATTTGCATAACATCGCTAGGCGGCAGCTCGATATCAAGCGATTCAAGAACTGCCAAGATGCTGGCCACTACATCAGCTGTGGATGACCCCATACCACGCGCAACAGGGATATTGCTCGTAAGCCCAAGTACCCCCCCCACCCTCGCAGCCGAGAACCGCTCAAGCGTGATTTCTGCGGCGCGTTTGGCTTTTTCGCAACGGCTTGGAAAAACGTCTACTTCTCGCTTGTTCTCGTTCGGCAGGAACTCTGCCCTTGACTTGAGACTCCGGTAAGGCATGGAGACTAAACCACGCCACAGCAAACCATCATCGTCTTCAAACATTCCCTGGAGGAGCTCCCCGTGGTGTCCTGCGGCCTCGCCACTCCCTTGTTTCCGGTGCATATTTTCTATCTCCTTTGGCTCTGGTTCAAGAAATTCCAGTACGAATACTGGGAGAGTTTCATACGCGGCAACGGGGCGGTCTGCAACTCCTGGTAGTCTGCTGAGATACAGCTCACCAGCTCGAGTAACCTCCCAAGAACTGCCGCATCTGTCTGGTCCGTATCGAATTGATACCGACCGTCTTGCCCCTGTCTCTGCGTACGCTCGCTTCGAACCGAATACCACACCTGCACCAGCAGCGCACGAATCAGTTTGTCCTTGGCGCTGCACGGCAACTGCACTTCGGATGACTCGCGTACAAGCGTGCGAACACCCGGCCCATGCGCTTGCGCGCATCATTCCGCCAGATACGAATCGGCCGCAAGGGGTGGCTCGTAGCCTCAAAGTCATCCAGCGCTGCCATTGTGAACATCGCTTTGGCGTTGCCATCTGCTCCACGGATCGTTTCAGTCTTCAACAGCCCGCTAGGTCGATTCGCATACAAGATGCATGCCTGCAAAAATGAGACCGCCGACGGTCAAAGTGATTGCACAACCACGCAATCAATTGAACGAATTCCTACAGCCGACGTCATCTAGATAACAAACGGGACAGCACGGGCTGTCGTTTCGGGATTCAGAGATGGCTTCGCATTTCGATGTTTCATGGTCGAATGTCCGAAGCTGTTAGCGCCGATGTACTGCCCCCCGGGGGTGCGGACGAAAACTTGGACTACCTAGACGTAGTTCATGTACTCGTATGAAGAGCGTCTTCGAGCGGTTCGGCTTTATCTAAAATTGGAAAAGCGCCTCGGGGCGACCATCGGGCAGTTGGGTTAGCCGCCGCGAGGCGCGCTGCGTTCGACGCACGCAGCATTAGCGAATTCGTGCGCGGATCAGCCTGCACCAAGACCTTCAGCGTCGCATCCACATTGCCGATCGCCCCAGGGTCAAGCATCTTGGGTCATCTGGGTCGCAACGTCGAGCGAATTCGCGTTCTTCAGGTATGCTACCTGCACCTGCTGGCCAGCCGCAGAATCTACGCCCTCGATGATCTGCTCGATGCGGCGGATGTTATCCGCATAGTCAGTGACGACGATCGTATTATTTGATGGATAAGCGGCAACCATATTACTCGGCGAAATGAGCGGACGCAGCACCGGCAGGAGGTTGATCGCCGATTCGTTTCTAGAGAATGTTAGATCCTTTGGATATTGGGCACAGCATGGACGAGCATGAGCATGGCAAAGACGACGAAATGCAGACCGGCCAAGGTTTCAGGCAGGCGCTCGTAGTCTCTTGCCAGTCGGCGGAAACGGTTGAGCGCAGCCGAAGCTGCGCTCAACCACCCAGCGGCGTGGCAGCAACCCTTGTCCGCGCCCAGTGTGATGTCTGCGCTGGCATCGTCTGCCGCTTGCCGTGCGTCGTGGATCATGATCTTAGCCGCTTCACGCTCAGCATGTTCGTCGGCGCGTGTCACGCGCGCATTGACCACCAGACCGTGCCGGTTATCGGTCAGCGTACGGCCCATTACCCCAATTCGCTGGCCGTTTTGCCTTTGCGATAGAATTGCGCATCGGGGTCGGTCCTGGACTGATGTGTCTCGTTGCTGCGTTTCTTCCTGCTCGACGATGATATTCAGATACTTCGACTGACAGATCTTGGTCGGCGTCTCGCGCCCGGCGTCGATAGCCTCAAGCGCAGCGAGATTCGCCCCATTCTTGTCGATCGTTACCACCTCGGGTTCGCCGCTGCGCTCGATCGACTTTTCGAAGTGGCGCTTCGGGGCAGCCTTGTCAAGGTGGGCGCGCAGCAGGAAATCGATCATCTTCCGCTTTGTCCACGGCCCGGTACAGTACTTCCACTGTCCCTTGACCTTGATATACGTATCATCCACGCGTCGGCTCCTGCCGACTGCGCGCTTGCGACGTCGAAATGCCTTTCCGGAGCGGGCAGCAACTTGATCGCCCATCGGTGCACGGTTGAATGGTCGACATCGATGCCACGTTCAGCCATCATCTCTTCCAGATTTCGCCGGCTCAGCCCATATGCCACATGGCGTCGGTCTTTATGTGCCGACGCATGACTTCAGACATGCTGCCCTCCACTGACGTGCAACTCTGCTCCGTTGATGTACGACGAGGCCTCAGTGCAGAGGAAGTAGATTACTCGTGCGACTTCGGCCGGATCTCCGAGACGACGCATAGGAATACCGTGATCCACGATCTCCTCAGTGCCGGGCGACAGGATCGAGGTATCAATTTCGCCCGGCGCAATAGCGTTGACGCGTACGCCCTCGGGGCCAAACTCGTGTGCCATTTCTCGTGTTAGAGCTGCGAGCGCAGCCTTTGAAGCTGCGTACGCAGTACCCGCGAAAGGATGAACCTTCACCCCGGCGATCGATGTTACGTTGGCAATCGCTCCTTTTGCTCGGACCAATTCTGGGAACAGCGATCGCGCCAGTAATGCGTTGGATACCAAATTCACGTTAAGAACAGTCATCCATGTCTGAATATCGCTGTTGAGAATTCCGAGGCGCGATCTGTTCTCGCCTTTAGGCGAGATTCCAGCATTGTTGACGAGCGCATGTAGTTGTCCATCAGGTAGCCGTCGCCTGACTTCCAAAGCGATCCGGTCGATGTTATCGAGGTCCGCGAGGTCTGCTTGGATGTGCGTTTCACGCGCCGCAGGCCACTTGCAACTGTCCGAGAACGGTCGCCGTGAGACAGTGAACACCTCCCAGTTGTTTTCCTGAAAAAGCTTAACTGTGGCATGACCGATACCGCGGCTGGCGCCGGTCAACAGCATATAACGATTAACTTGGCCCATCTGTGCAGTTCCAATTTGGATAGATCGTTGCTTGCGATCGCTTGCATTGGGGCGCGCCGCTCTGCGTGCGGTGAGGCGAACCTGCACGAGTTGTGGCGCGGCAATCTGGATGAGAGGAACAGCGCGTCAGTTAGATCGTCGAAGTCGTGACTGCCGCGCAGAAGGAACGCATCACGCACCCGTAGTTGAACACCTTCTGTAACAGCAACGTCGGCGGCGGCCACGGCTCAGATGCTGCAATACAAATGCCCGACTGCTCATCCGTCAATGTTGTGGGGATCGCCTGCCGGCCATGTTTTGCAGCCATTCTCGTATCCGCAAAGCCTTGACTTTAATCCGACCGCCCTCGCCAACCCCGCGAGCCAGTCCCGACGGGGCACGCAAGCAAATTCCGCCCTTTCGGAAAACCCGCAATCAGTTGTTTATCTTTTCCATACACAATCCTTATCGGGAAAATGTTAATTAACCTAAGCTCTGCGGGTCGTCGTACTACCCACCTACCTAACACGGCACGTTACGCGACTCTCTGTGCAACTACCAGAAGAAAGGCGTCAAATGCATTGATACCAACACTAAGCGTCATTGAAGGGTTGTGTCGCATTAGTGCGGGGGCGCTAGAATGCGCGTCTGACGAACCGGTTCTGACCCGATGATCAAGAAGGCACCCACGAACGGCCCTTGCCAAGGAATTGCGAAGGTTCTGAAGCGACTGCACTATCCGCTCGCTGCGCAGAACATCGACGATGCGCGCGTTCGTCATGCCGGTCCTTCGCAGATATTCATTTGCGATGCGAATCAGTGTTATCCAAACAATTGATTTTGTAGTTCGAGGCGAGATGCCGCATAGTCGCTTCCTGCGACGCGCGGCACAGCTTCCGACTATCCGTGCCGGAAAGAGAACTTTCCCGATATGCCCCGATGCAAGCGACGCTATCGGAGCGGATATCCATCTTAACGTCAAAATCAATTTTCTACGGGAGCGGATACGAGAACAACCATAGGAGCCGTGGCAATGACTGTATCGATCGTGATAGTGGGTGCCGGCTTTTGTGGGACGATGACGGCCACATGGCTACTATCGGATCAAACCGTAAAGCCCCTCCCTATCGATCGCACGGGTCGACAGCTTTAGCATTTCGCGCGGTATTGGTCGATTTTCGATATCAAATAAGAAAAAATGGACAACCGAAGAGTCGTCGTCACCGGTCTTGGTGCCATTTCCCCGGTCGGGATTGGCGTCGAGGAAAATTGGTCGAATGTCATTGCCGGCCGCAGCGGAATCGGCCGGGTCACCTTTTTCGATACGACCGATTTCCCGGCGCAAATCGCTGGCGAAGTCAAGGGGTTCGACGCAACTCGCTTCATTTCGGAAAAAGAGGTCCGCCATATGGATCGCTTCATCCAACTCGGTGTCGTGGCCGGCATGGAAGCATTCGTCGACAGCGGCCTCACAGTGACCGAAGCAAATGCCTCCCGGATCGGCGTTCATGTCGGGTCCGGAACCGGCGGCGTACAGACCCTCGTCGACACTGCCTTCACGATCAGGGACAAAGGGCCGCGGCGGGTGTCCCCATTTTACGTGCCCTCATCCATCATCAACATGATCGCGGGGCATCTCTCGATCCGGTACGGGCTCAAGGGACCGAATCTCGCCATGGCGACGGCGTGCTCGACCGCCACTCATGCGATCGGAGACGCCGCCCGGCTGATCGAGTATGGTGACGCCGATGTCATGATTGCAGGGGCAGCAGAGGCGGCGATCACCGAGAGCAGCCTCGCGGGCTTTGGCCGGGCCAAGGCGCTCTCGACGCGCAACGAAAGTCCCGAGACAGCGAGCCGCCCGTGGGACGCGGAGCGCGACGGCTTCGTGCTAGGTGAAGGAGCGGGCATCATCGTGCTCGAGGAGATGAAGCACGCGCGCCAGCGCGGCGCACGGATTTACGCGGAATTGGCCGGATTCGGACTGAGCGGTGACGCATTCCATATTACTAGCCCGTCGGAAGACGGGGAAGGCGCGGCCCGCTGCATACGCAATGCCTTGCGCAATGCACGCGTCGCGGCCGACAGCGTGCAATACATCAATGCGCACGGCACTTCGACGCCGCTCGGCGACCGCGCGGAATCGCTCGCGCTGAAGGCAGCCTTCGGCTCGCACGCCAAGGACCTCGCGATCAGCTCGACAAAATCAGTGACCGGGCACCTGCTTGCCGCTGCGGGTGGTGTCGAGGCCGTCTACACCGCGCTCACCGTGCACCACCAGATTGCGCCGCCGACCGCCAACTTGACAAAGCCCGACCCGGAATGCGACCTCGACTATGTACCCCTCGTAGCTCGACGCATGCCGATTGATGTTGCCATTTCAAATTCGTTCGGGTTCGGCGGCACCAACGGCACGCTAGTATTCCGCCGGATCGAGTGAATGGCTAGGACAGAGGAATCTGCCAAGTTCGCGAAGCAGATCTTGAAGGCACGTCAACGTAAAGAATCTCTATTGGTCGGAGATAGCAGCACGCCTGCCCAGTTTGAACCACCCCGGAAATGTGGGGTAGTCGGACTGGCTTGCGAGTCCGCTGCGTGCCGGCTTGCTATCACCGGGCCAGACGGCGAGTCCAACCCGTTATCGCGTGTGTGATCGAGCGGTAACTCGGCAGACCGCCGATGTGACCGGGCCTCGCCCTCCTGTCTCAAGCGACACCGCAAGCACGAATGGCTCTGAAACCGTTGTGTATGCTGGTCCGGCGCCGCATGATTCTCTTCCATGAGTTCGGGTCAACGTACAGATTTTATGCGCCGCCAGGTCGTCGAGCAAGCGAGCTCGTGGAGCAGGCAGGCGCCGGCGTGCAGGCGTTGAACGCGCAGGCGGTCGAACTGGAGGATTCAGTGTCGGTGTTCAACGTGTCGGCGGGCGCAGGGGTGAGCAATCCCTGAAACTGGAGAATAAAAGCTTCTACGAAGCCGCGTTTTGTTGCGTGGCCCTGTCCATCTCACTGATGCCGGTGTTGACATACTTGATGCCGACGCTTTGCTCTTCAGACGCCAGGAAATCTCGCTGACGATATCCGCGACACACCTGATCGCATCCTTGACTTGCCCTATCGTTGTTCCTGCGTCGGCCGCCTGGCTTGCCCCATGCTCCACGACCGCCACGGGGTCACCAATAAGCGACTTAATTTCCTTGGCCGCCGTGGCCGAATGCTGTGCGAGATTGCGTACCTCACTTGCCACAACCACAAAGCCGCGCCCCTGTTCGCCCGCCCGGGCAGCTTCCACCGCCGCATTGAGCGCCAGAATATTGGTCTGGAAGGCGATACCTTCGATTACACCCGTGATCTCAGCAATTCTGGCAGAACTGCCACTGATTTTCTCGATGGTACCAATCATGGTTGACACCACGTCGTTGCCACGTTCTGCCAGATCGGTCGCGTTCAAGGCAAGCGTGCTCGCCTGAATAGCATTGTCAGCGTTGTTTCGAACCGTCTCGGTGAGCTGCGCCATCTTGATGCGGTTTTCTAAAGGGATGCAGCGTGCTTTTCGGTACGCGCGGACAGATTTAGATAGCGTCAAGCAGGATGGCCGGTTTACCGACAATCATTTTGGCCGGTCGACCGGGGTGATTGTCGGTGGTTATTCGGTCATGGTTGTCGCTCCTTCCTGATGATTGTCGCTGGATGATTGTC
>NZ_JBFRCM010000046.1:0-14552 GCF_040965735.1 Paraburkholderia sp. BR10936
CACATTCGGGAAGTAGTGCGACCTGTTTGCGGTCATCGCCTTCAACGAATCGCTTCATGAGTCACCCAGATCTCAGTGCGTTGATTCAGTTTAGGCGACTAACACGTTTTCACACAGGCTGGACCCGTAGCGGACTCTCAGTGCCGCTCAAAGCTGCCATTCGACCTCGGCTCGAACATGGAAAACAGCGCGCCAGACGATTGCGTCCTTACCTTCCCGCTTGTCAGATGTTGGCCCTTCTACAACTGGATAGAGGAAAAATGCGCGCTCACCCAGTCAGAAAATTCTTGTAACTTGGTGTATTTGATCTGAATATCCATCGCTGTATCCCAGAGATGGATCGGTTCTCCGCGGCGGAGCCGCTGTTGGAGAATCTGAAGCTTCGATCGCAACCAGCTTACGCTCGTCGCCGCATCGAAGTGGTATGCATCGAGAAACCGGACGTAGGTATCGCGGTCGACCTTCCCCTCGCATTCCAGAGACCGATCCAATTCGGCGTTGAAGGCTTGCGCGTCGTTCATCACCCATTTCTCAGTTTCGATTGATCCTACCGGCCATTGCGCCCGTCGATGAGCATCGCCTGCAGCCATTTGACTCTCACCGGAGCAACGGCACTCTCGAAAGCGGCCATGCAACGCATGTCGAGGTAATCGTCCTCTATGGACACGAGCCGCAAATCAGGACGTGCAGTTAGCAGCCGTGCTGCCGATTTCTCCGCAGACACCGGCCAATCAAACATTTCACGGGCGTCCGCCGCTGTTATTAACAGTGAGTCGTCACCCGTCTTGTGCGTGGCTGAGAGACGTTCAAGCATTTCACAAAATTCGGCTTCCTTCACTGATTTGACTCCTCTGTGTCTGAATGCAGGTCACGATTGTCGACGATTTCTGGGAGGCGGGCGAACGACCGATCCTCGCCGACCTCTGCCCGATGCGGTCGGCGGCAGTCGACCCACAGCAGCCGGTCGGGACGGAACGACGTCGATGGCTCCTTCCGGACTTTCTTTTGACGTTCGCATATCCGCATCTTTGCGGTCAGCATATCGATTGGAAGCTCGCGCGAACTTCAAGTCTTCGACAGCACAACGTGCCCCGAGTCCAGGCATGAGGGTGGAAAAAATGCAGGAAGGCCTGGCAGGGGAACGCCGTCGACGTCCGGGTAATGCAGAAGCCTATCCCGCTGCCTTGCTCAAATAATGCTGCGCCGCACGCATCACGTGACGCTCCGCCAGCAGGGCTGCGAGCGCCGCGTCGCCGGCCTGAACCGCTCGCAGAATGGCGGCGTGTTCGTCCCACGTCATGCGGATCTCGTCGTCATTCGACTTAGTGAAGAGCCGGCGCGTACGATCGCGCAGCGAACGCATCAAGTCGGCAAGGATCATATTGGCCCCGGCCGCATAGAGCAGATCGTGAAACTGGGCGTTCAGGTCGAGCAGTCCGGCGGTTTGTCCGTTGCTCGCGCGCTTCTTGCCTTCCTCCAGCACCCGTTCGATGCGGGCCGAGAGTTCCGGCGTGCAGTGTTCAGCTGCGAGCCGAGCGTTCAACCCTTCCAGGGTCGCGCGGATCTGCACCATTTCGCGCGCGGACGACGGGTCCAGCGATGCGACGACCGCACCATGGCGCGGGCGGACTTCCACCAGACCTTCTGCGGCGAGCGCGCGCAGCGCCTCTCGCACTGGCACGCGCGAGACGTCCAGTTCCTCGGCGATGCGGCCTTCCACGAGGCGGTCGCCCGGGGCGTAGACACCCGCTGTGATGGACTCGCGGATGCGCGCAAGCACCAGCTCGGACAACTGCTTATGCCGGATGGGGGCGGATCGCTCAGATTGGCCGGCCGGGCCGGATGTATCCGGGAGGGTACTCATCGAAACTCCACGCTCTATGCCGGCCACGCCGACAACGCCCCATTTTAACGCACGGCGGAAATTGTAGACAGTACACGTCATACCGTTTGAGTTGCGTCATAGGGCTCGGTGTGGCGTCCGCTTAGCTTTCCCGGTTGGCGTCATCGATGAATGCAAGGATCTCGTTGCCGAGATAGGTCTCCCCTGAGTTGAAGTGCGCGACGATCGACGTGTGATTGTGCCCGCGCATCTGCACGAAACGCGGCGGAACGCCCCGATGGCGCAGGGCATCGATGAACAGTTGGGCGCCGTACTCGTCGAGGTACGGATTTTCGTATTCGGCGACCGCAATCATCAGCGGTACCGCCGAGCGGGCTACGTGGGTGAGCGGAGAGCGTTGCGCGTACAGCGTTTCGTCTGTGCCGAAGTACGCGCGCACGGGTTGCGCATTCGGGTTGCCAGGCCTCACGTCGGCAACGATTCGCGCGCTGATCAACACCAGGCCGGCCACGCTTTGCGTATTCGCGCGGACCGCGAGAGCGGGGTCGAATAGACAGGCGGCGGCATGCGCGCCGCCCGCCGAGTGTCCGATGACGAAGATGCGGCGGGAGTCGAAGCGAAGCCGGGCGGCCAGTCCGCGAATGAATGCAAGCGCATCGGCGACGTCCTCGGCGCCGCCTGGATAGGGGGCGGCGTCGGCGAGTCGGTACTCGACGTTGAAGGCCACGAGTCCCTGGTTGGCGAACCAGTGGCACACGTTGTCATAAATCTCGCCGTTCACGCTCTTGCTACCGCGGACAAACGCCCCGCCGTGAACGAATACCACGGCGTCGCGCAGGATGTCGCCGTGCGGCGGCCCGGGAGGATGAAAGATGTCCAGCGTATGGCGGCTGTGTTCGCCGTAGCGCACGTCCCGTTCGACGGTGGCGAGCTTCGGCGCCGAGGCTACGACCGGGGTGTAGGTGTCGACCACCGCCTTGCGATTGCCGACGATATCGTCGGCCCAGCGCGGACCGAGCGCGTTCATCGCGCGACGGTCATCTTCTGAGAGGGTGCTGAAAGGCGCGAGAGCCGGATCGGATTTCACCATGACACGCTCACATCGCCCTTGACGAACGTCTGACACGCCATCCGGTAGCCGGCCGCGATCTCTTCCGGACTGAGGTGCCGCTTTTCCTTCGGTTTGACGGTATCGGTATTTTCGAGTCCGCGCTCCACCTTGCACTTGCAGGTACCGCAGAGGCCGCCGCCACATTTGAACGGAATCCCGCCCTGTTCGCGCAGGGACACGCGCAGCAGATTGCTGTCGGGCGGTGCCGCTACCGTCTTGCCGCCGTTGCTGATGAAAGTAACCTGAATCATGGAGTGGATACGCTCAAGAAACGATGACGGGTTCGGCGAGTACAACGAGCCGTGCATCGGCATGGCTCGCACTAACCAGGCGGGTTAGCGAACCGAGCGCCGCTTCGCGCGTGTCGAAATGCTCGAAGAACCGCGTCGGTACGAGGTTGATGCTGGCGGGCGCCGTCTCCTCGACGATCCTCACGCGCGTTTCCCGTTGAAGCTCCGCGATCGTGAAGGTTGCGATGTGCCGCCCGTCATAGTGGTACGCGAGCGCTTCGAGCGGCCGCAGACCGTCCGTCGCCTCGCTACGGTACTGGCCCGGTTTGTTGGTCAGGATGATGTACATGGAGAAGGTGTGCAAAAATCAGGATGTCAAAGCGTCGTGCTGGACGAGCTCGATATCGTGGTCGATCCACAACTGGCACGCGAGACGGAAGCCCTGGGCGAGCCGCTCCCCGAGCTGCTTGCGCTCCTTCCAGTTCGGCTCGGGCAGATGTTCGGCGCCGCTGAGTACCTGACAGGCGCATTGGGAACATTTCCCCATGCCGCATTCGTAGCGAAGATGCGGATACGGAAACTGACGAATACCGGCCCGCACCACGAGATTGGTGTTCTCCTTGACGGAGTCGCGATACGTCTCGCCGTTTTTGTGAAACACGACATTTGGCATTACTGTCTCCTCGCCGCAGCGTTTGGCCGCGACGCAATGCATGAAGCAACGGTCATCTCGCATGACCTGCATAACGCGTCAGCAACGACCGGCGCTCTTACGCCTGCACGGCCGAGGGCGCATGCTGGAACGTGAAGCCGTCTGCATAGAAGTACCGCGGGCTCACGCCGCGACTGGCGAATTCACGTTTGGCCGCGGCGATCATGTCCGGCGAGCCGCACGCGTAGACGGCATATTCCGTGAGGTCGGAAAAGCGCGCGGCAACGGCGTGCTGCACGTAGCCGCGCGCGCCGGTCCAGTCCGGAGCACCGCGCGAGAGCACCGGCGTGTAGTCGAAGTCGTCGTGGTGCGCGGCAAGCGCGCTCAATACTTCGTGCAGGTACAGGTCAGACGGCGTTCGGCCTCCCCAGAACAGCGATACCGGCGGATGGTCGGGATCGGCGAGGATCTCGCCGAGCATCGCATGCAGCGGCGCGATGCCCGTGCCCGTCGCGATCATCACGATCGGGCGATAGTCCTCTGCGTGATAGCCGAATCCGCCGAGTGGCAGCTCCACGTCGAGCGTGTCGCCGGGCGAGAGGGTCGGAAGCAGGGTGTCGGTGAAGAAGCCGCCTTCAATCCTGCGGATATGAAGTTCCACGGTCGCCGCGCCTGCCGCCGATGCCATCGAGAAGCTGCGTACGCCCGCCTCGCCGAGATGCACATGCAGGTATTGACCCGGCCGGAACGCAATCCGCTCGAGGCCGTGAATGGCGAGCGTCAACGCCACGACTCCAGCATCATGCCGCTCGATCGCATGCACGGACGCGCGCTGCCGCGCCGGCGGCATGGGTGCTGCCAGCGGCCGGTCCGTGCTGAGGACGAGGTCCGAGGTCGCGCGCGCCTGACAGGCCAGCGCGTAGCCTTGTTCGGTCTCGGCTTCCGAGAGGCCCGGCGGCGCTTCGTCGTAACGCACCGCGCCGCTCACCAGCCTGACGCGACACGTTCCGCAGGCCCCGAAACGACATTCGGAGGGCAGCATGACGCCCGCGCGCACGGCGGCGTCGAGTACGCTCTCATCGCTGGCGGCCTCGAACGTGCAACCTTCCTCGATCCACATGACCCGATGGTCCATGACGGCACCTTTCCTCGCGTTACAATTTGATATCGGCCTGAACCAGCACTTCGCGACCGGACTCCCGCAGCACCTCGCGCAGCGCCGTGAGGCCTGCGAGCGCTGCTTCGGTATCCTGAGCACCATTGCCGCCGCTCAGACCGATGCCCCCCACTACCTGGTTGTCCACGACAACCGGAAAGCCGCCGACGAATGCGGCAAACTTGCCGTCGAAGCTCCACTGAATGCCGAAAGCCTCATTGCCGGGCAGCGCCGGGCCGTTCGGCGGCGTGCTGAAGAGATGCGTCGAGCGCTTGTGGCCCGCCGCGGTGAAGGCCTTGTTCCAGGCGATCTGCGGGCCTGTGATGCGACCTCCGTCCATGCGTTCGAGCGCAAGAGGAAAGCCCCCTTCGTCGGTTACGCAGACGGATTCCAGCACGCCGATTTCATGCGAGCGGGCGATAGCCGCGGCGATCATGTGGCGCGCTTCGGCCAGTTCGAGTTTGAAGAATGATTTCATGTGCGAGGCTTCGATGGAGTGGGGCGGCTCTAAACGCCGCGATATACGGTCTTGGTTTGCAGATAGAACTCGAGCCCGTCGCGTCCCGATTCGCGAAAAGTTGCCGTGCTCGAACGCTTGAGTCCGCCGAACGGCGCGTTGACGAGATTGCCCGTGGTCGTGCGGTTGATCTTCACGGTGCCGGCTTCGATGTCGTGCGCGAAGCGTTCCATCAACGCAGCGTCGCGCGTGACGAGCGCGGCGGAGAGGCCATATTCGGTGTCGTTGGCGACTGCGATCGCGTCGTCGTAATCGGCGACGTCGATCACCGCAATCACCGGGCCGAAGATTTCCTCCCGCGCGATCCGCGCCTCGCGCGGCACGTCGACGAAGATCGTGGGTTCGACGTAATAGCCGTGCGCGAAATCGCCATGGGTGATTTGCTTGCCGCCTGTTGCGAGCGTAGCTTCGGCATTGCCGGCTTCGATATAGGACAGCACGGAGCGGAACTGCCCGGCGGTCGCGAGCGGGCCGATGTCCACGCCCGGCGTCATGCCGTTGCCGATCTTCAGCGTCTGCGTCTTTTCGACGAGTCGCGCGACGAAAGCCGCTTTTGCCTGCGGGGTGACGAGCACCCGGCTCGTACCGGTGCAAGCCTGGCCGCTGAGCGAGAAGCCGCCCTTGATGGTCAGATCGACCGCGAGCGGCACGTCGCCTTCTTCGAGCACGATGAGTGGGTTCTTGCCGCCGAGTTCCATCTGCGTGCGCGTCGACAGCGCCGCGGCGCGATGAATCTGTTCGCCTGCCGATGTCGAACCGGTGAACGAGATCGCGCGGATTTCCGGCGCCTCGATGATGCCGGGACCGACCTCGGCCGCTCTTCCGGTGATGAAATTCAGTACGCCGCGCGGCAGTCCCGCTTCGACGAGCGCTTGCGCGAGGCGCAGCCCTGAAAGCGGCGCATCCGACGACGGCTTGAACACGACAGTGTTGCCGCACACGAGCGCTGGCGCGATCTTGCGCGCCGGTATCGATACCGGAAAATTCCACGGGCTGATGATGGTTACGACGCCAAGCGGCTCGCGCAGCGTGTAGACGCTCATCTTCGCGTCGTCGGTAGGGAAAGTTTCGCCGCCGAACGACTGTGCCTCTACGGCATAGAAGCGCAGCGTCTGAGCCGAACGGGCGAATTCGTCGCGGGCAAGGCCGCGCGGCTTGCCCTCTTCGCGGGAGAGTTCGTCGCCGAATCGTTCGGCGTGTTGTTCGAGGTAGTCGGCGGCCTTCAGCAGATACTGCGCGCGCGCCGCGACCGACAGTTTCTTCCAGCCGGCGAAAGCCGCCGAAGCAGCCTTCACGGCCGCTGCCGCGTCGGCCGCCGTCGAGGCCTGGAAGTGGCCGACCAGATCGCGCGTATCGGCGGGATTGCGATTCTCGAAGGTGGCGCCAGAGAGGCTCGCACACCACTCGCCGTCGATGTGGTTGAAAAAGGTGGAATCGTTTGTCATCACTGAGTCATCCGGTGACAGAGACCTGCGCATGGCCGTGCCTGCGCATTACACAAGAGCGACGTGCCGCTGCAGCCCGGCGGAGAGACTCATCCGCCGGATACCGGCAGCCGGAACGCACCGCAAACCAGCCGCACGCGTAGCGCGTACGGCCGGTATCGTTCGTCAGGCCGCGAGACCCAGTTCCGGCAGCGGGATCTCTTTCTCGACGTAGTCGTAGTAGAGCGCCGTTGTGTAAAGCAGCCGCATCTGCGCGCCCACTTCGCAGATCTTGAGGCAGCGCTGTTGCAGTTCCGGCGTGTTGGCGTGTTCGAGCACGATCTGGTAACCGCGCTCGCCGTGGATCTCGTCGGAGACGATGTGCAGGTCGAAAAATTCGACCTCCTCGTCAGTGAACTTGTATTGCTCGCGCAGCGTCGGGGTTTGCTTGCGATAGATCGACGGCACCTGCGACTCGAGGCCGACCACCAACGCCGCCACGGCGACGATCGGGTCCTCGCGCATCGCGACGGCATAGCACCAGCCTTGCAGGCCGCGCGTAGTCGGCGACATGTTGTCGGGATTGGTGACGCGTTCGCGGGTCGTGCCGCAGGCTTCGGCGAAGCGGATCAGCAGATCCGTGTGACGGTCGCCGCCGATTTCCTCCTCGTACATGTTCGCGAGGATGAAGTCTTTCGCCTCGGTCATGTGCTCCGGCATGCGCGCATACAGGTAACCGAGGTAATCGGCGAACGGGCCGACGTAGTGGTAGTGATTCTCTGCCCAGCGTGCGAGGTGCGCACGCGTGAGCTTGCCGCTCGCCCACGCGATGCTGAACGGAGCCTGGTTAGCGCTCTTTCCTTTGATTGCTTCTTCCAGCGCGGCGCGGAAAGCGTCGCGCGACATCAGTTCGGCCATTCGAGACTCCTTGAGAAGTGTGACGTTACCGGCTGGCAGGGTGCGGCGGTTACGTTAAGTACACTGTATACAAAAAGCTAAGTCTTGAAAAGTGGAAAAGATTTGAAGCGCGCGTCGTAAGAAGTCGGGTGCTGCCTTCACGCACTCTCTTTACAGTCTGGATGTATCAACAGGAAGCCCGACCAGCGGGCAGGAGGGCCTTTTTTTGCACGATGCTTCCCGGCGATACGCGATAGCGTGATGGGCCTGATTGGTCATCTGGGCCAGGGTTAACGAGATTATTTTTTTCGTTGCAGGTCAATTTTTTGGTACATAGTATACCAACAAGCGCAAACCTTTCTAAAACCCGGCGCTTCTAACGAAGCGTTCCTGGAGAAATGATGGACTCCCATGTCGTGCTCACATCGGCTCACTGGACTTACCTCTGCGGTGTCGTCGCAATCATTGCCACCCTCGTCCTCAGAGCGAACGTCGTACTACCGGCGGTCATCGCGACCTTTGCCACCGTGCTCGTCTATTCCGGCCATCTGTCGAGCGCCTTCGAAGCGGTGTTCTTCGCGCCTCTCACAGCTGCGCGTGAACTCTTCAATATCTTCCTTGTGATCTCGCTGATGACCGCGCTGCTCAACGCGCTCAAGCAGATCAACGCGGACGTCAGAATGGTCCAGCCGTTTCGCAGCATCATGGTGAACGGACATGTCGGATTCTTCGTGCTCGGATTCGTCAGCTATGTGCTCTCGCTGTTCTTCTGGCCGACACCTGCCGTTCCGCTTATCGCGGGCATTCTGCTGCCCGCGGCGATCTACGCGGGCGTGCCACCGCTTGGCGCGGCGCTGTGTATCGGCATCGCCGGGCTCGGTACGGCGCTTTCGTCGGACTATGTCATCAAGGTCGCGCCCGGTATCAGCGCGAAGGCGGCGGCTGTTCCGATGCCTGCCGTCGCAGACAAGGCATTGCTGCTCTCGCTGATTACCGGTGGCGTGGCCTTCACGATTGCCTATCTGCGCATCCGCAGCCAGATCCAGAAACCGAACGTTGCGCACCTCGAACGCTGGGAAGCGACGCAGGTGACCGCGAACTCGGTTGTGTCGCATGCTCCGGCGCGTCACGCGCGTATCCGCCGCGGCAAGCCGCAACACGCGTCGGTGGGTGAAGGCGGCCGTGCAGGTCATGCGGCGCCGGTGATCACTGCGCCGCGGGATCTGCTGACGCCTTCCCAGGAGCGCTGGTCGAAGTGCTTCGCCATTCTCGTGCCGCTCGCGTTCGCCGCCATCGTCGCGTTCATGGTGCTGCCGCACGTCGTGCCGGGTTTCAAGGGGGCGAGCGGCAACGCGGCGGCCGCGCTCGTCGGTGGCGTCTCTGCGTTGCTGATGGTGGCCGTCGCCACCGCGCGAGACTATCGTTCGGCATGCAAGAGCGTTGCGGATCACGTGACGGAAGGGTTCCTGTTTTCCTTCCGTGCGATGAGTTCGGTATTGCCGATCGCCGGTTTCTTCTTCATCGGCGTGGCCGGGACGGCGGCCCCGATCTTGGGCCTCGCGCCGGGCGTGGCCGCGCCGGGTCTTCTCGCGGATCTGGTCAAGGCGGGCGAGCAATACATTCCCCACAACCAGTTCTTCGTGTCCTACGGCATCTTGTTCGCGGGCATGGTAACGGGGATCGACGGTTCCGGTTTTGCGGGCTTGCCGCTAACCGGGGCGCTCGCGGGCGCGCTCGGACGTGCGGTCGGGTTCGATGTGTCGACGCTCGCCGCAATTGGCCAGATGGGTTCTGTGTGGACCGGAAAAACGCTGACTGCGTGGTCCGCGCTTGCCGCCGTCGCGAGCTTTGCGCGCGTGCCGGTGCTTCAGGCAGTGCGGTATCTTCTGCTGCCGGTGGTCGCCGGTCTGGTGGTGTCCACCTTCATCGCGATCATCGTGTGGTGAGCCCCACGCGTTGACGCGCACGCTCGCAGACTGAATGCTTAATCTCGCGGCGCCCCGCACCGGAAAGTGCGAGGGCGCTGTTTTTATTCTGAAGCACGTGGGAATACGGGGAAACGAACCGGCGCCGCGCCGCGTGCGTCGCCGTGAACCTGGGAAGGCGTCAGAACCGGTGACGCATACCGACAGCGATGGCCGCCTGCTCGCTCGTCGTCGAAGCTGAGAGGAACTGGCTAACCTGGGCGAACTTCGCCGAGCCGATCGCGTGCTGCCCCGTGCCCATCAGATAGACATCGGTGCGCTTCGAGAGGCTGTAGTCGAAGAAGAGATCGGCCTGCTCGTAGCGTGGACGACTGTCGCTTGCGTCGACGCGTCCATCGGTATAGACGAACGCGACGCCGAGCAGTGCGGCGGGCGTGAACCGGTACGAGGCATTGACCTCGTAGTTCTGGAAGCGCACGTCCTGGCCGCCGAAGCCGCCCTTGAAGGTCGACTGCGTGAACGCGCCGCCCACCTTGGCCGAACCGAATTGATAGCTCGCGCCCACGCCGAACACCTGGTACGCGTGTGCCGCAATGGCATAGCTGCCGTTCACGCTGTTCGCGGTGGTCCAGAACGTGCCCGCGGCGAGCGCACCCGGATGGTCCACATGCGTGAATGCCGCCCCGGCGTACAGCCCGCCTGCTGAATAGTGGGCGCCGACGCTATAGACGCTGTTAGTGGCGATCGAGCCGGGCTGACCACCCGGTGCGTACAGTGCAGTGAACTGGGTGCCCGAAAACGTCGGACTCACGTATTTGATCGTGTTGTTCACGCGAAAACCGCGATTGGTATTGTCGTTGTCGCCGGGGTGTTCGAAGAGTACGCCCCACTGGTCCGTCGTGACAGGCGAGATCTGCTCGACCATCTCTTCGTATTGGCGACCGAGGGTGAGGGCGCCCAGATGGTCGCTGGAAAGGCCGACATACGCCTGACGGCCGAACATGAGGCCACCCTGACCGAGCGTGCCATTGGCAAGCGAGAAGCCGTTCTCGAGGACGAAGACGGCGTGGAGGCCAGCGCCGAGATCCTCGTTCCCGCGCAGCCCCCAACGGCTTCCCTGCGTGATGCCGCTCATCTCCTGCCAGGTCTGTCCGCCTTTCTGATTGGTCGTATAAGCCAACCCTGCATCGATGATGCCGTACAACGTCACGCTCGACTGCGCGTGAGCGGTGCCGGCTACGGCGAGCGCCGCACCAGCGGCGATGACTGATCGTTTTGTTACCGCCATGCCTTGAGTCTCCTGAAATGGGGATAGCGAAGCTGGATGGATTCGCATTTGGTATACGATATGTTCAAAAATGAGCTGTCAAATGAGGAAATTCCACGCCTTGTGGTCTATTTATCTGTATGTTGTATACATACTGCACGACATCTCGTATGATCGAGCCATTCACTCAAGGACTGACATGATTCATCTGACCGACAACGAGATCGACGGGCTGGTCGACTTCTCCTCTGCGATTCCCGTCCTCGAGCGCGCGTTCGTCCAGCTCGCTTCGGGAGGGGCCTCCGTACAGCAGCGCATTCGCACCGAAGCGGATGGCGTCAAGCTCTCCACGCTGGGCGCCGTGCTACCTCTGGAAGGCGTGGCCGGTGCGAAGGTCTATACGACGATCGCCGGCCGTTTCAACTTCATGATCGTGTTGTTCTCGACGCACGACGGCAGTCTGCTCGCCACGCTCGACGCGAATGCGCTGACGCGCATCAGGACGGCCGCATCCACCGTGCTGGCGGTGCGTTCACTGGCGCGTCGCGGCGCGCAAACGGCTGCAATCTTTGGCGCTGGAGTGCAGGGGCGCGCGCATGCTAGTGCGCTTGCGGCGCATACCGGGTTGAGATCGTTCCGTATCGTCGGTCTCGACGATGCCGCCGCCGCGGTGGCGAGCTTCAACGAAGAACAGGGATCGAGCGACGTAGAAGCATTAGCTTGCGACGCGGCCCGCGCCGTGCGCGATGCCGACGTGATCGTGACCGCCACGCGCGCGGGGCAGCCGCTAATCGACGGCGCGGGCGTGCAACCGGGCACGCTCGTCGCCGCGATCGGGTCAAGTCTGCCGACCACGCGCGAACTCGATGACACCGTGCTTGCGCGTGCTGCGCGCATCGTTGTCGAACTGCGCGAACAGGCGCGCGTGGAGGCTGGCGATCTGCTGCTCGCGAGGCCTGGTCTTGTTCAATGGGACCACGTGCTCGAACTGGGAGACGTCCTAAGCGCACGCGTGGCCGGCCGGCAGAACGAAGACGACATCATCGTCTACAAAGCCGTCGGCATCGGTCTGCAGGACATCGCCCTCGCAGGCCTCGTATGGCGCAATTACCTCGCACGCGCGGGCAATCACACTGCGGGCTGACGCCATGAGTCAGAACCTGCAGAACCTCTCGGGTGTCGAGACCCTGAATGCCGGCGGGCATGCCCAGGCGCGGACGTTCGCGCAGTCGCTATGCGCGATGCTCGGCCTGTCCAGCGTCGTCATGATGGTCGCCATCGATCAGACCGTCGTAGGGACGGCGTTGCCCACCATCGTCGCTGATCTGAAGGGCTTTGATCTCTATGCGTGGGTGGCGACGGCCTATCTGCTTACATCGGTAATCACCGTGCCGATTTTCGGCAGGCTGGGGGACTGGTTCGGGCGCAAGCCCCTGATCATTGCGGCCATCGTCCTCTTCACGGGTGCGTCGGCGCTATGCGGCGCGGCCGGCAGCATGGCGACGCTGATCGCATACCGCGCGTTGCAGGGGGTTGGTGGCGGCATGCTGGTCGGGACCTGCTTCGCGTCGATTCCCGATCTCTTTCCGGACCCTCTCGTGCGGCTGAGGTGGCAGGTGCTCTTTTCGAGCGCCTTCGGCGTCGCCAATGCAATCGGACCGTCGCTGGGCGGTTTTCTCAGCCAGCACTATGGATGGCGCTCGGCCTTCCTCGCGAACATCCCCGTCGGCCTCGTCAGCCTTTGCCTGACGAGCGGCTTCCTGCCGCACATCCGCCACGTGCACCTTGGGAAGCTCAATCCCGACTGGCGCGGAGCCCTGTGGATCGCGCTCACCCTGGGCGCTTCTCAGCTTCTGGTCGAATCCGTGGGGCGGCACGGGATCGATCTCACCGCTTGTATCCAGGCGGCCGTATTTGTCGCGGGACTGGCGCTGCTGGTTCGTGAGGAGCGTCACGCGCCGCAAGCGATCCTGCCTTCCGCGCTGCTGCGCGATCGCGTGATCGTCGTGCTGCTCGTGCTTTCGCTTCTGATGGGCGTCGCCATGTTTGCGTTGCTTTTTTACGTGCCTCTGCTTTTGCAAGGCGCGCTCGGGCTCGGCGCGGAACAGGCGGGCGTCGCCGTGACGCCGCTCGTCGTCTGCATCACAGTGGGCACAATCGCGAACACGCGCATCGTCACCCGGATCGCCAACCCGAATCTGCTGCTCTACGCCGGATTTGCCTTGCTGGCCGCTTCGTGCGCGGGGATAGCGTGCGTTCCGGTGCGCGACGGCGGATTGGCATTGCCTGCCGCCATGCTCATCGGCGGCGTCGGCATCGGCTTCGTCATGCCAAACCTGACCGTGTTCGCCCAGCAGGTCGCGGGCAAGCAGCAACTCGGCATCGCTACCGCGATGATCCAGTCGGCGCGGATGGTGGGCGGCATACTCGGTACGGCCGTGGCCGGGGCAATTGTCCATACGCGGTATGTGTCCGGGCTCGAGAGCCGGCTTGCGGCGCGCGGCGCGTCACTCTCGGGGCCTTTCGCGGCGTTGCGTATTTGGCGATGTTGTCGCGTATCGATGCTGGGTCTTTCGGCTCCCAGGCCTGTACCAGGTACCGGGACCGTAGAAGAAGCCGTAGCGCAGGACCACGCCTTCCAGCGCGATCGAGCCCGTGACGCGATTTTCGTCGGCACCAATGACCCGCGCACTATCACCAATCTCGCCGGGCGCGTCGTAGCGGAGCGCGGCTGTCTCGTCGGCCAGCGAGCCCTGCGGGGCTTCGAGGTAGAAGCCACGTGATTGCAAGACATAGCGTTTGACGCCCAGCGCCTTGGCAGCGGACAGTAGATTGGCGCCGCCTTCGCGATGCAGGCGCGTATCGTTGGGCATAGACTTGACGATGTCGGCAGGATTCGCCGGAAGCTACGTGAGTTGGTCGATGACCACATCGGGCGACGCCGTCGCGATGGCATCCTTCACGGACTCCGCATGAAAGGCGTCCGCCAGGGTCACGCGGGCGCCAAGCGCGCGAAGCCTGTCGGCACCCGCGCCGGCGCGAGTCATCCCCGTTACCTCATGACCCTGCGCGCAGAGCACGCGCACCGGCGGCAGTCCAACGGCGCCGGTGGCGCCTGCAACGAAAATCTTCACGATTCCTCCTAAGACTGCGTGGCGACGCAGTGCAGCGGTGACTTAACGATATGGCTCAGCGCAACGTGACGCGCCAGCCAGTGAACGGCATCGCGTCCGTTCACTGGTCGTTTAAAAAGTACCAAAGACCGTAAGAAATGGCGTACCAGCTGGCCCACGACCTGCCGGCGCTTTCGCATCAGCTCAGCTTGCGGATCAGCTGATGCAAGCGATCGCAGGCCGCTGGAATCTGTTGTTCGATCGCCGGCGCAACGCCAAGCAGCAGCCCCGAGCGCTGCGTGGACTCGGAGCAGTACCAGATCGATAGCGGCGCGGGCGCGATCCCGTAGGCATAGGACTCCCGTGCGATCCGCTTGTCGTCGGCGCCATCGGCGAGCCGAACCACCACTGCCAGAC
>NZ_JBFRCM010000047.1:0-12829 GCF_040965735.1 Paraburkholderia sp. BR10936
CCTGAGACCCCCATGACGCGAGGCGAGGGGCTCAGGCGCGCCGCCCGGTGCGTTGCGTCGTGTCTAGCGTTGACGTTGGCAGTTGTGAGCGGCCATGCCCGCGCCCAGGCGAGCGACCGCAGCCCCGACAGCACGGCACGCGTCGAGACCGCCGATCGCGCCGCGCAAACCGACGTGCCGCCATACACGCTCGAGCGCGACGTGCATCTGTTCGTCGTGCAGCAGGACGGCTCGGTCGTCGAGGACGACGACACCGTGCTGCGCGCCAACACCACCGCCGGCGTGGACGAGATCGCCCAGCGTTACGTCTGGTTCAATAAGGATATCGAAACGATTACCCAGCTGTCGGCCGAAACCGTCGATCCGGACGGCACCGCGCACGCGGTCGGCGCAAGCGGCATTCGCGACGTGCAGGAGCCGCGCTCGGCGGGCGCGCCCACGTTCGAGGACGGCGTGCTGCGCACGGTGATCTTTCCGGGCGTCCAGGTCGGGTCGCGCGTGCATCTGCATTTCGCCAAGCGCCGCGCGAAGGCGCTCGACGCGGGCTCGTTCTCGTACTTCGTCGAGCCGACGGGCGAACCGGTCGAGTTTCAGCGCCTCATCTTCGATTTGCCCGCCAACGTGCCGCTCCACGCCGACGCGCGTGGCTACGCGGCGCTCGCCCCCGAGACGGCGAACGGCCGCACCCGCTACGCGTTCGACTACCGGCACGGCCCCTATCCGCCGCTCGAAGCTGGGGCGGTCGCCTACGTGAACTGGGGCGACCGGCTGATGGTCTCGACAATGCCCGACTTCGCCGCGTTCGCCGCGCGTTATCGCGAAGCCGCCGCCGATCCCACCGGGACCGATCCGGCCATCGCGTCGCTTGCGCAGGCGCTCACGGCGGGCGTGAGCGACCCGCGCGAGAAGGCGCGCCGCATTTACGACTGGATGCGCTTCAATATCCGCTATGTCGCGCTCTTTCTTGGCGAGACCGCGGCCGTGCCGCATCGCGCGACCGACATCCTGCACAACCGCTACGGCGACTGCAAGGACCACGTGGCGCTCTTCAGCGCGCTGCTCGCGGCGGTGGGCATACGCGCCGAGCCCGTGCTGCTCGATCTCGGCCCCGTCTATACGCTGCCCGACGTGCCGGGCTATGGCGCGCACGCGATCAACCATGCGATTGCGTGGCTGCCCGACCTCGGCGTGTATGCGGATACCTCTTCGGGCGGCTACGCGTTCGGTTATTTGCCGCCAGGCGTGATGGACCGGCCCGTGCTGCTCGTCGACGACGGCGTGCTTTCGCGTACGCCCGCGACCGGGCGGCGCGAGCGCACGGCGCGCCTGTCGCTCGAGGTGGGGGCGACCGGCGACGCCGCCTACAGCTACTACGTGGAAGACGAAGGCGCGGGCGCGGAGCCCGAGCGCAACGCGTTTCGCCGCGCGACGCACGCGCAGGCGCAGCAACTCGCGGCACAGCGCCTGCGGCTCACCGGACTCGCCGGCACCGCGCACGTCAGCACGGCCCAGACCGAGGCAACCGACGGACCGTTTTCGGTGACGATGGAAGGCACTCTCGATCATGTGGTCTGGCGCGACGGCACGACGGCAATCCCCACCAAGAGCAGCTTCACGGGTGGCATTGCCACGCAGATCGACAGCTGGCTCGCGCAGCCGCGCCGCACGCAGCCCTGGGCGTGCATCGGCGGTGAATTTTCGGAGAGCGCGCAGATCGTGCTGCCCGCGTTCGCGAGCGTGACCGACGTGCCGCAAGACACGCAAGCGAGCGACGCGTTTCTCGACTACACGTCGCATTACGTGTTCGACGCGCGCTCGCGCACGCTGCAGATCGAGCGGCGGCTAGCGGCGCGTTTTGGTCACCAGATGTGCACGGCCAACGAATTCGCGCAGATGCGCGACGCACTCTTGCGCATCGAGCGCGACACGCACGCGCAGATCGTCGTGCGGGCGGCGAGCGCGCCGCAGCAACCGTGAGCGGCGCTCAGCCGCCGCGCGTCGTCACGGGCACCCACACGCCTTTCTTCACCTGCCAGAGCGTGGAGGCGCCGTTCTTGAGCGAGCCGTCCGGCTCGAAGGCAATGCGGCCCGTCACGCCGTCGAAGGCGAGCGTCTTGAGCGCGCTGCGGTAGACCTCGGGTTGCGCCGATTTCGCGTTGACCATCGCGTGGATCGCGGCCCACGCCGCGTCGTAGCCGAACGGCGCGTAGGCGAGCACGTTGGCGCCGAAGCGGGCTTTGAAAGCCCCCTCGAAACGCGGGCCCTCCGGCAGTTGCGCGAGCGGGCGGCCGTACTCCCAGGCCATCGCGCCTTCGGCTGCTGCGCCCGCGGCCTGGGTGAAGTCGGCGTTCGCCACGCCGCCGCCGCCCACGAACTGCGCGTTCATGCTGCGCGCCTTCATCTGCTTCGCGAGCGCCGCGCCCTGGTGCGCGAGGCCGCCGAAGTAGAGCAGGTCGGCATCGGCGGCCTTGATTTTCGCGAGCTGCGGGCCGAAGTCGCTCGCGATGCTTTGCGCGAACTCGCGCGCGACCACGTTGCCGCCATGCTCGCGCACCGCGCGCTCGAACATGTCGGCTTCGCCCTGACCGAAGGCGGTGCGATCGTCGATGATGGCCACGCGTTTGGCCTTCATCACGTCCACGGCCCAGGCGCCTGCGATGCCGGCGTTCTGCGCGTCGTTTGCAATCACCATGAAGGTGTTCGCGAAGCCTTGCGACGTGATGACGGGATTGGTGGCCGCGGGGCTGATCATCGGGATGCCCGCGCTCTCGTAGATGCGCGAGGCCGGAATGGCCGAGCCCGAGTTGAAGTGGCCGACCACGGCGTTCACTCCCTGATTCGCCAGCGTCGCGGCGGCCTGCACGCCGAGGCGTGGGTCGCTGCGATCGTCGATGGGCACGAGTTCGAAGTGCGCCGCCTGCTCGCCGATCTTGAGGTTTTGCGCGTTCGCCTCGTCGAGGGCGAGCTGCACGCCGTTTTGCAGATCGCGGCCGTAGTCGGCGGAGTCGCCCGAGAGCGGCGAGACGAAGCCGATGCGCACGTCGAGCGGGCCGGCGGCCAGAGCGCTGCGGCTCGCGCCGAGCGTGCCGACGGTGGCCAGCGCGCCGATCAGGAGCCCAGCCGCAAGCCTGCGGCACGCCCGGTACGGCGTGGCGAATGCGCAGGCGCCAGCGGTTGCAGGCGCGGCAGCGAGACTCATGGTGACTCCTTGCGCGACAGCGGCGCGGTGTTCTTGTGTGCGTTTTGTCCGGGTACGCCGCGCCGCGCGCCGGCGTGGCGCGTAGACGGGGCGTCTCGTCTTCGGGTCTTGCGTCTTGCTGTTCGCGACTGCGGCTTGCCGGAACGGGCTGTGCGACGGCTGCGCGCGTGGGTGGCGTGTCTCGTGGGGGTCTCAGCCAGCTCCCCATGTGCGCCGGCTGGGCGCGCGCCTTCGTGAGGCGGCGGATGGCGAGCAATATATCAGGCCGCCAGGTCAGCCGCTCACGCCGTGCCGCGCGCTCGGGCTACTCGCCCCTTTGCAGTTCGAAGAGCGCGTCGCGCAGGCGCACGAGCGGCGCCATGGTGTCGGCGCTCGCCCATGCTTCGAGGTCGTCGAGCGCGCGGTTGCAGCCGTCGAGCACCACGTCGAGATCGACGGGAATGCCATTGGCGAGCGCGAAGCGAATCGTCGCTTCGAAGCGTGCGCATTCGTCGTCGCCGTACGAGATGTCGAGCGTGTCGGCAATGGTCTGGGCGATGTCGCTGCGTTCGCGCTCGCTCTCGTCGACGAAGTCGATGATGCCGCGCGCGACGTCGGGTGCATGGTAAAGCGCGATGTCGAGCCACACGGCGGCGTCGAAACCGCTTTCGTGGCTGTGTTCCTCGAAGTATTCGATGGCTTCCTGCTCGTGGGTCTCGCCGGCGTCGACGGCAAGGCAAAGCTGCTCGAAATACTCTTCCTGCTCGCTACGGATTGAATCGGACATCGGTCATTCTCTAAAGACGGTGGGCGCCGCGGCCGTGCACTGTGTCTGGCCGCCGCGAGTCATGCGGACGGCATTATAGGCCGCGCGCGCACCGCTTCAGTTTAGGCGGCTTCCACCGCCCAGGCGTCGAACCATTCGCGCGGGCGCGCGATCTGGTCTTGCGCCGCGACGATCTCCAGCTCGTAACGGCCTGCGTCGTAAGTCGCCTTCACTACGGCGTTCACGGCCGCGAGCGTGTGTTCGAACGCGCGGCGCAGCGAGTCGCCGAGCATCAGGCGCGCGACGAACACCGCGCTCGTCACGTCGCCCACGCCCACCGGCTGGCGCGCGAACGGGTAGAGCGGGCGCTGGCCGAGCCATGCTTCATGCTCGGTCACGACGAGCATGTTGAAGCGGTCGGCAGGGCTGTTGCGGTCGAGCAGATGCTTCACGAGGACCAGCTTCGGGCCGCGGCGCAGCAATTCGCGGCACGCGAGCACACCTTCTTCCGCGGTCTCGATCTCGCGGCCCACGAGTCGTTGCAGCTCGATGTGATTGGGGATCATCGCGTCGGCGACCTCGGGCATGTTGCGCACGAGGAACTCCTGAATGCCGGGCTCGACGCGGCAGCCGTTCTCGGCGTTGAGCGTGCCCATCACCGGGTCGCAAAAGTAGCGCGCCTGCGGGTTGGCGGCCTTGACGGCGCGCACCACGTCGATCACGGCCTGGGCCTGCTCGGGGGCGCCGAGGTAGCCCGAGAGCACCGCATCGCAGCGCGGCAGCACGCCGATCGCGCCGATGCCTTCGACGAGATCCACGACCTCGTCCGAGCCGATGGCGGCGCCGGTCCAGTGGCCGTATTGCGTGTGATTCGAGAACTGCACCGTGTTGAGCGGCCAGACATTGACGCCCAGGCGGCGCATGGGAAACACCGCGGCGCTGTTGCCCGCGTGACCGAACACGACGTGCGACTGGATGCTCAAAACGTTTTTCATGGCCGGTCCAGATTTCGTTATCGCTTGCGGCGCTTCGAGCAGCGCGCCTTTGCGCAGGTGCAGCAACGATAACCGAATTCGCTGCGCCCAGTCGATGGATGCGTGGGCGCGATGTTGCGCGCGCGCCCGCTGCCAGCGGCTGCAATGCGTCCGGGAGGGCGCTAGGCCACGGCGTGTTGACCGGCCAGTTCGCGATAGAGCGCCATGTAGCGTTGCGCCGACGCGGCCCAGCCGAAGTCCTGCTGCATTGCACGCGAGCGCGTCTCGCGCCAGTCGCGGCTGCGCCCATAGAGCGCGAAGGCGCGGCGGATCGCGGCCGTGAGCGCGTCGGGCTCGAAGCGCTCGAACACGAAGCCGGTGGCGAGACCATCGGCGAGATTCTCCAGCGAGGCATCGACCACCGTATCGGCGAGTCCGCCCACACGGTGCACGAGCGGCAGCGCGCCATAAGCGAGCGCATAGAGCTGCGTGAGCCCGCACGGCTCGAAGCGCGAGGGGACCATCATCACGTCCGCGCCCGCGACGATCTCGTGCGCGAGCGTCTCGTCGAAGCCCAGCTCCACGGCCACCGATTCGGGATGCTGGTGCGCGGCGCGCGTATAGCCCTGTTCGAGGCTAGGGTCGCCGGTGCCGAGCACGACGAGCTGCCCGCCGCGCGCGACGATCTCGGGCAGCGCCGCGAGCAGCAGGTCGAGGCCCTTTTGCTCGGTGAGCCGGCTCACCACGCCGAACACCGGGGCGTCGTGCTTCTGCGCGAGCTTCATGCGCGTTTGCAGCGCCGCCTTGCAGCGCATCTTGCCGCTCTGGCGTGTGGCCGAATAGCGCGTGGCGATGGCCGCGTCGCTCGACGGATTCCAGACGGCGTAGTCCACGCCATTGAGAATGCCGACGAGGTCGTGCGTGCGTCCGCGCAGCAGCGCCTCGAGGCCGCCGCCCTGGGCGACCGTCTGAATCTCGCGTGCGTAGGTCGGGCTCACGGTCGTGATCTTGTCGGCGAAATAGAGGCCGGCTTTCAGAAACGAAAGCTGGCCGTAGAACTCCACGCCATGCATGTCGAAGAAGTCGCGCGGCAGGCCGAGCGTGTCGAACTGCTGGGCGGGGAAGATGCCCTGATACGCGAGATTGTGGATCGTGAAGATCGAGCGCGCGCCGCCGGGCGCCAAGCTCGCGCCGCGCTCGCGCGCCGCCGCGCGCAGGTAGGCCGGCGCGAGTCCCGCATGCCAGTCGTGCGCCTGCACGATCGCGGGCGCCCAGTCGGCATCGAGGTGCAGCGCGAGTTGCGCGGCGGTCCAGCCGAGCAGCGCGAAACGTTGCGCGTTGTCGCCGTAGGGCACGTGCTCAGCGTCGAGGTAGGGGTTGCCGGGGCGCGCGTAGAACGCATCGGCGCGGATCATGTAGACGGCCAGCTCGCTGCCGGGCAGACGCCCGAGTTCGAGCGTCGCCTCGGGCGCGCCGAACGTGCGCGTAAGGCGCGCGACGGGGCGCAGGTCCTCGAGGCCCGCCGCCACGGGCGCGAAGCCCGGCAGCAGCAGGCGGGCGTCGGCGCCTTGTTCGATCAGCGCGGCGGGCAGGGCGGCGGTAACGTCGGCGAGGCCGCCGGTCTTCAGGAGCGGATACAGCTCGCTGGCTACGTGCAGGACGCGAATGGTCATCGGGAGTCAGTCCTCTCGGTGCTCGGGTTGCTTGCGGGTTGTTTGCGGGTTGGCGCGCCCGTGAGCGAAGCCGGTCTCGCGGATCGGCTTCGCGGGGCGCATGGACTAGCCAGGCAGTTTCGCCAGCGCCTCGCTCGTGACCAGCACGACGCCGCTCTCGGTGCGATAAAACCGCTCGGCGTCGCTCGCAGCGTCTTCGCCGATCACGGTGCCGTTGGGAACCGTGCAGCCGCGGTCCACGACGACCTTGCGCAGCCGGCAACTCGTGCCCACCGTCACCTGTGGCAACAAGACTGCCTCGGCAATGTTGCAGAACGACTGCACGACGACATTCGACGAGAGCACCGAGCGCGAGATCTGCGAACCCGAGATCACACTGCCGCCACACACGATCAGGTTGGTGCCCGAGCCCTGCAGGCCGTTGAGGTCGCGCACGAACTTGGCGGGCGGCAACTGTTCCTGGTAGGTCCAGATCGGCCAGTTGCGGTCGTAGAGATCGAGCGCGGGGATGGTCGAGGCGAGGTCGAGGTTGGCGGACCAGTAGGCGTCGACCGTGCCCACGTCGCGCCAGTAGGGTTCGGCGGCCGGGTCCGACGACACGCAGGACATGCTGAACGGATGTGCGATCGCATGGCCGTCGCTCACCACGCGCGGAATGATGTCCTTGCCGAAGTCGTGGTCGGTGGCCGAGCGCGCGATGTTCTCTTCGAGCAGTTTGACGAGATAGTTCGTGTCGAACACATAGATGCCCATGCTCGCGAGCGCGATGTCGGGGCGGCCTGGCATGGCGGGCGGATCCTCGGGCTTTTCGACGAAGCCGGTCACGCGGCGCGACTCATCCACGGCCATCACGCCGAACGCGCGCGCTTCCATGCGCGGCACTTCGATGCAGCCCACCGTGCAGTCGGCGCCGCTTGCGGCATGGTCGGCGATCATGCGCGTGTAGTCCATCTTGTAGATGTGGTCGCCGGCCAGCACCACCACGTATTTCGGTCTGATCGAGCGGATGATGTCGATGTTCTGGTAGACGGCGTCGGCGGTGCCCCGATACCAGTGCGCGCCTTCTACGCGCTGCTGCGCGGGCCACAGGTCGAGGAACTCGTTGAATTCGCCGCGCAGGAAGCCCCACCCGCGTTGCAGATGGCGCAGGAGCGAGTGCGCCTTGTACTGCGTGACGACCGCAATGCGGCGGATGCCCGAATTCAGGCAGTTCGAGAGGGCGAAATCGATGATGCGGTACTTGCCGCCGAAGTACACGGCCGGCTTCACGCGCTTGTTGGTGAGCGGCCCGAGGCGCGTGCCGCGGCCGCCAGCGAGCACGATGGCGAGGGTGGTGCGTTGCAGATCGTTGAGGCTTGCCGGGGTTTCCATGGTCGTCTCCTTGTTGTGCCCCCCGGTACGGCCGCCGCGGCCCGCCTCGTCGTGCCCGGGCCGGTGCGGTCCTTCTTTCGCGTGCTTGTCGCGTCCCTGATGCGGCGCGTCTCGCGGTGCAACACGCGTGCGTCTCTCGCGTCGCGGACGTCTCGTGCGTCCTGTATTGACTGTTCTAGCACTGAATGCAGCGTAGCGCGAATTGCCGGTGCCCGGTGCCGGAGATGCGCGCCGCAGTCGTGCGAGGCGCTGATGAGCAGCAAACCGCATGCCCTACAGACGCGCTGGACGAGAAAGCCGGCATGAGCGGGGCGGGGCCGCTAGAATCGCTGGCTGTACCGGCGCCATCTCGCCGTCCTGTTCTTCTGTCCGACCTTTCGCCCGATCTCCCGTCGATGAGAGCCATCCTGAACCACACGCTTGCCCGCTTTGCTGCCTTCGCTCCCTTCGTTGCCGCGCTGAGTGCGGCCGCGCTCTGTCACGTCGCCCTCGCTGCCGACCCTGGGGCGAGCGATGCCGCGCCGTCGTCGGCGTCGTCACCGCAAGCCGCGATCGAGACGCCCGACGGCCCCGCGTATGGTGCCGAGCTGCAGGGCTTCGAGTATCCGCATCCCGTGCATGACTTTGCGTTCGTTTCGCAGGGGCAGACGCTGCACATGGCGTACATGGACGTGCAGCCCGCGAAACCGAACGGACGCACCGTGGTCCTGCTGCACGGCAAGAACTTTTGCTCGGCGACGTGGGACGCCACCATCCGCGAGTTGCACGCCGCGGGCTACCGCGTGATCGCGCCGGACCAGATCGGCTTTTGCAAATCGAGCAAGCCCGCCTCGTATCAGTTCAGCTTTCAGCAGCTCGCGCGCAACACGCATGCGCTGCTCGCGGCGCTCGGCGTGCACGATGCGACGATCGTCGGCCATTCGACGGGCGGCATGCTGGCGGTGCGCTACGCGCTCATGTATCCGGGCGAAACGGAGCAGCTCGTGCTCGTGAACCCGATCGGGCTGGAAGACTGGAAGGCCAAGGGCGTGCCGTCGATTTCGGTCGACGACTGGTACGCGCGCGAGCTCAAGACGAGCGCTGACGGTATTCGCCGCTACGAGCAGGCCACCTATTACGCGGGCCAGTGGCGGCCGGCCTACGAGCCGTGGGTGCAGATGCTGGCGGGCATGTATCGCGGGCCGGGCAAGACGCAAGTGGCGTGGGACTCCGCGCTGCTCTACGACATGATCTACACGCAGCCGGTGATTTATGAGTTCGGGCAGTTGCAGATGCCGACGCTCCTGCTCATCGGCGACAAGGACACGACCGCCATCGGCAAGGATCTCGCGCCGCCCGAGGTGCGCGCGCAGCTCGGGCACTATCCGGTGCTGGCCAAAGCCGCGCAGCGCGCCATTCCCCACGCGACGCTGGTGGAGTTCGCCGATCTCGGGCACGCGCCGCAGATGCAGGATCCGCGGGCGTTTCATGCCGCGCTGCTCAAAGGCCTCGACGCGTTGAACGCCTCGCACTAAGGGGGCGTTCGCACGCGGGCGCGGTTACCGTCCCGCGGCGGCTTCCTTCAATTCATCGCGCGCCTGCGCCGCCATCTCGAACGAACGCAGACGCGCCGCGTGGTCGTAGATCTGCGCGGTGACGATGAGCTCGTCCGCGCCGGTCTGCCCGATCACCGAGGCGAGGCCCGCACGCACGGTTTCCTGGTCGCCCACCACGGAGCAGGCGAGCGAGTGCGACACGCCGGCGAGTTCGAACTCGTTTGCCGCGATCTGCTCGACCGGCGGCGGCAACTGCCCCGGCGTACCGCGCCGCAGATTCACGAACTGCTGTTGCAGCGAGGTGAAGAGAAAGCGCGCTTCTTCGTTGGTGGGCGCGCCGAACACGTTCACGCCGACCATCGCATGGGGTTTGGCGAGCACCGCCGACGGACGGAACTGCGAGCGGTACAGACGCAGTGCCGTGAGCAGATGGTCGGGCGCGAAGTGCGAGGCGAACGCGAACGGCAGACCCATGGCCGCCGCGAGCTGGGCGCCATAGAGGCTCGAGCCGAGGATATAGAGCGGCACGTTCAACCCAGCGCCGGGCACGGCGCGCACGCGCTGGCCTTCGACGGGCGCCGCGAAATAGCGCTGCAGTTCGGCCACGTCGTCGGGGAAGCTGTCGGCGCTGCCCTGCAGGTCGCGGCGCAGCGCGCGCGCCGTGGTCTGGTCGGTGCCGGGCGCGCGCCCGAGGCCGAGGTCGATGCGGCCGGGGTAGAGCGCTTCGAGCGTGCCGAACTGCTCGGCAATCACGAGCGGCGCGTGGTTCGGCAGCATGATCCCGCCCGAGCCCACGCGGATGGTCTGCGTGCCGCCCGCCACGTAGCCGATCACCACCGAAGTCGCCGCGCTGGCGATACCCGTCATGTTGTGATGTTCGGCCAGCCAGAAGCGGTGATAGCCGAGGTGCTCGGCGTGCCGGGCGAGATCGAGCGTGTTGTGCAGCGCGGCGCCGGCATGGGAGCCTGCCGGGATGGGCGAGAGGTCGAGTACGGAGAAGAGGGTCATGGGCTAGCGTGGGGCCTGGTATGAGGGGCGCGACGCGCGTGCCGTGCGCCGGGTGCCCGACGCGAGGCCGCAAGGCAGTCGCAAGGTGCGGCCATTGTGCCAAACCACTTTCGTTCGTGCTGGCGGCCTTCGGGAACCCATGCAGGCGGCGTGGGTTCAGAAATGGCTGATTGCCTTTTCGCCCAGTCAATTTGAATATTAACGAGAACTACTCCTGTTTCAATGCAAAAGCCGCGCTTTCAATTCAGAATTATTAAAGAACCATTTCTAGATGCTTACCGAATTTTTTCGGGTCGGAAAAGCGCTGGAAGGCGGCTGTTTAATCGCTGAAATAGTTACGCTTTTACAACTTTGGCAACGCATTTTCCCGCGTCCGTCGGAAGCAACTGACGGAGCTTGCTGATACAATTTTCGGCGTCGAATCGGGGATCGACCATGTCCAATGTTTCATACGATGGTTTATTTCCCCTTCGTTGTTTGTTCAATTGCCTCGCATCGTGCAAACCGGCATCCATTGTCTGGTTTCCCGCTTCAAATACGTAATGCGGCTAAGATGCGCGGCTTATTTCTGGATTTTCAGGGCAGGGAAATGGTACGTGGTGAAACGCGAATTCCGGTCGGGGCACCGCAGGAGCTTCTCCCCTTGCGCGCAGCCCGCGGCGAGCGCGGCTTGGCCCACGTGACCCGGCAAGGCGGCGCGTCATGACGGTGGCGCAGGTTTTCGCCATCCCGGCGGCCTGGCCCGTGCTCGTCTGGGTCGTGGTCGTGCTGTGCGGCGTGGCCGCTTTCTACGGCCTCGTTGCCGCGCTGACGATGCCGCGCCTCGGTTCGGCCGCGCTCGTGCGCGAAGCCGCGCGTCGTGCGCGCCGGGCGCAACCGCAGCCTGTGAGCGTGCTCAAGCCCTTGTGCGGCGCCGAGCCACGCCTCTACGAGAATCTCGCGACCTTCTGCGAGCAGCGGCATCCACGTTTTCAGTTGCTGTTCGGCGTGTCGTCGCCGGCGGACCCGGCCATTGCCGTGGTGCGCCGGTTGCAGGCGGCGTATCCCGGCCACGACATCGAACTCGTGATCGACCCGCGTGTGCACGGCAGTAATCTCAAGGTGAGCAACCTCATCAATCTGGCGGCGCGCGCGCGCTACGACGCGATCGTCGTGGCCGACAGCGATATCGCCGTCGAGCCCGACTATCTGGAGATCGTCACCGCGCCGCTCGCCGACCCGGACGTGGGCGTCGTGACCTGTCTCTACAGCGCCCGCAGCATCGGCGGTTTCTGGCCCCGCGTGGGTGCGCTCTTCATCAACGAGTGGTTCGCGCCTTCGGTGCGCGTGGCGCATTCCACGGGCTCGCGCGCGTTCGGTTTTGGCGCGACGCTCGCGCTTTCCCGTACGACGCTCGAGCGCATCGGCGGTTTCGCTGCGCTCAAGGACTGCCTCGCCGACGACTACCTGCTCGCCCGCTATGCGCGCGATCACGGCCTCGCCACGGTGCTGGCGCCCGTGGTGGTCGCCACCGACGTGATCGAGCCGACCTTCGGCTCGCTCTGGCTGCGCGAGACGCGGTGGCTGCGCACCATCCGCTCGGTGAATCCGGCGGGCTTCGCTTCGCTGTTCATCACGTTTCCCACGCCGTGGCTCGTGCTGGGCGCGCTGTTCTACGGCCTGCTCGCGGCCGGCGCGGGCATCGGCGCGTGCGCGACGACGCGCGCGGCGCTGGCCGGACTCGCCACGGCCACGATGGCGGGTATCATTGCGCGTTTGATACTGCACGCGCGAGCGAGCGGAAGCTGGCGAGGGTTCTGGCGCGATTTGCCGCTCGTGCCGCTGCGCGACGTGCTGCTGGCGCTGCAGTGGCTTTCCGCCGCGTTCGGCTCGCATGTGATCTGGCGCGGCGTGCGCGTGAGCGTCGCCAATCCCGAGGCCGCAGCGCCTTCCGCCATGGCCAGGCCCGCGAGCACGCGGCGGCCTGCCGTCGAAGGATCGGACGCTCGCTGAGGCGTCGCTTTGATACCGCGCTAGCGCGCTTTTTTACCGAATTGTCACCTCAATCATCACCCGGCACAGTACGGGTACCCGGAGCACTCATCGCATGAAAACGCTGTTTCTGCAGGCCCCGTCGTATGACGGCTTCGACGGTGGCGCGGGCTCGCGCTACCAGGCAAAGCGCGAGATCCGCTCGTTCTGGTATCCCACCTGGCTTGCGCAGCCCGCGGCCCTCGTGCCCGACAGCCGCGTGCTCGACGCGCCGGCCGACGGCCTGGGCGTGGAAGAAACGCTGAAGATTGCAGCCGCATACGACCTCGTCATCATCCACACGAGCACGCCGT
>NZ_JBFRCM010000048.1:0-11086 GCF_040965735.1 Paraburkholderia sp. BR10936
GAGGGGGGGCGGGGGGGGGGCAGTGGCGCGCACCGAAAGACGGTGCCGCCGCGCAGCGAGGAGGGGGAAACCCTTGGTCACAACCAGAAGGGCGATGCGTAGCATACGCCTCGCCAACACTTGAACGAAATCGACACGCGTGGGAGCACAAAGAGACACTGTGGATCTGACCTGGAGCGTGGCCCTGGTCCAGACCAAGATGACGCCGCCGCGATTGCTGCCCGGCATCGTGCGTCGCTCGGCGCTGCTCGAACGGTTGGGCGAGCCGTGTGATCGGGGGTTGACTGTTGTCATCGCACCGGCGGGTTCTGGCAAGACGACGTTGCTTGCCGACTGGAGCGAGACGCTGCGTGCAAGAGAGCACCTCGTGGCCTGGCTGAGCCTTGACGAGGAGGACGACGATCCGCAGCAGTTTGCCGCCTATCTGGTGGGTGCGCTGTGCAGCACCTGTGAAGACATCGGACAGCAAGCGCAGCAGCTGTTGCGCAACGATCTGATGGCGCCAGGAAAAACCATCGTCTCCGTACTGCTCAACGAAATTGCCGCTTGCGGCCGTCAGGTCTTTCTTGTGCTGGACGACTTCGACCGTTCGCCCTCCAGACTTATTCGTGCGATGGTGTCGCGACTGGTGCGCTACGCGCCGCAGAACTTTCACTTGCTGCTGGGCGTACGCGGCGAGCCTGATCTCGCGCTCAGTCAATTGCACACCCAGGGCAAACTGCTGCGCATCGATGCGGACGATCTGCGGTTCTCCGTCGACGACGCCCAGACGTTCTTCCGCCAGGCAGGCGGGGTGTCGCTCGACCGTCCCAGCGTCGAGTTGTTGAATGAAGCGACGGAAGGGTGGGCGGCAGGCTTGCAGCTTGCCTCGCTCGCATTACGCGACACGGCCGATGCGGCGCAGGTCGCTCGCACGCTTTCGGGAACGCGTCTGGGTATCGACCGCTATCTGGACGACACGGTCCTGGCGCGGCTGCCGGCGCCGATGCTGAAGTTCCTGCTGTATACGTCGATTCTCGATCGGCTTGGTGCGGGCGTCTGCGATGCCGTGATGGGCGAAGGCGCACGCAGCTGGGAGAAGCTCGACTGGCTGGAACGGCACAACGTATTCACCCGGCCACTCGACGAGGAACGGCAGTGGTTTCGGTATCATTCGCTGCTCTTAGACGCGCTGCGTCGTCGCATAGCGCGCCAATGTCCAGCGCTATTGCCTGGCCTGCATCGGCGCGCGAGCCGTTGGTTTGCCGAGGCGCGGCTGTGGCCCGAGGCAATCAGGCACGCGCTCGCGGCTGGCGAGATGGAGCTCGCGGCGCTTTGGATCGAAAACTGCGCAACGGTGATGGTGAATCGCAGCGACGTCCGCACGCTGTCGGGCTGGATCGCGAAGCTGCCGCCCGAGCTCGTGCACGAGCGGCTGCGGCTGCGTCTAACGAAAGCGTGGGCGCTCGCGCTCTCGTTGCAAACCGCCGAGGCGGCGCGAGAGGTGACGGCCCTCGAAGCTCAGATCGCGCAACGGCGTGCGGCCGGAGCGCTTGCCGATGCCGCGTTGCCCGCAGAGGTCAACGCGCTCGGTGCGATCATCGCTGGTCTCGACGACGACAGTTCGCGCGCGCTTGTGCTTGTCAAAGAGGCGGCGGCATCCCCGCTGCCAAACCTGCCGTGGGTGAGCCGATTTACCGAAACGGCGCAAATATTTGGTTTGCTATCCGAAGGAAAATTTGACGAAGTGCGGCGGATTCAGACATCGATGCCGACAGGCGGCGACGCGAATCAGGTGCCGCTCTACGCCGACGTGTACCGGGAAAGCATGTTTGGACTCGCTGAGCTCGTTCAAGGCAGGTTGCAGGACGCCTTGCGGATTCTCGAGGCGGCGCTTGCGCGGGCCGAAAGTGCACTCGGCTGCGATTCGGCGGCCGCCGCGCTTCCCGCGGGCTATCTGGCATCGATCTATTACGAGCGCGACGATCTCACGCGCACTGAGAAGATGGTATCGGGCCGCACCGCCATCGCGATGGAAACCTGCCCACTGGGTTCGCTGCTGCGTTACACGTGTTCCGCTGCGCGGCTCTACGCGCGCGGCGGCGACGTCGGATCGGCGCACGCGGTACTCGAGGACGCGCGGCAGGTAGCGGCCGCACGGCAATGGCTGCGTTTGCGGGTGGGGTGCGATGCCGAGGCGGTGCGCTTGTATCTCGGCCAGGGGAGGCTTGCTCAGGCGAGGCAGACAGCTGAGACGCTGCGCCTTGCCATGCCGCCGGAACGCTCGCCCCGCACGGGCAACTTAATAGAAATATGGGCCAGCCACTCGATGATGCGCGCGCGCCTCCTGCTTGCGCATGGGCATGCGGGTGACGCTGTGACGCTGCTCGAAACGCTGCGTGGCGAGGTGACCGACTCAGGCAGATGGTATCTCGACGCGCTCATCTCGATCCTCCTGACGCTCGCCTTTGAACAGCAGGGAGAGCGAGTGCGCGCGTTTGACGCGCTTGAGCACGCGCTGGGGATTGCGCAGTCCACCGGCATGATTAACGGGTTGGTGGATGAAGGCGCGCCGCTGCGTGCGATATTGGAGCGATGGCGGGGCACGGCGGCCAACGTTGCATCGTTCGATCCGACGTACCTCGACCGACTATTCTCCGCATTCGATACCAATCACCGGAGTGAGGGCGATACGCCGCGTGTCCCGTCGGATCTGCTCAGCGCGCGCGAAATCGAGATCCTCGATCATATTGCCCGCGGCTTGTCGAACAAGGAGATCGGCCGGGCGCTGCGCGTTGCGCCCGAAACAGTAAAGTGGCATCTGAAGAACATTTTCGAAAAACTCAATGTGAGCTCCCGGCTGGAAGCCGCGCAGAGCGGTCTGGGCTTGTCGCGCGCGCCTCGCCCGGAAACATCTGCGCGAGCCAGTCTAATGGGCATCCCTACCGCGATTGAACCAACGCCTGAGATCACTCGCCTCTAAGAAGCACGTATCGGATTTGAATGATATGAACGCCCCCACCTAATCGCAGGCTTCGCGCGATCGGCTCGATGCTGGCAGCAAAAAGCCATCGCTCTGGGATTCAGGCTGATCATACTGGTTCACTCAGCGAACCGAAGGAGATCTGTCATGGCGCATACGATTGTAGGCGTGGACATTGCAAAAAACGTGATGCAGGTCCACTGGGTGGACCCGGACACCGGTGAGGTCGTGAACCGGTCGGTCAAGAGGGCGGCGTTTCTTCAGTACTTTGCGAATCGGCAGCCGTGCCTCGTCGGGATGGAGTCATGCGGCGGATCACAGCACTGGGCTCGGCGGTTGATTGAAATGGGGCACCAGGTCAAGTTGATGCCGGGGAAGTTCGTCAAGGCTTTCAACATCCGTAATAAGAACGATGCTGCCGACGCGCGTGCGATCTGGATGGCCACCCAGGTGGACTGCAAGGCAGTTGCCGTAAAAACCGAAGCCCAGCAGGCCGTGCTTGCCCTGCATCGTATGCGTCAGCAACTCGTGAAATTCCGCACGATGCAGATCAACAGTCTTCGCGGGCTGTTGAGCGAGTATGGTGAAGTGATGGGATGCGGTAGGGCAGCGCTCGACAAGGCAATAATCGAGATTCTGGAAAGGTTGTCAGGACGCCTCCCCGCAATGTTGATCGACACGCTGAGAGAGCAGTGGAGAGGTCTGGATGCGATCGACAAGCAGATCGGTCAGATCGAGCGGCGGCTTCGGGAATGGATGAAGAACGATCAAGCAGCCAAGGCAATCGCGGCAATCCCAGGTGTGGGGTTGCTCACCTCGACGGCTGCAGTAGCAACGATGGGGCACGCTGAAGCATTCAAATCCGGCCGCGAGTTTGCCGCATGGTTGGGGCTCGTGCCGGGACAGACTGGCTCCGGTGGAACCGTCAGGCTAGGAGGAATCAGTAAGCGCGGCGACACGTATCTCAGGACTTTGCTGGTACATGGAGCGCGCAGCATTATCTATAAGGCCAAAGAGCCGGGGCAATGGGTTACGCAGATGAAGCAACGGCGACCGTTGAATGTAGTAATCGTGGCGATGGCCAACAAGCTCGCTCGAATAATCTGGGCGGTCCTGGCCCATCAACAGCCATACCGTGCAAATCACGCGTGCAAGAGACCGTCATGATTCGATCACGGTGTCTACTGGCTTCTCTTTAAAGGGGTGGAACGTCAAAAGTTGCGGCGGCATTCGAGTGTGATGACAGATCGGGTAGGACCCGGGACTCACCAAGCCTGAATTTATGTTTGAGCTTCTTAAGCTCGTGATTTGAATGAGGCGTGAGTCCGCGGATTTCATAGTGGCCCGCAGCGAAGTTGAAGCTGCACTGAGAGGCCGGATGTAGACGTGCAGCCCATCCCATTCGTCAAAACCTCGAACACCTGGCGCAAACGGGGGCGTTCATGTAAACATAAATATAGTGATCGCTTTTTGGTTTGTAGTCCTATATTTGTGGATCGAAGCGGAGATGACGTCGCTAGGCGATCTGGCCTCAAGGTCGATTGCGCTTGTGAAAGCAGTGGTCGTGAGTGTTAAATTTGCGAGCGCTGTTGGCGAATAAAGGGGTGGATCAACGCTTTTTTAAGCGGTCATGTGTCAAAGCGACAGCAAATGCCTGTCTTTGCTGTCATTACGGGGTGTGGGAGGCGGATTTCGCGGCTCAAAACGACAAGAATCGCTTGGAAAACAGCGACATTAATTGGTGAACTCTACAAAAACACCGTATGCTGATCGCAGCCTATGCCGCCGGCCTGCGCATCTCTGAAGCCACGCGGCTGAAGGTTGGCGATATCGATAGCCAGCGCATTATGCTGCGCGTCGAACAGGGCAAGGGGCGCGTCGACCGCTATGTGATGCTCTCGCCACGGCTGCTTGAGGGTCCTGCGCAGCTAATTATCGAACTGATCGTGGCGATGCTTGACTATGCTGCGGTCATGAAGCTATGGCGGTACTACTGGACTAAGGCGAAGAAAGGCGGCAACTAGATTGCGATTCGCACAAGATCAAACGCCCCGCATGGCGGCGCGCTTTCATTTGTAGGTCTGGAAAGGAAAGACGACCGTTCCGCTCGGGTATGCGAAGTACGCCAGTGGCCACGCGCACATGGCCAGCAAGCGCATACAATTAAGCCGGATACACTCTGTGAGTAGAACGGCGATGCGCATTCTTGTGATCGAAGACGAGCCGAAAACCGGCGCCTATCTGAAGAAGGGCTTCGAGGAATCCGGCTACGCGGTGGACGTCGCCGCGGACGGCGCGAAAGGCCTGATCCTCGCGAAAAAAGCGGCGTACGACGTGATCGTGCTCGACGTGATGCTGCCTGCCATGGACGGCTGGACAGTGCTCAAGACGCTGCGCGCCACGCACACCACGCCGGTGCTTTTCCTTACCGCGCGCGACGATATCAGCGACCGCGTGAAGGGCCTCGAACTGGGCGCGGACGACTACCTGGTCAAGCCGTTCGCCTTCGTCGAACTGCTCGCGCGCGTGCGCACGCTGGCCCGCCGCGGCCCCCCGCGCGAGAGCGACGTGCTGCTGCTCGGCGACCTCGAAGTGGACGTCACGCGCCGGCGCGTGAAACGCGGCGCCACACGCATCGACCTCACGCCGAAGGAGTTCTCGCTGCTGCAACTGCTCGTGCGCCGCCAGGGTGAAGTGCTCACGCGCACGCAGATCGCCTCGTACGTATGGGACATGAACTTCGACAGCGACACCAACGTCGTGGAAGTCGCCATTCGCCGCCTGCGCGCCAAGGTCGACGACGCGTTCGACGTCAAGCTGATCCATACGGTGCGCGGAGTGGGCTACGTCGCCGAGATTGCAGACAATAAGGGGCACGCCTGATGCCGCGGGTGGCCGTTCGCTCGCTCGCTACTGGCCTCGCGCTCAGTTTCGCCGGCACGACGCTTGCGGTGTTCGCGCTCGTGGGCAGCACGCTTTATTTCACGCTCGACCGCGAAGTGAAGCAGCAGGACGACCTCGATATCGTGCTGATTTCGCGTCACACGCGCCGCCTCGCGCGGGAGCTGCACAACGAGCACGACGTGCGCGAGCATGCGGAGCGCCTCACGAGCCAGGTGCTCGGCAATCCCGCGCTTTCCATGGAAATACTCAGCGCCGGCGGTGCGCAACTGGTCGAGCACAACACGGCAGGCGTTGCCGACGCGGGCTTTCCGCAGGCTGCGCTCGCCCGGCGCCTCGCCTCGTCGCAACGCATCACCGAAGGGGACGTGGTGGAGTGGCGCAACGCGCGTGGCGTGCCCGTGCGCGGACTCGCTACCGACGCCGCGCTGGCCGACGGCACGCCTGTCACGATCGTCATCGCGCGTGACATGACCGATCGCTGGCAGCTGCTCGATCACTATCGCGAGCGGCTCTACGGGTTCGGCCTGGCAGGCATGCTGCTGGCGTTCCTCATGAGCTGGCTGCTCGTGCGCGAGTCGCTGCGTCCGCTGCGCGAGATGGCGGCGCGTGCGGCCACGGTCACGGTGGACCGGCTCGACACGCCCATCGAAGTCGAACGCGCGCCGAGCGAGCTCGAGGCGCTCACGAAATCGCTCAACGCCATGCTCGACCGTTTGCACGGGGGCTTCGAGCGGATGTCGCAATATACGGCGGATCTCGCGCATGACATGCGCACGCCGCTCGGCAACCTGCGCGGCGCGAACGAAGTGGCGCTCGCGCGCGAGCGCACCACGGCCGAATACGAGGCGTTGCTCGAATCGAATCTGGAGGAATGCGAACGGCTTTCGCGCATGATCGAAAGCGTGATCTTTCTCGCGCGCGCGGAGCACCCGCAGTTCATGACGACGCTCGCGGAGTTCGACGTGCACGACGCGCTCACGCAGATTGCCGACTACTTCGAAGGTCTTGCCGACGAGGCGGGCGTGCAGATCCGCGTGGGGGGCGAGGGCCGCCTGCGCGCGGACAAGGAGTTGTTCAGGCGCGCCGTGGGCAACCTGCTCGCCAATGCGCTGCGCTATACGCCGCGCGGCGGAGAAATCACGATGAGCGTGCAGGAGACGCCAACGGCCGTCGAAGTCACGGTGGCCAATCCCGGCACGCCGATCGACGCCGCGCTGCTGGAGCGCATTTTCGACCGCTTCTATCGCGCGGATGCCTCGCGCCATCGCGAGGCGCGTGCGGGTGCTTCGGCGGGGCTCGGGCTCGCGATCGTGCGCTCGATCATGACATTGCACGGCGGCTCGGCGCGCGCCGAAAGCGACGCGGCGGCCACGCGCTTCATCCTGACGTTCGCGCGCCCTTGACGCCTGGTTCGCCCGGTGCGCTCAGGTCGCTCAGCGCCGCCCGGTCCCACCCGCCGCCGAGCGCCTCCAGCAGATGCACGCTCGCATCGAGCCTCCTTGCCGCGATCTGCTCCTCGTTGCGTTCGTTCGAGAGCGCGATGGTCTGCGCCGTCACGACGTCGAGATAGTTCACCGCGCCCGCCTGGTAGCGGTTGGTGGTGAGCCTGAGCGAGAGTTGCGCGGCGGCGGTGGCGCGCTGCTGGCTTTGCGCTTCGCTCGCTAGCGTGTCGAGCGCGCTCAGGTTGTCTTCGACTTGCTGGAACGCCGTCAGCACGGTTTGCCGGTAGCCGGCTACTGCCGCATCGTATTGTGCGTTCGCGCCTTTGAGCGTGGCGTCGCGCCGGCCGCCGTCGAAGAGTGTGCCCGCCACTTGCGAGCCGAGCGACCAGAAGAGGCTGGGGGCGCTCAGCCACGGCGCGAAGAACGTGCTTTCGAAGCCCGCCGTCGCGGAGAGCGTGAGGTCGGGATAGAAGGCCGCGCGCGCCTCGCCGATCCCGGCATTGGCCGCCGCCACGCGCCGCTCCGCGGCCGCGATGTCGGGACGCCGTTCGAGTAGCGCGGAGGGCACCCCTGCGGGAATCGACGGCACGGCGGCGGGATCGACACGCGGCGGCAGACTGAACGTCGAAGCGGGCACGCCGATCAGCGTGGCGATGGCGTGCTGAAGCTGCGCGCGCTGCACGTCGATGTCGCTATTCGCCGTGCGCGCGCTCTCGAGCTGGGTCTGTGCCTGGGCGACGGCGGAGGCGTCGATCGCGCCGTCGGCGAGCTGCTGCTGCACGATGCGCAGCGCGGCCGTGTAGGCGCTCACGGTGTCGTCGAGCAGCTTCTTCTGGCGATCGAGCGAGCGCAAATCGAAGTAAGCCGTAGCAAGCTGGCTCGCAACCGAAAGGCGCACCGATTCGAGGTCGGCTTGCGTGGCCTGGGCGTTGGCGTGCGCCTGGGTGGTCGCGTCCTTCACGCGCCCGAACAGGTCGGGTTCCCAGCTTGCCGTGAGGCCCGTCGAGTAGTCGGGAATCGTCTTGCCCGCAAGCGAATGGTCCACGAGATTCTGCGAGGTCCGGTAACGCTGCGCCGCCACACCAGCCGTGACGGTCGGCGCATAGCCCGCGCGCTGATAGTCGATCATCGCGCGCGCGGCTTCGAGATTGGCGACGGCCTGGCGCACGGTCTGGTTCGACACGTCCACGCGGGCTTCGAGCTGGTCGAGGTCGTCGTCGCCGAAGAGCGCCCACCATGGGCCGCGCGTTTGGGCGTCGGCGGGCGCGGCGACGGTCCAGCCGGGTGCCGCTGCGGGTTGCGTTGTTTGTGTCGCGAAGTGCGCAGGCACGTCCGCCGAGGGCACGCTGTAGTGCGGCAACGTGGTGCACGCCGCGAGCGATGCTGCGGTGAAGGCGACGACGATCCGGCGCAGCGCAGGGAGAGGGCGTTCGAACATGATGAGCCTCGCTTACGCTTTCGCTTGCGCAGCCGTCGAGGCTGCCGCCACGCGCACGCTCTGGCCGCTCGCAATGGCGTCGCCGGGATTGTTGATGACGCGATCGGTCGGCGCGAGTCCGGTGGCGATTTCCACATGGGTGCCGAAGTCGCGGCCGATGGTCACCTTGCGCAATTGCACCATGCTCTTTGCATCCACCACCGCGACGGTCACGCCGTCCGGGCGGAACAGCAGCGCGCTCACGGGCAGTTCGAGCGCCGGCGCGGCCGCCGTGAGCGCGAGGTGCACCTGCGCGTAGGCGCCGGGCATCAGCGCGCCGTCGTGATTGTCCACATCGACTTCCACATGCAACGTGCGGCTCACGGGATCGATCACGTTCGAACTGCGCGCCACGCTGGCTTCGAAGCGGCGGCTTGGATATTGCTGCGTCGTCAACCAGACTGCCGTGCCTGGCGTGACGAGGCTCGCGTCGTCCTGAGGCACGTCCACGTACACGCGCAGCCGGTCGGTCTGCGAGAGATGGAACAGCTCGCCTGGCATCGTGGCGAGGCCGGGCGTGCCGCCCGCGGTGACGAGCGCGCCCACCTGCACGTTGCGCGCCGTAATGACGCCATCGAAAGGCGCCGTCACCTTCTGGTAGGAAACCAGCTCCTGCAGTCGCGCCACGTTGGCCTGCGCCGCCTGGAGCGTGGCCAGTTTCGCGGCGGCGTCGCTCGTTTTCGCCTGGGCGTCCTGCTCGGAGACCGATTGCGTCTGCAGCATCGTTTGCCAGCGCTGCGCCGTGCTGCTGGCGAAGCGATAGTTGGCCTGTGCGGTGGCTTCGTCGGCGCGCGCCTGCTGGAGTTGCGCGTCGAGCTCGGGCGTGTCGATCTGCGCGAGCGTCTGACCTGCCTTCACGTGCGCGCCGATATCCGTGTACCAGTGCTGCACGTACCCGCTCGTGCGCGCGTAGATCGACGCGTCCGCCCAGGACATCACCGAGCCGGGCAGCAACAGGTCCTGCGTGACGGGTGCGCGCGTGGGCGTGAGGGTGGAGACGATCAGCGCGCGCTGCGCCGCGACCTGCCGGGCGTGCGCCGTGCGCGCCGGGAGGCGCGGCACAATGCCCGCCGTGAGGAGCGCCGCGGCGATGGCGAGGCAGGTCAGGCCGACGACGACAGCCGAGCGACCTCGCGTTGCGGTTCGCGCCGCGGCATCGCGTTCTTCGTGCGGTGTCTGCGATTTCATTATGGAATCCTTATTCAACGTGAGTGGTTGTATCGGCTTGCGCATCGTTGCTGGCATCGCGCGCGGCGCGGCGTTGCGCGAGCCAGCCATGCACCATGCCGAACACGACCGGCACGAACACGAGCGTGGAAAGCGTGCCGACCGCGAGGCCGCCGATCACGGCGCGCCCGAGCGGCGCGTTCTGTTCGCCGCCATCACCGAGACCCAGCGCCATCGGCAACATGCCGATCAGCATCGCGAGCGCCGTCATGAGCACTGGGCGAAAGCGGTTGAAGCCCGCATCGAGCGCGGCGGCGAGCGGCTCCATGCCCGCGGCGAGCGACTCGCGCGCGGTGTTGATGACGAGAATGCTGTTGGCCGTGGCGATGCCCATGCAGAGGATCGTGCCCGTGAGCGCCGGCACGCTCAGCGTGGTCTGCGTGACGAACAGCATCCACGCGATCCCGGCGAGCGAGGCCGGCAGACCGCTCACGATGATGAGCGGATCGAGCCACGACTGGAAGTTCACGACCATCAGCAGGTAGACGAGCGCGATGGCGAACACCAGGCCCGCCGCAAGGCCGCTGAACGAGGCGTTCATCGACTGCACCTGGCCGCGCATCACGATCGACGAGCCCGGCGGCAGTTGCGCGCGCGCGGCGTCCACGAGGCGGTTCACGTCGGAGGCGACGCCGCCCAGGTCGCGTCCCTGTGTCGACGCGAAGATGTCGAGCACGGGCTGCACGTTGTAGTGCGAGACCACGGCTTCCTGCGAGCTGCGCGAGACCGTGCCGAGCGTGCCAAGCTGGTTCTGCGGCGTGAACGTGACCGATTGCGACGTCGTCAGCGGAATATTGGCGAGTGTTTGCAGCGAATGAATGTCGTATTGCGGCACCTCGGTCACGAGCGGGTAGCTCACGCCGTTCTTCGGATCGAGCCAGAAGTTGGGCGTGGTTTGCGAGCTGCCCGAGAGCGCGATGAGCAGGTTCTGCGCCACGTCGTGCTGTGTGAGGCCCGCTTGCAGGGCCTTCGTGCGATCTACGTCGACGTTGATGGTGGGCTCGTCCCCGGGCTGCTGGATGCGCGCGTCGACGAGGCCGCGCACGCCACGCATCTGGTCGAGCAGATGATTCG
>NZ_JBFRCM010000049.1:0-5967 GCF_040965735.1 Paraburkholderia sp. BR10936
TCGTAGAACCCGGCCGACTCGGCGCCGCTGGTGGGGAGAACCCTCCGGCGGCTACGCCGCCTCCGAGTTCTCCCCACCAGCCAAAACCTCTGTCGCTATACCGGCCAAAATGATTGTCGCCGCGCAGACGTCGAAAGGTTGCGTTGGCAATCGAGCGTGATGACAAGACTGGTCGGACCGTGACTCGCTGAACTTGAAGCATAATTCGAGCGTTGAGCTCGTGCGACAAATGAGGGACGAGTCAGCGGATTTCATCGGGGCCCGCAGCGAATGAGGCTGGCCGCGATGTCGATCGGGTTCTCGTTGCGAAACGTGTCGAATTAACACACAAGAAAAACTGGCGCATCGGGGGCGTTCATATAAATTATGTTGGTCGGCGTGTCCGACGAAGTCGTCGCGACGGTGGCACCGAAGATCGACGCGTTCAAGGCGAAGCTGCCGGGCGGCTACCGGGTCGAAACCAGCGGCCTATTCGAGGAAAGCGCGATCTCCCGGACGTCGGTCTTTGCGGTGGTGCCGGTCATGATCGTGCTGATGTTCACGAGCATGATGGTGCTGCTGGTGTGCTTCCGGCGTCTGGCCATGGAGGTTGCGGTGATGCCGCTGGGCCTGATCGGCGTGGTGCTCAGCGCTGCTGGTGTTCAACCGGCCGCTCGGTATCGTCGCGATTCTGGGCATTCTGGCGTTGATCGGCACGAAGGGGCTGATCGACGTATGCCCATGCCCGCGTCCCCGCACCGCTCACGTGGTTCGCCATGGTGCTGGCCTCGCTGATCGGGCTATGAGTGCTGTATCTGCACATCCCGGTTGGCACGCTGCTCGACGCGCTCGCGCCCGGGGCGCTGTGGCCTGTCCTGGCTGGCGCGGCGCTTGCCATCGGCTGGGATCGATGGAGGAGGAAAGTGCCTCGCGCACCGGTAGGAGATGTGGGCGTGATCCTGCGCGAACTCCAGCGGGGCGCAGCGGCGGTGGCGCGATTCGCGCAATGCGCGGATACCTTCGTGCGGGAATGGTCCGTGTCGTGTCTGACGCTGCTGCTGGTTGCGCTGCTGTCCGGATGCTGCCGTGCAACCAGAGGCCTTTGGGACGCGAAAACCAAGCAGAAGGTCGGTTCCAGCCAGATCCACCAGTTGGTGCTTCACATTGACCTGTTCTCGCAGCGGATGCCGGAGCAGATTCTTCTCCACTAAACGTACCGTTGACCTCGTCTGAATCTCGCTAGGATTCGCGAGGCGACAGGTCAATGTCCTTGAAATTGCACCAAGACGGCTCCCACCGGGAAGCCGCCGCTGCCGGACGCTCAGCTTGTTCAGGACCGTCGAACGACAACGAACCTACAACGCAACGCGGTCGGCTGAGTGCATTCATAGTAGTCAAGGTCGCGAAGGCCAGATTTCCGGCGCCATAAGCCTTGATCTACCCTTAGACTTGGTAGCGGAGACCTAGGCATGTACCGTAGATTCACATGTCCGCCTTTGGCAAGTTCGTAGGAGCACTGGACTGACGCCGATTGCACAACACCGTCATTATCAAGCTGCGGTGGATCAAACGTGGCTGAGGTGAATTCCTTGATATTGCCGTCGTCCGGTCCTCTCGCAAAACCCGTCCATTCCCCCTCGTTATCGCTGGTTGTTGCAGTGTACACGTTCCGCGCAATTTTGATGACGGCGGGCGTCGGGCAGCTTTCGTATGTTTCAGCAGCAGCGCAATACGATGCGCTGAGCGCAAGGGTAACAAGAAAGAGATTTCTCATCTTCGGCTTTATTCCTCAATTTTGCAATGGCAGTGGGCTAAATTATCTGAGCATCTGGCAATGCATTTAACGAAAATTAAAATGCAAGCCATTGCAGTTTAGATGATGTCTAATTCCGCCTTTTTAGAACTTCGATTGCGTGATCGCCTGAAATCGAGCACATAGTTTATACCGTAATAGCGCTAACCATAACAAATAAAATTTATGCGAGAGTCAATGTCGTTGATGGGTATGGCAGATCCATGTTTTCGAGGCGTTAAGGCATGGAATGCCAAAGCCCTGTAGTTTCCACCCCTCGGCTATCCTCGAAGCACCGCAGAGAGATAGCGAGCAAGCGCATAATACCGGATTGGCGAACGGCGGTAGGAGTTTGAGCCGACGATATTGCGGGCAAAGGATTCGAGAAAAAATGACGAAGATAACCCGGCGCATGCCCTCAATGGCGTTCGGCGCGAATGCGGCCACTCGCAATGGCCTTCCGCATATCGTGAAGGCCCCTGACCACGATTCAGCCGAATAGCGATCATAAGTGTAGAAGTTATGAGGTGGCGGATCTTTATGCCTTGGTGGAGTAAGGAAATCGGGCTGGGGATGCTTCCCTGAGCTATCGCGTCCGCTTGCGTCGTCGAGATGCAGATAGGTCAACGTGGTCAGCCAGCGCGGGACGGCCGAGTCCTTGGCCGACTGGTCTGAATGTGCGATTTCTTACGCGGACATCGTTCGCGCCAAACCCCGTATGACATCACTTAAAAGTGTCGTGCCGGGGACCGTCGGACGCTGCGGCAACGACCCGGAGTACGTCACCTTCGAGCCTTGCCTTCCACGAAACGATACGACGGAGGTCACGGGAAAGCGGGTTAGATTTTCCCAACCAGGCGCTCGATGCCCTGTATGATCTCGCGCCGTATTTCGGGTGGAACACTTTTATCAAATCCGATCTGATCGCGTAGCGCTTCAGCACGCTCTCTCGGGCGGGAGGCTGGTATTCCACGCCGCCGCAATCGCCGTTAGCGCGCTCTGATATTCCTCCAGTGTTGGATGATCGGATACCTCATCCTGAAGCATTTGCGCGAGAGCGCCAGGAGATTTTCTGCTCCGGCGGCAGTTCATTCCGATCGAGAACGATAGCGTCGGGTTCCCTGACTGAACCGCTCCCCGTCGCAATGCATCCAGGTCGCCAACGCCCAGTTTGCGGGCACGCGACGATTTTTTCTGCTGGCTGGCTTTGCCCATGTTTCTGCCCCTTCGCTGCGTTCTGAATCCGAAAATTATCGCGGCCAACTGGTTGCTCAAGACTGGCACAGGTGTGACGGCTTTGCCGGATTTTTTGCGCTACACTGGCCAGCCCATTCGAGATCCGGAATTCGGCATGGCGACCATCGAAAGTACCGCGTATCCGAGGTTTCCCAAGGTTTTTTCACCGGAGGAATTGCAAGCGTTCTATTCGCCGGACGTCGAAGAGCTCGAGTGGGTGCGCCGCAACGCGCGTGGCCAGTCCTCGAGACTGGGCCTGCTGGTTTTGCTGAAGGCCTTTCAGCAGATGCACTACTTTCCCTTCGTTGACGCCATTCCCCCCGCTGTCATCGAGCACATCCGGGCGAGCGCGAACATAGGCGCCGAGGCCGCATTCGGCTACAACAGGGCAAGGTCGCCCGTCTTGTTTCGTCACTATGCGGCAATCCGGGAATTTCTCTGCATCCAGCCCTATTACAACTCCGATACCAAAGGTGCAATACGAAGGCGGCTTACCGATTGCTTTCAAATCCGAAAGCTTGTGAGCAGGATATCGTGCGCGGGCACTTTGAAGCTACGCGAAGCTTCGAACGCTACGCCTCTTACACGATATCTCCTCAAACTTGCCCAGCTTGGCGGATATGGATCGAGCCAGTGCCCCGCCGCCCGGAAACACCGCGATCTGGAGAGGTTTGCGAAGACTCATCGATATACAACTCGGCTTTGAACTCTCAAAAAATCATGGGTTACCGCAAGTTTAATGGACCGCATACCGCCTTTCTTCCATGCCGCTGTCACGACGCGACGCGGGGCGTGTCTCCAATCGCCCTACGCGCCCCTACGCCGCGACCTGCATCGTCGTCATACCGCTCACAGCGCACTTAGCGCTTGCAGTATCTGGATTGTTCGCCCTTTGTCGCGACGTCGATATACGACGTCGCCTGAAAAGGGCGGACACTGACCGCCATCGACACCTAGGCCCCGCCAGAAAAAACTCGTTGTTTGCGGGGCTCACTTCGCGCCGGGGAACGGGCCTCTGCCATCATGAGCCTGATCCGTTCGGGACAACTGAACAGGCACGATCCGCTCGCCTATCTGAAGGATGTGCTCGCGCGCCTGCCCACATATCTCGCGACTGACATCGACGACTTGCTGCCTCACCGATGGGAACCTTCCGCCAGCGCTCTATAGATTCCGCGCGCGCCGGGCAAGGTGACTTCACCGGTTGCTTACATCACAAGGCAGGCGTCGATATTGGAGCCAGAACCAGAGCGTGCGCTTGCATCCATGACCCTGTCAGGCCACGCGCTCGCGTCTAACGTGCAGAAAACTGCCGCCTCATGATCTCCGTCATCCGCTCGATATGCATTAGCAATTCGGGCACCGCCGTCGCCTCCCAAAAGCGTCTTCTAAGCGCGGGGCCAATATAAAAGAGTGACGGATTCGTGCAGCCATTGACTCGGACTACGCGGTAAGACTCATCAACACACAACCCCGCCCAGTCAAATTTTGCAATCCCGTCGCGCCGTAACTGATCAAAAAGAGAATCGCACCCGTGTGCTATAGGCCGATGTAGGCGATCTGCATGCGGTACTGTATCTGACGCCGCAGCTGAATGAGCGGGAGCCATCCCGGCACCCGTGCAATTGACGAAATACGATGCGCGTACAACGCGCGAGCCCGTTGCTGCGCGCGGGCGAATAGCCAGCAGCAGCCCGTCGCCATGTGCGCTGATTGTCTCGATTCGCCCACTCATAAGCGAGAGGCGGCCACTCATCCTGAGTGACGCGACGAGCGCTGCCGTGGAAGGTGGCTGTCGGTGACGATGTGTTTCCCAGTAAGGCGCAATATGACGCACGAAAGCGCGCCGGTCGGCCTCAGACCAGTTTGACCAGATCTGCGGTACCGCAGGACGCAGGCTATCGATCACCTCGCGCCAGTCACCGCCTCTCGCGCGATGTTCAGCAATGACTTTGCGTACGGCGGTGAGGCAATGCCTAGGGCCAGCAGTCAGTTGATCGAGAAGCGCCCGCCGCGCTTGTGGCTGAAGTTTCGGCAGTGACCGGCGGTGGTGTTGGGGCAACAAACCACGGCGGGACATAAGAGTGAAGCACAACTTTTCGCTGCGCCGATGCAGCGCGTAAACAACGTCGAGTGCCGTCAGACCAGACCCGTACATGAAGAACTGGCTGTCATCCGGCACGGCCCGCAGTTTAACTGCGTCCCAGGGATTCGCGAGGAAACGTTGATCGAGTGAAGCGCCACCGGTCGCTGCTACAGTGATGGAGGGGCGGCCATAGCTGTGGCCCGTCGCAAGGACGACGTGATCGGCAGAAATCTCCACACCCGTGTGCAAGTAAACCTTCGTTCGGCCATCCTCTTCGGGCGCCAGCGCAACGGCGTATCCGTCGTGTTGAGAAAACTGATGCTTCCCCGACTTTCCTACTGCCTGTTTTAGCCGATGTGCAAGATAGTCACCGTACCATGCGCGTGGCAGGAAATCATCGGGTTCCGCAGGCCGGCCCCGCAGTCGGCAATAATCGACAAAGCCGTTCCCGTTGTCCCGCTCAACACTGAGGGCCCGTGCGGGTGCGTTCAGGAGCCAACCTTCCTCGTCCGACCGATAAGCAATGCCGCGCGAAACGCTATAGCTGGCATCGACCAGTGCGATCGACAGGGGCTTTGCGGTTTGATCCGATAGTAGCCATGTGGCGGTCATCGTCCCGCAAAAGCCGGCACCCACTATCACGATCGATACAGTCATTGCCACGGTTCCAATGGTTGTTCGTATCCGCTCGCGCAGAAAATTTATTTTGACGTTCACATGAATATTCGTGCCGATAGCGTCGCTTGCTGACCTTACCCCTGTTTGACGTATCCCATAGCCGAGGGAATTCAGGCGGCTCGCTGGGCAGCGAGCCAGTTCTTCTCGAACGTCATAGGGCTGACGTAATCGAGCGTCGAGTGTAGCCGATGGGCAT
>NZ_JBFRCM010000050.1:0-5758 GCF_040965735.1 Paraburkholderia sp. BR10936
GCCGAACTAGGGCTGACCGGCGACCTGCGGTACTACGCGAACCGGATCGCCGAGGCATCGCTCGCTGAAGGAGAATCTACCCACGCGTGTCCCGTCGATGTTTCCGTGGCCCTCGTGAGTGATTCGATACTCGCGGTCGACGCGACGACGACGCGGATGCGGGCGGCGAGACACTAGCGCCTGTTCACATTCTCACCTGCTGGCCAAAGGCGCACACCAGCTGCGCCTCCTCCGGCCTGCGCTTGCCGCAGTGGGTCAGCGCCTTATTTTTGTGTGCCCCCCGCGCCGCTCGCGGCAAATAGCGCTCGCATGGTACGGAGTCGCTGTGGAAAACATCAGAGTGCTGACACCCCGTTCCACAGCGCCGCTACATCCGAGTCTTTGCAACTCAATCCGGCTATCAAAGCCTAAGGCGCCCCACCACTTACCCACGAGCACTGATTTTTAGCGTATTGGCAGCTGCCGAACTCATCTCTTCGTTGGCCACGAATACGATAAGTGCATCTCCATCATTGAGCTTTCCAAGCTGTGCGCGCAGTCGCTCGTCGACGCGCTCAATCGAATCAAGAACCACGATTCTGATTTCACCACGCGTCTGGATGTCGTCAAGGTCACTCAGTCTGGTGACACCATCCCCATAGCGAATATCGACGAGAACCTCTCCGCATGGGAAGCTGTATATGCGAGTTTGGCTGTTGGCTCCGGGTTTGGAAACAAGCTTCTGGGGCATTGTAGGTATCTCAAGTTCTGGCGTATCGCCTTTCCTAATCGACGACGGGAGAAAACGCTCGCGACGGTTTAGCCCAACTCAGCCGGAGCCCAGATTTACGTGCACCTTGGTGATTTTTACGCAGGTATCCGCGTGACCTTTGCGTGCCGGTCAGCCACGGATGGCCCGCAGAAATTTATATGAGGTGCGGAGCGAAAGCGCAAACAGGCGGTGCGCAACAATGCAGCCACCGCCCATGTGATACCGGGCTACAACCCGCGAAAAGGTGTAAGCGTGGGGCGTTTCATCCTCATGAGATCTGTCACCTCAACTCGGTCATCCACCGACAGGATTGGAATTGTCATCCATTTCCCGTCATGATAAGTCCGGGATTCGTCGTACTGTTTGACCAGCGGCGGACTCCAGAAATAACGCCTTTCTTCAAACTTCTCTCGTTCGGCCCGGCCCAAGACGACCAATACGGACAACAGCCTGTATGCCGGAAACAGACTGCAAAACGCCCTGTTCTCCTTGTAGCGCAGTGCCCAACCACGCTTCTTGCCGCCATATATCCAATCCGGCGTGAAAACATTGGGGTAAAACTCGTCGATCCAGCTTCGCAGTTCGCCCCAATGTTCGAACGCCTCCGGACCCAACCAGTCGCGGAGAGTACGCTCATCCGGATGCGAGGATTTGTCAGAAATTCTGTCGCCTATCTCAGCGCTTCGTGCGGTTTTGCTTTCCATTCTTCATCTCCTCAGCTTATCCAGATATTTAACTTTCCATCAAATCACCGCCGTGCGTCGCCGTGCGAAGTCCGGAGCGACCCCAGCAAGAGCGTCAACGATGCAGCCAGCAGGACGAGGTCTTTAAGCAGGAACTGGCCGGGCAACGCCGAAATCGCAGGAAAGCCACCTGCAGTCGCTTCGGCGACGCCAGGGGTGCTCAACATGAAGGTAAGCGTGATCAGATAGGTAGCGGCCGACATCGCAGCGCCCAACGCAGAGAAAAAGGGCTGAATCGATCCGATAATTAGAGCGACTGCGGTCGACAGCTCTAGCAAACCAATCACATCACTTGCCCCTTGAACACCGAACGCAGAATTCAACCAGCCCATGATAGGACTATTCACGATAAACGGCGATATTCCAGTCGCTTCATAGTGGGTGAATTTCATTGCTCCGAACCACAGAAAGATTACGACAAGCGCCCACCTCAGCAACAAAAGACCAGTTCGAGACCCAACGCTCCGTTCTGCGATTTGAAAGCGAAACTGACTTGTACGAATGCTCATTTTGATTTCCCGATTCAGTATGTTGAAGGGTTTTTTACCGATTCACAGCTTTACTTTTCCGATAGCGACTCCGGGACTAACTTCGACCGAAATAGTCACGGAAACGTTAGACACACTGGAGATCCGACCGACGCCACCCGTTATTTCCATCCAGCTCGCGACGCCTCGCTAGTCTCCAGGTAAAGGCAGGACAGGTGAGATTCACTTGAACACCTTCCGGTACTGTATAAAGCCAGAGCGCTCTCCCACGGCGTCGTAGAGGAGCCTGCCTGGATAGTTCGTTTCGTGAGTCAACCAGTGCACCCGAGGAGCTTTTCGAAGTTTCGCAGCCGCGTACACATGTTCGATCAGTGCGCGACCAATGCCACGCCCACGTGCGTCAGGTGAAACAAACAGGTCCTGCAGATAGCAGTAGTCGGCAGATGTCCAGGTCGACCTTTGGTAGACCGTGTGCGCGAAGCCGCAAGGTTGACCGCATGTCATGGCGAGCACCGCGTGCATCGGTTCGTTGGGGTCGAGGAAGCGCTCCCAGGTGTTGCGCGTCACAGCGTGCGGTATATCAACCTTGTAAAACCGCTGATAGCCTTCCCAAAGTGGCAGCCACATATCGAAATCGCTATTTTCGATGGCTTTGATCTCAACTGATTGCATAGAGTTATCCCGAAGTCCTATGGCAGTAAAGCGATGAAGCGCAACCATGACCAAACCACAGCATCAAGCAATACGATCATTCACAATTAACTTCAGTCTCATGGGCAATTTCTTTCCTCCGGTCGCGAAGGCGTGATTCGGTCGAACCGCAGGTTGACATTTAAAGTCTATTCCCCGGTTAAGCGCATACCGTACTTCCGACGGTACGTACTCTGTATCTCATCTTGACTGCGAGGCGGCTCGGCAAAGATGTGCGCAGGGGAGAGCAATGAAGACATCGAAGTAACATCAATCCTGACAACGTGTTCGACAGGATATTCAGGCCCGTTGCTTATACGAACCCAGTCCGCGATCGTTGAGTATTCGTCACCGTCAGGCGGCAAAATGAACGCCTTTCCTCTGAACCGGTAACCACGCCTCAGGAACACGTCGACTACGTTGATCTCGACGGCGGCGTTGGCATTCAAATTCCTCAACGTCCCGGGCGACGCGATATCGGCGAAGTAGAGCTTGCCATTCCTGACCGTTAAGGAGGCCTTTGGCGAAAGATTCGGCGTCCCATCCTCATTGACCGTCGCGACGAACGACAGTATTGCCCCTCTTATGATCGCTTCGGCGTCTGCGGTGATTTCAATCATGGATTCACTCGTCTGAAAGGACTTCCTGCGCATTGAGAAAAAACTCTCCAGTGCCTCGCAGGATTCGTGTTTGTCGGAAAAATTCCCGCTATCTGAGCGGCGTGGTTAGCGCTTTGTCGTCCGTGTCGAGGACAAACACGGCAAGCAATTTCGCGGGTTGAGTTTTGCTCGCGTTTCGGCTGATTGAATGTATAGCGCCGGGCGGTTCTGACCAGCTCTCACCCGCGCGATAGATGCGGGTTGGGCCGTCATTCACCTTGGACTCTACAGCGCCCTCGATCACGTACGCGTAAATGAATGCGGATTTCGCGTGGGTGTGAGGAACAGATGCCGCGCCGGGCGCGTACGTAACTTCCAGTACAATCACCGATTTGCCGGGGACGTTGGGGATCGCTGCGTCGAAATTCTTCGTGACGGTTTGTCCGTCACCGTCGTGAGCTTCCGCGGAATCGGCGGCCATCGCAGCTAGTGCAACGAAGCTGGCAATGATGATGTTCCGTATCTTCATGGTCTTTTCCTTCTGCGTGTCAGCGAGGCTATGCGGCTAACTGCCCGGCCTGATTCAGGCTGACGGCATCTCGAGGCCGCGCTGCACAGCAGGGCGTGCGAGACCGCGATCGAACCAACGCTGGACATGAGTGAAGCGATCGAAGCCGACAAGGTCGCGCGCCTCGTAAAAGCCAATCAAGTTACGAACCCACCCGAGCAGAGAAATGTCGGCAATACTGAAGTCATCGCCCATCACCCAGTTGCGTCCGGCAAGCCGAGTGTCGAGCACGCCGAGCAAACGCGCGGCTTCCGACGCATAGCGGTCGCGCGGGCGCTTGTCTTCGTAGGCTTTCCCGGCGAATTTGTTGAAAAAGCCGACCTGTCCAAACATGGGACCGACACCACCCATCTGCCACATCAGCCACTGGATCGTCTCAAAGCGAAGCGCTGGGTCCGTGGACAAGAACTGCCCCGTCTTGTCGGCAAGATAGAGCAGGATCGCACCTGATTCGAACAATGCGATCGGGCGGTTCCCGGGACCGTCTGGATCGAAGATCGCCGGAATCTTGCCGTTCGGGTTGAGAGAAACGAAAGCAGGTTCCTGGTTTTCGTTCGCCAGGATGTCGATACGATGGGCCTCGTACGCCAGGCCCGTCTCCTCCAGCATGATGCTGACCTTCACGCCGTTGGGAGTCGGCAGTGAAAAGAGCTGGAGCCGGTCGGGGTGTTGCGCTGGCCAGCGCGTGAAGACTGGATGCTGAAGGGTCATCTTTTTCCTTGATCGGGGACGGCCAGCCATTTAACGAAACTGGCTGACCGTCCCCGCGAATGGTGCCCCCAAGAACGTCGCTCTCGGGTTACCAACGTCATGGGCGTCGCAGTCTCGAGCTCAGATCGAACCGGCCGGCGTGACAGCGGGGAAATCCATCTCGGGATCGAACACGTTATTGAAGAAATTCGTCAGGGAATACATGGCCACCAGTGCGACGATTTCCATCACGTTTGCATCCGTGTAGCCCGCTTCGCGAACTGCGTTCAGGTCGGCGTCGCCCACCTTCCCACGGGTTTCGATGACCTTGCGCGCGAACTGGACAGCCGCATCGCGCTTCGGATCGGCGGCGTGGCCTTTGCGCGCGAGGATGATTTCTTCCGCCGGCAGTTTCGCCAGATGCTCAGCGGTGAAACTGTGGACCGTCAGGCAGTAGTTGCAACCGTTCACTTCGGAGACTGCCAGGCCGATGCTGTCGCGCGTCTTCACATCGAGCGCCTTGCTCAGGGAGCCGAGCAGGTAGGCCCAGGCGTTGAACGCGATCGGGCTTTGCGCGAACGCAGCCATCATGTTCGGCGTGAAGCCGATATTCTTGGCGAAGCCATCGAGCGTTGCCTTCGATTCGGCGGGTACTTGTTCCGGCGTAAGAATGGTGGTACGGGTCATGATAGGATCTCTGATTAATTCGTACTACTTATTAAGAACGGTTCATTTTTGAACCCTTCTCTCGGATTGCTTCGTGCCCGGGCGCGGGTCGAAGCCGTTCAGGACTTCAGTTGAGCGTCATCTTGCCTACGACTACCCTTTTCGCGGCTGGCTGGACGTTATACGTAGTGAACACTCCAGCAACACGCTTAGACGAGGTCGAGCACTTCGTCCACGGGACGACGCGGCTTTTGCGCCCAGTTGCCTTGACGCTCGGCACCGACAGCGAGCAGAAGCGCGGGCACTTCGTCATCGGCCAAGCCGAATTCGCGATGAACCGCCTCAGCGTCGAAGCCGATCATCGGCGTGGACCCCATACCCAGCGAGCGGGCAGCGTAGATCATTGCCGACGCGCCGAACGTTGCCGTGCGTACGGCTTCGTCGCGACGACGCTGCGGATATGCCATATATAGTTCGCGTGCCGGGGTCTCCCACTCCGACACCATCGTCGCCGGCATGACGCCTGCTTCGACCAGCGGAGCCAGGCGATCCGGAATCACGCT
>NZ_JBFRCM010000051.1:0-3082 GCF_040965735.1 Paraburkholderia sp. BR10936
GTAAGCGTCAATCCGAGGCCGTCTTGACGATCAGAACTTGACCTCTGAGAGCCGCTGATTCGCGAGCACGAGATCGAAGGCGGCGGGATCGAAGCTGCCGCCACACCACTCGAGGAAGTGGTCGTGCTCCTCGTGCGTCGGATCGGTGATCGCTTCGAGGAAGTCGGCATATCCTGGCACTCCACCGACGTCTTCCGGTGGACACGCATTCTGTCCGTCCAGGCACAGCGGCCGGCGCATGTCTGGATCAGGCACCAGAGCCTTCTCGACCTTGATCCGATGCTGCCAGTTGTCACCGTAGTCGTAGATGTAAGTGAATGACTTCAGCCCGCCCAGCGCCTTCGCCAGCGTGACCCGTGCTTCATTGAGCATTGGCGGATCGCTCTGGAATCCGAAGTCATCCGGTTCACCATAGTTGGTTTCGCCGAAGACGAACTCGTGCAGGTGCCCGCCTTCCCAGCCCATGGCCAGTTGCAGCACGACATGCAGCTTGCCCAGCCTGATCGAGCCGGGAACGATGATTCGTCGCCAGATGGCCGGCTTGATGTACTTCAGCTCAACGCGCAGCACATAATCGGGCACTGGCGCCTTGACCAGGCGCACGGCAGGTTTGCGGGGTTGGACCATCGGATTGATTGTCAGGCGGCTTGCTGCTCGATGTGTGCAGCTGGCATCAGGCGCCACGGCAGCAACTCGTCGATGCGGTTGATGGGATGATCGGCGATGCGCTCGAACACCGTGCGCAGGTAGGCAAACGGCTCGATGCCGTTCAGGCGCGCCGTACCGATAAGGCTATAGATCACTGCCGCGCTGTGGCCACCGCCGTCGGAGCCTGCGAACAGATAATTGCGCCTGCCGAGAACGAGCGGCCTGATCGCGCGCTCCGCCGTATTGTTGTCCACCTCGACGCGCCCGTCTTCGCAATAGCGTGTGAGTGCATGCCAGTGCCCCAGCGAGTATCTGATCGCCTTCGCCAGCCCCGACTTCGCCGATACCTGTAACAGCGTGTGTTCGAACCAGGCCTTCAGTTCAGCGAGCAATGGGGCCGAGCGCAACTGACGCGCAGACAGGCGCACGGCCGGCGTCTGGCCGCGAACCTCGCGTTCAACAGCATACAGCGCCCCAATGCGACGCAATGCTTCCTCGGCAATTGGTGAGCTGTCCAGCTTGTACAGGTCGTAGAACTTGCGCCGCGCATGCGCCCAGCACCCGGCCTCGATGACCGTGCCGTCACGATACAGCGCGTCATACCCGCTGAAGGCATCTGCCTGCAGGATTCCCGTGTAGCCCGCCAGATGTTCCCGAGGTCGCTCACCTTTGCGGTCGGGTGAGTACCTGTACCAGACTGCTGGTGGCGCGCGACTCCCTGCCGGGCGGTCATCCCGCACATAGGTCCACAGGCGCGCCGTGCGTGTCTTGCCACGCCCCGGCTCCAGCACCGGCACGGGCGTGTCGTCGGTATGGATCTTGTCTGCGGCGCGCACGTAACCACCGAGTGCGTCGGACAGGGGTTGCAGCAGCGCAGCCGCTTCACGCACCCACGAAGCCAGTGTTGCCCGGTCCAGTTCGACGCCCGCGCGGCGATAGATGCCGGCCTGCCGGTATAGCGGCATATGGTCAGCGTACTTCGCGACGACGACCTGCGCGAGAAGCCCCGCACCCGCCATCCCGCGTGCTATCGGCCGCGAAGGTGCCGGCTCCTGTACTACTGCGGCACAACGCGGGCAACTCAGCTTCGGACGTATGTGACGCAATACCTTGAAGTAGCCGGGCACATAGTCGAGCACCTCCGAGACGTCTTCGCCGAGCGCGCGCATCTGTTTGCCGCATTCCGGGCATCCGCAGTTCGTCGGCGCATGAACAACCGTATCGCGAGGTAAATGGGCAGGAAAGTGCCGCGGCTTGCGGCGCAGTGGAACAAGGTTCGTTGTGGCCGACGTATCCGCAGTCGCGTCGGCATCAGGCGCCTTCTCCGGTGCGGCCATAGCCGGTTCAGGAACGGGCAGTTCACCGAGCGCGAGCTGCAGCTGGTCCATCAGTTCGGTCATGCGCTCCGATGAACGGCCATACTGCCACCGCTTCAGTCGCGAGATCTCGGCCAACAACTGCGCGATGGTCTCGTCGCGCGAGGCAACGATGCGCTTGAGAGCGGTGATGTCATCGGGCAGATGGCTGGCTGGCATGCATGCCAGTGTAAATGAAGCCCACGCGCTTGTGGGTTCCCGCACCCTGCGTTATGCCGCGTGCGTCGGCTGCCACGTGCGCTCCGGATGCCGCCAGTCAATTCCCTCGAGCAGCATCGACAGTTGGGCGGCAGATAGATGGACCGTTCCTGAATCTGCCTGCGGCCACACGAAGCGTCCGCGCTCAAGTCGTTTCGCGTACAGGTTCATGCCGTCGCCGCTCCACCATAAAATCTTGATAAGGTCACCGCGACGCCCGCGAAACAGGAAGATGTGCCCCGAGAAGGGATCACGTCCGAGTGCTGACTGCACCAGTGCGGCAAGTCCATCCATGCCACGGCGCATATCGGTAACGCCCGCTGCCAGCCATACGCGGGTACCGCTGGGCGGCGCAATCATGCTGGCATCAGGCAGCGCAGCACGAGGCGCAACTGCACCGGATCGACCCTACCCGTGACGTGCACACGGGCTCCGTTCAGTTCGATCTCAATACCCGACGCTGCCGGTACGCTCTCGCGATGTGGCTCGACAGGCTGTAGCGCGAGCGACGCCGGTTCTGCGGTCTCGCCGGTCGGTGCATTAGGTAGCGCTACGGGCAGCAACACCGCTGTGCTGTGCGCCACCGCTTCAAACAGGCCCGCCCGCAGTTGCCGGCGCCACTTGAACACCATATTGGGGTTCAGTCCGTGCGCCTGCGCGAGCTTAGCCACCGAAATACCTGGCTCGCACGCCGCGACGGCAACTTGCCGTCGGTACTCCGGCGTGTAGTTCGGTCGGCCCTTGCGGTTCGATGGTCGCGCATTCCGTGTGTCCAAAGTAGTCCCCACCACTTGAAGTAACGGACATCACTTTGGACACCGGCTTCAACTCTGTCCATGCGGCCACGAAATGACGCTTAC
>NZ_JBFRCM010000052.1:0-2736 GCF_040965735.1 Paraburkholderia sp. BR10936
ACTTCAGGCCGGCCAGTGACGGTGATCAATTGCAGCAGGTGACTTAACCAGTCGACGTGAGACATAGAATTCCGTAAGGCCTCGGCATGGGGAAATCAGGTGACGGCAAAACTTACAATTTCAGCGCCCGAAAATCTCGACGAGAAGGGATGCTCATTCCTCGCCAACTGCAGGACCGAATCTATCGGCCAGCGCTCATCCCGCCGTCGACATGCAGTACCTCGCCCGTGACGAACGACGCTGAATCAAGAAAGACAATCGCGTCCGCGATATCGCCCACCTCGCCCATGAATCCGAGTGGAACCAACGCGGCGAGATCGTCATGGGCTTCTGGCTTGTGCATAGTCGACCTGATCAAACCCGGAGCCACCGCGTTCACCCGAATTCCCTTGCTTGCATACTCAATGGCGAGCGACTTCGTTGCGGCGTTGAGACCGCCCTTTGTCAATGCCGCTAGTGACGAAGAAACTCCGCTGTACGCGATGTCGGCGACGCTCGCAGTGACGCTCACTACGTGGCCGCGAGAATGCTTCTTCATCTCCGCAATCGCCAGTTGCGTGATGTGAAAGAATCCCGCCATGTTCACATTCATCACCGCTGCGTAGTCCGCCGCGCTATGTTCTGTGAAAGGCTTGCCGATATATATGCCGGCGTTGTTCACAAGCGTGTCGATCCGTCCAAATCGCGCGACCCCTTCGGCGATGACTTGCTGCGCCACAGCAGGATCACCAATGTCGCCAGCTATCGTCAGAACGTCTTTGTCGACAGAGGGTTGTATCGAGCGGGACGTCGCGACGACCGCGTAATCGAGCTTGCGGAACGCCTGAACGATGGCGGCGCCAATTCCCTGCGATGCTCCGGTTACCACCACGACCTTTCGCAATGCGCTCATGATCCAGTGCCCCCTAACATGATGGTTCTTCAGAAAAACAACCTACTGCGGAAGCCAGAATCACCGTATGGCGGTTGACTGGTTTATGCGTTCGACTCACACGAGGGCGAAATATCGGGTCGCCACGGTGTATGGCCTTACCGGACAGCGCACAGACCGCTTCCGCTGGTGCCGATCCAATAGTCCAGATCTGGCTCTCGTAACGTCCCATGCAGGGATCACTCCAGCGGACACTAATCGTCGTCGACGACAGTTTCTCCACAACGGAGACTTGCGAAGGCGTCGGCAGATTTGGCATGAGATATCCGCACGCTCAAACGTGGCTGCACGCGAGAGTGGTCAAAAGCGGCTCAATCGTGGCTATCAGAGAAGCCCGAAGTTGCGCGGATTGATCCTCATCGAGAAATGCAGTTGCCTGCAGCGGCAAATAGTGGATGGTGGTGAAGCCAATGCAAGCCAGTACGGCAGAAAGATAAGGCGTGAGGAAATCCGGCTGGTTGGCGCGTTCGCCAGTAAACACGCCACCGGAGGCAATGCCGACGAATACCGGACGGTCCCGAAGCATTCCAACCTTGCCAGCGGGCGTCGACTGCATCGTGCGTCCGACGCGGATAAGCTGATCGATCCACGCTTTCAGGACGGACGGAACCGTCAGGTTATTCATCGGAGTACCGATGACGATCACATCGGAATCCTCGACCTCCTGAATGAGTTCCTCCGCGAAAAGTACAGCGCCAGCGGTCCTTCCTGCAGCAGCCAACGTCGCAGGCGTCGAGAGTATGTCGGCGTAGGCGGCTCCGAGATGAGGTATCGGCTCCAGCCCAAGGTCCCGGCGGCGAACCTCCACGCCCGGCAAGAGCGTTTGAATCTTTTCGACGATTCCCGCCGAGAGTTTTCGGCTATGCGATCCCAGTCTAGGGCTGCAGTCGATGTGCAGAATATTCATACAATTTTCTCCAGCAGATTTTGCAGCAGCTTTGGTCGCGCGGCTGCTTGACCAGCAGACGAAATCGGGCGCGTGAAACATCGGGCACCGAGATCGAAGTGCGTCTTAAATGCCTGGTTAACGAAGGCTTTGTGCAGGCTGTTTCCATCTGTGCAACACTCTGCGCCCTTGCGGCTCCAGCACGGCATGAAAATGCCCCGCATTTGCAGCTCGCAGCTTCGACCGAATACGGAGAGAAAATCGGGTGCATGCTGCAAGAGCCACATTCCGTATTGACTTCGCGTTTGTAGCACTGTTGGTAGGGCAGATTCTGTACTATTCACGGTGCATAAAACAGTACCAAGATTGTGATTTTCGTGTGTACCAAGACTATGGCTTCAGACTTGCAGATACAGCTCGACCGGACAGCAAAACGGCCCCTCACAGAGCAGATTTTTGAGAGCATCAGCAGAGCAATAGAGTCTGGGCTGCTCGAATCCGGTACACGGCTGCCATCATGGAAAGACCTTGCGTCGCAGCTCGGGGTCGCGCGCGGGACCGTTAAGGCTGCCTATGAGCTTTTGAATGATTCACAGATGATAGAAACGTTTGGAGCTGGGGGAACGCGAGTCGCTCCGCGGCTTCGCGTCGCCACTGCTCAACGAAAGGCGGCGCGGCTCAGTTCGTTTATGAAATCATATGAGGAGATGAAGGCCGGGCCAGCGATTTTCCAACTCGGTATTCCCGCGTTTGAAGGACTGCCGGAAAAGCTTTTTTCGCGGGCTCGCTCTTCCAACCTGCTAAAAACAGCGGGCCTGTCGTCGCTGCTCTATCCTGATCCGAGAGGCGAATTCGACCTGCGCAGAGAGATCGCAGGCAATCTCTCCATCGCGCGAAACTTCCACTGTCATCCGGAGCA
>NZ_JBFRCM010000053.1:0-2553 GCF_040965735.1 Paraburkholderia sp. BR10936
CGGACCTATCCGAATGAAAGGGACTTCCCCGTCCCGAGGCTGCGGCGGAAGCCGCGAGTCGGCATCGAAGTGCCATGATGGAGTGTCGAACTACATCAACGCCAACAGGAGGGGAAGTCCATGCCAATTGTCACCGTCGGGATCGATCTTGCCAAGAACGTGTTTGCCGTCCACGGCGTGGATGACGCCGGCAAAGCGGTGCTCATCAAACCTCGTGTATCTCGCGACCAGCTGAGTGCATTGATCGCCCAATTGCCGCCGTGCGTAATCGGTATGGAAGCGTGCTCGGGAGCACACTACTGGGCACGCGTGTTCCAGAAGTGCGGCCATACAGCGAGATTGATGGCGCCAAAGCTGGTCGCTCCCTACCGGATGTCCGGCAAGCGCGGCAAAAACGACGCGGCTGATGCGGCCGCTATTTGCGAGGCGGTGACGCGACCCAGCATGCGTTTTGTGCCGCTCAAGGACGAGCATCAGCAGGCTACGCTTTGCCTGCATCGGACGCGACAGGGATTTGTCGAGGAAAGAACAGCGACCTACAACCGGTTGCGTGGCCTGCTCTCGGAGTTCGGAGTGGTTCTACCGCAGAGCCCGGAAAAGCTACGGCTAGACATCGCGACTCACCTTGACTCGTTGCCCGGCTGGGCGCGGCGGTGCATCAGCGATTTGCTCGAGCATGCTGGCGACATCGAGGACCGGCTGGGCGACAAGCAAGACCGGTTCAGCAGGTGGGCCAGGAACCTGGTGGAGCGCCGCGGTTACTGGCGGGCAGCAGTCGCCATCGCAGCCAAGAATGCGCGGATGGCCTGGGCAGTTCTGAAGTACGGCGGCGACTTCAGGCGCGAGCCAGTGGCAGCGTGACGTGCGGAGCTAATCTGCCAACAACTAACACGAACACCACGATAGTACACATGACTGGATAAAAGATCACTTTGCACTGCCAGCGGTGATGTGAAGCGGGTTGGACCCGCGCGGGGCGTACCTGGACAAAATACAGGGAGCTCAATCCCGATATCCGAACGAGGTCCTCGCGCGCGTCTTTCATCAGGGTCCGGACCATTGGTCCAATATGACCGTTTGTAGCATTGCAGTCCTTCACCTTCTCACTTACACCAGCGAAGCAGCGCAGTACGTAAAGACATCAAAGCAACGTTGGGTTTGCAACCGACGGGGAGCCCTTGTAGCCATTTTGTGGGCGAGGCATATCATGAGAGGTAAAAATCATGGATATGCCGATGGACAAGAAACAGAAACGACGCACTGTCGCTTCGCAGGCAGCGGCCCGAGGGCCGCTGCCTGCCTTGCCTGAAGGGCTGCTGGACGAACTGGTCAAGGGGCCGATGACACCCGCGCAGGTCAAGGACCTGATGCTCGCCTTCAACAAGGCCGTCATTGAACGCGCGATGGGCGCCGAAATGAAGCTGCATCTGGGGTATCCATCCGGCGATCCCAGGCCGGATGGCCAGACCAACGAGCGTAACGGTGCCAGTGGCAAAACCATCATCACGGACCACGGTCCACTCAGGGTCGATCTGCCACGTGACCGTGACGGCAGTTTCGAGCCGATACTGATTCCCAAACACGAACGCCGCTTTACCGGCTTTGATGAGCGCATCATCGCCATGTACGCGCGGGGCATGAGCGTACGCGAAATCCAGGCGTTTCTGGCCGAAAGCTACGGAACGCAGGTGTCGCCCGACTTCATCAGCTCGGTCACCGACGAGGTGATGGCCGAGACACTCGCCTGGCAAAACCGACCGCTCGAACCGATGTATCCGGTCGTATTCTTTGATGCGCTTCGCGTAAAGATCCGCAGCGACGGCGTGGTGAGCAACCAGGCCGTGTATCTCGCGCTGGGCATTCAGGCCGACGGCCAGCGTGACGTACTGGGCTTGTGGATCGAGCACACCGAAGGCGCGAAGTTCTGGCTCAAGGTCTTCAATGAACTCAAGACGCGCGGCTGCCAGGACATCCTGATCGCCGTGGTCGATGGCCTCAAGGGGCTCGCCGATGCGATTGGCACGGCCTACCCGCGCACCGCCGTGCAGACCTGCATCGTGCGTCTGATACGCAACAGCCTGGAATACGCGAGTTACAAGGACCGGAAGGCTATCGCCGCGGCGCTGCGCCCGATCTACACGGCCGCAAGCGGGCAGGCCGCGCAGCAGGCGCTTGAGGCATTCGCTGCAGGCCCATGGGGCACCCGATATCCGACCATTGTGCAATCCTGGCGGCGTGCGTGGGAGAACGTCACGCCGTTCTTCGTGTTTCCACCAGAAATACGCCGGGTCATCTACACGACGAACGCCATCGAGAGCCTGAACATGCAGTTGCGCAAGATCATCAAGACGCGCGGGCACTTCCCCAATGACGAAGCGGCCATCAAGCTGCTGTGGCTGGCATTACGAAACGTGCTTGCAAAGTCCGTGCGCCATGCCTATGACTGGAAATCTGCGATGAACCAGTTTGCCATCCTGTTTGGCGAGCGGTTTACGCGGGCGCGCGGGTAGCGTTTTTTTTAACCGCCTCGCCCACAAAAATGCGGACAGGTTC
>NZ_JBFRCM010000054.1:0-2548 GCF_040965735.1 Paraburkholderia sp. BR10936
TAGATAGCGTCAAGCAGGATGGCCGGTTTACCGACAATCATTTTGGCCGGTCGACCGGGGTGATTGTCGGTGGTTATTCGGTCATGGTTGTCGCTCCTTCCTGATGATTGTCGCTGGATGATTGTCGGCGCCGGCTGGTCTGTTTGTCGCTGGCCGTGCGACGGCGGTAGCTTTCGACGTTCATCTCGAAGATCGTCGAGTGATGGACGAGCCGGTCGATCGCGGCGACGGTCATGCCGGGATCCGGAAACACGTCATTCCAGCCCGAGAACGGCTGGTTCGCGGTTATCAGAAGGCTGCGGCGCTCATACCTCTCGGCAATCAGTTCGAACAGCACGCTGGTCTCGGCCTGGTCCTTGCGGGCATACGACAGGTCATCCAGGACGATCAGGTCGAAGCGGTCTAGCTTGGCCAGCGCTGAAGGCAATTGCAGGCTCTGGCGTGCGGCCTGCAGCTTCTGGACGAGTTCGCTGGTGCGCGTGAACAGCACGCGGTAGCCGGCATCGATCAGGGCGTGCCCGATGGCCGATCCGAGATGGCTCTTGCCGACCCCAGGCGGGCCGAACAGGAGCACTGTGGCGCCTTTCTCGAGCCACGAATCGCCGGTCGCCAGTGCCATCACGTGGGCTTTGGAGACCATCGGCACCATGCCGAAGTCGAAGGTAGCCAGTGTTTTGGTCGGTTCGAGATGCGATTCGGCGCGGTGTCGCTCGATGCGCCGCTTGGCACGCTCGGCCAGTTCGTGCTCAAGCAGTGCACCCAGCAGTCGCGTCGCCTGCCAGCCTTCCTTGTCGGAGCGCTGAGCGAAGTCGGGCCACAGGCGGGCGATGGTCGGCAGGCGCAGTTCATTGAGCATGAGCGCCAGGCGGCCGGCATCGTAAGCGGGCGTACTCATGCTGCCTCCTCGTCGCCCAGGAGCGCGTCATAGGCGCTGGCCGGCGGTATCTCGACATTGACCACCGGGCAGTCGACCTGGCGCGGTGCAAACTCCTCGCGCAACGCCTTCAGATCTGGCAAGTCGCCGTCGACCAGCAATGCGTTCAGACGTGCGGCCAGCACGGCTTCGACACCATCCAGCGCGGCGAGCTCGAGCAGTCCGACCATGGTCTTGCACGCGTCGCGTTGCGTGAGCCGTGCCTCGAGTTGCTCCCAGGTCCGGCGATAGGCCTCACGCGGAAACAGCCCGTCGCGAAACGCCAGCCCCTTGAAGGCCTGTGGCTTGCGCTTGAGGCCCTCGATGAAGTGCCGGTAATCGAGGGCCCTGCGGTTGTCGCCAGCACGCGAGCCGCGCGGGGTGCTGTGCACCAGTGCGCCCGACAGATAGCAGTCGAGCCGGTCGCCATAGACCCGCACCTTCAGACGGTGCCCGATCAGTCGAGACGGCGCGCTGTAGAGGATGCCGCGCACGGTGAAGGTACTACAGCGTGTGACGCGCGCCTCCTCCTCAACGAAGTCGGTTGTGCGTCTCAGCGGCAGATCCATGAGCTGTTCGCGCTCCAAGCGGAACGCCGCCGCATTGCGCCGGTTGCGGCGCATGACGACCTCGCGCAGAAACTCATCATAGGCCGCGCGATCATCGAAGTCCCGATGACCACGCAACATCAACGCCTGGTCGACGGCTTCCTTCAGATAGCGATGCGATGACTCAACGCTACCGTTCTCGTGACCCAGACCACGATTGTTCCGTGTCCCGTTCATGCCATAGTGCTCAAGCAGCGCCGCATAGCGCACCGTAAAGTCGTCTTCGTCCGCCAGGTTTCTGAACGCCGCTGACAGGCTGTCGGTGCGATGTTCGCGTGGACAGCCGCCGGCCTGCCACAGTGCGTTCTGCAACCCTACGGACAGGGCTTCGAAACTCTCGCCACCTTCAACAACATTGGCGTACTCCCAGCGCGAGAAGGCCAGCACGAAGTGGTACAGCCGATGAGCGAATGGAATGCCGGCGATGGTCACGCGCAGTTCGGCCATGTCGGTAAAGTCCGACAGGCCTCGTGCACCGGGCTCATGCAGCTGTGGGAAGAAGACTTCCTTGGGCGGCCCCGACATCGCCCTCCAGTGCCTGACGCGCCGCTCGAGCGTGCGGCGCGTGCTATCGGGATACTGCCCGGGATGATCGTCCTGCAGCTTGCGCAGGATCGTGATCGCCTGCAATTGCGGCGCGTTCATGAGCATCGCGACGACTTCGGTATCCCAGACGTCGGCGAACGGATCAGGGCGCGAGCGCCAGTAGCCGCGTGGCTTCTGGGACGGCAGTAAGGCTTCTCGTTCTATGCGCCGGGCACTGCGCACGCTGATACCGGCCTTGGCGGCGGCGATCTCCTGAGAGTGGTGTTTGCGTTTGGACATGTAGAGGCGAACCTGTTGGTCGGTGATACGGGTTCCGGACATGCGGCTGATCGCTTCTTCTTGATTTGATCAGCCATCGTAGAACCCGGCCGACTCGGCGCCGCTGGTGGGGAGAACCCTCCGGCGGCTACGCCGCCTCCGAGTTCTCCCCACCAGCCAAAACCTCTGTCGCTATACCGGCCAAAATGATTGTCGCCGCGCA
>NZ_JBFRCM010000055.1:0-2200 GCF_040965735.1 Paraburkholderia sp. BR10936
CTTCGTCTCCGAAGAGACTGGCCTCACACCCTTGAATCCCGCGCCCGGATTTGCCAAAGCGCCTTCTCCAATGCAAGGACCGGGACTTCCAACACCCGGACAACCTTCCGCGATCCGTCCCCCCATCGCATTCAACAATGGTGCAGGAATATTGACCTGCTTCCCATCAGCTACGCATTTCTGCCTCGCCTTAGGGGCCGACTCACCCTACGCCGATGAACGTTGCGTAGGAAACCTTGGGCTTACGGCGAGGGGGCCTTTCACCCCCTTTATCGCTACTCATGTCAGCATTCGCACTTCCGATACCTCCAGCACGCTTTTCAACGCACCTTCGCAGGCTTACGGAACGCTCTCCTACCATGCACATAAATGTGCATCCGCAGCTTCGGTATATGGCTTAGCCCCGTTACATCTTCCGCGCAGGACGACTCGATCAGTGAGCTATTACGCTTTCTTTAAAGGGTGGCTGCTTCTAAGCCAACCTCCTGACTGTTTTAGCCTTCCCACTTCGTTTCCCACTTAGCCATATTTGGGGACCTTAGCTGGCGGTCTGGGTTGTTTCCCTCTTGACACCGGACGTTAGCACCCGATGTCTGTCTCCCGTGATTGCACTCTTCGGTATTCGGAGTTTGCTATGGCGACGTAATCCGCAATGGACCCATCAACCATGACAGTGCTCTACCCCCGAAGGTGATACACGAGGCACTACCTAAATAGTTTTCGGAGAGAACCAGCTATTTCCAGGTTTGTTTAGCCTTTCACCCCTATCCACAGCTCATCCCCTAACTTTTCAACGTTAGTGGGTTCGGTCCTCCAGCACGTGTTACCGTGCCTTCAACCTGGCCATGGATAGATCACCTGGTTTCGGGTCTACACCCAGCGACTGGACGCCCTGTTCGGACTCGCTTTCGCTACGCCTGCCCTATTCGGTTAAGCTTGCCACTGAATGTAAGTCGCTGACCCATTATACAAAAGGTACGCCGTCACCCCTTGCGAGGCTCCGACTGTTTGTATGCATGCGGTTTCAGGATCTGTTTCACTCCCCTCCCGGGGTTCTTTTCGCCTTTCCCTCACGGTACTGGTTCACTATCGGTCGATCACGAGTATTTAGCCTTGGAGGATGGTCCCCCCATCTTCAGACAGGATTTCACGTGTCCCGCCCTACTTGTCGTACACCTAGTTCTTCCATTCCGCCTTCGCCTACGGGGCTATCACCCACTATGGCCGCACTTTCCAGAGCGTTTGGCTGACGGTACAGATAAAGAGTACAGGCTGGTCCCATTTCGCTCGCCACTACTTTGGGAATCTCGGTTGATTTCTTTTCCTGCGGCTACTTAGATGTTTCAGTTCGCCGCGTTCGCTTCGCATGGCCTATGTATTCAGCCATGGATACTCCATTCGGAGTGGGTTTCCCCATTCGGACATCTGTGGATCAAAGCTCGTTTGCCAGCTCCCCACAGCTTTTCGCAGGCTACCGCGTCCTTCATCGCCTGTGATCGCCAAGGCATCCACCACATGCACTTGTTCGCTTGACCCTATAACGGGTGTGTCTCGCGGTGATTGCTCACTTCGGACCCACTCGCTACAGGTTGAGTATTCGTGTTGCGCCGTATTTCAAGGCAATCTTTCGATCACTTAAAAATACATTGATACAATCACAACCCTGATTCACCTACTCCACACCCATCTCCAGGTGTGTTTTGGATGAATCTCTTTACTACTTCTTCCTGATTGTTAAAGAACGACAGCCGATACGCTTTCACATACCGCTCTGACTGGCTCAATCGCCAATGCAGAAGGTTCTGCTTCGTGCAGAACGCTGTGCATTGAGGATTGGTGGAGGATGACGGGATCGAACCGACGACCCCCTGCTTGCAAAGCAGGTGCTCTCCCAGCTGAGCTAATCCCCCAGTCACACATACTCAAGGGATCTGCCCGCCACAGACAGTGGTGGGTCTGGATGGATTCGAACCATCGACCCCCGCCTTATCAAGACGGTGCTCTAACCGACTGAGCTACAGACCCCTGAGTCTGTCTTTCTTACAGCCGACAAGTGTGAGCGCTTAAAACGCAGTGAGCGATGAGCTCTGGAAAGGAGGTGATCCAGCCGCACCTTCCGATACGGCTACCTTGTTACGACTTCACCCCAGTCATGAATCCTGCCGTGGTGACCGTCCTCCTTGCGGTTAGACTAGCCACT
>NZ_JBFRCM010000056.1:0-1861 GCF_040965735.1 Paraburkholderia sp. BR10936
CTTCGTCGCGACGACGCTGCGGATATGCCATATATAGTTCGCGTGCCGGGGTCTCCCACTCCGACACCATCGTCGCCGGCATGACGCCTGCTTCGACCAGCGGAGCCAGGCGATCCGGAATCACGCTGGTGTCGACCAACTGTCCGCAGATGATGAAGGTGACTGCCGCGTCAGCGACAGCCGGCTGGCTCCACGCAAGCGGAAAGAGCTTGGCCTTCGCTGCGGGCGTGCGCACCGCAATGAAGCGCCAGTTCTGCAGATGAAAGGACGTCGGTGCGCTGGTGGAGATCCGCACCAGCTCGCGGATCTGGTCGTCGCTCAACGTCGCCGACGGGTCGTAATACTTCGTGGCGCTACGGCTGACGATACAGTCGATGACTGCGTTGGTCATGGTCGTCCCGCTGTTCAGGGTGGTTTCGCTGTTCATGATGATTCCTTTGGGTGGAGGGACCTGCTGGGTACAGAAGCGCCTCTTACGAGATCGCGCGGCAAAAAATCACTTTCGTGTGCAGATTGCGGATCACCGTCGCCGCTTTCACCGTGACGTCGCAGTCTCTACTGCGTGTTTGCCGTCAAGTGGTGAGGTGTTTCAACTTTAAGGCCCCACGAGGGCTATTTCGAGAGCGAAAATGCTCAATAAAGTGTCCAAAAGGATCAAACTCCACAAGGGCTCATTGGTTCGCTCGATCTTGCGACGCCGCAGCGTTCATCGCGCCGGCGCGATTGAAGTCCCTTGTCCAGATTGCATCGAAGGACGTACGGACGAAGAGCGGCCGCTCCGCGTCGACCTCGCCGGATCGTGTCCGATGCTGGTTAGAACCGGGAGCGACAAATTTCGGGGTCTATCGCCCCTGACGTGCGAGACGACGCCATTCACCTGGTGTCATGCCCATCCTCTCTGTGAACAAACGCCGGAATGAAGATACAGATTGGTAGCCAACTGATTCGGCTACGGCCTCTGTGGTCATCGTCGGCTTCTTCAACTCGTTCGCAGCGTGGCTCATGCGGATGTCGGTTAGCAAATCAACCGCTGAGCATCCGAGCGTTTCCTGGAAATGCCGCATGAACGTGGCGCGGGACATATTGCACAAGGCGGCCAGCTCGGGCAGGTTCCAGCCGCGAGCGGGATCGGAAAACATCGCCGAAATCGCGGGGGCCAACCGTGGGTGGCCAGCCAGCGCCAACAAGCCTGTTGGGGCCTGCTCGGATTTACTTGCCTCGCGCAGCACGATGGTGAACAGCGCCGAACTGAGCGAATTAAGGACGGCGTAGCCGCCCACTTTTTCTCCCGTAGACTCATCACGCATGAGCCTCACAAAATTGGCGAGAGGGTTCGAGAGGGACTCGACACCCGACTCATCGTCGGTACTAGTAGTCCGCACCACCAGATTTGTCGGAAGATAATTGCGAATCAGTCGGTCATGCGGCGGTTCAATAAAAAAACGACCGCATAACATATCGAGATGCTCGCCAACGCCGTCATTCTCGCTAAAGGTCCAACCAGCGAGACCCTGACGCTCGCGAGTAGGTCCGGGCTGAATTCCACTCCCGTCGTGCAGGATGTGCGCCGAGCCGTGGGGTAACAAGACGATATCTCCAGCGACCAGTTCCTTTGCCATCCCCGTCTCGGGATCCTCGATGACTGCCTTGCCCCTGAGCACGACGTGGTACGGGATTTCGTGGGTTGCCGCTTGATCCCACTCGACCCGCCACGGTGCTCCATAGGCGCAGCGCACTTCAGGCCGGCCAGTGACGGTGATCAATTGCAGCAGGTGACTTAACCAGTCGACGTGAGACATAGAATTCCGTAAGGCCTCGGCATGGGGAAATCAGGTGACGGCAAAACTTACAATTTCAGCGC
>NZ_JBFRCM010000057.1:0-1783 GCF_040965735.1 Paraburkholderia sp. BR10936
GATGGGGGGACGGATCGCGGAAGGTTGTCCGGGTGTTGGAAGTCCCGGTCCTTGCATTGGAGAAGGCGCTTTGGCAAATCCGGGCGCGGGATTCAAGGGTGTGAGGCCAGTCTCTTCGGAGACGAAGCAACTGGAAGTGGTTCCAAGAAAAGCCTCTAAGCTTCAGTTCAACAGTGACCGTACCGCAAACCGACACAGGTGGGCGAGATGAGTATTCTAAGGCGCTTGAGAGAACTCGGGAGAAGGAACTCGGCAAATTGGTACCGTAACTTCGGGATAAGGTACGCCCTGGTAGCTTGACTGGCTTGCGCCAGAAGGGTGAAGGGGTTGCAATAAACTGGTGGCTGCGACTGTTTAATAAAAACACAGCACTCTGCAAACACGAAAGTGGACGTATAGGGTGTGACGCCTGCCCGGTGCCGGAAGATTAAATGATGGGGTGCAAGCTCTTGATTGAAGTCCCGGTAAACGGCGGCCGTAACTATAACGGTCCTAAGGTAGCGAAATTCCTTGTCGGGTAAGTTCCGACCTGCACGAATGGCGTAACGATGGCCACACTGTCTCCTCCCGAGACTCAGCGAAGTTGAAGTGTTTGTGATGATGCAATCTCCCCGCGGCTAGACGGAAAGACCCCATGAACCTTTACTGTAGCTTTGCATTGGACTTTGAACCGGTTTGTGTAGGATAGGTGGGAGGCTGTGAAGCGGGAACGCTAGTTTCCGTGGAGCCGTCCTTGAAATACCACCCTGATCTGTTTGAGGTTCTAACCTTGGTCCGTGATCCGGATCGGGGACAGTGCATGGTAGGCAGTTTGACTGGGGCGGTCTCCTCCCAAAGGGTAACGGAGGAGTACGAAGGTACGCTAGGTACGGTCGGAAATCGTGCTGATAGTGCAATGGCATAAGCGTGCTTGACTGTGAGACTCACAAGTCGAACAGGTGCGAAAGCAGGTCATAGTGATCCGGTGGTTCTGTATGGAAGGGCCATCGCTCAACGGATAAAAGGTACTCTGGGGATAACAGGCTGATACCGCCCAAGAGTTCATATCGACGGCGGTGTTTGGCACCTCGATGTCGGCTCATCTCATCCTGGGGCTGTAGCCGGTCCCAAGGGTATGGCTGTTCGCCATTTAAAGAGGTACGTGAGCTGGGTTTAAAACGTCGTGAGACAGTTTGGTCCCTATCTGCCGTGGGCGCTGGAAGTTTGAGGGGGCCTGCTCCTAGTACGAGAGGACCGGAGTGGACGAACCTCTGGTGTACCGGTTGTGACGCCAGTCGCATCGCCGGGTAGCTATGTTCGGAAGAGATAACCGCTGAAAGCATCTAAGCGGGAAACTCGCCTCAAGATGAGACTTCCCCGGGGACTTGATCCCCTTGAAGGGTCGTTCGAGACCAGGACGTTGATAGGTCAGGTGTGGAAGCGCAGTAATGCGTTAAGCTAACTGATACTAATTGCCCGTAAGGCTTGATCCTATAACAGGTGTGTTTTTAAAGACGCACGGTTGAGATCACGTGTCGGTCTACGTTAATGCTTCAGCATTTACGTAGAACCCACACTATGTGTGTTGTGCCTGAAACAACGCAACCCCAATTCAGCATCACCCTCTTTACGCTTCTTCCCGATTGGCTGTGGCGCGAACACAAAGCGCGACGCAGCAACCCGTCAAGCCTGATGACCATAGCGAGCTGGTCCCACCCCTTCCCATCCCGAACAGGACCGTGAAACAGCTCCACGCCGATGATAGTGCGGATTGCCCGTGTGAAAGTAGGTAATCGTCAGGCTC
>NZ_JBFRCM010000058.1:0-1633 GCF_040965735.1 Paraburkholderia sp. BR10936
CCAGAGTGTGTGGAAACACCAACTTTTTCCGGAGGTGAGCGGTAGGCAATCAGATCGATCGAGTTCGATACGCCGAATTTGCGCTAATCGGACGTCGCGAGTACAACAAAGCCCCTCGGGGCTTCAGCCTACCGCCAACTTCATGGCTTTCATCATTCCCGCTACGCCAAGTATGTTCATGACGCGTTTCAGGTTGTAGGCCAACACGTGGAGGCTCATCTCGGCACTCACTCGCCCGAGCGTTCTGGTCAGGAAGTGTGCGGGACCCATCCAGTGCTTGAGCGTACCGAAGACATGTTCGACCGTACTTCGACGGACGGTCATTGCATCGGGTTTCCTGTCGAGCCGTCGCTCCATGGCTTCCAGTATATTTTCGTGTTCCCATCTTCGGATGCGGCGATAGTCGCTAGGGGAACATCGCCGTTTCATAGGGCAACGCGGGCAGGCACTCGGCCAGTAAACCCTTAGATTCAGACCATTTTCAACGGTAGTGAAGCGATGGATAGCTCTCTCGCCGGCAGGACATCGATACACATCGCCTCTTGCCTCATAGACAAAGTCGGCTTTGGTGAACAGACCTTTCTTCCGTGATGCCGATGTGAGTGGCTTGGGAACGTATGCACGGATGTCGTTCAGCTCACATGCCCTTATCTCCGGCCCGCTGAAGTACCCTCGGTCAGCGACAACCTTCAGCTTCAATCTGCCCATCGCGTGCTTTGCAGAGATCGCCATTCTGCTGAGTTGTCCGTGATCGTTTCCGACATTAGTCACCTCGTGCTCAATGATCAGATGATGTTTCGTATCCACCGCGGCCTGCACGTTATAGCCCACTATGCCTGAGCCTCTTCCGCTTGTCGCCATGGAGCGAGCGTCCGGATCAGTCATCGACAGTTGCTTCTCCGGTTGTTTCTCTAGCTGCTTCCTGATCTGTGCAAGTTCACGCATCTGCAGGCGCAAGCGGGCGATCTTCTCGTACAGTCGAACGGTTTTTGGAGCGAAACCTGTTGCGCTGGTTCTGTCTGCCGTTTCAATCAGGTCGAGGTATCGCTGCACACTCTCCTCGATCTGCCGCTGGCGCTTGTCGAGCTTGCCCGTTGTGTAATTCAGGTCCCGGCTGTTTGATGCCTTGAACTTGCTGCCGTCGATGGCCACCATGTCGCTGGATAGCAGCTTTAGTCCGCGACACAGTTCGACGAAACGCCGACATGTATTGCGAATGGCTGTGCCGCTGTCACGGCGAAAATCTGCGATCGTCTTGAAGTCCGGGGCGAGACGGCCTGTTAGCCACATTAGCTCGACATTGCGCTGACACTCGCGCTCCAGGCGCCGGCTGGACGGTATCCGGTTCAGATAGCCGTATATGTAGATCTTGAGCATCACACCGGGGTGATAGGAGGGACGACCGGTGGTCGCCGGCTTGATGCCGGTGAAGCCCAGTTCCGCGAGGTCCAACTCGTCGACGAAGGCGTCTATGACTCTGACTGGGTTATCTGCACCGATGTAGTCATCGACACATTCGGGAAGTAGTGCGACCTGTTTGCGGTCATCGCCTTCAACGAATCGCTTCATGAGTCACCCAGATCTCAGTGCGTTGATTCAGTTTAGGCGACTAACACGTTTTCACACAGGCTGG
>NZ_JBFRCM010000060.1:0-1598 GCF_040965735.1 Paraburkholderia sp. BR10936
ACCGCTTCCGCTCGATTCCACGAGGCGACCGCTTCAGCGTTCCGCAGCCACGGCGGAGTCGGGGGGCCGGCGGAAGCTGATGGCAAGCCGGTTGTAGGCATTCATCAGGCTGATGGCCATCGTAAGGTCCGCTAGCTCCTTCTCGCTGAACGTCGTCGCGGCAAACTGGAAGTCCTCGTCGGGTACATGGGTGTCGGCCACGCGGGTGACCGATTCCGCCCACGCCAGAGCGGCGCGCTCGCGATCGCTGAACAACGCACCCGCTTCATGCCAGGCTTGCACAAGCGCCAGTTTCGCGGGCGTGACGCCCTTCTTGATCAGGTCGCGGGTATGCATGTCGAGGCAAAAGGCGCACCCGTTGATCTGGCTGACGCGCAGATAGACCAGTTCGACGAGGACGTCTTCCAGGCCCGACTGCCTGACATAGCCATATACCCCCCCAAATGCCTTCACGCCGCCCGGCGATGCCTTGGCGTAGTCCAATCTCATTTTCAAGCTCCTTACTGGTCGTTGGTTGTCAGTGCTGTGTCGTTCGAATCGACGACAAATACGGCCAGCAGTTTTGCCGGCTTGGTCTTGCTCGCATTGCGGCTGACCGGGTGGCGCGAGCCGGGCTCCTCGAAGAACGCCTCCCCGGCCTTGTAGACGCGTTCCGGCTCATCGTTCACCTTGCTGGCGACGCTGCCTGAGACCACGTACGCATAGATGAACGCCGACTTCGCGTGGGTGTGAGGCAACGAAGCGCCCCCGGGCGGGTAAGTGACTTCCACGGCGATCACCGATTTGCCCGGAATGTCTGGAATTGCGTGCGAGAAGTTCGGCTTGACGATATCGCCAGCGCCATGGTCAGCGGCGCCGTGCGCCGCGGCAACCCCGGACATGGCCAGGCTGCCAGCGGCAACAACAGAAAGTAAGGTTCGTGAAATTATCATGATCAGCTCCTTGGTGGCTAGAATCATGCATCGGCTATGGTCCACGAAAAAGAACCAAGAACGCGAAAACTTGATGCACCACCCACCATGACAAATATTCTGGATCTGAAGCTCGACCGCGGTTCCAAGACAGCACTTGCGGAACAGATACGCCTGGCGATTACTGGCGTCATCGAGAGTGGTGTACTGGCCCCGGGCGCCAGGCTGCCGTCGTGGGTGGATCTTGCCGCGCAGCTTGGTGTGGCGCGCGGCACCGTCAAGACCGCCTATGAGAGGCTGACCGATGCGCAGTTGATTGTCTCGTCGCGCGCGGGCGGGACCAGGGTCTCCGAGCACATACCCACCGTGAGCCCCATCGCGGAACGGGCGCGATCGATAGAGACGGATTTGCAGTCGGCGCTATACCAGCACTTCCTGCCCGGCCCTGCAGTGTTCCAGATGGGCGTGCCGGCATCGGACTGTTTTCCAAACACGTTGTTTGCACGTCTGCGCGCCCGGGCGGCACGCGATGAAGTTGAAGCGCCCGCATCCTACCCGGACCCGCGCGGCGAACATGAATTCCGCCGGGAAATCGCCGCGCATTTGGCCTTGTCACGCGGCATTGAGTGCCAGCCCTCGCAGATCTACATCACGGCAGGATTCTCGGGGGCGCTCGGTATCGCGCTA
>NZ_JBFRCM010000061.1:0-1551 GCF_040965735.1 Paraburkholderia sp. BR10936
CCAACCTGCTAAAAACAGCGGGCCTGTCGTCGCTGCTCTATCCTGATCCGAGAGGCGAATTCGACCTGCGCAGAGAGATCGCAGGCAATCTCTCCATCGCGCGAAACTTCCACTGTCATCCGGAGCAGGTTTTCGTGACGTCCGGATACAGCGCTGGCTTAGGCTTGACACTTCGGGTGCTAGGTCTGGAAGGCCAGAAGGTCTGGATGGAGGAGCCCGGTTTCATGCTCACCCGTAAGGGGCTGGAACTGGCTCGCTTGAATATCGTGCCGATCCCGGTAGACGCAGACGGTATCAACGTCGACTACGGCATCAAGACAGCGCCGGACGCCGCGTTAGCGGTCTTAACTCCTGGTCAGCAAGCGCCTCTAGGCTCGACCTTGTCGTTGAGACGGCGCCTTCAACTGCTTGAGTGGGCGGCTTCAAACGATGCGTGGGTCATTGAAGATGACTACCTTGGAGAACTACAGTTGGAAGGCAGGCCGGCGCCCGCCATGGCATCTCTTGGCGAAGGCAAGCACGTCATCCACATCGGCTCCTTCAGCAAGACTGTTAGCCCTGCTCTTCGGCTTGGCTTCGTTGTTGTCCCGGCCGACCTCGTCAATGCATTCGCGGAGGTGGCCGCGACACTCGCTCCCGCGCCGTCACCGGTCATTCAAGTCGCCACTGCGGAGTTTATGCGGGAGGGCCACTACATCCGACGTGTGCGCCGGCTCAAGCGTCTTTATTCCTCGCAGCGCGATGCTCTGACAGCGGAGTTGTGTAGCCGAAACGCGCAATGGGTAAATGCGGGCCTCGCCGTGCTTCTTCGCCTCCCAGAGGGCGCCCCCGATGTGCGAATCGTTCGCGAGGCAATGACTGCGGGCATCGCGCCATCACCCTTGTCCGCGTGGTTCGCAAATCCATCGTGGACGGTGCCAGGCCTTTTGCTCGGGGTTGCGACCGCGCCCGAACAACACCTTGCCAAATCGTGCCAACGATTGTTCGAGATCATTGAAGGGTACTGCTGACCAAATGGGTCACCCGGCGTTGCCTGATTAGCATAAGTGCAGTTTCGTCGAAAAGCGCAGCTATATGGCTGCTAACTGTTAGCAACGGGGAGGCGCTTTTCCGGCAAGATCGCCGTAGCCATACCACCGTGGGTGGCCATTCTCGAACGTACTTCAGGCTAACTGATCTTACCCACGAACCGCGGACATCTTGAGTTGCTACGGTCTATCGTTTTGCACGAGGCGACAGACCGATCGATATGCTCGCCGAGCGCGACCAAGTACCCAGGTTAATCGCGGAAATGATGAAGAGCTGGGACGTCGACGATGGGACGGTGGGCATGCTGACCGATGCGGCGCTGCTGCTAATGGCACGCTAAGGCCGGCCGCAGCAACAAGTTTAGGAAAAGCGCGCCGGACAGGCGCGTTCTTTTGACCGCTTCCGCTCGATTCCACGAGGCGACCGCTTCAGCGTTCCGCAGCCACGGCGGAGTCGGGGGGCCGGCGGAAGCTGATGGCAAGCCGGTTGTAGGCATTCATCAGGCTGATGGCCATCGTAAGG
>NZ_JBFRCM010000062.1:0-1517 GCF_040965735.1 Paraburkholderia sp. BR10936
CGTAGAACCCGGCCGACTCGGCGCCGCTGGTGGGGAGAACCCTCCGGCGGCTACGCCGCCTCCGAGTTCTCCCCACCAGCCAAAACCTCTGTCGCTATACCGGCCAAAATGATTGTCGCCGCGCAGCCTTGAGCGCTTTGTCGACCAGACCAGCAAGCATCTTCGCCGCCAGACTCTTCAGCGTACTCGAACTTGCAGACACGCGTCAGGCCACGGCGACATCGCCACTAAGGCCGTATGTCCTCCGCCTGGCGCTTGTGCTGCTGTGCACCGCCGGGCTGAGGCGAAGGGAGTTGCTACGGCTAACGTTGGCCGATGTAGACGCGCACGCTGGAGTCCTGCACATACGCGAATCAAAGTTTCACAAATCGAGATGGGTTCCGCTTTCGTGCGGTGCCCGGCTAGAACTGCGCCGCTACCTCACGCGCCGCCTCGCTACCCCTCTCGACACTACGCCGTCGTCACCGTTACTGTGCAATATGCACCATGGTCTGCGGGGCTACCCTGGAACGGGATTGCATGAAGGTATCACGGGATTACTGCAAGAAGCAGGCTTCCGGGATGCCGACGGGCGGGTTCCCCGTATTCGCGACTTTATGCATTCCCTTGCAATTGAAGCCCTGATGCGATGGTATCGTCACGGGGCGGACGTCCAGTCCAACCTGCCAAAGCTCGCACTCTACATGGGTCATGTATCAATCGTATCGACTGCCTACCATTTGCACTGGATTCCGGAACTCCGAGAGCTGGCGAGCGATAGGTTCGCGAAACGATTTGGCTATCTTGTTCAGGGAGAGCAATGATGAAACGGCGTCCTTGCTCCGGTGAGCTCGGACGGAGTCTTGTCCGATTCTTCCAGGATTATCTACCTACGTTGCGAGGGATGAGCCGGCACACGATCCATAGCTATCGCGACACGCTGGTGCTTCTGATGCGATTTCTTAGTGCGAAGCGACACTGCGGCATTGAACGTCTGGATCTTGCGGCGATCACCGCCGAATCGGTCGGACAGTTCCTGACACCTCTCGAGCGAGACCGGCACAACGGCATTGCCACGCGTAATGCCCGGCTTGCCGCGATTCATACATTCGCGCGGTTCTTGGCAACTGAACGTCTTGAACATCTGGCGGTGGCGCAGGCAATCCTCAGCATTCCATTCAAACGCGGGGCGCGGTCAGCGCCGATCGAATATCTCGAGCAGGACGAGGTTGAGGCGCTGCTGAATGCGGTCGATCGAACGACCGCCGCCGGTCGGCGTGACTACGCGTTGTTTTCACTGATGTTCAATACCGGCGCAAGGGTGCAGGAGGTACTCGACCTTCGTTTATGCGACCTGCGCATGCAGCGGCCGTGCCAGGTAAGACGAAGGCAAGGGAAACAAGGTCCGCGTCGGACCTATCCGAATGAAAGGGACTTCCCCGTCCCGAGGCTGCGGCGGAAGCCGCGAGTCGGCATCGAAGTGCCATGATGGAGTGTCGAACTACATCAACGCCAACAGGAGGGGAAGTCCATGCCAA
>NZ_JBFRCM010000063.1:0-1405 GCF_040965735.1 Paraburkholderia sp. BR10936
TAATGTCGTGTTCTGGCTATTTACAGATGTCGTGTTTTTGAGCGCTGGCAAGCTGGCAGACTGCTGCAACCGCTGCGGGGCCTGCCATGAAGCCGGACACGACGCTGGTGAGTTTGAGCATGCGCGAACTGGACAGACTGAAGGTTATACAGGCGGTCGTTGAGACGGGCCTCAAGCCCGGCCGTGCCGCCGAACGGCTGGGTCTGACAGTACGTCAGATCGAACGGCTGGTGATCCGGTACCGGGAGCACGGGCCGTCTGGCGTGGCCTCGGGCCGGCGCGGTCAGCCAGGTAACCGCAAGCTCGACGAAGGCCTGGCGTTGCGCGCCCTGATGATCATCCGCGAGCGCTACGCCGATTTCGGGCCGACGCTGGCGCGCGAGAAGCTGGACGAATGCCACGGCATCCGGCTGTGCAAGGAAACGGTGCGCCAACTGATGACCCAGGCCGGCCTGTGGGTGCCGCGCAAACAGCGTCCACCGAAGGTCTACCAGCCGCGCGCACGGCGTGCATGTTTCGGCGAGCTGGTGCAGATCGACGGCAGCGACCACCGCTGGTTCGAGGACCGGGCGCCGGCCTGCACGCTGCTGGTGTACGTGGACGACGCGACGAGCCGGCTGATGCACCTGCATTTCACGCAGACCGAATCGACGTTCAGCTATTTCGAGGCCACGCGCGCGTATCTGGAGCGCCACGGCAAACCGGTGGCGTTCTACAGCGACAAGGCGAGCGTCTTTTACGTGAAGCGCCGCGCCGAGACTGCAGGCAAAGGTGTCACCCAGTTCGGCCGGGCGATGTATGAGCTCAATATCGACACGTTCTGCGCGAACTCAAGCCCCGCCAAGGGCCGCGTGGAGCGCGCCAACCTGACGCTGCAGGATCGCCTCGTGAAGGAACTGCGCCTGCGCGGCATCAGCACGCTGGACGAAGCGAACGACTGGGCCCCCGCCTTCATGGCGGCCTACAACGCCCGCTTCGCGAAGCCGCCCAGAAGCCGGTTCGATGCACACCGGCCGCTGCGTGCGGACGAGGATCTCGACGCAATCCTGACCTGGCGGGTACAGCGCAAGGTATCGGATTCACTCACGCTGCTGAACGACCGCGTGATCTGGCTGCTGAAGGACACGCCGGCAACCCGCCGGCTGATCGGCCGCTACATCGAGGTATGGGAGTATCCGGACGGTCGCATCGAGCTGCGGGCCGGTGGTGCAGCACTGCCCTGTATCCCCTATGACAAGCTCTCGGAAATCGACCAGGGCGCCGTGATCGAGCACAAGCGGCTCGGCCATGCGCTGCGCGTCGCCCAGGCGCTGCAGGCGCAACGCGATAACCGTCGCGTATCAGGCTCGCCATCCCGCACCAATCGCGGCGCCGCGGTACGCAAACCGAAACCATTGCCTGGCGC
>NZ_JBFRCM010000064.1:0-1381 GCF_040965735.1 Paraburkholderia sp. BR10936
CCCATTGCTGGCCGAGGCTCGCCGCCACCCGGCTGGCGTAGTCGCGGCTGTCCGCGATGTCGGAGGTCTTCCCCTGCAGCACCGCCTGCGCGGCGGCGCGCGACATCGCTTCCGTATCCGGGCTATTCACCATCTGCTCGAGCTTCAGGCGCATCGCCGTAACCCGTTCGAGATAGCGCGCGAGGCTCAGGTCACCGGTCGTCGCCACCTGCGCGGCGGCCTTGCCGGCCTGTGCCGGCAAGCCGGACAGGGGATCGCTGCCGCTGAGCCGCAGGATCGGTCCGAATGCATTCGCGAGGGGGGCGAGCTGGGGCTGTGCCCGCTTCGACGGATCTTTCTCGTCGGCGCCGACCAGCTGCTGTGCCTTGCTGACCAGCGTATCCGAAAGCGATTGCGCCGTGACGCCCGCGCCGGCCTGATACACGATGGCATTCATGAGCGCAACCAGCGGCGAGCGTTGCGGGTCGCCCAGCAGCGAGAGCTGGTCGGCGGTGGCAGACAGTGTCGAGGCGCTCTGCCAGCGCAGGCTGTTGAGGAACTGCGCCCATGCGCGCGCATAGTCGTCGAAGTAGCGTTGACGCAGTTTCGCTTTCAGCGTCGACGATGTGGCGCTGGCCGTCTTTGTGTCGGAGAGCACCCAGTCGCCGGCGACGTCTCCCTGGCTGCTCGCCTCGTCGATCGCTTTCGAGATGCGCTGCTCCCACGCGTCGCGCGTGAAGACGCCCGGAATGGTCTGGCTCGTGTTGAACAGGCCGCGCCCGGTGGTGTCGCCAAGCAGGCCGGCCAGGGAGACCGGCGGATACTTCGGCCTTGCGTCGTCGAGGATCTGCTGGTAGGTCGCGTCAGTCGAGTTCTGGATGCCGCGCACGCCAATGACGGTCTGCCGCGTGGCGGCGACCAGGCTGCTGTCCGGCACGATGGCGAGCGTTGAACCGTTCGCAGCAGGTCGACGGCCCAGGTGATCCGCGAAGAATTGAATGGCGTGCTGGCGAAGGTCCTCCCACGTGCCGGACGACAGCGGCGAGGCGGGCGGGCGGGCAGGCGCCTGCGTTGCCAGAAGCTGGGGCGTGAGGAACGAAGCGACGGCCCGCTCGGGCCTGGCGAGCATCAGGTAGGCCTTGAGCGTGTCGTACGCGGCCTGTGCCTGGGCGTTGCCGCCGCTTGCGATCTCCGCGTCGGACATCGACGCAAGCTGGCGCAGGCGATCCTCCAGTTTCTGGCGGATCGGCCCGACGAGGATACGGCCCGCAGCATCCTCATAGCCGGGCCACAGCACAGCGAGCACGGCGCTGTCGCGATTCAGACCGAAGCGCGCGGTCCAGGGCGCGCCGTCGCGCTGACGGCTCTCGAGCGTATCAATCTGCTTGTCGAGACTGTCGAG
>NZ_JBFRCM010000065.1:0-853 GCF_040965735.1 Paraburkholderia sp. BR10936
ATCGGCTCGCGCGAATACAACGTGGAGATGAACGGCAGCACGCAAACCGTCGCGGCGCTCAACGACCTGCCCATCAAGACCGTGAACGGCAGCGTGGTGTATGTGCGCGACGTCGCGCACGTGATCGACGGTTACGCGCCGCAAACGAACATCGTGCGCGCGGACGGCAAACGCGCTGCACTCCTTACGGTCGAAAAGACCGGCAGCGCCTCGACGCTCACGATCATCCAGCAGGTGAAGGCCATGCTGCCGACGATCGCCGCGGGCCTGCCGAGCGCGCTCAAGATCACCCCGCTCTCCGATCAGTCCGTGTTCGTGAAGTCGGCGATCTCAGGCGTGGTGCGCGAGGCGCTCATTGCGGCTTGCCTCACCGCCGCGATGATCCTGCTCTTTCTCGGCAGCTGGCGCGCCACGCTCATCATCGCCGTGACGATCCCGCTCGCCGTGCTCACGTCGCTCATCGCGCTCGCGGCGCTCGGCGAGACCATCAACATCATGACGCTCGGCGGCCTCGCGCTTGCGGTCGGCATCCTCGTTGACGACGCCACCGTCGCTATCGAAAACATCACGCATCATCTTGAGCGCGGCGCGCCGCTGCACGACGCCATTCTCAACGGCTCCGGCGAGATCGCCGTGCCGACGTTCGTCTCGACGCTCTCCATCTGCATCGTGTTCGTGCCGATGTTCCTGCTTTCGGGCGTGGCGCGGTATCTGTTCGTGCCGCTCGCCGAAGCCGTGGTGTTCGCGATGTGCGCGTCGTACTTCTTCTCGCGCACGCTGATTCCCACGCTCGCCATGTATCTGCTGCGCGCGCGCAAGCCTGACGCTGCGCCCAGGCGCGGCATCGCCGGTG
>NZ_JBFRCM010000066.1:0-820 GCF_040965735.1 Paraburkholderia sp. BR10936
GCCGAAGCCGTGGTGTTCGCGATGTGCGCGTCGTACTTCTTCTCGCGCACGCTGATTCCCACGCTCGCCATGTATCTGCTGCGCGCGCGCAAGCCTGACGCTGCGCCCAGGCGCGGCATCGCCGGTGTGTTGACGCGCTTTCAGGCGGGCTTCGAACGACGCTTCGAAGCAGTGCGCAACCGCTATCGCGCGCTGCTTCAGGCGGCGATTGCGCAGCGCCGCCGTTTCGTCGTGCTGTGGGTCGCGCTGTGCCTCGGCTCGCTCGTGCTCGTGCCGTTCACCGGCCGCGACTTCTTCCCCGCTGTCGATACCGGCGAAATCCGCCTGCACCTGCGCGCGCCCACCGGCACGCGCATCGAGGAGACGGCCCGCATTACCGACGAAGTCGAAGCGAAAATCCGCAGCGTGATTCCGCCCGCCGAACAGGCCGCGGTGCTCGACAACATCGGTGTGCCGGTGAGCGGCATCAACCTCACATATGACTCGTCGGACCCCATCGGTCCCGGAGATGCGGACATCCTCATCACGCTCGCGCCAAAGCACGCGCCCACCGCGCAATATGTGGCGAAGCTGCGCAACGCGCTCAACGCCGCGTTTCCGGGCGTGACCTTCGCGTTCCTGCCCGCCGACATCGTGAGCCAGATCCTGAACTTCGGCCTGCCTGCGCCCATCGACGTGCAGATCGTCGGCAACAAGCTCGCGCAAAACCGCGTCGTGGCGAATCATCTGCTCGACCAGATGCGTGGCGTGCGCGGCCTCGTCGACGCGCGCATCCAGCAGCCCGGGGACGAGCCCACCATCAACGTCGACGTAGATCGCA
>NZ_JBFRCM010000067.1:0-729 GCF_040965735.1 Paraburkholderia sp. BR10936
AGCACCGTGGCGGGTCGAGTGGGATCAAGCGGCAACCCACGAAATCCCGTACCACGTCGTGCTCAGGGGCAAGGCAGTCATCGAGGATCCCGAGACGGGGATGGCAAAGGAACTGGTCGCTGGAGATGTTGTCTTGTTACCCCACGGCTCGGCGCACATCCTGCACGACGGGAGTGGTATTCAGCCCGGACCTACTCGCGAGCGTCAGGGTCTCGCTGGGTGGACCTTTAGCGAGAATGACGGCGTTGGCGAGCATCTCGATATGTTATGCGGTCGTTTTTTTATTGAACCGCCGCATGACCGACTGATTCGCAATTACCTTCCGACAAATCTGGTGGTGCGCACTTCTAGTACCGACGATGAGTCGGGTGTCGAGTCCGTCTCAAATCCTCTCGCCAATTTTGTAAGGCTCATGCGTGATGAGTCTACAGGAGAAAAAGTGGGCGGCTACGCCGTCCTTAATTCGCTCAGTTCGGCGCTGTTCACCATCGTGCTGCGCGAGGCAAGTAAATCCGAGCAGGCCCCGACAGGCTTGTTGGCGCTGGCTGGCCACCCACGTTTGGCCCCCGCGATTTCAGCGATGTTCTCCGATCCCGCTCGCTGCTGGAACCTGCCCGAGCTGGCCGCCTTGTGCAATATGTCCCGCGCCACGTTCATGCGGCATTTCCAGGAAACGCTCGGATGCTCAGCGGTTGATTTGCTAACCGACATCCGCATGAGCCACGCTGC
>NZ_JBFRCM010000068.1:0-677 GCF_040965735.1 Paraburkholderia sp. BR10936
TCCGGCGCGCTTTTCCTAAACTTGTTGCTGCGGCCGGCCTTAGCGTGCCATTAGCAGCAGCGCCGCATCGGTCAGCATGCCCACCGTCCCATCGTCGACGTCCCAGCTCTTCATCATTTCCGCGATTGACTTGGGTACTTGGTCGCGATCGCGGTGCATGGCCGTGCTGACGCGAATTGCCGACGACTCCTCATCTGAGCGAAAACCCCGTGAAGAAGCCGTACAACCGGGCCCTGAGGCTCCGGGGTTGGTTAAGGTCTGGATTCGCGCTCGGCGAGCATATCGATCGGTCTGCCGCCTCGTGCCAAACGATAGACCGTAGCAACTCAAGGTGTCCGCGGTTCGTGGGTAAGATCAGTTAGCCTGAAATACGTTCGAGAATGGCCACCCACGGTGGCATGGCGACGGCGATCTTGCCGGAAAAGCGCCTCCCCGTTGCTAACAGTTGGCAGCCATATAGCTGCGCTTTTCGACGAAACTGCACTTATGCTAATCAGGCAACGCCGGGTGACCCATTGGTCAGCAGTACCCTTCAATGATCTCGAACAACCGTTGGCACGATTTGGCAAGGTGTTGTTCGGGCGCGGTCGCAACCCCGAGCAAAAGGCCTGGCACCGTCCACGATGGATTTGCGAACCACGCGGACAAGGGTGATGGCGCGATGCCCGCAGTCATTG
>NZ_JBFRCM010000069.1:0-621 GCF_040965735.1 Paraburkholderia sp. BR10936
GGTAGACGCAGACGGTATCAACGTCGACTACGGCATCAAGACAGCGCCGGACGCCGCGTTAGCGGTCTTAACTCCTGGTCAGCAAGCGCCTCTAGGCTCGACCTTGTCGTTGAGACGGCGCCTTCAAGTGCTTGAGTGGGCGGCTTCAAACGATGCGTGGGTCATTGAAGATGACTACCTTGGAGAACTACAGCTGGAAGGCAGGCCGGCGCCCGCCATGGCATCTCTTGGCGAAGGCAAGCACGTCATCCACATCGGCTCCTTCAGCAAGACTGTTAGCCCTGCTCTGCGGCTTGGCTTCGTTGTTGTCCCGGCCGACCTCGTCAATGCATTCGCGGAGGTGGCCGCGACACTCGCTCCCGCGCCGTCACCGGTCATTCAAGTCGCCACTGCTGAGTTTATGCGGGAGGGCCACTACATCCGACGTGTGCGCCGGCTCAAGCGTCTTTATTCCTCGCAGCGCGATGCTCTGACAGCGGAGTTGTGTAGCCGAGACGCGCAATGGGTAAATGCGGGCCTCGCCGTGCTTCTTCGCCTCCCAGAGGGCGCCCCCGATGTGCGAATCGTTCGCGAGGCAATGACTGCGGGCATCGCGCCATCACCCTTGTCCGCGTGGTTCGC
>NZ_JBFRCM010000070.1:0-540 GCF_040965735.1 Paraburkholderia sp. BR10936
AGTCGCTCAACGGCGTGTCGGTCGTGAAGGTGTTCTTCCATCCTGGCGCCGACATCAACCGCGCGATTGCCGAGGCCGCGTCCAACTCCGCGTCGATCCTGCGTGTGCTGCCGCCCGGCACGCTGCCGCCGAACATCATCACGTACAACGCCTCCACGGTGCCGGTGCTGCAACTGGGCCTGTCCAGCGCGACGTTGCCCGAGCAGTCGCTTTACGACCTCGGCAACAGCTTCATCCGCACGCAGCTCGCGACCGTCCAGGGCGCGGCCGTGCCGCTGCCCTATGGCGGCAAGATCCGCCAGATCATGGTGCAGCTCGATCCGAAAGCGTTGCAGGCCAAAGGTCTTGCACCCGCGGACGTCGTCAACGCCGTGAACGCGCAGAACCTCATCCTGCCCGGCGGCACGGCGAAGATCGGCTCGCGCGAATACAACGTGGAGATGAACGGCAGCACGCAAACCGTCGCGGCGCTCAACGACCTGCCCATCAAGACCGTGAACGGCAGCGTGGTGTATGTGCGCGACGTCGCGCACGTGATCG
>NZ_JBFRCM010000071.1:0-481 GCF_040965735.1 Paraburkholderia sp. BR10936
GACACGTCGACGCACGACTCGGTGACGCTGGGCGGCGCGGACGCGACCACGCCGGTGGCCTTGCACAACGTGGCGGCGGGCGCAGTCTCGGCGACGAGCTTCGACGCGGTGAACGGCGCTCAGCTGTACAACCTGGCCAGCTCGACGGCGGATTCGTTCGGCGGCGGCTCGACGGTGAACAGCGATGGCTCGATCTCGAACCCGACGTATAACGTGGGCGGAAACACCTACAACAACGTAGGTGGTGCGATCACGAACCTCGATGGCCGCGTGACACAGAACACGACCGACATCACGAACCTGCAAGGCGACATCACGAACATCAACGGCCAGCTCGCTGATGCAGTGAAGTACGACACGTCGACGCACGACTCGGTGACGCTGGGCGGCGCGGACGCGACCACGCCGGTGGCCTTGCACAACGTGGCGGCGGGCGCAGTCTCGGCGACGAGCTTCGACGCGGTGAACGGCTCCCAGCTGT
>NZ_JBFRCM010000072.1:0-466 GCF_040965735.1 Paraburkholderia sp. BR10936
TATTTCTACTGCGTTTACTATTTTGCTCAGATCGGATTGTTATAAGAAAATGGCGATGAGACAGAGAAATGCTCAACTGAAAGTGCAGCGCCAACGCTCTGGTCATTTGGTCGAGGCTAATGTGTTGTTTTGATTATGAGCGGGATAAAACCAAAAGAAGATATAAGCCTAAGATGACTTATAACCAAAAATGAAAAAGGGAAGCCGAAGCTTCCCTTTTTCGATGCAGCATTGCGCGGCAAGATTAACGCGATTAAGCGATGATCTTAGCTACAACACCAGCACCTACAGTACGGCCACCTTCACGGATAGCGAAGCGTAGACCTTCGTCCATCGCGATTGGTGCAATCAGGTCTACAACCATCTTCACGTTGTCGCCTGGCATTACCATTTCTACGCCTTCTGGTAGCTCAATGCTGCCTGTTACGTCAGTTGTACGGAAGTAGAACTGTGGACGGTAACCTTT
>NZ_JBFRCM010000073.1:0-457 GCF_040965735.1 Paraburkholderia sp. BR10936
GCGGAAGGCGAAGCCCATCGGGATGCCGTCCAGGCGGGTGGCGGCGACGCTGACCGGCTGCACCGTCAGCGGACGGCCGTCGATGCGGCGGGCGGCGACGGCGAACAGGGCGGTCTTGAAGGGCAGGGTGCGGTTGCCGTCGCTGGAGGTGCCCTCCGGGAACAGGATCAGGCTGTCGCCGGCATCCAGACGGCTGCCGATGTCGTCGCGCTGCTTGTCGACCGAGGCGCGGGCCTTGCGTTCCACGAACACCGTGCGCTGAAGCCGGGCCAGCAGGCCGAAGAAGGGCCAGGATCCGACCTCCGACTTGGCGACGAAGGAACCCGGGATCTGCGACCCCAGCACCGTGATGTCCAGGTAGGAGGAGTGGTTGGACACGAACAGCACCGGTCCGTCGGCCCGCTGGCCGCGCACCACCACATCCAACCCCATCAGCCGGGCGCAGACGCCATGATAG
>NZ_JBFRCM010000074.1:0-454 GCF_040965735.1 Paraburkholderia sp. BR10936
GCAAGGCATGGGTCGAGAATCCCGGATATTTGCTGAGTCGCAAGGCCCTGGAAATTGGCCAGATCACGACGGTTCCGATTCCCGTCGACGAAGAAGGCATTGACGTCGGCTTCGGCGAAACGCATGCACCGGATGCCGCGTTGGCGCTGGTCACCGCGGGACAACAGGCGCCGTTGGGTCCGACCTTGTCGCTCGCGCGCCGGCGGCAACTCCTGGAGTGGGCGGCCCGGGCGCAGGCATGGATTATCGAAGACGACTATCTGGGCGAGCTGCAGCTGAAACGCCGCGCGGCGCCAGCGCTGGCGTCGCAGGATCGAGCGGGGCGTGTCATTCACATCGGGACGTTCAGCAAGACCATCAGCCCGACGCTGCGACTGGGATTTGTGGTGGTGCCCCCCGCCCTGGTACCCCGCTTCGATGAAGCGGCAGCGTGCCTGTCTTCCGCACCGGGGCC
>NZ_JBFRCM010000075.1:0-453 GCF_040965735.1 Paraburkholderia sp. BR10936
AGCGTCGGCTTCAGGACGGCCTGTGCCCGGTCGATCTCGGACTCAAGCGCCAAGCCGTCGAATACGTCCGAATTCATGCAGACGATGTACTGCCCGGAATGCGCGTCTGCGGCCGCCTTTCCGAGCTTGATCGCCTGCGTGATTTGGCGCTCGTCGACGCCGTCGAACAGATTACTGTCATGGATCAGGAAGCCCGGCCCCCGTCCGCGATTTGTCCAGATTGATAACAATGCGTAGTCGAGGCAGAAGATTTCCATGTTCGAGATCCCCGTCCCCCGGTCCCCTTGAATGGATATGCGGAACTCCGGCCCGTTGTCGGTGGCCTCCACCTCGAACTTCCCAGTCCTGTCGTCGTACAGTCCCTCAATGGCGCCGCCGATCAGGAGCATCGCCTCCTCAATGTGGGATGTCCGCCCCCTTAGTCCCTCGATCAGCCGGAGCTTGATGTTCCCC
>NZ_JBFRCM010000076.1:0-447 GCF_040965735.1 Paraburkholderia sp. BR10936
GCAACGCACGGGGCGGCGCGCCTGCGCCCCTCGCGTGGGTTCTTGGGGGTATCTGGCGCGCGCCGCGGCTTGCGCGGCGTTCGGCCATGAGGTCTGCGCGAGATAGCGCTCGCGCTGCGCGACACGCCATGCGCGGGGACTCGCGCCGAACTCCGCGCGAAACGCCGCGTTGAAGTTCGACAGATCGTTGAAGCCGCTCGCGAGCGCAACATCGACGATCTTCGCTTCGTCGTCGGCGGCAAGACGCAGGGCGGCGGCGCGCAATCGCGCGCGCAGCAGGTATTGATGCGGCGTCACGCCGGCCACCGCCGAGAAGGTGCGCAGAAAATAGAACTCGCTCACGCCCGCCGCGCTCGCGAGGCTGGCGAGCGTATGCGCATCGTCGGGCGTTTCGTCGATCAGCCGCAGCGTCGCAACCACACGTGCCGCCGCCGCAGCGCCCGGCGT
>NZ_JBFRCM010000077.1:0-436 GCF_040965735.1 Paraburkholderia sp. BR10936
ATCTGGTCGAGCTGTTTAAGATGGCGACCGGGTGGTTGGGGTGGACGCCGGAGGTGGCGCTCGACACGCCGATCCCGCTGATCGAACTGGCGCTCGACGGCCGGACCGATTTCGTGCGCCGCACCAACCCGTTCGGGTCGGCTCCGAACTCCGGTGGGCGCGCGGCGACCGCGGCGCCGGCCGCCGCGCCGGACAAAGCCACAATGACGCAAGGGCTTGCAGCCTTTCTGCGCGCCCGCAAGCGGCCGGGTGGCGCCCCATGATGATCGTCGGCCGCGTTACCGGCGATCTGAGAGGGCTGCTGAACGAGCGGCTGAATGAGGTGGCCGACGCCGCCCGCGCCGCCGTCCGGTCAGCGTCCGAGCACCTGCAGGCGGATCTGCGCGCCCAGGTGCGCGCCGCCGGGCTCGGCAGCGGGCTGGAGAAAGCGTGGCGT
>NZ_JBFRCM010000078.1:0-421 GCF_040965735.1 Paraburkholderia sp. BR10936
GACGTCGCAGTCTCTACTGCGTGTTTGCCGTCAAGTGGTGAGGTGTTTCAACTTTAAGGCCCCACGAGGGCTATTTCGAGAGCGAAAATGCTCAATAAAGTGTCCAAAAGGATCAAACTCCACAAGGACTCATCGGTTCGCTCGATCTTGCGACGCCGTAGCGTTCATCGCGCCGGCGCGATTGAAGTCCCTTGTCCAGATTGCATCGAAGGACGCACAGACGAAGAGCGGCTGCTCCGCGTCGACCTCGCCGGATCGTGTCCGATGTTGGTTAGAACCGGGAGCGACAAATTACGGGGTCTATCGCCCCTGACGTGCGAGACGACGCCATTCACCTGGTGTCATGCCCATCCTCTCTGTGAACAAACGCCGGAATGAAGATACAGATTGGTAGCCAACTGATTCGGCTACGGCCTCTGTG
>NZ_JBFRCM010000079.1:0-348 GCF_040965735.1 Paraburkholderia sp. BR10936
CCAACCTGCTAAAAACAGCGGGCCTGTCGTCGCTGCTCTATCCTGATCCGAGAGGCGAATTCGACCTGCGCAGAGAGATCGCAGGCAATCTCTCCATCGCGCGAAACTTCCACTGTCATCCGGAGCACGTTTTCGTGACGTCCGGATACAGCGCTGGCTTAGGCTTGACACTTCGGGTGCTAGGTTTGGAAGGCCAGAAGGTCTGGATGGAGGAGCCCGGGTTCATGCTCACCCGTAAGGGGCTGGAACTGGCTCGCTTGAATATCGTGCCGATCCCGGTAGACGCAGACGGTATCAACGTCGACTACGGCATCAAGACAGCGCCGGACGCCGCGTTAGCGGTCTTAA
>NZ_JBFRCM010000080.1:0-347 GCF_040965735.1 Paraburkholderia sp. BR10936
GTAGTACTTCTCTCCGTTCACCACCCAGCGTGCGCCATCACGTGACACGCGCGTGATCACGTCGCCGATCGCCACGCTGCCGACTTCGGTCCAGGCGTTTCCCACCAGTTCGCCGTCGACAAATCGCTTGAACCAGACATCGCGCGCCGGGCCTGGCTCCGCGTTGAGCCGGTCCTCGACGAACGCGAAGTGGCCGCGCAGTGCCTGCGGCAAATTCGAATCCGCCTCGGCCAGTTCGATCAGCAGCTGAATCAGTTGCGGCAGCGAAGCCCCCGCGCCACCATGCTCGACCGGCACGCGAACGGCGCCGAATCCGGCGGCCTTGAGCCATTCGATCTGCTCATAGG
>NZ_JBFRCM010000081.1:0-340 GCF_040965735.1 Paraburkholderia sp. BR10936
TCAATACCTGTTACTGTTTTCGGTCTCTCTCGAGACCGGTCGCTCACTCAAAGCTGACAGGTTCTGAATAAATTCAAAAACCTGACTTACTTTAGTGTGAGACTCTTGATACTTTTGCTGCTCCCGATACCGCTCCGAAGAACACTATCGGGTCGCCACCGCATCAAGCGCCCACACTTATCGGCTGTAAATTTTTAAAGATCGATCGCGAATGCGCCGTTAAAACTGCTCAACTACCGGCTTCTTTCTGCGTTGCTGCGTCAGCAGCAGAGAAACGAGATTATGAAGACTGTCTGGCGATCTGTCAACAGGTTTTTTTACTTCGTTCAACCTGCCGCTC
>NZ_JBFRCM010000082.1:0-319 GCF_040965735.1 Paraburkholderia sp. BR10936
CTGTGGATCAAAGCTCGTTTGCCAGCTCCCCACAGCTTTTCGCAGGCTACCGCGTCCTTCATCGCCTGTGATCGCCAAGGCATCCACCACATGCACTTGTTCGCTTGACCCTATAACGGGTGTGTCTTGCGGCCAGAGTTAGCGCTTTAGCGCTTACTCTGGGCTCATCCCCGTAGGGGACAAGCAGAAGAACACTCGCTACAGGTTGAGTATTCGTGTTGCGCCGTATTTCAAGGCAATCTTTCGATCACTTAAAAATACATTGATACAATCACAACCCTGATTCACCTACTCCACACCCATCTCCAGGTGTGTTTTG
>NZ_JBFRCM010000083.1:0-303 GCF_040965735.1 Paraburkholderia sp. BR10936
TGGACTCGCTGCCGTTCGTCGCGCCGATCTACAAGCGCGACCTGAAGATCGAGAATTACTTCATCGGCTACCTGAACTACCCGTACGTGTCGATCTACACGGGCCGGGGCTGCAAGTCGCGCTGCACGTTCTGCCTGTGGCCGCAGACCGTGAGCGGCCACGTCTACCGCACGCGCTCGGTCGAGAACGTGCTCGAGGAAGCGAAGTGGATCCGCGAGAACATGCCGGAAGTCAAGGAGCTCATGTTCGACGACGACACCTTCACCGACGACCTGCCGCGCGCCGAAGCGATCGCCATCGGTC
>NZ_JBFRCM010000084.1:0-293 GCF_040965735.1 Paraburkholderia sp. BR10936
CGATGAAGCGGCAGCGTGCCTGTCTTCCGCACCGGGGCCGGCAGTACAGATGGCAATGGCCGAGTTCATGCGTGACGGGCATTACATGCGGCACTTGCGTCGCATGAAACGCATCTACGCGGGCCGCGGCCAGGCACTGATGACCGCGCTCGAGTCCAGGGGATTTGACGCCTATCCGGCTGGTCTGGCAGTGGTGGTTCGGCTCGCCGATGGCGCCGACGACAAGCGGATCGCACGGGAGTCCTATGCCTACGGGATCGCGCCCGCGCCGCTATCGATCTGGTACTGCTCCG
>NZ_JBFRCM010000085.1:0-292 GCF_040965735.1 Paraburkholderia sp. BR10936
TGGCTCGATCTCGAACCCGACGTATAACGTGGGTGGAGACACCTACAACAGCGTAGGTGGGGCGATTACGAACCTGGATGCCCGCGTGACACAGAACACGACCGACATCACGAACCTGCAAGGCGACATCACGAACATTAATGGCCAGCTCGCCGATGCGGTGATGTATGACACGTCGACGCACGACTCGGTCACGCTGGGCGGCGCGGACGCGACCACGCCGGTGGCCTTGCACAACGTGGCGGCGGGCGCAGTCTCGGCGACGAGCTTCGACGCGGTGAACGGCTCCCAG
>NZ_JBFRCM010000086.1:0-291 GCF_040965735.1 Paraburkholderia sp. BR10936
GCAGCTTGAGGCCTGCCTCGCGCGCGGTCTGCTGCGCGAGTTCGTAGCCGGCATCCGCGTGGCGCATCACGCCCGTGGCCGGATCGTTGAGCAGCACGCGGCCCAGACGCTCGTGCGCCGCCTGCGTACCGTCCGCCACGATCACCACCCCCGAGTGCTGCGAGAAGCCCATGCCCACGCCGCCGCCGTGGTGCAGCGACACCCACGACGCGCCGCCCGCCGTGTTCAGCAGCGCATTGAGCAGCGGCCAGTCGCTCACCGCGTCCGAGCCGTCCTTCATCGATTCCGTTT
>NZ_JBFRCM010000087.1:0-278 GCF_040965735.1 Paraburkholderia sp. BR10936
TTCGACTTGCATGTGTAAGGCATGCCGCCAGCGTTCAATCTGAGCCAGGATCAAACTCTTCAGTTCAATACCTGTTACTGTTTTCGGTCTCTCTCGAGACCGGTCGCTCACTCAAAGCTGACAGGTTTTCTGAATAAATTCAAAAACCTGACTTACTTTAGTGTGAGACTCTTGATACTTTTGCTGCTCCCGGCTTCATTCCGAAGAACAAGACCAGGTCGCCACCGCATCAAGCGCCCACACTTATCGGCTGTAAATTTTTAAAGATCGATCGCGAA
>NZ_JBFRCM010000088.1:0-273 GCF_040965735.1 Paraburkholderia sp. BR10936
CTGAGAGCCAGTTTGACGATCCACATGACGGGGTCCGGGTTGAGGCGGGAGTGGCGCAAGTATCGGGAGGGCGCGCTTACCCGGTCCTGACCTCGACATTACGGATTTGTCATCTTTGCCGCGCAAGGACGCTAGCCGCCGGGGGAGCGCTGCGCCCAGATAACGAACTCGTAATCAGCAGGTCAGCTTTGGGTCAGCGCCGCGCGACCAGAATGCGTTCAACCTTCGCGACATTGCCGAGGGTGGCTGAGGCGGCATCCCTTCCCGATGCAG
>NZ_JBFRCM010000089.1:0-271 GCF_040965735.1 Paraburkholderia sp. BR10936
TAAGCGCTCACACTTGTCGGCTGTAAGAAAGACAGACTCAGGGGTCTGTAGCTCAGTCGGTTAGAGCACCGTCTTGATAAGGCGGGGGTCGATGGTTCGAATCCATCCAGACCCACCACTGTCTGTGACGGGCAGTCCCCCTGAAGTATGTGTGACTGGGGGATTAGCTCAGCTGGGAGAGCACCTGCTTTGCAAGCAGGGGGTCGTCGGTTCGATCCCGTCATCCTCCACCAATCCTCAATGCACAGCGTTCTGCACGAAGCAGAACCTT
>NZ_JBFRCM010000090.1:0-259 GCF_040965735.1 Paraburkholderia sp. BR10936
TGATGAAGAGCTGGGACGTCGACGATGGGACGGTGGGCATGCTGACCGATGCGGCGCTGCTGCTAATGGCACGCTAAGGCCGGCCGCAGCAACAAGTTTAGGAAAAGCGCGCCGGACAGGCGCGTTCCTTTAACCGCTTCCGCTCGATTCCACGAGGCGACCGCTTCAGCGTTCCGCAGCCACGGCGGAGTCGGGGGGCCGGCGGAAGCTGATGGCAAGCCGGTTGTAGGCATTCATCAGGCTGATGGCCATCGTAAGG
>NZ_JBFRCM010000091.1:0-258 GCF_040965735.1 Paraburkholderia sp. BR10936
TGTTCCAGGCGCCGCTCGACCAGACCTGGGAGGCGGTGGTGCAGCCCGCGGCAGCCAGCCTGAACGACATCTGGCGCCGCTCGATCGTTGCCGCCTGGAACGCCGCCTTCGGTGGCCGCTATCCGTTTGCGGATTCGGACAACGATGCGTCGCTGCCCGTGTTGGCCCGGTTCATGCGCCCGGACAACGGCGTGATCCCGCAGTTCGTCACGACACAGCTGGCCGGCATCGTCGAGCGTCAGGGCGACCGCTGGGCAG
>NZ_JBFRCM010000092.1:0-256 GCF_040965735.1 Paraburkholderia sp. BR10936
AGTGGCTAGTCTAACCGCAAGGAGGACGGTCACCACGGCAGGATTCATGACTGGGGTGAAGTCGTAACAAGGTAGCCGTATCGGAAGGTGCGGCTGGATCACCTCCTTTCCAGAGCTCATCGCTCACACGCGTTTTAAGCGCTCACACTTGTCGGCTGTAAGAAAGACAGACTCAGGGGTCTGTAGCTCAGTCGGTTAGAGCACCGTCTTGATAAGGCGGGGGTCGATGGTTCGAATCCATCCAGACCCACCACTG
>NZ_JBFRCM010000093.1:0-255 GCF_040965735.1 Paraburkholderia sp. BR10936
AGTATGTGTGACTGGGGGATTAGCTCAGCTGGGAGAGCACCTGCTTTGCAAGCAGGGGGTCGTCGGTTCGATCCCGTCATCCTCCACCAATCCTCAATGCACAGCGTTCTGCACGAAGCAGAACCTTTTGCATTGGCGATTGAGCCAGTCAGAGCGGTATGTGAAAGCGTATCGGCTGTCGTTCTTTAACAATCAGGAAGAAGTAGTAAAGAGATTCATCCAAAACACACCTGGAGATGGGTGTGGAGTAGGTGA
>NZ_JBFRCM010000094.1:0-255 GCF_040965735.1 Paraburkholderia sp. BR10936
GCGCTGAAATTGTAAGTTTTGCCGTCACCTGATTTCCCCATGCCGAGGCCTTACGGAATTCTATGTCTCACGTCGACTGGTTAAGTCACCTGCTGCAATTGATCACCGTCACTGGCCGGCCTGAAGTGCGCTGCGCCTATGGAGCACCGTGGCGGGTCGAGTGGGATCAAGCGGCAACCCACGAAATCCCGTACCACGTCGTGCTCAGGGGCAAGGCAGTCATCGAGGATCCCGAGACGGGGATGGCAAAGGAAC
>NZ_JBFRCM010000095.1:0-255 GCF_040965735.1 Paraburkholderia sp. BR10936
AGAACTGGCGCTTCATTGCGGTGCGCACGCCCGCAGCGAAGGCCAAGCTCTTTCCGCTTGCGTGGAGCCAGCCGGCTGTCGCTGACGCGGCAGTCACCTTCATCATCTGCGGACAGTTGGTCGACACTAGCGTGATTCCGGATCGCCTGGCTCCGCTGGTCGAAGCAGGCGTCATGCCGGCGACGATGGTGTCGGAGTGGGAGACCCCGGCACGCGAACTATATATGGCATATCCGCAGCGTCGTCGCGACGAAG
>NZ_JBFRCM010000096.1:0-255 GCF_040965735.1 Paraburkholderia sp. BR10936
GCAGCCGGATCAGTCCGAACCGGCCCTGCGCATCGAGCGCCGTGCGCAGGCCGCCTTGTTCGGTCTTCCATTCGATGTGCGAGAGGTTCTCCAGCGACTGGCCCGGCCACTCGAACGGGACCCAGTCCTCCTTCTGGTTGAAGTAGTCGAGCTCACGCCCGGACAGCATCACTTTCATGTTTGTCACGCCCGGCGTCGCGACACCGCGCAGATCAAACCGGATATGCGCGTCGCCGGACGGAAACAGCACGGTCG
>NZ_JBFRCM010000097.1:0-255 GCF_040965735.1 Paraburkholderia sp. BR10936
CGCATGCGGTTTTCCCGACCTGCGCACACCTGATCCCCGGCCAACGATTGGCATGGCTTCTGCTTTATCGGTAAGGAACGAGGCCCGAACACGGGCCACCCATCAAGCCGGTACCTGGAGCCCCTATGACCGCATTGAATCTCGCCAGCACGGTGGCACTTGCTCCCGTTCTTTCTCCCGGTACGGATTACGAGCGTCTCGCTTCACGTTTTCGACCCGTTTTCGCCCGCATCGCAGAGGGCGTGCTCGAGCGTG
>NZ_JBFRCM010000098.1:0-255 GCF_040965735.1 Paraburkholderia sp. BR10936
GGGGGGGGGGGGGGGGGGGGGGGGGGGGGGGGGGGGGGGGGGGGGGGGGGGGGGGGGGGGGGGGGGGGGGGGGGGGGGGGGGGGGGGGGGGGGGGGGGGGGGGGGGGGGGGGGGGGGGGGGGGGGGGGGGGGGGGGGGGGGGGGGGGGGGGGGGGGGGGGGGGGGGGGGGGGGGGGGGGGGGGGGGGGGGGGGGGGGGGGGGGGGGGGGGGGGGGGGGGGGGGGGGGGGGGGGGGGGGGGGGGGGGGGGGGGGGG
>NZ_JBFRCM010000099.1:0-255 GCF_040965735.1 Paraburkholderia sp. BR10936
CCCGCGCGGCGAACATGAATTCCGCCGGGAAATCGCCGCGCATTTGGCCTTGTCACGCGGCATTGAGTGCCAGCCCTCGCAGATCTACATCACGGCAGGATTCTCGGGGGCGCTCGGTATCGCGCTATTCGTGCTTCAGGCCCAAGGCCGCAAGGCATGGGTCGAGAATCCCGGATATTTGCTGAGTCGCAAGGCCCTGGAAATTGGCCAGATCACGACGGTTCCGATTCCCGTCGACGAAGAAGGCATTGACGT
>NZ_JBFRCM010000100.1:0-255 GCF_040965735.1 Paraburkholderia sp. BR10936
ACCGAAGGCGGCGTTCCAGTCGGCAACGATCGAGCGGCGCCAGATGTCGTTCAGGCTGGCTGCCGCGGGCTGCACCACCGCCTCCCAGGTCTGGTCGAGCGGCGCCTGGAACAGCTGGCCGAAACCGGCCCATTGCTGGCCGAGGCTCGCCGCCACCCGGCTGGCGTAGTCGCGGCTGTCCGCGATGTCGGAGGTCTTCCCCTGCAGCACCGCCTGCGCGGCGGCGCGCGACATCGCTTCCGTATCCGGGCTATT
>NZ_JBFRCM010000101.1:0-253 GCF_040965735.1 Paraburkholderia sp. BR10936
GAGGCGAGCATTGCGGCGCAGCGCGCGTTCAACGTCTATCGGGGCGACAAGATGAATCACACGCCGGTTGCCTTCCTGCGCGCCGCGCCGGGCAAGCCCTGGCTGCGCATCGACGGCTTTGCCACGCGGTTCGAGTCGGGCGCGGAGATTCCGCCGCCGGTGTCGATCCTGCTCGGGCTGTATTTCAACAAGACGATTTCGGACGGCGACCTTGGCCGTGCCGAGCGCGTGCTGCGCGGCGAAGCACCGATGG
>NZ_JBFRCM010000102.1:0-246 GCF_040965735.1 Paraburkholderia sp. BR10936
GCGAGGCGCGCGACTTCCGGCGCGCTCAGGTGGGCAACATCGGCGGGCGCGATGCCGAGGCCCTCCAGCAATGCGTCCAGCACTGCCGAGTCGTCCGCACGCGGGGCTGCGGGGCGGGTCTCCGGCGTGCCCGGCAGGCTCGCTGCGGGTAGCCGCGCAGGCGGCGTGGCTTGCGTCATCAGTGTTTGATCGAATGGCGCCCGGCTTTCCTCGTCCTTTTCGATGGAAACCGCAAGCGTATAAGCG
>NZ_JBFRCM010000103.1:0-243 GCF_040965735.1 Paraburkholderia sp. BR10936
TCAGCCAAACGCTCTGGAAAGTGCGGCCATAGTGGGTGATAGCCCCGTAGGCGAAGGCGGAATGGAAGAACTAGGTGTACGACAAGTAGGGCGGGACACGTGAAATCCTGTCTGAAGATGGGGGGACGGATCGCGGAAGGTTGTCCGGGTGTTGGAAGTCCCGGTCCTTGCATTGGAGAAGGCGCTTTGGCAAATCCGGGCGCGGGATTCAAGGGTGTGAGGCCAGTCTCTTCGGAGACGAAG
>NZ_JBFRCM010000104.1:0-219 GCF_040965735.1 Paraburkholderia sp. BR10936
AAGGAATTCTCTAGGGGGGGACGGGATCTTCCGAATGCTGTTCGCGAATTCCAGGCGTCGGGAAAACGATCAGGGTGGTGTGGCGCATTGGAGGGCGGCAAGAAACCAGGTCAGAGTGGAAGACGTACAGCAAAGACGTGGCAGTCGCGGGTGCGACGTCGAGCGCGCCTGACGCGATGAATTTTTTGATTGTACGTTTCTTTCCCGGCCACAATATCG
>NZ_JBFRCM010000105.1:0-218 GCF_040965735.1 Paraburkholderia sp. BR10936
CATACTCGCCGGCTGCGCCATCGGTCACCCGAGTGGCTACGTCGATGCGTCGGCATGGAGTACTAACTATACAGAGGACTATATCCACGACTTCTGGATTCAAACGGCTTCGGGGAAAGACACCGGAGTGGGAGGGGTTCAGTTGGCGGAATTTTCGCGAGGTGGGAAGTCTGGAAGCATCTGTTGCTCACTAATGCCGGGCGTCGGCCAGTCGATCA
>NZ_JBFRCM010000106.1:0-218 GCF_040965735.1 Paraburkholderia sp. BR10936
GGGTTGACCGGCTATTTTTAGGCCAACGGGTGATGCGCCATATAGGAGAATAAGAATGCAGGACTGGATAACCGCCAACCCAATGCACTTTTTGCGGTCGATGAAGACTGCCACGCAGCAGCATGCAGAAGAATCCATGATCTGCACCTCGTGCTAGCTGCTACCGTGGTAACCGAAATCGAAAAAAAGCGAGGCAGACAATGAGATGGATGGTACGC
>NZ_JBFRCM010000107.1:0-208 GCF_040965735.1 Paraburkholderia sp. BR10936
TGGCTCGATCTCGAACCCGACGTATAACGTGGGTGGAGACACCTACAACAGCGTAGGTGGGGCGATTACGAACCTGGATGCCCGCGTGACACAGAACACGACCGACATCACGAACCTGCAAGGCGACGTCACGAACATCAATGGCCAGCTGGCCGATGCAGTGATGTACGACACGTCGAAGCACAGCGCGGTCACGCTGGGCGGCACG
>NZ_JBFRCM010000108.1:0-205 GCF_040965735.1 Paraburkholderia sp. BR10936
TTGATGAATTTTGGAAACGCGGAGGGTGTTTTGGAAACGGCAAGGGGCTACGCAAACATCGCGTAACCCCTTGCTGTGTATGGTGCCGGCTGCAGGACTCGAACCCGCCACCTGATGATTACAAATCTCGCGAAAATATTAAAAACTACAAATACTTAGCGAGTTTCCACGTTTCCAAAACCAACTATAGCGCGGGCTTCTCCGC